>JBCAWX010000033.1:0-70884 GCA_038534355.1 Planctomycetota bacterium
TCCGTGGCATCTTTGAGGCTCCTTGGGCTACGCCCATTTTAGGCCCCGCGTGGCCCCCTAAACCAGCACCACCTCATGACATTCAGAAAACGGGTGGTCACATCTTCTGCGATAATCACCGCTACATGGTCGTAGCCCGGAAACTTCCGTCGCTCCAGATCCCAATACTCGATACACCGAATGATGTGACTAGGATCAGTCTTCCCCAGTTGCAATTCAACTTCATACCTTCGGTCGTTGTCGTCATCGGCCAGCAGCAGATCCAGTCGTCCGCCCCCTTGCAAAACACGCTCCCGATCCAAAAGACGAATCGTGTCGCCGATTCCCAGAATGGATGGATCGTCTTCGATGAGGCTCTGGACCCAACGTTCATCAAAAGCAGGGTCTTTGGCAAGTGTGAGTTTTTCGTGTTTCGCGAAGGAGAGAGTAGTCATCCTGTTCCTTTAGTCATGGAGCTGAGAGCACTGCAAAGCAAATGATACTCGGTCCGTCACTTCGCCAGCAGCAAATCAAAAATGATCCGCCGAAACTTTTCCTGAATCTCAGGACTGTTCAAGTACTGAGTCATCTGATTTTGGTGAGCATCGCTGCTGTCCATTACGGCGTCATCAAGGGCAACGCCAAAATCTCCAAGCAATGCTTGCTCCGGAGAATTATTTGCGATCTGATCCATCACTTTATCGTTTTCTCGGACCTTGTCGCGAATCGTGTAGGCGTAGTTGATCAAATCTTGATCCGTTAATCCGTCGGTGATGAAAAGCTCATTCAAACGAGAAATGATATTTGAAAGCAGCTCTTCCTTCTTGTTGCGTGGCTTGCCACCGCCTGGAGCACCAGGTGATACTCCTCCCGAACCGTCTTTGACAAGCATCAAATCTTGCTGCTTAATCTTCGAAAGTCGGTAGTGACTGAGGTCAACCGATGAAAGATCAATGGGCTCGTCATCTGGAGACTCTTGCCGAAGTAAAGGTGCGAGATGGCGAGCGTAAAGACTCAGCTTCTCCAAGTCGGTACTGTCGTAATCGACAATCTGTGACATGAACTCGTAGTAACGCGTGAAAGTTGTCAAATCTGCTTTGAAGAGTCCAAGGCCGTCAAGCTCTTTCTTCGCTTCTTTCATCTCCATTTCCGCATTCGCAATGAAAGTCGCATCCCCCAATTTCTTGGCGTGGTCAAAGAGTTTCTTTTGCTTTTCGAATTCGGCCATCGCTAATCGGTACCGGGTCGTCCAACGCTCTACAGCTGGTCGGCAAACATTGGCAATCGCTGCATTGCTCTTACTCTTCATGTAAAAGACTTCCGCAAACTGCGTGACCTCCGTCGAAAGGAATATTTCCGCAGCTTTGAGCTTGTTGGACAAATCCCAAATCAAATCTGGATCGGAAACATCGATCAAAGAAGCCGTCTCATAGTAGACCTGAAACGAACTCAAAATCTCATCAGGGTCGTTATAGAAGTCCAAGACATAGGTTTCCGTCTTACCCGGGAACTTACGATTTAGGCGAGACAACGTTTGCACGCACTCAATGCCGCCCAGTTTTTTGTCTACGTACATCGCACACAACTTGGGCTGATCGAAGCCAGTTTGAAACTTCTTGGCGACAATCATGATGTGAAACTCTGCAGAGTCGAAAGCCTTGCGCAGATCTCGCCCCTTCAAATCGGGATTCATGTTCCCTTCGGTAAACTTCTCGCCAAGCAAACCGTCTGAGTTAGGATCATCAGCACTGAATTCAACTTCGCCGGAGAAGGCAACCATCGAGGCAAGTTGGCTGTACTTTTTCTTTTTGATGTACTTGTCAATTTCCAACTTGTAACGGACCGCTTCTTTTCGTGATCCAGTAACAACCATCGCTTTGGCTCGCCCGTTCAGCAACCCCATCACGGTGTTGCGAAAGTGCTCAATGATCACTTTGACTTTTTGCGAAATATTGTATTCGTGAAGCCGAACCCAATGCCCAAGTTTCACTTTGGCCTTTTTGGAGTCGACTTCGTAATCTGGCTTCGCCACCTTTTGTGCCAGTTGATAGGCGACTTTATAGCTCGTGTAATTTTTCAAGACATCCAGGATGTATCCTTCTTCAATAGCCTGCCGCATGCTGTAAACATGAAACGCCCTCGGTTTGTTGTCTTTCTTGTTTGGCGGCTGGTCAGGTTTCGGTAACCGACCAAACAATTCAAGAGTTTTGCTCTTGGGCGTCGCGGTGAACGCATAGTAGCTGAGATTCTTCGAACCTTTCCGAGCTTCCACGGTAGCCGCTAGCGCATCCTCTGCCGTAATTGGTTCATCATTCGTTTGGGAGTCTTTGGCCAAGACTTCTTTCAATTGGCTGGCGGTTCGCCCCGACTGAGAACTATGGGCTTCGTCAGCGATAATGGCGTAACAATGCTCTTTCAGACTAACGCTACTCTCAATCGCTTTTAAGACGTGCGGAAACGTTTGAATCGTAACGATGATGATCGGTCGACTGCTCTCCAATGCCGCGGCCAGTTTCTCAGATTTGCTCCCTTGGCCTTCATCGCGGTTGATTCGGCCGACCACACCATCGGCATGTTCGAACTGATAAATCGTATCTTGAAGTTGATCGTCCAAAACGGTTCGATCTGTCACAACAATCACACTCTGAAAGATCTTCTTGCCTTGATCGCTGTAGAGCTGAGATAGTTGATGAGCGGTCCATGCGATGCTGTTTGATTTCCCCGAACCAGCGCTATGTTGCACCAAATATCTTTGGCCCGGTCCTTCTTCGCGACTCGCCTTGATCAATCGTCGAACCAGATCCCATTGGTGATAGCGCGGAAAGATCAACGTTTCTTTCTTGGATTTTCGGCCATCCCAGGCTTCTTCTGTTTCAATTTCCAAGTGAATAAAACGGCCAATAATTTGTAGCAAGTTTTCCGGTGCCAGAACTTCCCTCCAAAGGTATTCCGTTGGGTATTGGTGCAAGTCCGCATCGGTTGGCGAATCGTTGCCGGCGCCACCATCCTTGGTCCCCTTGTTAAAGGGAAGGAAACGGGTCTTGTCTCCCTCCAGACGCGTGGTCATGTAGGCTTCGAACTGGCTGACGGCAAAATGAACCAGAGCGCCGCGTTTGAATGTCAACAATGGTTCTGGTTTATTCGTTTCCGGGTCTTTGGGGAGCCTGGTCTTTTTGTATTGCTTGATTGCACGTTGGACATCCTGTTTGAATTCGCTTTTCAATTCCATCGTGGCAACAGGAATCCCGTTGACGAACAGCACCAGATCGATCCGCCACGCCTTGGCTTGTTTGCCTGTTTCCGCCAGATGTTCGGCAGTCGCGTAGGGACTGTAAACGAGTTCAGGAACGACGCGAAGGATGTTACCCTCGTACATCGCGAGCGTGTCCGGGTTCAAACCGTGCTCGGGTTTGAACTGGCACATTTTGAAGCTGGCCGATTTGTCGCGCAATTCGTGTCGCAATACGCCCAACGTTCCATAAGTGCGAAGCGATTTGTCGCTGGCTTGCGGATCGGCTTTGGAAAGCTGCGATGCGAGCTTATCGATGAACGCTTGCTCGGGGTTGGCCGGGTAAAGAGTTTCGTACTTTTCCCACATCTTAGGCTGGGTCGTTTTGACGTAAGCAAGGCAGTCTTCGGTATACACAGCCAGTTTGCGGTCGTACTTGGCTGGATCGCCAAGTTGCCAACCACCAGCGACCATTTGTTCGATGATGTCCTGTTGAAAAGCGGCTTCTTTGGAGTCAGGATTCATGAAGTTCCTTTCACGGTGAACATACCACCTTTAGTCTCGCACCTACTGATGCAACAGAAGCCATCGTAGCGAACAGTAAGTACGCCGATTGCTTTGCTTCCGCCGCTGGGTTCGCGCTGCGAAGCTGTGACTCAAACCGTGACTTGGAAAACAGTCGGCCGAGAAAGAGCCAAACTTCCAGCGTTGCGTTTGGGTCACGAATTATCGCTCGAATACGATTCCATATTTGGTCGCCCGTCTCGCCATGCGCCTCTGGCAAACGAATGCGACAATTGACTTCACCATCAACCCCTTTTGCACCCGACCAATTTCGGCTGTGCCAAGTCGTCGCCTGCTTCGGCTTCTCGTCTCCATATCTCACGAAGTACTTGAGGTTCTTCGTTGCTTGTCCACATACTTCCTGGAGCGGACTTGCGCCGTAGTAGCTTGGGCTGTCTTTGGTGTTCCCTTTTGCGTGAATGAAAACAACTCTTCTTTCGCCTTCGTACCCTGCAATGAAATCGGCTGCTTCAGTACCAATATCGTCACATACCAGAATTTCCGGCTGACCAAACAACGTTTCCATCCCGTAGTCTTCGCCGAGATAGTCAATCATGTAAAAGAGTGAGTCTTCTTCCCACGTCGAGCCGTCGGCTGGGCAAGTAGTACCTTTCTCTGATCCATTATTAGCCAACGACTGATACGTGCTGAAGACCTTCAGTAGCCCGATCTGGTCGTCATCGTATTGATTGCCAAACCTAATCGCCGGGTGATAAAAGGAACCCAGTGTGTAGAAGAAATTTGGCGAACTTGGAATTACTCGCATCGACTGTTGGTTGTTCAGGTAACTGACCAGTCCCCGCGACAGTCCAGCTTCTTGAGAGTGATAGAGCGTCTCAAGATCAGATGATTCGATTCGATAGCGTCCACGATCCGAGTCATACCTGATCGTTGCATTGCATTGCCGACCGTTTGCTGACAACGAGAAGTTTCCGTTCGTCACCTCGCAACAGGTATCCTCAATCTCAATTGGCTCACCAGCCGTCACGCCCGGAACGTCGAGCGTTGTGAACAAGGTTTCAACCTCACTCACATCAACAAGCACATTCTGCGGCGAAGGATCGTTTGGTTCTGCAACGTGGGTTGCGAATCGAGCAAACGAAGTGATCGAGTTTCGATTCCCCGACAAGACATCGGTGACTGCGCCCAACCAAGTCAGATAGTCGGTGAAGTCGAGGCGGTCTCCTGATGCGTCCGTAATCTTGCCACGGCCAAAGCCGACATATCGTCGAACCAGCGTGCCGTTTTCCTGAGAGTAGCCAAGCGCTGTTCTACAAATGAACGAATACTCGTCGTATCCGGGAACTGTGTTTTCAATCTTCGCCGCAGAGTATGACCGCGCGCGTATTGCACTTGGTCCGAGATTCGAGTTGGAAAGGCTCACTGCTGACAGATAGGTTTTGTCCGATTTGCGAAACAGCTTTTGAAGCTCCGGTTTGGGCACAGGGACGATGTGGTCATCCGCGACAGAAGGAACGCCACCACTACTGTCATAAAAACAAAGGTAGTCACCCGTTTCATGTAAAATCGTGACTCCGAGTTTGCATTCAATAAATGCCTTTGACCTGAGCAAAGGTGAGTTTCGGATCGTCAAATACAGTAAGACTTCTGTGCCACCAACCGTGACATGGCGAACGTCACGATCTTGCTGGTGGTACTCCTCTGTGAGCACGTTAATCAGCGCCCCCAAACCGAAGTTAGCGGGCTTCTTAAACACGTTCACTGTAGACGGGAGCATTAACTCTTCTGCGGGGTTGATCTCATCCAGCTTGAAGCCAGTTCGGAATCGGCGGTCCAAATAGACGACATCTGGTTGCGCGGCTTGAATTGCCTCCAAAATCTTTGAGCCAAAGTCGGCGGCCTCAATCCCTTCGTCTTCAAGCAGTTTGTCGAACTCCAGAAATCCATCCCACAGTTCTTTTTGGCGACCTTCGCTGTGATCAAGGACGTAACCGATTTGGTTTGTTAGTCGCCTTGGATTCCGAAGCACTCGCCCGACCTGTTGAATTATCTCGCGAGCGTTGCGGAACTCTTTGTGCATCGCAAGGAGCTGGAACCTCGGATCGTCGATGCCTTCCAGCAACTTGAACTGATGAACCCAGAAGATCGCATCTTCGTCATTTGGATCAGGAACTGATTTTCGTTCAGTTGGAACGTTCTGATCGTTTGAGAAATTCTCGTGAATCAGTACATAACTCCGATTTGCTTGTTCAAGTGCTTGGCCAATCTGACGGATTTCCGCATGCGAGTCGCAACGAATGATTGCGCGTGGCGGACTGTTAACCGGATTTGGGAAAAGTTGATCGTATGCGTTAAGCACATCTGCGACGAAGTCATCCGGCGTGGCACATGGTTGCCGATCGTGGAACTCTACTCGGCGAATCGTTCTGTCGCGCACAGCGTTGACGAAAGTGTAGCTGTAGGAGTGGTCGAAATTGACGTCGAAAATCTTCAAGTCGTTTCGGAATGGCGTTGCGGTAAAGATCAGCCGAGGAGTCTGAATCGCACGAATAGCATCACGCCACATCAGGGCAGGTTCGTAGTGGCCTTCATCGACAACGATCAAATCCACGTTATCGCAGAGTTTTTGGAAGAGCGGGTTGTTTGTAGGGTCCCTGTTGAATCGTTTACGGATGCTATAGAGCATCTGAATGGTCATCACGATGATCGACGATGGGTAATCCTGATCGTCGATGTTCGGAAAAGTCTTCTTTACGTTATGAACTGTCTTGGGAAGATTGTCTGTAAATCCGAGCTTCGTAAAGAACCGGCCCGACACCTCGCGATCGAGCTGATCTCTGAGCGCGATCCGAGGGCAAAGGATGAGTACGCAACCGGCATTCTGCAGGAAATGCGACGCACAAGCGATCACGCCAGTCTTGCCGGTGCCCGTTGGCATATGAATGAGAGACGAACCGATGGAATCATATTGCCCAAACGCGGTGAGATAGCGACGGATCGTCTGGATTGCAGCCTCTTGATGCGACCAAAGCGGCGTAGCATTCAAACTGGGGCGTCTCGGTCCTCGCTTAGCCATTAGCTGACCCCGCCTTGTTTGGAGTCAGCGTTCATGCGACCTCCATTTCGGATTTTTTTTTGGGAACTGCGGAAGGACGCTTCCAGCCACGCACGTCGATCTTGCCGGTGACGGCGGCGGAGATGAGTGCGGTGCGGCGTTCGCGGAGTGTTTCCGACAATAGCAACGCAGAGTCAATTAAGTCATCGAGCTTGCCTTTGCGTTCGGCAAGTTGAGCGACAATTGCTGCTTGTTCGTCGAGTGGCGGGCGCAAGAACAATATCTTTTTGAGGCCGCCGAGCGATAAAGCTGGCTGAGCAGTCACATTCACGTCGTCGTCCATCGCGGCACATGCTTTTAGGACTTGTAGAAAAGCATGAGCGTATTCGACGTTCATCGTTTCTGAGTCCATGGTTAATTTCAAAGAGTTGCCCGACACGAGTGCCTTTGAGCTTAGCTTTGGCAGAATGGACGACATGCCATAACGGGCTCCAATCTTGGCAATGATAATGTCACCCTCACAAGCTTCACTTCTAGAAACTGTGGCAAAGTGTTGTTCGCTGATTCGTTTTAACTTCGACTCGTCTAGTTGGCCGCTTGTTGCAAAGCCGCTTTCTATTACGAAGACAGTTCCGTCGTCTACGAAGTGTTCGGATTTGAGATTGCTTCCAAATGGGCCGTCTACGAATGCATTACGTTTGGGCGACATCGCATACTTCAATCGCGTTATTTCCCAATGCTCCGGCACTTCGCCCAACCACTCGACGCCGGAATCTCGCATGGGGGCGTTGGGGTTCAAGCCTTTGGTGACCGCATGACTGATGACGGCCTGACGTTTCTCCCCGAGCAAGGCGATGAGCTGCTGCTGCTTCTTAATCAACGCATCAATCTTCGCCGTCTCGTAATCCAGGAACTCGGCGATGGTTTCCTGCTCTTCCACGGAAGGCAGGCAAATCGGAAACATGCGAAGCATCGGTCGCCGCAATGAATCAACTGTTGACTTTGCATTACCCGCCAGAACAACTCGGTGAAGATGCTCTCGAAGGAAGTAGAAACAATACCTGCCGGTGACTCGCCTGAAGTTGTGAAACAAGTAAACCCGTTGGTGAAAGTCGAACTTTCCAATGTGGTGGTGAAAGATTTTTCCGACACCAGCGCCATCACCTGACGTCAAAACGCCCTCGCCATCAAAAAGAAACTTGTTGCTTCCTTCAATTGTTGGTGAGCGCACGAAAAATGGATACTCGCCTTCCTCTACAGCGTCCTGCGTGTCGCTGTCGCCAGTGGTCAAATCGGTAACCCGTGCCGTTGCTAAAACTTCCCATTCCTTGGGAACGTCACCGATCCATTCGACGCCCGATGATCGGTACTCATCATACGTGCAAAGTCTTCCATTGCTCACGAGTGAACCTCCTGCAGCATCTCCATGATCTCGCCGCTCAGTTCATCCAACTCGGCGTCGATCTCCTGCAGCGGCCTCGGGGGTTCGTACTCGTAGAAATGTCGGTTGAACGGTATCTCGTAGCCGACGATGCCGACTTGCTCGTCCTGCTCGTCGGTTTTGCCTTTGTCGATCCACGCATCCGGCACGTGCGGGGCGACTTCCTTGTGAAAATACGCTTCGTTGACCGCGTCCACGTTTGCCCCGCGTGCGGTGTCAGCGGTTAACGGCACGTCTTCGTTGTCTCGCAAGTCGCTGTCGGGCTGAAAATTGACGATCTGGCCTGCATACTCGAACGTTCCGTAGGTTGGATCGGGTTCGACAACTTTTAGCCGTTTGGGCGATAGCCCCGGTTTCGGTGCGATGCCCTTGGAAGAACCGGGGCTATCGCCCATCGGCTCAGGAGCGCGGCCGAGCACTTTCTTGATGACCGGCTCGGCGTCGGAGTTGGTCCAACTGACGGCGGCGATGATTTGCTTTTTCTGCTTCGCGTCTAACTCGACGCCTGATTCCTCGATGGCTTGCTTCAACGTGGCCTCGAACGCGTTATAGTCGTCGTGCTGGTCGGTGCCGATCGCGGCTTGCAGCTTAATGGCTTTGTCGAGCAGTTCTTTTTGGTCCGTCCATGTTTTGGGGTCGAGCAGGTCTTTGATTTGCTTTTCCTTTAGGTCGGCAAAGTCGGCTTTGACCATGGCTCGGATTTCGGCTTCGACGGTGGAGAGGTCGCCGTAGGTGTTTGTAGTACCGCTTTGGGGCGGCTCGGATGGATTCCGGCTAAAGCCGGTACTACGAACATCATCGGGGAAGCAGTCGGGGAATTGTTCGTAGACCTTCTGCATGGGTGCGTTGAGCTTGCGGGTTTCAAAGCGGAGCGTGGCGACTCGCTCGTCGGTGAACTGGACCGAAAGACGCAGCGGTCGCTCGATCGTGATGCGCCGATAGCCGAATTCGTGGCTGGCAAAGATTTTGCTGCCGAACGTTTTTTTCTCAGCTTTCTTCTTGACTGAAGACTGACGCCCGCGATTGGATTTCTCGTCCGGTGCTTTGTCCAGGCGGTAACTTTCGACGGCTTCAAAGTTGCCGAAGGTTTGCGTGATCAGTCGGACGTCGTCTTCGCCAATCTCCTGCCGCTTGCTGCCCAGGCTTTTACGCATCTTTTGATACAGATGCACGCCGTTGATCAGTTGGACTTTGCCGCGTCGCTCTTGCTCTTTCTTGTTGGACAGAATCCACACATAGGTCGCGATGCCGGTGTTATAGAACATGTCGGTCGGCAGCGCGACGATGGCTTCCAACAGATCGCTTTCCAGGATGTATCGCCGGATTTCGCTTTCACCGCTGCCCGCGCCGCCGGTGAACAGCGGCGATCCGTTGAGGATGATGCCGATGCGTCCGCCGGTTTTCGCACCCGAGCTTTTTAGCCGTTTGGGCGATAGCCCCGGTTGTGTTTTGGTCGATGAACCGGGGCTATCGCCCTGCGGCTGATTTTTTGAGGCGTCGTAGTCTCGCATCTTGCTGATCAGGTGCATCAGGAACAGCAGCGATCCGTCGCTGACTCGCGGTAGCCCCGGTCCAAAGCGTCCGTCAAAACCTTTCAGTTTGTGCTCGTCTTTGATGGTGCCTTCGACTTTCTTCCAGTCGACGCCGAAGGGCGGATTGGAGAGCATGTAGTCGAATCGGTCGGCGTACAGTTGGTCGTCGCTGAGCGTGTTGCCCAGTTTGATGCGGCTGACGTCCTGGCCTTTGATCAGCATGTCGCCTTTGCAGATCGCATAGCTCTCGGGGTTCAGTTCCTGCCCAAAGGCTCGCATGACGGCTTCGGGGTTCAGCTCGTGGACGTATTCCATGCCGCTGGAAAGGAAGCCGCCAGTTCCGGCGGTGGGGTCGTAGATGGTGCGGATGATGCCCGGTTCGGTGAGGGCGTCGTTGTCTTCCATGAAGACCAGCGAGGTGGTCAGCCGGACGATGTCACGCGGCGTGAAGTGTTCTCCAGCGGTTTCGTTGCTGGATTCGGCGAATTTGCGGATTAGCTCCTCAAAGACGAGACCCATGTCGTGGTTGGAGATGGCTTCGGGGCTGAGGTCGGTTTTTCGAACCCTTTCAACCACCTTGAACAGCAGGTTCGCGTCCTGCAGGTCGCCGACGAATTCAGAAAACTTGAAGTGCTCGAAGATCTCGCGGGCGTCGGCTGAGAAGCTTTCAACGTAGTTGAGCAGATTGGCTTTGATGTCAGAGCTGCCCATTTTGGACAGGTCCATCGCGGAGGTGTTGTAGAAGGATTGCTTGGCAGCCTTGAGCAGGAATTTCTCACGGGCCTTTTCTTCAAGCGCCTTGTTGCCTTTAAGTTTTTCAACCTGCTTCAGGACTTTTTGTTTGGTCGGTTCCAAGACACATTCGAGGCGTCGAAGGAGCGTCAACGGCAGAATCACCCTACCGTACTGCGACTGCTTGAAGTCGCCTCGTAGAAGATCAGCCAACGACCAGATGTAGGCCGCGGTTTGCGAAAAGTTGGTTGTCATCAACGCTGCATTCGTCCTAAATGCGTCCAAATCAAAAGCTGGCAAGCAGGTTGGACACTCCCGCGATTTGCGCGCTGGCACTAGCCGGGGTGCAGTATAACACTTTCAACAATCGAAAACCAAACAGGATCGGATGTCGTTTCGTCGTGTGTGGCAATGATTGTTTGCTCAACGAGTTTGAGTTCCGTCCGCTTTCAGCTTGTCAACAGGCTCCGGGCTTCTTCCATTTTCGGGCAATTAGATGACTGGACGCTGTTCTTTATCGTCCTCTTCCGGATTTGCATTTTCAAAGAATTGGATCAAGCATTTCCCCGATAACATCCAAAGTAGGGGACGCGCAATCGAGTAGATACTTTGGGCAAATCGAAACTGCCTCTCAATGCTCACCCAGATCGTGAGTCTTGCGCCAAATGCTGACTCTGGTTTTGCCAGCTGCCTTGTGTTAGAGGAACGAAGACGAATTAGGAGAGCGTCCACGTTTCAGGGGTGCAGTTCGTCCAACGTTGGCAAACTGTGTACGTCACCCAATTTGCTCGGCTGACTTTGCCGCACGCTCCAATGTTGGAACGGTTGAAAATGCTCGAATTCTCGGCGTTTTTCAATGAAAAGAAGAAGTCGGGCTGACTGGATTCGAACCAGCGACCTCTACACCCCCAGAATTGAAAAGATAACTCAGCATGATCGCCTATGTCGCTTTTTATCGTACCGAACCTTACTCGCAGTGCAAGTCTCTGATTCAATAGAACCGGTAGTCGGGAATAAATCCGGTAGTAGTTGAATAAATCCAGTAGTGAAATAGCAATGAAATCTCAGAAGGAAGAGCCGTTGAAAAAAGTTCGAGTTTCAGTTGTGCGAGAGCATTATGAAATGCAGCTTTCGAGCGATTGGATGCAACGGAAATTTGATTCGATGGAAGCCAACCCAGCACTGGGCGACGCGCTTTTTTCTCTACTGGCAGAATGGAGGGCAATCGCGATCACTGGTGCAATGCCTGCAAAAATCATTGACTGGCTCGCAGACTATATGAATGCCTACTCCAATGCCTCACCAACCAAATTTGCTTGCGAAGCCAAAGCCAGTTTGATCAACCAGCAAATTCTTGAACTTGTTCCCGAGCTGGCTGGCAACGATGTCCTTTTTGAGAAGATCATTAGTGCAATTAAGAAAGTCACGTTTGAGGTACAATCAACGTCGGATCAATTGAAAATTGAAATCAATCGCGACCGGCTTTGGAAGGACTTCCTAGCACATGATGATCCGTCATTCCCAATGATGCTATACAGTTCGCAAAGAGTTTGCTTTGTGGCCTACTACAACGCTTACGAGTGTTTTCTCGTAGATGTTCTTAAAGAGCTATCCGGATCAGCGTCTCTTCGAATGAGCAACAAAAAACAGATCAATCCATTGATTAAAGAACACTTTGGCGGTGATGATGGGTTTGGAAAATGTTGGGGAAACTCAGAACTGAATATTGCTCGACTGACTCGTCATTCCTTCGCTCATGCAGGTGGAAAGTTGACTGAAGACTTAAAGAAAGTAAAGCATGGGTTGATTGTCCAAGGCGGAGTCATCCAAATTCCAGTTGAATACAATATCAAGCTTCTGCAAACGCTTCGGGCGGGGGTTGATCATATTTGCTCTCATTTGTCATAACTAGGTTTCCCAGGGTGGCCTCTTGTTACGCGGCATTTTCAGACCCGGTGGGCCTGTCATTATTCGAAACCAAACCGAGCCAAAGAACTGAAGAATCCATAACGAGATTCCGTCTCGGCCTGTTACATAAATACAATCGAACACCGCACCATCGCCAATCAAGAACCTAGATGGTTTAAGCTCTTCGATTCGTTTGAGGTTTTCAAACATATCAGTAGGTAATAATCTCGAGAAGTTAAATATTGATTCTGGCGGCAACCTTGAGCCGACTACATTGAAGTACAGACCTTTAACAATAAATGTCAACATCTCGTTTGCCCGATCCAACCCAAATTTGGCAGCGTCTGCTGAAATCGATTCGCCATCTGGCATCGGTACGTCGACGATTTTGCTATTCTCCATTGTCCTTTGCATGAGCGACTGATCTCGACCAAAGGAGCGTTGAACCTTGTCAAATAGTTTTTTGGCTGGTTCGCTTTCGGCACCGAATAAGTCGGTAACTAATAGGTCGCGAAGAAAATCATCATGATTTGACTTCTGATTGTTACAGTCGTTGCAGGCCCTGACCGTAAGCATATCTTGAGGTCGAGGCTTTGGAAAAACACACCTTGGTATTACATGGTCAGACGTCAGGCGTCCCATCTGGCCACAGTAAACACATTCTCCGTTGGACCTACTCATCTCCGATTCCTCCGTCGCCCCGGTATCATTGTGCTCTGACTCGGCACTCGAGCTTGACTACCTTTACTCTTCATCCAGGTCATCCAGGTATACTCGTTCGTTTTCTTGTTCTAGTTTTCCCTCGAAGGTCTTCTTCTTACCTCGATAAAAGATGACCACCTTGATTTCTACGGCTGCACCATTTTCGGATTTATCCGGCGAAATGCCCTTTCCAGTTTGCCAGCTGAATTTTGCATAGATACTTCCGGCAGCCCCTTCAATTTCATCCTCCGGTCTCAAGGGCCATTTTATCGTGGTTTCACCTGCCGAGAATTCGACCGAATGGAACAAAACTGACCGTGGACTGTCATTGTTGACCCTTACCCATGCGTAGAATCTTTCCGTTTCGTCCGCTTGCTCTGATTCAATCTTGCTAGCTGCTTTTTCCCAAGTCACATCCACGCGCACAGATGCCAACGGGTCTGGATTCAAGTATTGATGGATATTGGTTTGTATTTGCCAATATGTGATCGCCAATCCAATCAAACCAAAAGACACCCCAACTACTGTTGCGCAGTTTGCCCAAAACTGCGATTTCGATTCGCTGCTCGCGTTCATTAGTTGCTCCTTGAAAAAAAACGCTTTTAGCGTAGCGTATTTCGGCAGCGCATGTTCAGGGCTGGTAATGTTAAATCCCAATTTCTCTTGCTACGAGAATCGCGTCTTTGTAGGTCTTGTCTCGTTGTTTCTGGTAGTGGTCTCGTGAGACGCCGACGGAGTGGCCGACCCACTCTGCTACAAGGCGTTCAGGAAAAATCTCAAGCAGATCGTTTTCACAGCTTGACCGCAAGTTTTGACGAAGCCGCATCCAGCAAAGTTGACCAGACCTACGGATTGCTTTCTTTATCCGGTTGTAATTATCTGAATCGGAGTTGTCGCGAAACAACTTGCTGGCAACATACTGACTATCACCGCTGTGACTTCGCTGGCGGTTCAATTCGTCACGCACAATGTCAAATATCGGCATCACTCGGTATCGCTTTTTCTTGCTATCCAAAACAACGAGCTGACCGCGATCAAGATCAACATGTTCCCACTTGAGCGTTCTAAGTTCACTTGGAGTTCGCATGCCCGCAAAACGAGCCATGGCTAAACTCAATCGCGTATCCGAAACGAGACAGTAGTCCATCGCCGACAACACCTGATCGCGTTCAATATGTTGATTGCGATCCGCATTGACCATCGACTTAGACGGTAGCGATGTGAATGGATTGAAATCGCAGTATCCTCGCTCAACAGCGAATTTTCCAATTGCTCGCAACACCTTATTGTCTCTAGACCAAGTTGCTGTAGCGTAGTTTTTTCGTTGCCAAGAATTGAAGTCCATGAGTATCCTAGCTGTGGAATCACAAACGATTGGTTTGGCGTTCCTTCTTCCAAGCGGCACTCTCGGTTCGATATCTGAAAGCCGACATTCCTCCAAGAGTTTGAAACGAGAAACAGCATTTTCTACGCGCCGTTTCGTTGACTCTGCGATATCAAAACTGGATCTGTAATTCGACAAGAACCTCTCGAAAAGCTCTTTGAGTGTGATCACTGAGGAATAGAAACCCAGTATCCCCAATTGTGACAATTGTTCCTTGATGCGGTTCGGAAGCGTCTCAATCCAAGTGGCGACGTCAATGGGCAATCGTGTGCCGTATCTTGCCACATCAACCATCCGATTGAGCTGACAAGAATTGCTACTCGCTTCAAGCTCGGATAGCCGACCAAACGTAATCGTTTTGCGTTTCCCTTCAAACTGAATAGTTGCCACCCAAATACCGTTTGACTTCATTCGGAGCTGTGCCATTTTTTCCACTTTGAAAAATCCAGTTTGATCATGTGCGATCATGATTCTGACTTCGTCGGTTTGGCACAATCCCGAAATCGGAATTCCGATTTCGGGACTTCTATCTATGGGAATTCGCATAGTTAAACCCCGCAGCGCCTAACTCAACAAAAAACGCCGAAGTTTCTCCAGAAATGTTGCTCATTCCAAGGGAAAACTGCGGCGCTCAAATCGCATCTAATTATCGGAATTCCGAGCTATAGAATCGTCCTGACTCGGTACATCGAATATGTTTCTTCGTCTGTCCTCGCTTCTTCGTTGATGATGTGGCAACGGATCGCCAAGATTGGCAATTGATCATGTGCGAACGATGCAACATCGCTCAACGTGGCATCGTCGTTTTCCAAGCAACCAAGCTCGAAACTCGAATGCTCCGAAACGCGACCAAGCAAGATATCAACGAGGAACTCAGAAACAGTTTGCATAACATCGTCGGATGGTTTTCTCTTTTTCATCGGATCACCTCCATGCAGAACGCCACCATTGCAACAAGAGCCAACCTGAACCGCTGCCATGCCGTCAAACGCTCGATCGGCCTGACTCGCTTGCGATAGTCGGCAAACATCAACGCGACCTCTGCGGGCGTCCTGTCGGCTTTGAATTGGTTGCATGTTCTGCATGCCCAAACCCGATTAGATTCAATATCACTTCCACCACGTGACAATGGCACCACGTGATCAACGGTCATCGAGGGACCACTGATGCGAAGATCACAATAGACGCATCGAGCCGATGGCGGCTTTGAGGAATGCGAAGGTTTACGAAACGACACCGATTTGCCGTTGTTCGACTTGTGCAAAATTCCTGCGTAGATCAACTCTTTTCGAGCGGCCACGATGTCGTCATGATTCCAGTCTTCGAGCTTCAAACGGCTGATGCGTCGAAGGCGTTGGAAGACTTCCGGATAGGCCCATGCAATTGCGAGGGCAAACTTCTTAGCTCGTTCGGTCAATGCCAAACTGTTGAGAATGTCCCGCAGTTCTCCGACTGATTTCGGGGACGTAAATAGCTCGGTGCTCATGGTCGCACCTTTCCGCCTGGTCGATGACCAAGCAAAGCAAAAAGCGGAACACACTGCTTAACCAACCCTCCAGCCCGACTAGCAGGCTGATAATCTTATGGTGATCATCGGGTCCAATGTGTTCCACTTTTTTCTTAGTTGCTAGTCATTTGGAAACTTCAACACTCTGCGACAAATGAAACCGCATTGAGTGAGGGCTAGTCGTTAGGAGCCCTCATTGTGTCAAATCTACCCAACCTTGCAACCTTGCCATTGCTATCACCAGCTCACGTGTCGACTCTGTCATATCGAAACGACTAGATCCAATATCGGATTTCCGATAATGAGTTTTGTGGTCCCATTCGTTGCAAGCATTGCAATCTTGGACATTATCCGCGTCTTGTACCGATACAGGGCGAGCTCTCCCGGGCTAATTCGACAACCTCATCAAATACCGTTGTCGGCATTTTCGGTCCAGAATCGCGATCCAATGGCCTCTGGTTGCGAATCTCTGCCGCTCTCGCGTAGATCTCTTTTTCAGGTGGCAAGTAAACCTGATCAATAACTTCGCCGGTCCACGGCGTTTTGGTGACAAGGGGTTGGTATTCTTCCATGCGCTGATTTTCTCAAACCGGATAACGGATGAACCGAGTACATCAAAGCGACACTTGCTCTGACTCGGGTTTTCCAACGAGCTTGGTCGTTTGAGTTAGAAGCATCTGCAACAACGAATTCGCTTGCTGGAGTTCCTCCGTTTGCACTTTCAACGCCTTGATTGTTCCGTTGCCACTCGTGAGAGAGTTGATCGTTGACTGGGCGTTGCCGAGGGATACTGCGCCGGCCAATTTCGTCTCAGTTGGTTCGATCTTTGCCGGTTCGAATTTGTTTGCTTGGGTCGCCAGTGAATCGAAGAAGTTCGACGTCAGTGTTTGAAACGTTTCACCAATCGATTTCTGTGGAACCGTTGGAATCGGTGGCAATGTCGGTGGCTCTGGTGGTTTGGATTTCTCGAGTGCGTCCTTAAAAGCACGATTGTTGATCTCAGCCAGTCGATCGCGGAATGCCTGGCCGCCTGTTCCTTTGAAACCATCTTGAAACTGTTGTGACCCCTCCTTGAATCCCTTCTCAACTTGCTCGTCCAAAAAATCGACAACGTCTGAGATTCCCAGATCGATATCGGTTCCTGCGATGTAATTCAGACCGTCCTGTATCTTTTCGATTGCATGGGCAATCAACTGAAACTGAACCAACATGGCCGACGTAAACATCTTGCCTGCACCGAGCATCAGATTGAATCCGTCGATGCCCATTGCGAAACCCTCCGCCAGAACGGCAAAACTCGTCTCAACGATCGAGCTCAAACCGCCAAATGCATCTGCGCCCTCGATGACCATATCGGTGAAGGCCGTCAAGATCGGCGCGGCGTTAACCGCGATCTGCTGAAGGAGACCATCTGCAAACAACTTGGCCTTTGCGAAAGAATCCGCTGCCATTTCAACGTTTGCTACGTCAAAGTTATTGAGAGACAAACCAAACCGATTGGCCGAACCGTTTGGTATGGGCTACAAGGTTGACGTCAAGATTTGTGATTACTGCCATCGGTTGATTTTCAATTAGAGAATGGAGCCAACCAAATCGGTTGACTCCGTTTCAGTTTTTGACGACTACGAAGCAGCCAACGCCAAATGTTTAACTGGCGCGGTGCCTGCGTTGAGAAGGCGAGAATCGCCACGACAGAACGCAACAAAGCCGTCTTGGTCATTGTCGCGGTATCGTTCAACAAGGCGGTACAGCCGCAGCACGTTGACCTCACGCAACTTGTGTTTGGTGAGCTGCCCGAACAACATCACCTTGTTGCTTGCGGCCAATGTCCCTTCCATCTCCTGGTTGACCCAAACTTGCCGACCATTGAGACGATCCGGAACACCATCCTTGAGACCTGGTTGCCACAAATACTGGCCGTTGGCGTCTTTCAGCAATCGAACGGCAAGCATGACTGAATCATGCATCATGTAGCCTGCTTCGTTCCGGTAGGCTGGATCAACCGAATGCTCGAGCTTGATAACTTCGTCGGCGGTGATCGCGGTTGCCGATGCAGCTGTAAGCCCAAGAACCGAAGCAGTGACAATACCCTGAGGCTCGCCGCTGCCGGTCCCTGTCGTGTAGTATTGCTCCTTGATCCGACCAAGCCTTTCGGCCAACGCTTCAGCCAACACAGTCTGAAGATCTGGAGCAAGTGCGGCATCCTCGAGAAATTCGTAGGGAACCAGAACGGCTTTCGACGTGAATTTGAACGCCTTCATTGTGACGTTCCCAGTCGTTGGATCGGTATCGGTCGCGATCGACGCCGATTCCTGAACCAATGCACCTTTGTTGCTGGTGTCATCCATCGTCGGCCATGGTAAATCACCACCGCTGTTCGTCCGGATGATGTCACAGGCTTGCATCGTTCCCGAGAATGCCAGCTGGTTGATCTCGATCATTTCAACGAAGCCTTCAGGAATGTACTCGGCACCATTGGTGGCTGTGGATCCCATCGCTCGCTTTTCGAGAGTCGACTTGATGTCGGCGCGGTTGACACTTCGAGCGACACTTTGCATCTGCCGGAATGAACGAGACTCGCTTAGAGGAATCGACAGTCGCGACTTTGTTGGAGAAAGTCGCACTTCTTCCATCGCTTCACGTTGACGGTCGCCAATGTCGCCGTCCATCTGGGAACAGAGCCAACCTTGGAACGCCAGATCGCGAGTTTCTTGGGTTGGTCCGCCGCCTCGATTGATGTCGTTTCGACGTTGTTGTTCGCGTCCGTCTTCCCAGTGCCGGCGAATCGAATTGGAGTCGCGGAGTTTATCCATTCGCTGAGTGATGCTGTCAAAATCGGCGTTTAACTTCGACCACTGTTCGGCTTCGTCGCCCTTCCATTGCCCTGGCTGACCTCTGGATTGATCGCCACGACTTTTAAACGTGTCTCGCATCGTGGACATTCGCGCGAAAACTTTGTTCCGCTCTTCATGAAGATCCGCAAGGGATGTCATATTTTCAAAACTCATTCTTCTGTCTTTCGCAAAAAGTGAAATTGGAATTTCGCCATTTGCTCGCGACTGGGCGCGGTGCTGAGGAAACACGACTGGGCGTGGCTGCTCTTGATTGGCCTTTTTTTTAGTGTCTCACCAAGGAACCGGCTCCAAACGGAGCCGGGCCTTGGCTCAATCAACAAAGGCGACGTATGAAACTAAGACGCCGCCTACGACAACTTTAGATTTTTGAAAAAAAATATGTTGGGCAGGCTTTACAGACGATCGGACTTTCCAAAAGTTGAAATGGGTTGACCCCCCCCCCTAAAAAATGCTCAAAAAATGTGCGCGCCCGCCCTCGGTCTACGCTATGCCGAAAACGTCAGAATATTTGAGCCCCCCCTACTCCCCTCTCGATGACAGACAACCGTCATACTCGACGTTGAACTTCTCAAAGAGAATTCCGAACAGCGCAATCATTTCAAGGTTGGCCATGCTCACGCCAGACTGAGTCGACGCCTCGATGATTTGGTTGGCTGCCAAACTAGGCCACTGAATCTTTGCTACCGTGATCGGTTCTGGTTGCAGAGACTGTTCGAGCTCGCTTTTGATAGGACCGTCCTTCTGTTTCTCCAGCTTCTCGCAGGCCAAACGAAACCCGAGCCGCCAGCCTGCGTTGAACAAGTGCGACCCATTGGTGCGATCGAACCGCATGCCGGACTCGAATCCGCTTAGAAACACTTGGCCTTCCGAAGCTCCGGTTCTTTGGTGCATCAGGTCGAAAATCTCTTTGCCATGCTGGCAGATCGGGTTGATGGTTAAATTCATTTGAAATCCTGCGTGTTGAAAAAGTGTGTCTGTTGTCCCGCTTAACTCACGGCGTCCAGTCCGTTCCTGGCTCCTCAAATCTGCCGTGCCGATACTGCAACTCGATCGCTGCGTTGTCGGCAACGTACCGATGTTTTGCCACTCTCAAATCGGTTGAGTCCTGTCTTCGATGAAGCAATAGAACCCGGTCTGCATCGCGTCCAAGGTTGTCGCTATCGGCAATGTGCGAGACCTTGGGTGCCTTGGATTCATCGGCCTGACGGTTCAACTGGCAGAGTGCTACCACTGGTATTTCATGTTCCCTGGCGACCTCTTTAAGCTGCTTCGATGTTTCCTCGAGTTCCGCCTGTCGCCGCTCGCGTGACTTGTTCGGGCGGATGTACTGGATGTAATCCACGACCAGCAGATCAATCCCGCGTCCAGACATGAGCCTGACCGCTGCCGCGATCTGCTTGGCTGTTGCCGATGGCGGCGAAAAGATCGAGACCGGGTATTGAGCGAATCGGTTTTTCTCCGCTGCGATCGCGTCCCGCTCGTCTGGCGTCAATCTGTTCTCCATGACTTTGATTGAGTCGATTTGCAATTCGGATGCGAGATGGCGTTGAAGCAACTGATTGC
The DNA here is from genome assembly GCA_038534355.1 of Planctomycetota bacterium. Lineage (GTDB taxonomy): Bacteria > Planctomycetota > Planctomycetia > Pirellulales > Pirellulaceae > Mariniblastus. Next base: position 20,413 of record JBCAWX010000033.1, read on the forward strand.
TGTTCATCTCCAACGAGACGAATAAACACCGTCGACCGCGTTGGGCGTTGTGGATAGCGATCTGCCAACCGAGTGCCGTTTTGCCGGTCCCGAGTCTGGCCCCGATCAAAACCAATTCGCCACCAGTGAATCCACCGAAATAGCGGTCATGTTTTTCGATTCCCGTGTAGATCGTGTTGCCCGATGCCTGTTCTTGGTAGTCGTATTGCTGGACAACAGTTGCCGCATCGCTGATTTCGATCTTGTTCGCCGAATCCATCAACTTGATTTTCGCTTCGACATAGTCCGCGATGTCTCCGCTATTGGCTCCTGGGACGTTGGTTTGATCTTTGATCATGTCTGCCAACAAAGACAATTTGCGAAGTCTGGCGGCTTCTCTGACGCTCTCGGCGTAGAATTTCGCGTTGTGAGCGTTTGGAACTCTCGCAAACAATTCAACAATGCAGGCATTCGAGATCGACAACTCTCGGCGCTTCACCTCCGTTTGAAGCAACAACAAGTCATCTATCGGACGCTTGATGTCGGCAAGATCTTTCAGCAAGCCAAAAAACTCGCCAAGTTCGGAATCGATGAAGTCTGCCGACGATATCGTGGTCGCTACCGTATCCATGACTGCCGGTTCGAGCAGGATCGAACCAATGACTGCCTTTTCGTAATTCTGATTCATGGTCAAATCCTTGTTGCCGTGTCGACTTCGACCGGCTTACCGAAATCTCGACGTCCCCAGCTGCGTACTGTGGCTTTCCAGTCCTTGATTGGATTTCCGTTTGATTGCTTCCATCCATTGGCCACGTAGTGGTCGTGAAACGCTTCGGGATCAAATTCTCGTATTGGCCATGAACCAGATTTTTCTAACTTGTACTCGGAAGCGAATTTTTCCACTTGCTGGATGGTAGGCGGGATGAATTTTGTGCGCCCCTTTTCTTTAGGGTTAGGGTTAGGTATGGAAGGCGCTCCGTTCGCGCCCCGCAATGCGCCCCGATTCGGGGCGCTGAACTCTTGTTCGGGTTGCGAATCGGGGCGCTGAACTTTGGGTTCGGGTTGCGAATCGGGGCGCTGAACTTTGGGTTCGGGTTCACAACATGGACCACTATCCGATTCAATCGAGTACGGATGCGGAACCTGAACCCAGTATTTCCCTGGCTTCCGATTGCCGCCCTTGATGTAAACCAGCCAGCCAAAATCAACCGCTTTTGATCTGGCCGTTATCAGCCGTTTTCGACTTCGAAAACCGCAGAGAGTCATCAGCTGTTCATTCCAGTAGTTCACCGGCTTGCGGTACCTGCAAGAGTCTTCCTGCATGGCGATGACGGTCAACATCCAGCACGTTTCTGGTCCAATGTCCATCGCAGCCGCTGCCTTGGTTAGAACCCGGCAGAATTTGGCGGCAAAGAATTTCGGGCGCTTCGGGTAGCTCATTGGTCAGACTCCCCGCAATCGTCGGCATCGAGTCGATAGATTTTCATCAGTCGTTCGATCACCTTGGAAATGTGAACGGTTCGTCCAAACCGCTGGCTTGATCGCCTCACTGGCGGTATGATTTGGGTGGTCACTGCTGGCCGCGATTCTTTTGGGGTTGGCTCCTGGTCCGGGCCAACCCTTGCTTTTTGGATCATTTTAGATCCCCAACTCTTCAGCTTGAAAATTACTGGCCAGCTTTGAACGTCGAATTCCTGACGCCGTTTCCCTGCTCCGCTGATCTCGCTTGGCGTTTCGCGAATCATTCAGGAAGTCATTTAATGCTTCTCGGCTCGTAAAAATTTCCGAGCCTACCGCGATTGTTCGCAGCTTTACTCCAGCTACCCCTTTGTTCGCCCACCGAAGAATGACGGCACGATTCCTTCTCTTTCCCGTAATTTTGCTGATGTGCTTCGCTGCAGCATCGACGGAAAGAATGGTTTCCTTGAAAGTGTCGATTGACATTAAAAAATCCTCTGTTGCAGTGACTTGATAAGAGTTCAACTGCGGCAGAGGATACGTTTTTCGTTCCTGAAAACTGGCTTATGTCCGGTTAATTGTCCGGTGTGTTGTTTCTAATTTCGTACTTATCCATTCGATCGAGAAACGTTTTCGCGTCAGACTTATTGCAACTTCTCAGATTCATTATCGTAGAAATTCTTGAGTGTTTTCCTCGTTTATTGAGGACTACGGCGGCTTCTCTTACTTCTTCCTCAGGGTGTTCAAGGCACGCTTTGAACTTACGATTATTTTTTGATTTGTCCGCCACTTTGTCCGGTTCTTCATCCTCATGAAAACACAGGACAAGTCGCATGTTTCGAATGCGGCACCGCCAGTTTTTGCACGCTTCGAGATCCCGTCCCCAAACTGCCTTTCGAAGTCGATTCTTCCCGTCGGCTCCAAACTCGTCGTCGAGTGCCACTCTGAGTCGGTCTTCATCGATCATCTTGCCAATCGCTAACGACACCGATTCGGCGTAAAAGTCATTCTCCACAACCTCGTCAGACCATCGATCAACCAAGACGTCCAAGGCTTCAAAGAGTTCGAAGGTAAGAATTCCAATTTTAGAGAAACGCTTGCCAAAGCTGGAGCAAGCACGATTATTGCATTCCCGTTTAACGAGATGTCCGATATTGCAGACAGGGCAGAGTCTTGTCATTTAATGCGGTTCCTTATATTCATCGGCACCGAACCGACCAACACGAGGAACCGCTTCGACGTGCTGGCCGGTCGGCTGTGCGGTAGCTACTCCGCAAACCGATGTTTCAATTATTCAATTATCCATGTTTTCGTGCGAATTCAATAGCGCGTTCGTTGTCAAGTTCGGCGTAAAAACGCTCAGTGGTCCGTTTACTCGCGTGTCCAAGTACCAACTGTGCGGTTTCCAAATCCATGGTTTTTCGTGCCTCGGTTGCTGCCGACTTTCTCAATTGATTCGGCTTCCATACGTACTTTGATTTCCATTCCTTTACCTTTGCATCATCGTCTTTGATGTCTTCAGGGATCGGGTTTGCACGCAAACAAGCTCGTTCAATGGCACGTCGATAGCTGTTCTGGTCGTAACATGGTTTGAAAGTCGTCTGCTTTCGCTGCTTTGGCCTGTTGCCCTCGTTGTGCGGAGTAACTCGAGATTCTTTTCGGCGCTCCAAGTGCTGATTGAAGGCTTCTGATGGCGTAAAACAGAACGCTTGTGGATCCCTGAGAAGATACCGTTTCAATACCGCTTGAGCCTTCGGACCGATGCTGATTCGTCGACTGTGTCCGTGGTGTTGCGTTTTGTGACTGGTCGGTGAGTAGATCCAGATTTCACCCGTTCGATCGATATCGACAGGTCTCATCTTGCATAGTTCGGTAGGTCTTGCGCCTATCAGTCTTTGGACTTCGACCATGTCCGCCAAAACTGGCGTTAACTCCGCTTGAGTAGCCTTGACTAAGTCCAGATCTACCGACCAACGTTTTTTCTTGAGCTGCTGAGTCATTTCCACTGGACCAACGGCAAGCAGTCTTTGTAGCAACTCCGGCTTGATCAATTCAAGTTTGACTCCCAACCTGAACATCTGGACGACGTAAGTTGATTTGCGCCGGACAACTTGACGGCACAATCCGCGAGAAACAAGCGTCTGCCGGAAATTCTCAAACCGGATTGGTCCAAATTCACTAGCCGATAGATGCCCATATGTTTCGCGAATCTCTTTCAAGACGGGCTTGACCTGATACTTCCATTCGTTGGATTCTTTGCTGTGTTTGGCGATAGTTTTCTTAGCGAATTCAACAGCCAAATTTGTGATCGTTGTGGGTCCGTCGTTGGCCTTTGGAACGGTAGGCTTGAGATTTGCCCCTGGTGGGTTCCAGTGGTCCGCAATCACTTGTTTGTAGCGTTGGTGACTTTTAGGCGAATCGTATTTGCCCAAATAGAAATCACTTCCGTTTACCGTGACAACTGCCTGATTGGTTTTCTTGTGTAAACGATACTTTGGGGCAGAGCGCCCCCGAGAGCCGGATCTTCTAGCCATTGCGGTTCCTCATGATTGCGAATAAATCCGGTAGTGCTACCGGATCTATTCTGCTGACCATGCCGCACGTCCCAACGTTGGAACGGTTGAAAATGCTTTAATTCTCGGCGTTTTAAGAAGTCGGGCTGACTGGATTCGAACCAGCGACCTCTACACCCCCAGTGTAGCGCGCTACCAGACTACGCTACAGCCCGAATGTGGAATTGTAGATCGATTACATATCGATGACAACCGGATTTCAAACGCCCCAATTCCGCCCCCCCCCGCTTCCGCACTTCTACGCTTGCGTACGCCCCCAGTTTTCAGACGCACACGTTCTACCCTCGTCCTATGACTAGTTTTCGTAGGCCCTCGGTTTTTTGACGCCCTCGTTCCCACTCTCGTTCCTATGACTGGTTTTCTATGCCCGGTTTTCCTACGTCCCCGTTCCAATAACTGGTTTTCTTAAGTCGTCGTTTCCCCTCGTTTCAATGATTGGTTTTCGTACGCACACGTTCTACCCTCGTTCCAATGACAAGTTGGCTTAAAATCGATACCTTACTGGTAGCCCGCCTCACTGGATCCCTCAACAAATCAAATCCAACAAATCAAATCCAACAAATCAAATCCAACAAACAGCAAATCAAATCAAATCAAACAAATCAAATCAAACCAAATCAAATCAAACACACCAATAACTCACAATCCAAAATCCCGACCAGCGGACCGCTGCAACGGAATCTCGAACGCACCAAAACTCTACTGGGGAAAGCAAACGGATTCTTAAACAATCCAAAACTCTAACAGTGAAAACATTGCATTCAGATTCTTGAACAAACCAAACCCCCTACCAGTGGACCACTGCAACGAAATCTTGAACAAACCAAAACCGTAAAACAGTCGATCGCGACGAAACACACAACGCTCAAAACTTGAAACCTAATTCCACGTCCAACTCACACGCCAATGCTCACCCACTTCGCTGATCGATTGATCGCCGCTGTCAAACAAAAACAAACTCCACTGATCGTCGGTATCGACCCCAGAGTCAGTCAACTCCCCTCGCCGCTCGCTGCCAACCAAGCGGACTCGCCAACGGCAATCGCGAATAAAGTTGCCAGCTATTGCATCGAGTTGATCGATGTCGTCGCCGATCTTGTCCCCGCCGTGAAACCTCAATCCGCTTTCTTCGAGTTGCTCGGACCGCATGGCATGGTCGCGCTGGCCGCAGTAATCGATCACGCCAAAGCGAAAGGTCTGCTCGTCATCATGGATGCCAAACGTGGTGATATCGGCTCGACCGCCAACGCCTACGCGCATGCGTTTCTCGGGAATACGTCGCAGTCCAGCTGGGCTTGCGATTGCCTCACCGTTAACCCGTTCCTCGGCGCTGACACGTTGACGCCGTTCGTCGATGTCGCGCATCAAACCGGATCCGGTCTGTTTGTGCTCACCAAAACTTCCAATCCGGAAAGCAACTGGCTCCAAACAACAAAGAATGAACAAAGCGTGCCCGTCTATCGAATGATCGCAGACCACTTGCAATCGTTGTCAGCTGCCCACGCCGGTGATTCGGGCTACGGCAACATCGGCGCCGTGATCGGTGCGACCTATCCAGATCAGTTGGCCGAATTAAGATCCGCAATGCCCAATACGTTGTTTCTTATCCCTGGCTTTGGCGCTCAAGGTGGCTCGGCAAACGATGTTGCTCCCGGACTCGATGACGATGGGCTGGGCGGATTGATCAACAGTTCGAGAGGCATCATTTTTGCTTACGAAAAATCAGAGTACGCGCATCTGCCGTGGACCGACGCGGTTCGTCAAGCAACGTTGAACGCGCGAGACCGTATCGCCGAGGGAACCAGTGCAGGGAAGTTGCGTGGGTAATCATTTAACTCGAATCCTTCCATGATTTTGCATGTCGACATGGATGCGTTCTACGCATCCGTTGAACTTCGCGACCAACCGCACCTTCGAGGTCTGCCGGTCGTGGTGGGAGGTTCGCCGCAAGGTCGCGGGGTGATTTCCGCTGCCAGCTACGAAGCGCGTAAGTTCGGCGTCTACAGCGCGATGTCATCGGCCCAAGCGTTGCGGCTGTGCCCGAACCTTGTCTTCGCCAAATCGAGGATGGACCATTATGCGGCGATTTCAAAACAGATTCGTGAGATCTTTTTCCGGTTCACGTCGCTGGTCGAACCGTTGTCGTTGGACGAAGCGTTTCTGGACGTCAGCGGAAGCCAACGATTGTTCGGCGACTCCATCACGATTGGAAAAACGATTCAGAAAGCGATCGACGTCGAATTGAATCTGCCGGCCTCCGTCGGTGTCGCTCCCAACAAATACCTTGCCAAGGTCGCTTCTGATCTGAAAAAACCCAATGGGTTTGTCGTCGTCGAACCAGACGCCGTCGATGCGTTTCTCGAAGATTTGGATATCGCAAGAGTCTGGGGCATCGGACCCAAGACCGCCAAAAAGTTTCACGCGTTGGGCGTCAGAACGATCGGCCAGTTGAAACGGCTGCCCAAAGGAACGTTGAAACAATCGTTCGGTTTAAACGCCGATCATTTTTGGCGACTCTCTCGTGGACTCGATACTCGACCCGTTGTTCCCGATCGGATCGCCAAGTCGGTCTCGCATGAAACTACATTCGCGCAAGACATTGAAACGCTGGAACCGCTGCAGGCGTGGGCGATCGAATTGGCCGATCAAGTCGGAAGACGATTGCGACGACACAACATTTTCGGCAAAACGATTCAGCTCAAGTTACGCTTTCATGATTTTCGCACCATCACTCGATCCGCGACACTGGAACAACGATCACAGACCACGCAGGTCATCGCCGATCAAGTGAAACAACTGCTGAATGCCGCCTGGACCGCAGAGCCGATGCCGATTCGTTTGATCGGAGTCGGAGTCAGCAACCTGAGCCGCGATGCCCAGCAACAACTGCATTTGTTCGATCAGGATGAGAAAGATAAATCGGATCGAGTCGATTCGGCGGCCGATGCGATACGGGACAAGTTTGGTGGGTCGGCCGTTCAACGAGCCAGCAGCTTGAAGCATGGGATTCGACATCGAGCAAGACCCAAACCGGAAGATGAGTAACGCTCGGATTTTTTGCGCCGCTGGTTAGCCGTGCAGTGCTTGTTAGCTGGTGTCGGCTAGCGTGAGGTTCACCGGATGATATTGCAAAACAGCATTGCTCTCTCATGCGGAACGTACGCACGGCACCTCGAACAGACAGCCACTCCGAAACGCATCGTTTCTATTTCTTCACGGCTTCCGTTTCTTTTGCCGCTTCTTTTGTTGCTTCCTTTGGCTTTGGTGTCGCGTCGCCCCAGATGATTTCGAATCGACCGTCGGAGTCAGCTGCGGCCCGGGCCATACCGCCGGTATTGAACCCCATCTCGATGTTGCCATCTTTGTCGACGGCAATCAAACCTCCGTCCCCCTTGCGCAATCGACGCTTGAGGTTGTCTTGAACTGCGTCGGTCAATGAACTGTTCTTGTACTTCATTTGTGCAGCGACATCGTAAGCGACCACATTGCGGATGTACTCTTCGCCGATCCCAGTCGACGAGACAGCACACGTTGCGTTGTCCGCATACGTTCCTGCGCCCACGATGGGGCTGTCACCTACTCGGCCAAACTGTTTGTAAGTCATCCCTCCGGTAGATGTCCCGGCAGCCAAGTTTCCATTGGCGTCAAGTGCGACGCAGCCGACGGTACCAATATTCCACTGTCGTTCAAACTTGGAATCTTCGGCACCACGAATCCTTAGCAGCGTTTGCTCAGCAGGACTTGGCCTTTTTTTGGAAGCGTCTTCTGCTTCCTTTTTCTTTTCTGCATTTTGGGATTCGATGCGCAACTTGAATCGCTCAAACGATGCTTTGGCTCGCGGCGTATCGAAATAGTTTGGCTCCACCCAATGTACATTTTGTTTCTTGGCAAAAACTTCGGCACCAGTTCCTGAAAGCAAAACGTGTGGTGTTTCCGTCATGACCAGTCGAGCCAGAGAGATCGGATTTTTAACGTGTGAAACTCCAGCAACTGCACCGCAAGCCCCGTTCTTTCCATCCATGATCGATGCATCCAGTTCATGACTGCCCGCAGCGTTAAAGACGGCGCCTTTGCCAGCGTTAAACTGTGGATCGTTTTCCAAAATCACGATCACATTTTCAACAGCCTCCAGTGCCGATCCGCCTGACTCAAGAATCCCGACGCCTTTCTGGAGCGCCGTCTTCAATGACGCTTTTCGTTTTGCAATCGACGCGGCACTGGCATTCTTCGCACTACTGCCCGCGCCTCCATGAATCGCAATTGCATACTTGTTTTTCGATGGCTCCGGTTCCGCCGCTTTGTTTGGCGCCGATTCGGCGGGTGTCGCCGGTTGAGTTTCGGGTTTCTTTTCCTGTTCGCCCGCAGGTGGCGCGGCTGCCGGTTTGGGGACAGGTTTTTCCTGCGCGGCAAGCCAATGGGCAGGAAGCAACAGGCAGCTCAACAAGCAAAGTATCCACACGTATCGAGTCATTGGTTTTCGATCGGATTGAGTGAATCGGGCGGAAGGATGAAAGTGGCCGAGCGATTCAAGGGCAGCGAATCATATTTTTCCATCGTGTCTCTACTTATTGTTTCCGAAACAGTAGAGCGCGTCAAAAGTTCGTATGTAAATTCGTCCATCCGAGATTGCTGGCGACGCGGTCGTTTCTTCACCAATCTCGTGTTTGGACAACAAATCTTGCTTCTCGCCCGCTTGAAAAACCAATACGGTCCCTTTGCGGTCAGCGATATAGATTTTCCCATCACCGGCAACCGGCGTTGATCGGTGTTTGTCAGAAAACTGACGCTTTTTACTCAGCTGATCACCCGTTTTCAAATCAAGGCAGGTTAATTCGCCGCGTTCACCAGCGAGATAAACGATCCCATCGTAAATCAACGGCGTTGCCACGTCTGGCGTTCCACGATCAATTCGCCAATGCAACGTATCACCGCTTGTCAGATCTCCTTTTTGGTTTGGATTGACGGCAAGCACCGGTCCTTTTTTGGCTGACGGAGTGATCACATAGCCGTCGCTGCAAGCTGGCGAAGCAACAAACCGCAAAAACGGATTGTAGCTGGGCCCCTTTTTGTTGATCCCGCCGCAACGCCAGACCTCGCTGCCATCTTTCAGCGAATGGGCGATCACATAATCGGCACCATGAGTGACCAATAATTCCAAATCACCAGATTGGTAAATCGTCGGAGACGCGTACGAGTGTTTGTTTTCTGCAATGCCATCGGTCTTGCGCAGATGCAACCAGTTCTCTTTGCCAGTTTTTGCATCCAACGAAATCACCTGGCCCACCGACGGAGTTTTGCTCCGCATGCTGCCGTGCATCAAAGCAAGGTAAAGGTTTCCTTTGTAGAGCACAGGCGTCGACGACATACCAAATTGAATATCAAATTTGCCATAAACATCTTGAAGGTTTTTCGACCAAACCGGTTCGCCATCAAGCGTAAAACAGGCGAGTGCTCCGTTACCCATCATTGCCCAAACTTGTTCGCCATCGGAACACGGTGACGCGGAAGCCGAGTTCGCTCCGTCTCTTGATCTCTGATTACTGCCTTCGAGTTTTCGTTGCCACGCAACTTTGCCATCGACGACACAGAGCAACAGCATGTCATCGCCGTCGATACTGGTCACGAAAACGCGATCGCCAATCACGATCGGACTCGATCCGGCTGAGCCCGGCATCTCGACACGCCACTGTTGGTCAAAGTCGACCGGCAGGTTCTTCTCCGATGTCGTGCTGGAAAAATCACCGCCCCGCCATTGCGGCCAGTCGTCCGCCGATGTGGTGCCGACCGCAACGGCAATGGACACCCATAAACAACCTAAACAATTCCTGGTCATTGATTTCATGAAAGTCTGCAAGTTTTTGGAACAACAACGAGATTCAATACGGCCTCATTTTAACACAACGCGACGGCCGGTAGGCGACTCACCAAAAAGATGTTTTCCAAAGTCATGTGTGCGATCCAGAGAACGCTCTGACCGAGGTTAATCCAGATTGACGCTGCTGATATGGTTGTGTCAGAATTCGCTCGGTTGAGCAAGCCACCGAACGGGCAAGCGGCCCAATTTTATTGCCGGACTCGTTTCGGCGCGGAGATTTGTTGACGCTTTCGCCTCGACGTGCTTAAGCTAGACTATGAAGTGCTGTTAACGTTGAACGTAAACAAGTGCACATCCGAGTTAACGCGACGAAAGTTTACTTTTGGCGAAACCGGGACCGAACCGTTTGAGAAAACTCTGACCATGAAACGCACGATCCCGTCCGTTCCGCAGCTTTACCGCAACGTGCGTCGTTGGACCGAGATCGTATCGGTGCTGTCCAAGTACGGACTTGCCGATTGGCTCAGCCGTTTTCAAATCGATTTCTTGACCGATCTCCTCCGCGCTCCCGGAGACAATTCGCAGTCCAAGCTGAACCAGCATCAGCGAATTCGGTTTGCACTGTCGGAGTTGGGCCCCACCTTTATCAAGTTCGGCCAGCTTTTGAGCACGCGTCCTGATTTGATCGGTTCCGAACTGGCCGACGAACTTTCCAACTTGCAGTCCGATACGCCAAGTGACGCATTCGAAGTCGTCAAGGCGACGATCGAAGAGGAACAGGGGTTGCCTCTGAAAGACATTTTCGAGTCGTTCGACGAAACACCCATCGCTTCTGCTTCGATTGGCCAGGTCCACGGTGCGAGACTTCGCGTTACAGAAGACGATCGAATCGTTGGCTTGGAAAACAAAAAGCGAGCTCACCAGAACGGCGATCCACCACCCAAGTCCAACGCTGGAAAATTGATCGACGTCGTCGTCAAGATTCGACATGCGGGGATCGTACAAATGGTTGAAACGGACCTGGATATTCTTGCCGGGCTCGCTCAGCTTGCCGATCGGTTAGAGGATTTCAAGAACTACCAGCCGTCCATGATCGTTCGCGAAATAACTCGAACGATGCTTCGTGAATTGGAGTTTGAACGCGAGTCACGAAACCTGCAACAGTTTCGAACGCTGTTTGAGGCCAGTGAAGAAGTTGAACTTCCCAAACCGTATCCGGAACTCTGCACCAACCGGATGATCACGATGCAACGGATGTTTGGCATCAGCCTGCGTGACACGTGTCGCAATGGTCATCGTCCTGACGAGTTGGTTGAGATCGCCCGGTCGGGAGCCAATCTTTACCTGCAAATGATCTTTAACCATGGTTTTTACCACGCCGATCCGCACCCTGGCAATATTCTGATTCTTGATGATGGCAAGATCGCACTGCTGGACTTTGGAATGGTAGGGCGGATCAGTGAACAGCTGCGAGAAGACATCGAATCAATGCTGGTTGCGATCGTCAATCAAGACGTGGCGATGTTGACTGCCCTGACAAAACGGGTCGGCAACTGCCCGTTTGATCTTGATGAGTCCGCGTTGTCCAACGACATCGCTGATTTCGTTGGTCAGTACTCAACTCAAGTCGTCGCCCATTTTGACATGAGCGGTGCCCTGCGCGATTTCGTTTCGCTTGTGCGGAGCTATGAGATCACACTTCCGAGTGAAGCTTCCATGTTGATCAAGGTGCTGGTGACGCTTGAGGGTACCGGGCGTCAACTCAATCCTGATTTTAGTTTGATGGAAGTGATGAAGCCGTTTCAACGAATGCTGATTCTAAAACGGTTATCACCCGCGCGCCAGCTGAGGAAGATGCGACGGTTCTATTTAGAGGTCGAGCAACTTTTTGATTCACTGCCCACAAAGTTGACCAACATTTTAGAACAAGTCCAGTCAGGGCGATTTGACATTCACCTTGACCATCGACGACTGGGCCCAACTGCCAACCGACTGGTATTGGGCCTCATGACGAGTGCCTTGTTTCTAGGCTCAGCACTGATGCTCAGTTACAAAGTCCCGCCGCTGCTGTTTCCCACAGAAGTGATTCTCGCCGATGGTACCAAAGCATTTCAACCTTCCTGGTTTTTGGGAATCCATGATCTTTCGATGTTGGGTTTGACGGGTGCAATCGTTAGTATCTTCATGGGGTTGCGTTTGATTTGGGCAATCCGCAAATCGGGAAATCTGGATAAGACCGACTGACCACTGGTCTCGGCAGCGTCCAATGTGACGACGTACAAACCAAATTAGTTGACGACAAGGCAATTGAAAACGCGTGGAAACGAACGAACCCAATCCATTTCAAGCACCGATGGTGCAAACACCGTATCGCCCGCCAGAGCCGAGCGACGAGAAACCACGCAGCCCGACCACTGTGTTTCTAAAATGGCTGGCGATCTGTGGAGTGAGTGCAGGACCGAGCTTCGTGTTCGCGCTTGGTTTAACAACTGGCGTCAGTCCGATCGATGAAATCCTGGGGATGCTGGCAGGCATCTTTTGCTTCGTCCTGGCCTATACGTTTGCGGAACTCAGACCGGCAACCCAACGATTAATGTCAGATCGACGCATTCGATTAACCGCTCGGATTGGTTACGGGATTCGAGTCGCGATGTCGATCGCGTTTCCAATCTCGATGTTTGTGGACCTCTGGATCGGTTTGATTTCAGTCGGGATCACTTCTAGCTTCCATACTGCCGGCGAACCACCGGGGGGATTTCTTTGGCACTTTGTGACGACGATCGTCCAAGGCATTCTATTGAACATCGTTTTGTTGGCGTTGATGCTTTTTATCTATGTCATCGTACTCGCCGTTTACAGAAACCCACCTGCACCGGCATCCAACAAAAAGCTTCCTGTGAATTGACTGGTTCGGCATTAGTTTGGCTGAACCGCGTCTGGAATAAACTTGCTGCCTTCGGCGGCGTCGCCGATTCCTTCAAACGTCGTCCCAATGGGAGCACGATCGGCGCGTTGATTCTGCCATTGGTCCCAGCGAATGATAAATGGCATGTGCGTATGCCCCATGACAACCAAGCGGACTTCGTCGTGTTTGGCTTCAAAGATCGCGTTCATTCTGGTTTCACAAGCGAGCGCTAATTCGTGATCAGCTTGTGGCGAAACCAAACGTTTGCCACTTTCACTAACCACGTAGGTTCCCTCGAGATATTCAACCTCTTCACCTTGACCATTGTCTTTTTGATAAGTCCCTCTGCGATAATACGTTGGATCGTTCATGTCGCCGTCGTACAGGGGTGACGCGATATGATTCTGACCAACCGTCCAACCTCGACACGCATGAAAACCGCCATCCAGCGAGCTGGTAAGAAATGCCAAGTCCTCGCCGACTTTGAATTGATTATCCGGCATCTCCAATCGTTTCAACCCGGCGGGAGCGGCCACATTAACCACGAACAGTGAATAGTTGTTTGGGTTGTTGTAGACATCCCAAACGTGTCCATGTTCGATCACGACGCAATCATCTTTGCCTCGGCGATGGGTCAAGTAGGGATCACTCAGATCACAATTTTCGTCAAGTCGGTTCATCCGCCCGGATGCGTCGTCTCTGGCATCGAGTTCTTTGTAAGCTTCATCAAACGGGATACCGTCGCGATAGACCCGTTCAAGGTACTTGTTTTTGTATTTACCATCTTGATCGGCGTCGCTGATATCGTGATTCCCAAAGACACACTTCAGCTTGTTAAACGTCGCGGGGTTGTATTGATGTTGAATCAAGGACTTGATCTTCTCGCAGTCCAGAAAATCGCACCGCTCATCGACTCGCTGGAGATTACCACACTGTTCCGAAAAGTGCTGGATCGTTTCCACACTCCAACCCGTTTCGAAACGCCACCACGAAATGGTTTTGTCGAATTCGACCGGAGTCGTATGGTTGCTCATTCCATGCCAACCTTCCGACAATCCGAAAAAGATGAGCGCCAGCGCGTCACGCAGGGTAGGGCGGTACTCGTAGAACTTTTGGTGAGCCAAATTGCACCAGCGAATATGTTCCGCGATATGAGGATCATCTACGTTCAGGTACGTCAGTTCCGTTTGGAAAACCAAGCTTGGATGTTTTGTGGTCGTCGTCTTGGGAGGCCCAAAGGACGCTGGATCGGGAATGCCAAAGTAGCGAGCAAGATACAACGTGGTTAGTCGTTCGTTGGAAAATTCAGGGCCCGAACGATACTCCAGCCATTTAAATGGTTTCTGCGAGACCTCTGTGTATCTCATCGGATCTGACAGGAGACTCGGCGGCATCTCTTTGCGAATCGCCAGTGGTGTCTCACGCATGATGATCGGCGCATTGAAGATGTAGGGTGGCGTAAATTTCAGCATCAACTTGTAGAGCACATACGCAGCGTGTTCAAAGATGTTTTGTGCTTCCCAGTAGTCATAAAGATCACCAACATGGACCAGGTTGTCTTTGCTGGTTTGACCACTGGCAAAGTTGACAAACTCTTCGAAGGGCTCCCACATGGAAATCCGGGTTCGCTGTTGCTGAAACTCTGTCTTGTTCGGCATTCGTATGAAGTTATCAGGCCCCCATTCTTTCAGCAGATTGATGTGGCAGTCTCCAACAACAATGATTAGATCGCTCTCATTGGAAAACACATCTTTTTTTGAGCGAACGATCTCGTGAGACATCACGAAGCCGCGCCCCTTGGCGGCGCTGTCCTGAAAAAAGCTCTTCAGTTTCGCATTCGATTCAATGTCTGCTTGTTGTTTTGGGTTTGCAAATTGCTGTTGCGACGGCGTCTTGGGCAGCCACGAAGCCAAGACGAGCAAGTTACCGCAGATTAGTGCGATGTCGGTTTTGCCATTGTCGCCCCAGGATCCTACGTTCATGTAGAAACGCGGATCGACGTTGACGACGTTAGCACCGTTTCGTTGCAGCGACGTTTTGGCCATTAGCCTTCATGCTCCTGTTTCAGTTTTTCTTTTATCGAGTCGCTGGGCTCTCCATCAATCTTGAGCTGATGCTCTCGTTGAAATCGTTTGATTGCCGCACGTGTTTTGGGGCCGACGATCCCATCGGCTGCACCACAGCGGAATCCGAGATTGTTCAAGCGTTGTTGCATGCCAGAATCTTCGTCGTAGGGATTGAGATGTCCGATATAGAGTCGGTACATCGTTTCGTCCGGCGCTTCACCAACAAAAAGTTTTGCAAACGTGACGCTACTGTGAAGTGTAAATTCGGTTTCACCTTCGATCGTCACATCACCATTGCCGTTAATGCTCCCTTGTCTCGGCTTCTGGTTCCCGACTTCGAGGCGACAGGGTTGGTTTTGAATGGGCTCGCCATCGAAGAGCAATCTCAAGCTCAGCTTGGACTGTTCCTTTTTGCGTTTGAAATTGTGCTTCTGCCCGGTCGATTTATTCTTCTTCTTTTTCTTTTTCGCCGGCACCGAAACGATGTCGCCTGGCATCAGGATATTGGGATCCTTACGCTTGGATCGCAGCGACGCGTTGGCCGCGTCATTCCAGATCTGTTCCCACGTCAATCCGTACTCGACGGCAATCTTCGAAAGGCAGTCGCCGGGCTTGACTTCATGTTCGAGAATTTGGCTCATGGTTCAGTTGGCCTTGTGATGAATGTCAGTTCGTTGTTGTTGGCTACCCATCATCCCAGGCTTCCTCATCGAGATTGGGAAACGACACTTCACATTGCTCACCTTCTTCGCAAACGATCCCCATGACTTTGGCATAACCATCACCGTCAAGAAAACCTTTGATTTCTGTTCCGTCAGGTGTCGTCACAAGATACTCTTCACCACGAACCGGCTCACCATTCGTCTCAAACGTCAACTGAACTTCGATGGACGCGGAGACGTTGGAGACGGACTCGTACAAATTGCTTCCGCAATTCTGAACGCCCGCGCCAACATTGGAATCGCCAAAGCTCATGGTGCTACCTGTTGAAATAAATTGAATGGGTTTCGAGTACAGTTAAGCCCAGTTGGCTATGGACTCGTTGTGTTGATTGTTTCTGGAAGTTGACTCAGTTTCTCCAAACGCTCTTCAATCGGCAGGCGTCGATCAAGCATTAATGATTGCACCGGCAAAGGGTCGGTTTTCGTTTCCAGTGTTGGCCATCCAAGGCACATCGTTTCAACGTATTTGGCCACATGTTTCTCTTTGACCAGACAGTACCGTTCCGAGTTCGTCATGCCAAACTGAATTCGTTTATCGAGATCAATCGACAGTTGGACCTGTTCCCGCTCGATGACCTCTTTCAAATAGGATGCCAAACGTTTTGCAAATTGGTCTTTTGAAAACTGGTCCATCGCAACGAAATGTTCTTCCGTCACTTCGAGTCGTCTTCCCACCGGCCATTTCAAGTTTGGTGAAACCGATCCACACCTGGTCAAGCTGAACAACTGCTGTTCTTGATCGAAGTAAAAAAAACGTTTCACGCGACCGAAGAAATCGGCCACGAGTTGGTCCTCAGCGGTCGCCAAAAATTGCGGAAGCACACGAGGATCGTAAAAGCGAAAGTACAGCTGTTGGTCCTTGGGCGCGTTGATCTTCAACAGACGACGCAAATGAGTCCGCAATGCGTCGATCTCAAGCGTCGATTGCAGGAAGATGCCGCTTGGTTTATCTAGCAACTGATCTTCAAACCAGGTCCACCAGGGTCGATCCACTGGAAACAGATACGGCGCAATTGCTGAATAGTCTTCGACCGCCGCTCCAGCATAAAGCGATTGAGACCGCTCGTTGATTTGCGACATTCCAACGACTGCAGGATGATTGCAACTGTCGAGCACCGCATACAACTGAACGTTATCGGAACCATCAATGATTTCATCGAATGACTCACCATCCATTGTCGCGATTTCGACAACCGATGATTGCGTTTCGTTTTTTGATTGGCCGATCATTGCAAGTTTATTGGGGCCTGAGTTGGATAGGGGTTTCTTTTATCACGTTTTCATCCTTCACGTTTTCGATCTTGATCATCGACTAAAACGATTCGTTTCCAGTATCAACAAAGGGTGCACCACCCTCTTGTGCCGATGACATTCACAAACCGCACGGAGCTGTTGAGCCGCCCATTCCTACGTCGCCAATAATGACGGTCGGACAGCCCATCGTGATGACATTTGGCGGCCCAGCTTCCACAATCTGATCACCCATTCGGCAGGCGGGCATGTTGTTGATCATGACCGTCGGGCTGCCCGTAATGACGACTCCAGAGACATGGGGGTTGGGCGTCGTCAAACCGCAGGTATGCATATCACATCCCAGCCCTGCCATGTTTTGCGCGAACTGAACCGATGCGGCAGTCAAGTCGACGGCCCCCGAGGGATCGCCAGCTGCAGTTCGAGCCATCGCAGCATTCATCCGCACCGTGGTCGCCGCGGCCATTGCGACAACGCCGCCGGCAGCCGCCAACGGTACTCCACGCCACGCTGGCATAAATCCGATCAAGACATTCGTGCTGCCCATTCCGCCCGTCAGTACGGGAGGCGTTGGATGAGCGACCGGGTCCGCAACGCGTGCGGCAAATCCACTTGGCATGTTATAGTTCCTTCACTAAATGATTTTGAACTGTTCTAGACGGACGGGGTGGGTTGCAACTCGGATTCAGCGATGGGTATCTCCAAACCAAAACGTTCCAAGGCGCCGAGCTGACTCGGTTTGCAATAGAGATTCCAATGCGGCGGCGATTCCGCTTCTACCAAGACAAACGCATTCCAGCTAAAGAACTCGTTGACGGCGGACTGGTCAAAGACCGCAAACAAAGTTCGCAAGATACTTGGCCAACAAACCGAGTAGACCCGTTGCTCTGGATCAAACTGAATCAACTCACGCTTCAAGTCATCAAAGGCTAGCGGCGAAGCGAGAAAGACCGCGCAATCAGTTCCCCAAACTTGCTCGGCCCAATCATTGCAGACTGACTTGTCGGTGACGTCTACCAAACAAGTCTTGACCGTGCCGGTTTCGTCTCGATCAATCATGTGTTGGTTAAGTTCTACATGGTTGGGTTGGCCAAATCGAACCGGATCAATCAACAGGCCAATCGTATGCGTTTTGGCGAGTTGATTCAGCAACGTGCCCGCTGCGTACTCTTTTGACAGCCCAACTCGACCAGCAACTCCACTCGGCCAATCTTCTGATTCAGCAATCGGTTCAAGCACTGTCGACTGTTGCCGCTTCGAATTTGATTCGACTCGCTGATTCGACGAACGGTCAGCTGCGACGCCTGTCCCGAGTATGGACGCATCGCCCAACGCGTCATCTGAAACACGTTCACGCGATTGCCCACCATCGACTTCAACGTGAAACGTGACTTGCCCAGCGGTGACTCGATCATCGTGATAGACGGGCTGTTGTTTGTTTTGAATTCCATTGACCGCGACCAATGATTTTCGGTTCAAACTTTCGATGACCACTTCGTCCCGTCGGCACGAGACGAGAAAGTGTTGTGGCAACAAGCCCAAGTCCTTGAGCGTGATATCGGCGCTGCTGGAGGAGCCGACAATCACAGTCTGACCGACGCGCAGGCGAATCTCGTCCGGTTCACTGTTGGCGTTCCGATACTCCAGGATCGCCCAGCGAATTTGACGTTGGGGTGTGACAGGTTCCGAGGAAGTCCCAGGACTCGCCGGAGGACCGGCTGAATCTGACTCGTTGGAAACTGGCGCGGCAGACTTTGGATTATCAGAAACCAACTCCGTGGTAGCTTCCGGTCGCATCTTTGCACTTGGGATCGTCACTTGTTCTGAAGCTCGATCATTGACGGTATCGCTTTTCGTTGCACTGTTGAATTTGCTTTGGTTCGGGCGATCGAGTGATGCTGGATCGTCTGGCGAACTCGGTTGATGGCGTTTCGTTTCTATAACGGGACCAGCTTTTTCAACAGGGCCAGCTTGTTCGTAGACCGAGTCTTCCCAAAGTGACGAGGCAAAGTGTGCGGGAACGGCAGGACCTTCGGCGGAAATCGAATCGAATACGATCGGTTTTTGTTTCGAATCAGATTCAACTGGAAGGAGATGAATCTGAAACGTCGACTTTCCGGCTTCAATCCGATCGCCATCGTTGAGCGTTGCGGAATCGATCTTGTTACCGTTGAGCGACGTGCCGTTGCGACTGCCCAGGTCAGTTACCGTAGCCTGTTGTTGGCTTAGTTGAATTGAAAAGTGTTGACTTGAGATTGAAGGATCGAAAACGGCAAAGTCGCAGACGTTCTTTCGCCCAACGCGAATCGACTCACCTTCGGAGAGAGTGAGCGAGAGCGTTGCCGGTACGACCGGTCCTTCGATAAATTCAATTTTGATCGGCATTGTGACCATCGACTGCATGGTGACCATTGACTGTTAACGGAAGCGATCGGCGAGTTCCGGTTCTTGAGGTGCCGCGGGTTCGGCAGTTTCAGGAGCATCCACAGAAATGCCACCTCCCGATGCCTTGGCACCACCACTATTGATTTTTACCATCGTGCCAGAAATGGTGACGCCCATGGCATCGATCATGATGAAACCACCGGGTCCATTGAGCGACAACTGACCTGCGGGGCCAACTTCGACAACAAACTTCGTTCCACCTTTTAAGTGGACTTGTCCCATTGAGCCTGTTTCCATACCGGCGTTCCCACTGCACTTGTGCATCATGTCGCCTTGAACATCCAAGTTGTATTTTCCACCGACACGTTCAAGATGATGCCCCGTGACATCGACATGGAGGCCACCATCTCCGATCTGGCGCAGCTCCTGATTTTCGACCACAATCTCAAGCTTTCCGCCAGTGTCGGCATCTCCATTGCCAACCATCATCTGGGCGTTCCCTTCGATGTGTTCGACTTGGTGACGTTTGACATTGATCTGCTTGTCCTGCCAGACAAGCTCTTTTTGATCGCCAACTTTTCCGTCCTTGTCGTCACCAATGATTTGATGCTTGTTGTGAAAAATCTTGGCTTTCGAATCGTTGAGGACGACCGTATCCATGTTGTGTTGTGCGTGCATACGAATCTGTTCTTCGCCCGCCGTATCGTCCATCGTCAGTTCGTTGTAACCCTCGGCTTCGTACGATTTGGTGATGTAGCCACGACGCATCTTGTTTTTCGCGTTGTTGCCTGCACCTTTAAGATCGAATGGTGGTCGATTGGCGCCGTTGTAAACGCGACCAGTGATGATCGGCCGATCAGGATCACCATCGAGAAAACTGACAATCACTTCTTCGTGTTGACGCGGAATGTCGATCATGCCCCATTCAGCGCTGGCATGATGTTGACTGACTCGAATCCAGCAGGAACTGTTTACATCTTTTTGACCATATCGATCCCAGTGAAACTGCACTTTCACGCGAGCATGTTCATCGACCACAATCTCCTGCCCATCGGTGACGACGATCGCCGTTTGAGGTCCTTCCACCAGCGGTTTTTCCGTTGATCGAAGAGGACGAAAAATGGTTTCTGCAGGAATACAGCGAAACTGATTTTGAAAGTCGACCGTAACTTCGTTGTTAAGCCCAATGTTTGAGTTGAACTCTGTGTGGACGTCGATCAGCACATAAGACTTTCCTTTTTCACCCGGCCGGATGTGATCGGACACTTTGAATCGACCACCGGGTGAAAACGACAAGTAGTAACCGCTGCCGTCGACAAAGTCATGTTCGGCTTCCAGTTCTTGCGTGCGTACTTTCGTCAGTCGCTCACCATTTTCGGGTTCAACGTAGAGACCTGGATAGTCGTAAATTTCCAACGCCGAGCTATTGTCAAACTTGACCATGCTGTTGGTGTCGGTGACCAGATCATCCGAAGGTGTTTTGAAATTGAAATCCTTCCGCGCAACTTTGCCTGGGCGAAATTCGTAGACGTGCTGCCAACTGGACAACTGCTCGACATGTTTTTGCCCGATCGGCGTGTAGCGGACCTCCGGTTCATCCAACTCGGCATAGGCGCTGGTTGAATCAGCAAGGACAAGCGTATGGTTGTCTTTGTTGTGCTCAAAAAAGTAAAAAATGCCTTCCTCTTCCATCAGCCGCGAGACAAATTGAAAGTCCGACTCGCGGTATTGCACACAGTATTCTCGACTGGGGTATGACCCAGAAAGTTCGATTCGAAAATCGCTGAAGCCGCGCTCGTTGAAGATTTGTTTGATGATGTCCGGCGCACTCATCTCCTGAAAAATTTGACAGTCCCTGTTGTGCTTGAGAAACCACAGCCAAGGCACCATCTCCAAATGATAGGTCGCTCGCGGCTTGGGCAGGTCGACTTGCTGGACGTACGAGAAACGACTGACGAACCCATTAAAGACCCGCTGGCGGCCATCTTCGTTAAAGTACGTGACGGAGATACGCTTGCCGACGATGCTTTGTCCGCTGATCCCGGTGTCATCGGAAACAACCGTCAAGTCGTAATGAAATCCGCGCGACAACGTTTCTCGGCCGCGAAAATGTTGCAGTTGAATGACATCTTCGCCCAACGGAGAATCGATCCGTGCTTGGCGATGTTGTTGCGTCAGATCAGTCATGGTCGCCTTGCCAATGGGTGGGTGAGATATGCCGCGATGGGGCTGATTGGGCTTCTCCGGTGCCTGTTTTCAAGAGGTTGTGACGAGGTTGAATCAGCCTGAGTTTTTGAGAAATCATTCAATCAAATTCGCGGCTGATCAGTTTCTGCCGTCAACGCAGAAGCCCAATAGGTTCTGGCTTAGATTGTTTTTGCGGTGAATTCGCGAGTGACAAGCAACATGCTGCGGGCCATCGGCGGGCAGGGCGGTTTGGGCAAAATGCAAAAAAAGGGCATTCCCGAGAGGCAAAAACACTCAAATTCTGAACTTGTGGCGCATCGCCGGATTTTTCTATACTCCCCGCGTATGCGAGCTCCAATTGCGAAGTGCTGTCATAATCAAAAAAGTTTGAACCAAAAACGAACCGGCACGTAATACTGCCGTGTCAAACTTGGAGCGGGCGAAAATCCTGACTTTTGAATGACACGCGGACGAACCTGCGGATCGGCGAAACAAGTTAGCCCCCAACAACCGCCGAGCAAACTTCAACAACGAAGCCAAGCATACGTCTTGTTGATTTTTATTCGACAATACTAAAAAACATGGTAAGCCAGACAAACCGTCGGCGTACTACTAACGATAGAACACCAACCTCAACCAATTCATTTGAAGGAGACTGCAAACGAGTCGATAAACAATGGTACTTGAACAAGTGCTTGCGAAAGTCTAATCCTGCGGTTATGGATGACACGCTTCGACAAGGATGCAGCCTTGCAGATCAACAACCAGCTGACACGTCCGTCACGCCTCGGTCGTCGATTTGAACTAGAATTGTGTTACCAACATACGACTTACCTGAACTCAAACGTTCCGGTAACCCATACCAGGGAGACTCCGATGCAAATTCGACCAACTACCAACCTGCAAAATACAGCGGCTGTTAATCTGCAACCGCAATCAAAAACAGCAACCACGCAAAACCCAACGTCGATGCCTGTTGACCAACTCAACATTTCGGCAGAAGCACAGTTGATGAGCGCTCAAGCGACGACTGGCGAGATTCGATCGGATCGCGTCGCTGAACTTCGAGCTCAAATTGCGAGCGGGCAATACGAGACGTCAGAGAAACTGGACGTTGCCATCGGTCGCTTGCTGAATGAAATTGGTTAAGGGCAACCAGCCCAACGATGACAGCGGTTCGACCCGCGGTTCGTGTTGATCGCGCTGCCCAATTTGCCGCACCTTTCAACAACAAAACTCTCTCCACGAATCAATGGTCGCGGTTTATACTGCGGCCATTTTTTCGTTCGTGTTATATAGCCGAGTTCCCATAGGGTTCAACGACTCTCTTTCGCCAAGCTCTTTTCGCCTAAACAGGCTGGAGAGGAATGGAACAAGTTGACGATCGATAGCACGCAAAACTAAGATTGTGTTTATCGATCATTCACAATCGGTGGGAACGAGTCGATTTCGGTGCCTGTTCATGGTCCAGCTACGTTCTCCACCACCAGTGAAGCTGAGAAAAATATGGCTGTCCTCACTCTCTCCGATGAATCTGCGATCAAGAAGAAGTTTCCGCTCGATGACACCCCGGTTATCATCGGTCGCCACCCGGAATGCGAAGTCCAAATCGACGATGGTTCCGTCAGTCGTCAGCACGCAAAGATCACCTACGACCAAGGTCAGTATTACATCCAGGACCTGAACAGTCGCAACGGTACGTTTTTAAACGACTACCCGGTCCATGCACCGACAAAGATTTTTGATCAGTCCGAGATCAAGATCTGCGACATCTCGCTCGTCTTTTCATTAAGCGATGAACCTTCAAGGATTCGGCAACGACAAACCGTTGAAACCGGTTCATCACATTTGACCAACAGTTCAGTGTTCATCGATGATTTTGCCGACGCTCAGTCGAAAGTGATGTCTCAACTGGACATCCCGTCGCACCATTCAAAAACGCATCACCACGCCAGCGCCGAACAGAAGTTGACCGCGATCACCAAAATTGCCCACGCATTGAGCGAATCGGTGGAACGTGACCAGGTGCTGAACAAGATTCTTGACTGTCTGTTTGATTTGTTCATTGAAGCCGACCGCGGATTCATTGTCCTCAAGAACGAAGACGGAATTCTTGAGCCGCTGGTCAAGACTCGGCGGCCAAGTGATGACGAACAGATTCGAATCAGCCGGACTGTCATTGATGATGTGCTTACCAACAAACGACCTCTCCTCAGCAGCGACGCTGCGACGGATGATCGATTTGACATGAGCCAGAGTATCGTCGATTTTCGAATTCGGTCGATGATGTGCGCGCCGATGATCAACTCCAAAGATGAGGCGATCGGCATTATTCAACTGGATACGCTGAAACAATCGATTGCATTCACCGAAGAAGACCTCGAGACACTGGTGACTGTCGCGCTGCAAGCGAGCCTGGCCGTTCAAAAAAGCGAGATGTTTGAGGACGCAAAACGAGCCGATGGTCTCAAAGCGGACCTGAAGCTGGCCCACGAGATTCAACAACGCTTTTTGCCGCAACGACCACCCGCAACCAACGACTACAAATTTTTCTCTTACTACCGGCCGATGCAGCAGGTTGGTGGTGACTATTTTGACTACGTACAATTGGATGAGCATCGGATCGGAATCATCGTTGCCGACGTTGTCGGGCACGGCATTCCCGCCGCATTGCTGATGGCCAAGGTATCTGCTGAATCAAGATTCGCTTTGGCAACGTCCAATACGGCCGTCGAAGCGGTCACCCGGATGAACAATAGTCTCTCGGGAATGAACATCGACCGCTTTGTGACGTTGGTTCTTGGATTGCTGGACACGCAGAAGAACACGATGACGATTGTCAATGCCGGACACATGCCACCAATCCTGAGATCGAAAGCCGGCGAGTTTCAACAATTGGCAATGTCTGAGGCGGGCATTCCATTAGGCATCATGGAGGATTTCGAGTACGAGTCCGTTGAGCTGCCGATCGACCCCGAAGACGTGATCGTCATGTACACCGATGGCATCAATGAAGCGATGAATGCCGAAGGCGAGCAGTTGACCACAAAAGCCGTCATCAGTGAGATTCGCGACAGCCAAGCCAAATCGGCGGACAACATCGGCGACCAAATCTGCAAAGCGGTTTCGCGGCACATCGGCAACACTCCGGTGATCGACGACATGTGCGTTGTTTGCATCGGCCGAACGTAAACAACCGGGTCGTTTCGAGCCCTGGATTGTTTGATACCGAATCTTGCTCACTTGGGCACTTTTCTTGCCCAAGACACTTTGCTCACGCTCACCACCTGTTCGCGACAGGAACCCTTACACCACATCGAGCATTGATTCGGGGTTTGGATGACCGCGAACGTGCACTCATTCCATAAAAAAAGCCGCAGGAAACATCCTGCGGCTTTTTTGAATCGCTAATAGGACAATGCGTTAACGCTTGGAGAACTGAGTTCCGCGTCGAGCACCGTGCAAACCTGGCTTTTTACGTTCTTTCATTCGCGAGTCACGAGTCAAGAACTTGCCTTCTCGAAGAGCGGCGAAGTTTTCTGGATCGTAGTTGACCAAAGCTCGTGCCAATCCCATTCGGCAGGCACCAGATTGACCGGTTGTACCGCCACCGGAAACCGAGATACGAATATCGAACGCGTCATTTGCGCCGACCGCTTTGAGCGTATCGGTGATCGCACGTTGATCTTGAACGATCGGGAAATATTCGTGAATCGGCTTGCCGTTGATCACGATGATTCCGGTACCAGCTTTAATTCGTACGCGAGCAACCGATGACTTACGTCGGCCGGTGCCAAGTGCCTCTCCGGTTTTTTGGTCAGTTTTGGCCATAAGAAATTGAAGTTAAAGAATGAATGAATTGATTTGGGATTTTGCAAGCCGATGACTTGGGCGGGCTACTTGAGTGTCCGACCGCCAGTCAATGGCTTTGGCTCTTGAGCTTGGTGAGGATGTTCTGCACCAGCGTAGATCTTGAGCTTGCTGAGCATTTTGCGGCCCAGTTTGTTTTTGGGCAGCATCCGTCGCACGGCATCGCGAACCACTTGTTCGGGCTTACGATTGAGCCGGTTTCCAGCGGTCTCCGTTTTCAGACCGGTGTAACCCGTGTACCACGTGTAAACTTTTTGATCCAGCTTGTTGCCGGTGAATTTGATTTTGTCACAGTTGGTAACAATCACAAAGTCTCCGGTATCAACATGCGGCGTGTACTGAGGGCGATGTTTTCCCATCAAGACTACGGCGATGTCCGACGCCATGCGACCGACAATTTGGTCGGTCCCGTCGACGATAAACCAGGATTTCTTCAGTTCGTCAGTTTGTGCGTTGTAGGTCTTTGTACCCGCCACGATTGTTCTCCAAAAAAATCACCGCCTCGAAATGACGGTGACCGGCAATGTCTAGATAATTAACCGATGTTGAGACAACAGGTCTAAGTCCCGTGTTCAAATCGGTACGCCCCGAGATTCTATTTTGCGGAATCCATCGCGATGCGATAGAGCAAATAGGCAGGACGCATATTTTTGATCGATTTTAGAATCTCGGATTTTATCGGTAGCCCGGGAATTCTACAAGAGTCAATTCCCTGTCAAACCCAAGGTATTTTGGCTTTTGGCCCGTCGCCAGTCTCTTCCACATCCTGCTCCAACTCGCGATTGACAGACACCTTGGGTTGCCGAATCCACTACGCTGGAGCGAGCCTGTCGTGTCCGAATAAGTTTCCGGTGGTCAATATCAAGGATTCGATGGTACTCAGCGAAATTGCCTAACCGACAAATCCAGCACTTCCTGCATAGATTCCCCACAAAAAACAATTTCACACATTTAGGGTGCGGTTGGGTAAACCTGGTCAACTTTTCGCCCGATAAGGTTGTCTGCAAGGCAGCAATGTTGATTAAAACGCCAACGGATGGTGGTTGTTTCACTCGAATTCAGGCGAATTCATGTTGCACACTGACTCCCCAGGGAACCCGCCACGTCTTGTTCTGATCACCGATCAACAGCAAAACGAACTCGCTGTCCCAAAAACGCCGTGTTTGCTGTCTGAACAATTCCTGGAAGTCTTCGAGCAGTTGACCGGGTGGCGTGCTGAGTTCCAGGAATCACCTGACAGCTACAAACGTCGCCAAAGCGTGGCCATGGAAAACGAGCCGGTCGAAGGCAATTTCAAAGTTGTCGATATGTCGGAAGCCTGGCCCGCCAAAACGCCGACCGTGCATCGTGGCCGTTGCGACCAGCTGATCGGCTTGTTCGGGATGCTGATGGATGAGCTCCAAGCAACAAGGATCGAACTCACTCGAGCTCATTCGGCTCTGGAAGCTCTCTCGCCCGGTTCGGTCAGCGAAGAAGAGCAATTGGTCGATGCGTTTGTCCCCAAGTTCAGCAGCCTGTTGACTCAGGAACCGATCGAAGATCGCCGAGCCAACTCGGACGCCGAATCATCCAATGTCGCTCAGTTTCTTTACGACAGCATCTACATTGATGGTTCGCTCGCATCCACCGACGAAGATTACTCGTTGATCGAAGATGACGAAAATGATTTCATCGTGCACCAGGAAGTCTCAGGCGTGACCGACTCGTCAATCAGTGAAACCTGGAAGGATTGGGCGATGGGTGGCGTTTCCGGAATTGCAAAAGATGTTTATCTGGACCTGTTCCACAGCGACACAACTCTGACGATCTGCGTCGGACGAATCGAAAGCAGCTTTGGAGTGGGAGATACGGAAGCTGCCATTGAGATCGATCCCTGTAATCATCGATACCGTGTCAGCGGCGACGTTTCGCTGAAAGCGTTTTACATCTGGGATCGTCGAGGCGGCAAGATGGAACCAGTGGATACGTCGGGAGACTGGCAACCCGTTTACCCGGGCGCAGCGATCATCAGTAGCACGTGTGGCTCGCTGGACGCCCCCGACCCTCAAGCGGAACTGTCTTCGGTGCCAACCGCCGAACAGATGGCGAAAGTCCTCTGCCGCAACCTGCCCGATGAAGAAAAAGTGCTCGTTCTGAAGCGAGTGTGAATCGGTGGCCTGATTTGAACGAGGTGTTTCTGATGCGGTAATCGCTGAAACGGATCAGGTGCTGACGCTCGATAGGTCGAACTCTGAAACAGTTGAAGATGTGGCGCACAAAAAAACGCGAGCCTACTGGCTCGCGTTTTTGATTTTTAAGTTCGACTGTCAAGTCTTAGTCATCAAGTGTGGCAATCTCGCGATTGTTGATCGAAGAGACAGCTTCCAGCACAGTGATGTCAACATCTTCATTGACGAATCGTGACGAACCGTCGGCCATCGCAACATTGACACCACCTGGGTGGTTACTGCCCATCGGCTGATCGTTCTGTGTGGTTGACGAAGGTCCGTTGATGATCAAGTTAACCGTGTTTGCCGAAAAGACGGCATCGACAACCGGAGGTGTTCCGGTCGTGTTGAGGTGACCAGCTGACCATGCAGGACGTAGCGAGGTAAACCCAGTGGTTGAGTTTCCAGCTCGTGAGCTCTCGGTGAAAGCAAGAGTATTTGATGCACCGTCACGAATGTCCGAAGTCTTGTTGGCAGCCTGCTTATTCAAGTATCGAGGGCTACCAGGTGCCGCACCGACTGATGGGTCAAGCCACGGTGAAAACATACCGTTGTAGCCGATGTCACCATTGGCGTTTGTGAAGAATGGATACGCGCCTGATCCGCCAGCATCCGCTGGTCCCATCGATGCATAGTAGTGAGTTGTGAAACCTGTCTGGCCAGTAACGTTCACTTCTTGATCTTCTTGAGTCGACGAAGAACACAGGAACGTTGGGACTTGTTCGTTTCCTAAACCAGCCAATGTTGTGATACCGGCACGATAGTTTTCGCGGAGTGCCGAAAGATCCATCTCTCCAAGAATCTTGACGAGGAACGATTCACCAAGCGTCGTCGATCCAGGTGGGAATTTCTGTTGAGCACTTTCGTAGTTCAGCGTCGCAAGGATAACTTGACGCATGTTGTTCAAACAGCTGGTACGACGAGCAGCTTCACGAACCATGTTGATTGCTGGCAGCAGCATCCCGACGAGAATGCCGATGATCGCGATCACGACCAGAAGTTCGACAAGGGTGAAACCTTTGTTGGAAAGGCGGGAAGGTTTCTTGGTCATTCAAATTCCTCCAGAATAAAAATTTAGACATCACGATGGCGGATGAGGGAGCCGAAGGCACAAGCCCGAATGAAAAGAACCTCCACCCATTCAAGCAATGTTATCTATGACACTCCAAATGTGCCAGTACATTTTAGAACTCAATCGTAATTGTAAACGCCCGATGTCCTCTAGATACTACTGAAAACAAGCAAAAACCGAGCCAATTTCTGGCGATTTCACCAAATCATCACCTTTCTGGCGATTCAGACACGTTTTTCGGCCTGCCCGCAGACTAAGCAAAGGAATGGTTCGGCTTTCCACACTTTTGAGCAGCTTGTCGTCGTCGCTGGTCATTCAACCTTAGCGTCAGTTGTCATGTTGTTGCAGTCCCTCAGCCGATCGCATCTGCAATACATTCAACGCGCACTTTTCTTTTTGCTTTGACGCCGACATTTAGGATCGCTTGGCAACTTGACCCAAGACGAACGCGTCGTGAACTACTCGCGAAATGCAAGACGCGATTCAGCTCCACGATAGAAGAGCATCTTCGAAATGAGTTCCTTCGAATCGAGTTGCTTGGTTTTAAGCTCCTAGTTCATGAGCTCGTTTTACATGAGCTCCTTGGATACGTGCCCCCCTCAGATCTTGCTCCTTCGATACGTGTTCCATCGAAAAACTGCTCGGTCCATTGGTTTCAACATGTCGCGAATGCCATCCTCCGCCGTTGTTTCCGTTCTGATCGTTACAGACTGCCCGTTTACCTAATCGCGTACGTTTAACTGACACGATGTTTCGTTTTTACCCTGCCTACCTACCTAGATGATGTATTTTTCCAACGTCACCGATCAGAGCCTTGGGTCACTCCCCTGATATACATCCTCGATCCCCTTGGCTCCTGTGGTGATGTTCAAGACTTCCCCCGTAGGTTGTTTCGCAACCAGCAAAAATCATCATAGGTATTCATCATGGCCAAGTCGAAAAAGGCAGAGCTCAACGAAACAGGACGTCGTAAGGCAAACGATCGACGGAAGAAGAAATCACCAACGGAAGCAGAGGCAGCTTCACCGGTGGTCGAGCGAAGAAAGACCAAACGTCGTCGTCAGATTGACCCGACCACTTGCGAACGAGAGTACTCCGATATGGAAATCGAATTCATGCAAGCGATGGATGAATACAAACGAGCCAGCGGTCGCATGTTTCCAACGTGCAGCGAGATTCTCGAAGTCCTGATCAAACTTGGCTATCGAAAAATTGCGGACGCTCAGACGATCTACGATCCCAATGAAAACAGCGGCACTGCTGCCGATGAACTGGACTCGGTCGAAGAAGAAGCGGTGTAGTAGACACGGATCGTTGCAGCGAAATATCGATGCGGAAGCCAGTCCTTTAAAACCATCCCCCTGCCTCTAACTCGTTCGTTCGAACCACTCCTCAAATCCCTTTTCAAGTCTCCCCAAAAAAGAGCACGACCAACCCCGGTCGTGCTTTTTTTATTTGATTGAGTTCGCGACGCTCAGGCTGATCCAATTTAATAACCCAGCACTGGGCTGAGCCAACGCTCGATTTCTTCCACCGGTTGACCTTTCGCTTTCGCGTAAGCTTCAACTTGATCTCGAGTAACTTTGTTGATCGCAAAGTAGCGTGATTCCGGATGAGCAAAATACAATCCGCTGACCGCTGCGCCTGGCCACATCGCAAACGATTCAGTCAGCTTGATCCCGGTTTTTGCTTCGACGTCCATGAGTTGCCACAGCGTCGCTTTCTCCGTGTGATCAGGACAAGCTGGATAGCCGGCAGCCGGTCGAATGCCACGGTACTGCTCTTTGATCAAGTCTTCATTCGACAAGTTCTCTCGTTGTCCAAAACCCCATTCGCGTCGTGCACGCTGATGCAACATTTCAGCAAACGCTTCAGCCAATCGATCCGCCAACGCTGCGACCATAATGGCATTGTAGTCGTCGAGTTGATCGCGATAGGCCGCTGCCAATTCATCACAACCGTGACCTGTGGTGACTGCAAATCCACCAATGTAGTCCTGGCGACCGCTGTCGACCGGCGCGATGTAGTCTGCCAGTGACCGATAATGCGTGGTCCCTTTGCGTTGCCACTGTTGTCGCAATGTGTGAAAACGGGTCAGTTCTTCGGTTCTGGATTCATCTCGATAAACGATGATCGAATCGGCGTCACTGTTTGCCGGATAAAATCCAAAGATGCCTCGCGCCGACAGTTTTTGCTCGTTAAAGATTTTCGCCAGCATCGCTTGCGCGTCGGCAAACAGTTTCTGAGCTTCTTCACCGACAACGTCATCGTCCAGAATCTTTGGATATTTGCCATGCAATTCCCAAGAGGCAAAGAAGGGCGACCAATCGATGTATTCGGCAATCTGCTCAAGCGTGATCGTCTCGTCAACAGGCATCAGTTGATTATCATCCGTGCCGAGCGTTCGCAGTCCTGTAAATGTAGGTTGCGGAACGTCAACGGCCTCCCAATCTGTCGGAAACCGATTGGCAAACGCTTCTTCGTATGGCACCAACGTCATCTGTCGTTCTTCATACCGCGAAACGAGATCGGCCTGGATCTCGGAGTACTTTTTCAAGTACGTCGGCCGCGTATCATCATTGTTCAATTGGTCGACGACGCCGACACTTCGCGAGGCATCAAGTACATGCACGACGCCGTGATCGTACTGCGGAGCGATTTTGACGGCAGTGTGTTTGTCGCTGGTCGTCGCTCCACCGATCAACAATGGCATTGTCATTCCGGTTCGCTGCATTTCTTTGGCAACGTAAACCATCTCATCCAAACTTGGCGTGATCAAGCCCGAGAGACCAATCATGTCGACGGAGTGCTCAACGGCAGCTTCCAGGATCTTGTCACAGGAAACCATCACACCGAGATCAATGACTTCGTAGTTGTTACAACCCAAAACAACGCCAACGATGTTTTTTCCGATATCGTGAACGTCACCCTTCACGGTCGCCAACAAAATTTTTCCGCGAAAGGACTGACTCTCCAGACCGGCTTCAATTTTTTCCTGCTCCATATACGGCAACAGATAGGCAACCGCTTTTTTCATCACACGGGCCGATTTGACAACTTGGGGCAGGAACATTTTCCCGCTGCCAAAGAGGTCGCCGACGATCCCCATCCCGTCCATCATTGGGCCTTCGATGATCGACAGACAGCGTTCATACTTCTGCCGTGCCTCTTCGGTATCGAGTTCGACATATTTGTCGATCCCTTTAATCAACGCATG
Organism: Planctomycetota bacterium; assembly: GCA_038534355.1. Taxonomy (GTDB): domain Bacteria; phylum Planctomycetota; class Planctomycetia; order Pirellulales; family Pirellulaceae; genus Mariniblastus. The sequence continues at coordinate 52,120 of JBCAWX010000033.1, forward strand.
TTGCAATCTGGATTCGACGGCTGCTTCGCGCCAGGCAAGATCCTCTTTGCTCCCTTTCTTCTTTTTGGATTTGACGGTCTCGGCAAATTCCAACAGCCGGTCCGTCGCATCGGAGCGTCGATTCAAGAGGACATCTTCAACGTATTCCAAAAGGTCTTTGGGAATCTCTTCGTAGATCTCCAATTGCCCGGCGTTAACGATCCCCATATCCAGTCCGGAGTCGATTGCGTGGTACAGGAACGCAGCATTGATCGCTTCGCGAACCGTATTGTTACCTCGAAAACTGAAACTGACATTGGAGACACCACCGGAGATTTTGGCGCCGGGACAAACAACTTTAATTTTGCGGGTGGCTTCAAAAAAGTTGACCGCGTAGTTGTCATGTTCCTCCATCCCTGTGGCGATCGTCAGGATATTAGGATCAAAGATAATGTCTTCAGGAGGAAAGCCGACGTTCTTCGTCAGCAGATCGTAGGCACGTTTACAGATGCGAACTTTTTCGTCGGTCTCAACTGCTTGTCCCTGTTCGTCAAACGCCATGACCACAGCTGCAGCACCGTACTGACGGATTAATCTGGCCTTCTCAAGAAAATCTTCTTCACCTTCTTTAAGACTGATTGAGTTGACGATCGCTTTCCCTTGAACCGCCTTCAGCCCCGCTTCGATGACACTCCATTTGGAACTGTCGATCATGATTGGAACGGCGCTGATATCGGACTCACCAGCGATCAACCGCAAAAACTTGGTCATTGCCGCTTCGCCGTCCAGCAACGCATCGTCCATATTGATGTCGATGACCGCCGCGCCACCTTGTACTTGTTCGCGAGCGACCTCGATTGCTTCGTCGTATTGATCTTCACGGATCAGCCGAGCGAACTTGCGCGAACCGGTTACGTTGGTACGTTCGCCGATCATCAAAAAGTTTGCATCTTCGCGAAGCGTGAGTGGAAGGGATCCTGAAAGACGCGTCAGCGGTGCTGATACATTTCGCTGATGCGGCGTCAGTCCACGAACGGCTTCAGAAATTGCACGGATGTGTTCGGGAGTCGTTCCGCAACAGCCTCCGACAATGTTCAGCCAACCCAACTCAGCCCATTCTTGAATCGTTTTCGCCATGTCGTCAGGCGAAAGGTCAAACTGGCCCATCTCATTGGGCGTACCGGCATTGGGATGACAACTGATGTATGGTGTGGCGACTTTGGATAGCTCTTCGATGTGAGGTCGCATGACATCCGGGCCCAACGCACAATTCATTCCGACACTGACCATCGGAAAATGCGACACGCTGTGCCAAAACGCTTCAACGACCTGTCCAGAAACAAACGTGGCACCTGATTCGGCAAACGTCCCGGAAACCATCACCGGAACCACATTTCCTGTTTCATCAAAGTACCTGGAAATTGCAAACAGGCACGCTTTCAAATTCAACGTGTCGATCACCGTTTCGGGAAACAACAGATCGACGCCACCTTCGACCAGGGCAGCGACTTGTTGGTAATACGACTCCTGCATTTCATCGAAGGTGATGCCACGATAAGCGGGATCTTCAACTTTGGTTGAGATCGCTGTCTGTTGTGACGTCGGGCCGATGGACCCCGCAACGAACCGCGGTTGATCGGGCGTCAACGCCGTATAAAAATCGGCAGCCTGCCGCGCGTTCGCGACAGCGGCAAGATTAATCTCGCGAACGATGTCCTCTGGAAAATCAAAATCAGACAAACCAACGGGACTCGCATTGAACGTATTGGTCTCGATGATGTCCGCGCCAGCTTGGAGGTACTGTTTATGGATCTCGACGATGGCGTCCGGGTTGGTCAAGCCAACCGCATCGGTGCAATTCTTTAGATCCTTGTGCCAATCTTTGAATCGCTCGCCGCGGACGTCCGCTTCGGACAATCCCAATCCATAGATCATGGAACCCATCGCGCCATCAAGAATCAAAATCTCTTTGGCGAGTCGTTGTTCGAATAACGTAGCGGTGTTGGGTTGATTAATTACAGACACGGTAAGTCAGATCAAATCGGGGTGTAGGAAACAACCTCCGCGCTCCAGACCAAGCTGAAATGTGAAACTGCGCGGGATAGGAAATCGGGGCCGCTTTGAGGCTCTGGGAAGACGACAAAACCAGCTTAATCGGTCAGGCCATATGCTGGGTGACTTGAATGCGGCGTCTCAAGACAAATTTTTTCATTTCGAAACTCTCCATTCTACCGATAGCTCAAGACTATCACAATCCGAACCGAAGACTAATGATGTGTCGACATCCCCTCTAATTCGGGTTTCAGGATGAATCTCAAAGACGAATCGCAACCCATCCGTGGATCCAGTATGCCCCGGAAGCAAACGATTGAACCGACAGCATCATCAACGATCGCGGCGACCCATATCCCCGCTGGACCGATCTGGCGTGGCCCCACGGCACGTGCGGAGGCAGCTATCGAAACACGCACAGTTCCTCAAATCCGAACACGAAACAAAACGGTCACCAAGTCCGCAGTGATTCGTCCTAAACCGCGTTCGGTCGGCGATGGCAACTTGCGTCTCGATCCTCCCGACGATCCACAACCCAAACAAAAATACATCGCCCGTTTGACCGGATACGTGAATTGGCTAAACGACCATCCCGACGAAATTGAAAATGAATTGAGCGCCGAAAGTCGACACCTTTGCGAAACTCAAAGGTTTGTTGAGGAAAGGCTTCAAGAGACGATCGAGAATTACGAATCGGTCACGGCACGGCCTCAGAACGGTTCTAACGAACCAAGCAACCGACTTGCTGAAACTGAGCTTCATCCCAACGCTGAGGAATCGCGATCCAAACCGGCAACTGGAACTGAATCAAATCGCATCACGTCTAGCCAGAAGTATCGATTCACGCCATTGACGGGCAACCTCAACGCGATGTCCAACTTTTTTGCCGACTCCCCAACACCCGCACTTCCATCGGCTCAAAAAACGACTCCTGTCAATGTCACGTTGCCCGTCGATTCGGTCGAATCAACTGGTGGCGACAAAACGCCCGTCGTTGAGTTTTCCAGTATCTACCAAGATCGTCCCACACAGCGCACCTACATCGAAATCGATACTGCGACCCATTCGGCCAGTGTCCAGACCAACCCGCTCGGCATTTCGAAATCCGGCCACAAACCGCTCATCACGCCAGTCAACAAACATCGCGTCGACGGCCCGCAGTCGTTGGGCATCAACACGTCCAGGCCCCATCTCAGTTTTTCAGTCGAAAGCCAGATTCGCAACGCTGACAAACCACGCACTCAAGAAACACAAGCGCGACCACCGCAAGTTGGAGACGTTGAAAAACCTTTCTCCGATGTAACGTACGATGAAAAAACAGCGGAAGTCATCGCCACCATCTCTGCGGCGATCGCTTCGGTGATCCAGGATCAATCGGAAGCCGAGCTGAAAGCGCAAGCGGATCAGCTGCTGCAATCCGCGACCAAGCCTGCGGTTGGAGAAACCGTTCTGGACGATACCGCTGAGGACATCGGTGTAGTTAATGACGACATGCTCCATGACATCATTCGCCAACGCGTTGAGTCGGCCCACCAGCCCAAGGTAAAACAGGTTCTCAAACAGCGGATTGATGACCACCACGCTCGCATCGACAAAAACCAATCTGCGGTTGCCATCCCGATGGCTAAAGCCGTCGAACCGGTCGAAACGGTCGAGACAGCACAAACGACAGTTTCCTCACTTGATGCGTTTGTCACTGCTCAATCCATCACCAATACCGAACCAGCGATCGCGGTTGCCGTTGCATCAGAGCCGCCAGCAAGCCCTGCGGAATCATCATCTCGTGTTGCCGACATCCCACTGGAGTTGGCTGCTTGGGATGTCGAGGACTTCCGTTGGCCAGTGGTCTCTAACCAGATGATTGTGACCGGTGGCGCCTCAATCGAAGGACTTGTCAACGCTTCCATTTCCCAGTTGAAGCAACAGCCGCGACGTGTCGCTGTTACAGGAATTGGCCGCAAACAAGGCACAACTTCCATCGCTATCAGCGTTGCGCGATGGGCCACGGCCGCTGGCTATCGCACGTTGGTCGTCGACGCGGACGTCGCCAGCCCCAGCTTGAGCGGGCGACTTGGCCTCGCTTCTGACATGTCGTGGCTCAATGGCATCAACGATGAAATGCCAGTTTCCGAGTTGATCATTCGATCAAAAAAATCGAACATCTGCGTGATGCCACTCGCCTCCTCAGTCACGCGAGTGACTTGGCCTCGTTTCATTTTTGACAATCTGGGGGCGGTCCTTGAACCGATTCAATATGCCTTCGATGTGATTTTGATCGATGCCGGCCCCGCCAGTCAATTGCTGGATGAGCTCAGCTCACCGTCCCGTCTGATAGATTCCGTGATGCTGGTCAACGATACCGCCGAGCCAAAGAAGCTGGACACATTTCAAACTCGCTTGGCTGCTTTTGGTATCGAAAAATTTGTCGTTGCTGACAACCGGGTCCCCGAATCGAAACCGAACGTGGCCTAGTGGTTCCGCTCAATTAAGCCGCTTGGCGACAGGTTCACCGGAGAAACGGTCCAGCTTCCACGCAGAGCCATCTTTCTGTCTCATCATCTTTCTGCCAGATTCAAATGCGGCGATTCGTTAGAAACAGGAAGATGAAGGACAAGAAGATCACCTCGCGCCTGAAGCAGGTGATGATCAATAAAAGCGAGTTGCCTCAGGTGAATTAACCGCGACTGCGCGAAAGGCCGAATGGACTCATGATAATCGTCGCTGGTACTCAAACGGTTCGGTTCCCGCAGAGCCATCTTTCTGTCTCATCATCTTTCTGTCAGATTCAAACGCGCCGATTCGTTGGAAACAGGAAGATGGAGGACAAGAAGATCACCTCGAGCCTGAAACAGGTGATGATCAATAAAAGCGAGTTGCCTCAGGTGAAATAACTGCGACTGCGCGAAAGGCCGAAAAAGGAGTCATGATAATCGTCGCTGGTACCTAAACGGTTCGGTTCCCTCAGAGCATCTTTCTGTCTCATCATCTTTCTGTCAGATTCAAATGCGGCGCTTCGTTGGAAACAGGAAGATGAAGGACAAGAAGATCACCTCGAGCCTGAAACAGGTGATGATCAATAAAAGCGAGTTGCCTCAGGTGAAATAGCCGCGACTGCGCGAAAGGCCGAAAAAGGACTCATGATAATCGTCGCTGGTACCTAAACGGTTCGGTTCCACGCAGAGCCATCTTTCTGTCTCATCATCTTTCTGTCAGATTCAAACGCGGCGATTCGTTGGAAACAGGAAGATGGAGGACAAGAAGATCACCTCGAGCCTGAAACAGGTGATGATCAATAAAAGCGAGTTGCCTCAGGTGAAATGCCGGCGACTGCGCGAAAGGCCGAAAAAGGACTCATGATAATCGTCGCTGGTACCTAAACGGTTCGGTTCCCGCAGAGCATCTTTCTGTCTCACCATCTTTCTGTCTCATCATCTTTCTGTCTCATCATCCTTCTGTCAGATTCAAACGCCGCGAGCCGTCGGAAACAGGAATAGAGATCTACAACTTACGCAAGGCTTCGATTGGATCCAGCTTGGCTGCCTGTCTGGCAGGATAGATCCCAAACACCAACCCGGTCATCAATGCGACCATCACTGCGACAAACGGTCCCCAGAATGTGATCACCGTTTCGCGACCCGAAAACAGGCTGATTAACGGGGGCGCAGACAATCCAACGGCCGCGCCAAGAAACGCGCCACTGGCCGACAACACCAACGTTTCGACAAGAAACTGCAGCGTAATGTCCGATTGGGTCGCGCCAAGCGCACGTTGAATACCAATCTCTCCCGTTCGCTCACTGACCGTTGCGAGCATGATATTCATGATCCCAATGCCACCCACCAGTAAGGAGATTGCGGCGATACTCCCCAACACAAAATTGAAGATCCGCTGAGTTGCTTTTCGCTGCTCGAGCAAATCGAGCGGGATCGTGATTCGAAAGTCTTCTTTGTCATGCGTGCTGGCCAGCAGACTCTCAATTGCTGCGGCAGTCGCTTTGACCAATTTTGGATCTTTGACTCGGACCGTCAGCTGGCTCAATTCCAGTTTCTCTGCCCGGAACGAGCTATCGGACTGTTCGATCAGAATTTTGCCAATACGTTTTTGATCCGTTGTAAGCGGAATGTAGATGTCGAGGTTATAGTCCTGGGCGGCCAAACTGCTGCCGACACCCGCCGATGACATTTTGGGCGCGGTCACACCAATCACCTGGAATCGGTATTTGTCGGCGACCTGAATCGTTTTGCCGACTGGTGATTCAAACTGAAACAGCTTTTGGGCGACTTCCGATCCAATCACGCAGACGTTGGCGACTTGCAGCATGTCTGAATCTTCGATGAATCTTCCGTACGCCATCGACAACTGATTGATCTTTTTGAAGTCAGGCGGCACACCGACAACACGTGTCTCCTTGACACGATCCTGGTACCTCGATTCGTAGTTGAATTCTCGAAAGGCAGCAATCTGTTCGACATCCTTGATCGTCGCTTTGATACGCCGGATGTCGTTGAAGGTCAATCCATACTCGAGGATCCCCTCGCGCACGCTGTTGTCCTCTTCGCCCGGTTTGATGCTTCGCACGATCACATTGCTAACGCCCAGCGATTCAATCTGTCGTTGGGCGTCTTTACCGGCACCTTCGGCAATCGCCAACATGATGATGACCGAAGCGACTCCAAAAACGAGTCCCAGAATGGTCAGGAAGGAACGAAGTTTGTGCAGCAACAACGAACGGAGGGCCATTCGTACCATGCCAGACAACTTGTTCCAGTTAACATTCATTTTTCTTGAACTGTCGTCGTGTCGTTGTCGACTGCCTTCGCTGGCTTTGGCAGTGATCCATTCGACGCCGGAGGAGTTGCTCCTTCGATTGACTTTGTTTCCGTTTCCGGTGTTTCTTCTTCGCTGGCAGATTGACCTTCAAGCTCATCATCGTCGATGTTTGACTGGTCGTCGTCGACTTCGCCAGTGCTGGTCTCCGCTTTGTTTGGCTCCTCGTCGCCGGTGTCACCCGTTGTCGCTTCTGATTCAGTCGGTTTCGATTCGGCTGCTTTTGATTCGGCTGCTTCGGTTGACTCAGCCGCGCTGGAAGTTGACTCGTCCTTGGACGCGTCGACGTTTGAATCCTTGGTAGCTTCGCTATCTTTGTTTTCCGAATCGTTGTTTTCGCCACTTTTTTGATCCGCAGACTGAGTCGTTTCATTTTCGTCGTCGACCTGAATCTCGATCCGCTTGGCCGGAGCGTTGGTCGTTCCAGCTGCTGGTGGCGCATCGACGATAGCCTCTCCATCGATGGCACCTTCGTCCAGCACCTCTTCCTCTTCCGCATCCCGATCGCTGAATTCGTTGAGTCCTCTTTGGTAGGCATCCAATGCGACCACCGCTCCGTCAGTCATCCCGTCGGTGATTTCGACAAACGACAGATTGGATCGTCCAGTCTCTACCTTGACGGGGACAAACTCGCCGTTTCCATCTTGCATGAATACGTACTTACGCCGACCGAAGCTGGTTACTGCCTGAATTGGGATCGCCAGCACATCGGAATACTCTCCGACTTTGACTTCCACTTCGGCACCCATTCCGGGGCGAATTTTCATCTCTTCGGGAAACGAATCGATGGTCACAATGACGGTATAGTTTTTGGAGCGTTCCCAGGGAGTTGAGGCGGAAAGTGCAGAAACGGATTTGACTTCGCCTCGCAAACTACTTCCCGAAAATGCGTCGATTCGAATGATCGCACGTTGTCCCGGTTTGATTTTGCTGACCATGGTTTCATGGATCCCAACCTTGACTTGCATTCGCCCCATATCTGGCAAGACAAAGACTTCCTGGTTTTGGTGGATTCTGATCCCCTCGCGAACTTTTTCACCCATACCCGTCCAACGATTCAAGGCGTACGTGAGCGTTCCATCTTGTGGCGCCTCCATCGTGTGCATCTTTAATCCTTTTTGGATTCGCTCAAGTCGACGCTTACGAATCTCCAGACCGTTTTCTTCGTTGATCAGTCGATCACGCGCTTTTGCTTCTTTGGCGGATGCGGTTGTCTCAGCAATCTTCAATCCGTATTTCGCCTCTTCCAATTTGTCTTTTAGTTCGGTCAACTGTTTTGGATGGTCAAACTTCAACAGCGTTTCCATCCGCTGCTTTGAGTTTTTTAATCGAATCTCGGTACTCTTAACGACTTGATCTGCCTCTCGCAGCTGTTCGTATTCGCGGAAGCCTTTTTTGACGAGTACGCGAATGTTGTCTCGATCACGACTCGCTTTATCGACAGCGGTCTTTGCTTCTGAAATGGTTCCTTCAAGTTCCGAGAGCTGAACCTTAAAGTCACCTTCCTCGTATTTGTTGAGCGCGAGTTTGGCAAAATCCAACGTCTGCTTCGCTTTCCGCAGATCGATTTTGTTGGCGTCCAACTGAACGGCCAGTTCCTGCTTGGCAGTTTCCAACTCTGCCTTTTGCTCGTTGACTTCTTTTTCCTGCTGAGAAAGGAACTTGGCGTATTCTGAAGAATCAAACTTGGCGACAACATCTCCTTTTTTGACCACGGTTCCTTCAGGTGCCAAAAAGATCAACGTGTTTTCATAATGATCAATCTCGCACTTACCAACGATCGTGCTCTGACTTTCTAGATCCCCTTGTTCAACGACCTTATCAACCAGCGTCGTGATTTTGGCCACGGCGGTCGGAACGTTTTCACTGTTTGCCGGGACGAGCGAGTTACCGCTGAGCAGAAAGTAGGCCGCTACGACGGCGACCAAGCCGATCAGGGACAGGACGACCCAACGAATCCAAGTTCGCTTCGGTTGGGGGGGACGATAATCCGGTTCCGGATTCGCCTGGGGCCTCAAGGGCAGGTCCGTTGTCGCCGTTGTTGGCCGGCTCTCGAGAGTTTGGGACATTTTGATTGCCACGGTTCGAGGAGTCATTGGCAGGAGGAACGTCAGACGTACCATCGTTTCCAATGAAACTCGCGGCGTCCTCAAAGGTTTCGTCTTCGTTGACCCAGACGCCTTGTTCGTCCAACTGCAATAATTCTAAATCAACGAACAAAGAAATGCGAGAAGTTTCATAGTTGATCCAACTTGAGATCAAACTGGTTTTTGCATCTCGCAACGTCGTTAGGGCTCGAAGCACATCCTGTGTCAAACTGGAGTCGCCAGAAGTCGCCGTACGCAAATTGAATTGAGACTGATCCAGCTGCCGAGTCGCTGTGATCAATTGCTGTCTGGAAATTAAGAAGTTATATCGGTTCGTTTGCAGCTGCCTAAGGTTCTGACGAATACCATTAACCAGCGCATCTTCCGCCTGCATGTAGCTTCGACGGGTCTGTTGATATCCGATCTGTGCGTTTCGATACGAATTTCTTTCACCAAATCGATTGACCGGACCATCGAAGGCTAGCCCCAAATTGTATTGACTATTTTCCCCATCGATGCGAAACGCGTTATCAACATTCGGGTCTGAATTGAGATTTGCCGAAGCTGTCAACGATAAATCGCTTTGCAAACGATTCGCAGCGAGCTCGACGCTACGATAAGCATCCACGACTTGAGCACGGCTATTCATTAAGTCCAATCGATTTTCCAATGCCAGCTCAACCGCAAATTGCCGCGGAATGTTGACGCGCTGAATCTCGATCGAAAAGAGTCTGATCTGAGCTTGGGAAACGAACAATGTATTGATTCGATCTTTCAACCCACCTCGTTGTGAGATCAACAGCTGTAGAATCTGCCAGCGTTCGACAGCCGGGGACATCTGTTCGTCTTCGACCAACTCGGGACGTAGATCTTCCAGCTTCAATTCGCCCAACCCTTGAGCCAGCCGTTTCTTGTTTGTTTTGATCTGTTCATCCAGTTCATCCAGATCTTCACGGTTTCGCAGAGCCAGTTTTTTCTGCTGTTCGCGATCCTGTACTTCAGCTTCGAGCAAACCTTTCGGTTCAGTTTCCAGAGAACTGGACCATGCTTCAAACTCCTTCTGAACCAAGACCTGCTGCTCTTCCAACTCTTCGCTGAACGAGCGTACCTTTTGGTAGATTTGATCGAGAAATTCAGGCGATGCTTCTTCGGGTGGTAGAAACTCTGCCAACTCTTTTCCTAATTCAAGAGCGCGATTCTGCAAATCAGTCAGCTCTGGTGAGTTGAGTTGAAACTGATCAACGAGTGACTGGTCGATGTCAATTTCAACTTTGGCAGGCAGTCCCAGCGTGAATTTGAATTGATCAAACGACGCTTGCAAAGCTTGCTCAGAGTTGATGACTGAAAGCTGCCCTGACTGAAGTTGTTGGATCACTTGATCGACCTGAATCGGTGAGACCTTTCCCTGGTCAAAAAGAATGTTGTGTTCATCAAGATTGAGCTGGAGATTTCGCAAGTTCTCTCTATTGATCGCAACCGATTCGACTTGATTCACCAATCCGAGATATTGCTGCACAATGTCGAAGTAAAACTGTCGCCGAAAACGGGCAAAACTTCGAACCGAGTACAACAGCGATCGCTCAGACTGAGTCAGTGCCTCAGTCCGCACGTAGCGATAGGCACCTCTCAATAGCGGCTGGGTCAATTGAAATAGCATTCCACCGGTGGCAAAATTTGTGTTCGGACCACCGCCCAGCTGCCAAGTGAACGAGTTGATAATATTGGTCAAGAACTGACCACCGCTGGCGAAATTTCGACTGAAGCCAACACGCGAATTGCCCCCGAGATCTCTTGCTGCTGCGGCGCCATCACCGCTGGCAGCGAACGATGAGCCACTACCTGCGAACCAGTTGGCTTCATACTCAAAACGGTTTGCCGAAAGTCCAATTGCTTGAATGTGTAGTTGTTCGACTTGAGATTGAAATTCACGGTTATGGATCAAAGACAGCTCAACCGCCGTTTGCTTGTCGATTTTGATCTTGCCTTCCTCGTCGGTCGGCAGATATTGGATCCACTGTTCGTTGTCGACGGCCGGCAAGATACCTCGTTTCGCCCAATAGTCGATCGGACGACGCGTACCGTAAGGTTGAACCATGTAATCGCTGGCAGCCGGATCGTCTGGTGGCAAAGGACCACAATCCGGGCAAGCGATGTCCGCCATTCTGGAAGTTGGATCCGGTTCGACCGTTCGCGCCGGGATATGCCAACGAGGATCGACTTGGCGAGAAAAGATCAACTGATACGCGTCTCGATCAGCACGCTGTCGATAGGCGGCGCGACTGCAACCAACCGCGGCAACAGAAAGACAACAAAGGCAAGCCCACAGAATGAGCGGATGCCATTGATTGTTGGAACGCTTTGCAACGGGTTTCGATTGGGAGTTCATCGAGTTAACGGCGAGCGGTGACAAGTTGGCAAGAGAGGTCAAGATGCCGGTGTCATCGTCCTTTGGTACCGATTTTCCGTAGAACGATCACAACCGTTCCGATCACGTAAACCCTTCCCCTCTGCAAGGTTTGCCAAGGTGATAAAGTTTAACACTGCCGCTAGCGTTTGAGGAAAAGCCTGAGGCGCTGAGGTGTTAAGGCGTTTAGGCGATCACCTAGATGGATGACTCTCAGGAATAACCACACGAGCTTCGCGCCGCGAAAGATCGCGAACGAAATCAGCATCGTTGTGTGAACTGACGTTGATCTCGAAGCGGCAGTTCATCGATGTTTGATGACTTCGCCAGCCAATTCAGGTAAGATTGAATTACCTATTCATCTCAAAGACGCCGAACTCACGCATATGTTTTGGCTCAAACCCACTATTCTATATTTTCTGTTGCCGACATCGATTGCGTTTGCGATTGGACTCACATTTCGTTTTGTTTGGGGTGGCTGGCATGGGGCGGAGTCATACGTCTGGATGGCGGCATATCTTTTAGCAGCATTCCTTCCACTGTTCCTTGCCGGTGTTCTTATTTGGAAACAATGGTCCAAATTTAACCTGCGTCTGTTGGCCGGCCTCATTGCCTTGATCGCGATCTTTTTAGCCATCAGCCTGCTACCAACAATGCGTTATCGTTCTGCACGCTCGACCGGTGCGAAGCTCAACGTCGCCGAAGGCTATGCGGCCGGGCCAGGAGAATTCAATTATTTTGAGCTGATAATGGAAGAGTTTGGGATCAAGTCTAACTGGGAATCGCCAACTGAGTCTCCAACGTTTGTTCCGTTTCTAATGAGACCGTTCATTGCTGACACAGCGTATGACAAAGTGGTGCCGGATGCACAAGCCACAGACATTCGGCTAGGCTCGGACGAAGCCTGTGAAATATTCTGCAACGAGTATCAGCGATTCCATTCTGCTCGCAGCGTGTGCTTGTTTGGAGACGTTTCCATTCGAGGATTTTCACGATTGAAAGAAGTCCTGCCTGAGATGAAAAAGATCGAGATGCTTTGGATATTCGACGCGCCAGTCCCGGAACACTGGCTTGAAACAGCTGCTGTCAAAACGAGAGTCATCATCATTGCCACGGACTTTAATAGAGGGCCCATTCAAAAGGAGGTCGTCGTGGAGCTCGCGAAGCTTCCAAATCTCGAAGTGTTTGGTGCCATAAGAATAATGTTTGACGATGATGATGCGAGATTCCTCGCGCGGTCAGACTCGATCATTGGTGTCAAATTGAGAGGCACGGCAGTCACGGAGGTCGGCATTCGCGAACTCGAGAAAAATCGAGATCGAAAAGTCATTGTTGATTAATCCCTTTCTCGGTTTGAATCGGGATTTTCAAATGAAACTATACGTGAGTGCACTCGGGCAAGAGTGACCAAGCTACGGACTCGCGATTTCTTCGTGAGACTTAATGGCGACGAACTCGGGCAAGAGTGCCCAAGCTACGGGTTCGCCATGTCGCCTAACGAATCGCCCCAACGACAAAACTGAAGGTGCGTTGCTCGTCGCCGGTTGCATCCGAAACGGGAAACCCAAAATCAAATGCCAATGGGGCGGCCATGCCAGCAAACGGCAACTGTACTCGTAGCCCGACGCCCGGCACGACGCGGAAATTTTCCGAATTCAGTTCGACGCTCTCTTCTACCGTACCGAAGTCAATAAACGTGACCGCCGATATCATGTCATCTTGTGTGATCGGAAATTGATACTCCAACGAGTTTAACCACTGAAACTCGCCGCCAACACGAACTCCATTTTCGATTGGACCGATGCCGCGAAAATCAAATCCGCGCATCGAAGAAAACCCACCTGCAATGTAGTTTTCAAAGACTGGCGTATCCGAACCGCTGAAACCTAGTTTCGTTCGAAAACTTAATGTATGGTGCCCCGAAGTTGGTGATCGCTGAAACAACAGCCGCTGCACCCGATAATCGATCTCACCACGCGCATAATCAAACTCGCCAAACGCCTGCTTGTACGTCAAGGCAAGATAAGATCCGGAGTCCACTAAAAAAGGTGACTGCCGCGTATCGTATACCAACCCCAAACTGAACTGATACAAATCGTTGTTTCCCAAATTCGCATTGAGCTGGGGAGACGTGCCCAATCGCAGGTTGTCAATTTTCACATTTTCCAATCTCAAACCTGCGTTGACCGAAAGGTAGTTGGTCAGGTTGCGACCAATTGAAATCCGTCCACCCGCTCGCTCTTCATCCCAATCAAAGTACTGCCGATCAAAGTAGTAGCCGCTGACACTCAAGCTGTAGTCACTATTTAAAAAGTAGGGATCCGCAAAATTGACGACATACCGCTCGAGGTCCGTACCCGGCACAACCTCGACTCGCAGTGTTTGCCCGCCACCGCGAAACAAACGAGGATCGGCCAGGTCGTTGAAATTTCTCGGAAACGCAAAAAGATTGAAATCCCGCTCATCAAAAATCAGCTCACCAATCAAACCACTGTCTGAGCTGTACGTTCCGCCTAAGGCAATTCGCTGTGTCGGACCCTGAGGAACAAAGACATCGATGTCCAGTGGAGTGAGTCCTTGTCCGATGCCGCCGGGCCCATTGGGAGCCTGAAATACTGGTGAGAGGTTCGGGTTTAAACCCGGGTTCAAATTGGGTGCAATCCCTGGTACTTGACTGCCAACGATGGGTTGGGGTGATGGACCGACAGGTGATTGAAAAGTGCCGTTTGACTGGAGATTGATACCGCTTCCTGGTTGCGCCGAGAAAATGGGTGGAGTGATGGTGGCCGGTTGTTGATTGATCGACGGTACGCCAAAACTTTGTCCGGAAAATGGAATCGCCATCGGTTGGCCGTTGGACTGTTGCAGCGGTGCCGGCGCGCGAGCGGTTCGAAAAAACGAGGGTGCCTGCCGATTTGAAACCGTTTGCCGGTTCGCAGGGGCAGGATAGGGATACCGGGTTTGTTGACCCAGCGTGACTGCACTTGACGTCCACAGGCACAACGTCGCCACCACGATCCACCGCCAAGGTGGTTGTCGCGTGTCCTTTGTCGTTGGTTCGTTGAGTTGCCAGAACGTCATGGAGCGTCAAAAGGCCAAGGCAATTTGTTGGGGGATTCGAATGTGATCAAGTATCTAACTTGATCGCAAGTTATCTCAGCACGCCAAGATAAAAGCTAAATACTTTTTCATCGTCACCATCTGCAGTGGCAATTGGAAACGCAAAGTCAAACGCCAAGGGTGCTCCCCCCGCCTGGCCTGGCATCGCCACCCGGAATCCAAATCCAGGTGCGACACGGAAATTCTCTGAGTTGAATTCGATGCTTTCTTCAACCGTACCAAAGTCACAGAACACGACACCTTTCAGAGCATCGTCTGCCGTGATTGGAAACATGTACTCGACCGTATTGAGCCACTGAAATTCGCCACCAACTCGGACGCCATTCTCCAGCGGAGCCGCTCCGCGAAAGTCAAAACCTCTCAACGTTGAAAATCCACCTGCGAAGTAGTTTTCAAAAATTGGTGTCGACGAACCACTAAAGCCCAGCTTGGTTCCAAAACTGACCGTGTGACGTCCCGAACCATCAGGTCGTTCATACATCAGCTTGTATGTACGGAAATCAAAATCGCCACGCGTGTAGCTAAAGTCGCCAAAAGCCTGCGACAGAGTCAACGACATAAAGTTGCCTTCGGTCGCATTGACGCGTGAGTCACGTGTGTCTCGAACCAGTCCCGCATTGAACTGATAGAGGTTACTTGTTCCCAATGAATTGTTGAGTTCCGTCGAATCGCCAGTCCGCGGGTTGTCGATGGTGACGCTTTCCAGTTTGACGCCCATGGTGATTGACAAATCGGGTGTCAAGCGACGCCCGACGTTGATGCGTCCACCAAGTCGCTGCTCGTCCCAGTCGAAGTAGTTTCGTTCAAAGAAGTAGCCGCTGACACTCAAGCTGTAGTCCGTACCCATCAGATAGGGTTCGGTAAAGCTGACCAGGTATCGCTCCAGGTTCGCGCCAGGAACAAGCTCAAGGTGGAAGTGCTGTCCGGCACCTCTCCATGCCGTTCCATCTTTGAGTTCGCGAAACGATCGAGGCCATCGAGTAATATCAAAGTTCTTTTCGTCGATCGTAAACTGACCGACGATGCCGTTATCTGAGTTGTAGGCACCTCCAAAATTGAATCGACCGGTTTGCGTTTCGGCGATGTAGATATCCAGGTCCGCATAGTTCAGCGGAAACGCCGCATTGCCACCACGTTCAAATGGCTGAACGAGCGGATTCAGTTCGTTGGGAGAACCAACGTTGGGTGACGACAAACGGTTGCCGGGAATAAAGGGACGATCTGGCGTATCAAATTCCGGGAATTGTGCTTGCCGAACATTGGGATCCTGAATCACATTGTCATCGGAGCGTTGACCGAGTTCTTGGTCTGCACCAGAGCGAACAGGTGTTTGGTAGTTGGCTGTCGTTACGCTGCCACTCGTGGTTGAACTGGCTCCAATTCTGGATGCCGTCGATGGTTGCTGCTGAAACAGGCTGGGACTTCCAGCTGGGAAACTAAAACCGTCCCCTGAAAATGAGTTGTCATCTTGAGGGGATTGAGCACGAACGATTTCGTTTGGTTGATCATTAGTCGCCATCTGGGTTGGAAGATGCTCAAACGTCCGGGGCGTGTCGCCCGAGATTTGATCCAAACGCTCTTCCGCTGACAATTCTCGCTTGATCGCTTTCTCTGGCGGATTGAGGGCAGCGAAATCGATTGAGTTGCTGCCAAAAAATGAATGCGCCGGCGCCTTCGAATTCAGATCAGAGTGACAGCCTGTCATCCCGACAATAAAAGCGATCGCAAACACGGGCAAGACTCGGGTGAGCTGGGCCCAATCGTCAACACCGAGGCGATGCATGGAGCTTGATTTTGTTTTTGTTGATTGAAACATAGTGTAGGACCATCGTGGCCGAGGGGCAGTTGAAAGAACAGCAATCAAACCGTGACTGTTGCGTTGACGTTGTTACATCGAGTTAGAATCGTGATCCTCCGATTCCACTTTCCTGAGCAAATCGTTCCAGATCCTTTAGCTCTGGGGGACGAACCACGATTCGAGGGGGCGGCCCACCCGTCTGACCTCCAACTGCAAAGACCTGCGACGACCCAAGTCGCCGTTCACTGTTTCGAATTTCTCGGTTATTGACCAAGTCACCAGGTTGCAAAGACAACCGATTAAAGATGACTTCACGTTTGGTAATTCCACCACCACCGACGTAGTGCACATTGATCGAACCGACAACGTACTGTTTTCCTTCGTTGACTTTGTAGACGATATCCAGCAAGCCTGGTTCTTCGAGGAATCTCGGCTCTGCTTCGACCGTTGCAAACACATAGCCTTGGCTACCGTAGAGGTCGCGCAACGCAACCACGTCTTTATTCATTTTCGCGGAATTAAACTCAGGGCTACCTTCTTCGCCCGGTTTGAGTTCTACCAACGTTTCCAATTGCTCTGGTTGAAAAGCTTCGGCACCCAGAAAGGAAACGTTACGAACTTTGTATCGCGGTCCTTCATTGATGATGAATCGAATCGTCAACCAACGTCCATCGTTGCTTTCGCTGACTTCGCGTCCAATCCGGGCGTTAAAAAATCCAAGGCTGCGGTAGTAGCTTGTCAGGCGAGTGATGTCCTGTTCGATTTCGTCTCGATTGACCAACCCTCCAAACACTTTGAGGATTCCTGGTTTGGACTGGATAAAGTGTCGCAGACGAGCGTCCGAGGCGATGGTGTTACCTTCAAAAATGACGTTCCAGATTCGTTGTTTTTCATCTTCGTGAATCAGAAACACGACTTTGGAATCTTCTTGATCGGCACCTTCCATGATCTCGACCTGAGTTCGTGGGTACCCTTTTTCCTTGTAAAGTTCTTCCAGACGCGTTTTTGCCATCCGAATCTGATGGACGTCCAACGGCCGACCGTCTTCGAGTCCCGTTTCCTTTTTTAGTGTGCGGTCGGCGATTCCACGGTTGCCGATAAATTCGACTTTCGTGATCGCTTGACGTTCCTCAACCTCCAAGGTGACGACGATACCTGCGTCCGTCTGTTCGAGATAAGGACCTTTGACTCGTTTAATCTCTGGCATTCTCCAAAGCTGATTGACGTCCTGTTGCAGTTTGTCAGGATCAAAGAATCTGCCGGGTCGAGTGCTGATGGAACGGAGGACCCGATGTTCCGGAATGGTTGTGTTTCCGATGACTTTGACCGCGGCAATTCTTTGTCCGGCTTGCTCCGATCCGGGCTGCTCACGAATCGCCTGTTGGTCTTCAACGAATGGAAGTCGATTGCGACTGGTCACGTGATTGGAGGAACCGGTCATCGTATCAGGGCTTTGATAGCGCACATTGTCCAACTGAGTTGTGTCGACAACCGAAGGTGGTATTGGCAACTCGGAAAGCATGGAGTTGCTGGTGAGGCAGCCGGTAAAAAACGGCACCAGCAACAGCAGCCACGCTGGATGAATGATCGAAGGGGAATGACCTGCGGCAAGTGCCAAGGGGGTTGAATTCCATGCACGAGGCGTGCGGCAACCAGCATCTATTTTTGATTCGAACAAGGTTCGGTCCATCCTTTGACCTTCATCTTTAGAGAAATGTTCTGCTTAAGTACATAAACTGTGAATTAGGGGCAAGCCCATAATCGCAATCGACGGCAATCCTTCGCCGAAGACGTCCTTATTTTCGCTGGTTCCACTGGACTCACTCGTCTACGCAAATTGAAATTTTCAAGATTTGTGAAGTTAGCGAAGAAGCGAGCAGGTTGGTAAGGGATCTAAAAAAAGAGATTGAACATTGCAGCTGAGGATACGATTCAGTCGCATTCTCAATTCGCTCCCAAACGTTGGCTGTGTTACGAGAAAGTGGACGGATCGTTCGAGAGAAATTGGCAGAAACATGCGTAAAAAAAACGTTGCCAGCATCAAGCGTATACTCGTACTCAGCGAAGCGGTACTCGTACTCGATCTTTTCGTTTCGTTCTTTTTTTCAAAAAGCTGCGACGTAGTTTTTTTGTTGGAACTCAATCGCGGAGTCGAAGCTTAAAGCCACCGGCAATCTTTTCGAGTACGAGTACGAGTACGAGTACGAGTACGAGTACGATTTACGATCAGTGATTCTGCCGAACCAAAAACCAAGTCCCGCTTTTTAACTCCCTCGTTCCCTTCATCATCACCACGCGTACTCGTACTCAGCGTAGCGGTACTCGTACTCGTACTCGATCTTTTCGTTTCGTTCTTTTTTCAAAAAGCTGCGACGTAGTTTTTTTTGTCGAAACTCAATCGCGGGGTCGAAGCTTAGAGCCACCTGAGGTGGTGCTGGTTTAGGGGGCCACGCGGGGCCTAAAATGGGCGTAGCCCAAGGAGCCTCAAAGATGCCACG
>JBCAWX010000034.1:0-70641 GCA_038534355.1 Planctomycetota bacterium
CAAACGCCAGCTCTGTTTGAACAAAATTTCAGCTTTAACTAAGAGACCGCGTGGCCCCCTAAAACGGCACCACCTCACGAGTACCGCTTCGCTGAGTACGAGTACCGCTTCGCTGAGTACGAGTACCGCTTCGCTGAGTACGATGAGGGGGCGCGAGAAAGATCGAAATCTTGGTTTCTCCTACTCCTACTCGTACTCGTACTCGAATTTTGCAACGCTGGTTTGGCGAGTTAGCGATTTGACTCAAGGTTCCGCGCGATTGCCGAGAAACTAGTTCTACTTTTCCGCAAACCGGAAACTGTCGAGTACGAGTACCGCTTCGCTAAGTACGAGGAAGGGCATGAGGAAGATCGAATTTTGGTTTTGCTGTAGCCGCTGGTTCATCGAAAATCGTACTCCTACTCGTACTCGAATTTCTCAACGCTGGACGATTGTGCCGCGGGTTTGACTCAAGGATTCGCGCGATTGCCGAGCAACAAGTTTTACTTTTCTGTAAAACCGAAACCGTCGAGTACGAGATTTCGCTTCGCTTAGTACAAGAACGTTAAAGGCACGGTTGTTAGGACTAAGCAACGTCTTTGGACAGATGCCTTTTTTTTGTGGCCTTCTTTTCGTGATATTGGTATCTTGAAAGTGTAAGTAAAACGATCAGCATTTATCTTCTAGGGCCGGTTTTTGGGATTTCAGGTTCCGCGAAACGGTCTATTCAACATTATGAAACTTGAATCACCTACTTTTGAAAAACTACCACAGGACCAAGATGGATGCTGGCGCCAGCTGCGGCGATTCGCAGCTTACTGGTACCCTGATCACGACTCGCCATGGATCGAAAGCGAACCTGAAACGCACCTTCCACCGACGGTGTTAAAGTGGCATCAAGAATTTGGATTTACTCGTAGCTGGTGCTGCAGGGCTGAAAACTTGGCCCCCAAGGACATGTTTTTTCACAACGAACGACTCGTGTTGCGCCGTGAGCATATTCTAGGTGAGCATTACATTTATTGGGGGATTCCAAACGACAGGTTGGGTGAACCGGACCCGCCAGTTATCTCGATATATGGTGATCGGGAGTATGATTGCGTTCAGCACGTTTCTCATTTTGCCATCATTTGCGCGCTGTTTGACACTGCAGATTCGCGTCGCTGTCGGGAGCTTCCGGCCGACAACCAATATCCATTTCCGAGCGACGGCGTTATCTGCGAATTTCCAAGTAGCTTTGGTATGATTGAAACAGAAAATTCACCAAGGTCGTGACTGGATTGCCTTGATATCTGGTCGAGATTGGTACTTGCGGCTGAAAAATGAGTCCGATGGCGAAGATCAATACGTGAAACATGAGATTCGCAATTAGGTCAGTGTGCGTTTAGCAATGGATGTCGCTTATCGCGGCTTGGTAATCGCGGCTTGGTGATAAGTGCCGTTATTCCAAATAGTTCTTTAGATTAGGAATTCATCCATGACTGACAATCGTAAATTCATGCAATTGTTTCCCTTGTTCATCGTAGTCTGCTCGTCAGTGGGGGCCGATTTCGTCAAGTTCACTGATGAAACAGATTTTCTGGATGGTTGCGAAATGTTTTGATCACGGCTGTTCGCCGCGGCGAAATCTCAGTTAGACAACAAAAAATAGAGTTCCTCAGCAAAAATTGAGTTCCTCAGCCACTTCGTAGCAATGAAAATCTCGACCTGCCCACATTGCAATGTCCGAGTCGCCGAGATGACCGACGGCATGTGCCCTAGCTGTCAGCGATCCTTCGCTGATTCTCCAGATCAAACCACCGCCAGAGAAGCAAAGAAACGTAAACCGTCGCTCAACCCTCTATTGGTGGTTGCCGCATTGGCCTTGATGGCAACCGGGATGTATCTTTCCGGTCCTGCAATTTTTGGAGAGCCAATCTCACTATTGCGACTAGTCGCTGGCACGCTCATCACAGGTTCCGGCGGCGCTGTACTGATTCTTGCCAGACGACTTCGCCAATCGCGCTTAAATCAGATTACGGGAATACCGGACGTATCCAATGGCGGTACGCATGTGCTCTACCTCAGGTCGTTCAAGGAAGATCGTTATTTCAATTGGCTGCAAACGATCCACTCAATACTTGGCGGAATCCCCGTTTACAAAAGCCCTGAAGAACATGCCGCTGAGATCCTTGAAGAACTGGGAACCGTCATTGCCATTGGACGCCCCGGTGAATCACTGCCTCCTGTTGGTGCGTCTCGAATCTACGTTATCGATGGGGATTGGAAGTCGGAGATCGTACGACTGTTGAATGATGCGAAAATTGTTGTCATTCGGTTGGGCAGCACTGAGGGGTTAAAGTGGGAGATACTGCAGCTATTTGATATTGTTGCCCCAGAAAAAATTCTTTTTGATATCCCGATTAGGCACAGTCATTGGTCGGAGTGCCGCGAACTTATCCAAGAATGTTGCGGCGCACAGCTTCCGCAGACCCGGCCAGCCGCGAGATTTCTGACATTTGAAGCTGACTGGACTCCCGTTTTTTTCCGAGCGTCGGTCGGCAACTTCATTCTCACTGGCAGTCAGTGGTTTCGATTGGCGCTTCGTCCGATATTTCGGCGCCTAGGCGCACAAGGGCCGAAGGTTTCCGTGTCGCAAATATTCTTTCATTGGGTACTCTACGGTCTCTCGGCTTTAGTGATCGCTGCATTCATCGAGGGTGGAACATGGATGGACCTCGAGAACATGCACTTCTTTGCTGTGGCGCCGGTCGCGTACGTCGCAACGCAAATGGGGTTCCATTGGTTGACGCATTAGATTGGCTAAAAACGAGGGCATGAACGTGCAGCCGCGCGTTTTCAAATTGAGCATCAACCGGGCTGGCTCAGTTGTTCCAAATCGATATCAAGCTTTCAACAAACAGATCAGGAAAGCAAATTGAGTTATCCAGTTTTCGAAGTTAGGGTCGTTCCGCTTCTTCGATGCAGTAGAGGAATCGTTCCCCTCGTAAGATGATCTGATTGTCGACCAAAACCATCGAAGCACTAAAGCTGTCCCCCAAACGATTAACCGAAATCACTTTGGGCATTTCTGGTTCGCTCAGCACGACCGTTGTACCATCGCGGTCGGTCAAAAAGATTTTTCCATCGGCTGCCACCGGTGACGCATAAATGTCACGAAGCGCGGAGATTCGATAGGGGCCGATGGGTTCATCGCCAGATTTCACATCGACAATGCTGAGGATGCCTTGATAGTGCCGTAAAAAGTAGAGTTTCTTGTTCAACAATAATGGCGTCGGAACATAAGGTGTTCGACTGGCACGGCGCCAAATGACAAAATCTGGATTGCCAGTGATATCGCCTTTCGCCCCTTTAAGCCGAATCGCCATCATCGCTTTGATCTCATAACTACTGCCGACATAGACGAATCCATCTTTGGCAATCGGTGTTGCAACGATATTGTTGGAAAGTCCAGTGCAGCTCCAGATGACTTTCCCTGTTTTGAAATCGTAACCACGAACTGCTGTTGTCCCGGCGACGATCACTTGGGGTTGATCCTCATGAACGTAAACGATCGGCGATGACCAGGAAGTCACTTCGTCACGTTTAACACGCCAGCGTTCGGCACCGTCGTGAACGTCGAAAGCGATCATAAACGACTGTCCTTCGTGATCGCAATTGACGATCAAAGTGTCGTCAAAAAGCGTGGGCGACGCCCCTTCACCGTGACCATGTTTGGTATTCAGAACACCGACGGTACGTTTCCAGATCAATTGTCCCTCCATGTCCAGACAGTAGATCCCATGACTGCCAAATGAAGCGACCAAATGTTTACCGTCAGTGACTGGCGACGCGGACGCGAGCGAAGCCGAAACATGCGCTCCTTCATGCGGGATCGCTTTGTGAAGTTCGCGTTGCCATTTGATTTTTCCCGACGTTCGATCAACTGCCAGGGCGACAAAACTCCAGCGCTGGCTTACTCGAAGGTTATCATGAGATCCGGGTGCTCGATCTGGAATTGGATCAAACATCTCCCCAACAGGAATGGAAGTCAAAACAAAAACGGTGTCACCCCAAACAACTGGAGTGGCATGTCCCAGCCCAGGTAGTTCTGTTTTCCATTTAATGTTTTTGTCTTCGCTCCATTTGGTCGGAGGCTTGGCAGTCAGACTGCTGCCAGTCCCATCGTGTCCACGCCAGCTGGACCAATTGGATGGAATCGAAGATTGTTCTTTGGCGCTCTGTTCGTTGGCACCAACTTGAGCCTGTACCTGGCCCGCGACCACAAACAGCAGGGAGAACATGATTGCGGCCAAGACGGCGATCGGATTTTGATGGATAGACATGCGTCAAAAGTTGTTGATGAAGTGAATCGGAATTCAAAAGTCGATTTTAACGAGTCGCGTCGATCGCGTATGTTGATTCATCACGTTCTGGCATTTGTTACGTCGTTGTTACAGAGTCAAAATGGATTTCTGAATCTGTTGTCCGACGTCACTTTGGTTTTTCGAACAGAATTTCCGGTTGATTCCTTTCTCTTGAAAGGCGAAAAAGTGATCGTGACGTGAAATTGTTTGCTCTGTTTGGAATCCCACCACTTTTTGACGCAAATGCGAGCCTAAACTGAATCTGAATTAGGCTGTGGTGCGAAAAGATCAGTATGTCTGCCATGAATCTACAGATCGTTGTTCGTTTGCTTTGTGTTGTCACGAGTTTCTTTGTGATGTCAACGTCATGCGTGGTCGGGCAATCAAGCATTGAACGCGGCTGGCGTGACTGGGCTGGTCCCAACAATGACTTCTCGATCTCATCTGACACCAGCGCTGACTTTGCGCAACGCCCCAACCTCGTTTGGGAACGCGTTGTCGGCAAAGGACATTCGGCAGTCGTCATCGATGGCAAGTATTGTTTCTGTCAATTCTCGAAAGGCAAAACTGAGTACGTTCAGAAGCTGGATCTGATGTCGGGTGACGTCGTCTGGGAGTTTGACTACCCCGTTGGGATTCAATCGCAGCGTTATCCAGGTCCACACGCGACCCCAGCAATATCGAAAAATTGCCTTGTCGTGGCCAGCATTGACGGGCAAATTCACTCAATCGATATCGACTCTGGTGCAGAACGATGGCGCGTTGATTTACGGAAGACGTTTGGCACCAAGCTTCCTCAGTCGGGTTATGCCGCAAGTCCATTGATTTACCAAGACATGGTTTTGGTACCAACGCTGGGCGAATCACAAGCGGCGGAAACCGAAACACGAAAACAGCCGGGCGGGAACGCGCCTCCGGGAATCGTATCGCTCAGCCTTGAGTCCGGTAATACGGTTTGGCAATCATCCAGTTTTCGGTCCAGCCACGCCTCGCCGATCATTGTACGCATGGATCAGAAGCCGCTGGTCTGCTTGCACGGAATGTTCGAGTTGATTGCGCTGCAACCGTCCGACGGAAGAATTGTGTGGCAACACCAATTACGTCGAGAAGCTGCTGACAATGTTTCGTTCACGCCATTGTGGGACGAAGAACGCAGTCAACTGATCGTCTCCCATGGTTACTGTACTAAGGGCACCCAAGCGATTGGGGTCAAAGTGAACCGTGGTCAATGGACTACTAAATTGAACTGGTCCAATCGCGACATGCGAATTGTGCACACCAACGCGGTCCTTGTCGGAGCAACGTTAGTGGGAACCAACCGCGATCCATCGACTGTTCTGGTCGGAGTCGATGTTCAAAACGGCGAGACAAAATTCAAACGACGTGGATTTGGAAAAACCAACTTGATCCGTATCGGAAAACAAGTCGTTGCACTGGATGATCGAGGAGTATTGTTTGGCGGCTTGGTGACGGACCAAGGGATCAAAAAGACATGGAGTATTGACGTTTCAGAGCAGCAGCTGTGGACAGTCCCTTCAGCCACGGAAAATCAGCTGTTGATTCGGGCAGGTGAAAAATTGCGACTGTTTCGATTTGGAAGTCGCGAACGAGAGTAGTTCTTGCCTTTTCCGCGGCGATGGACCCAGAATTAAGGGCACACCGGCTTCTAAACCTAGGCATCAGGGGTGATGGACGCGGTCAATTGCCGAAAGCGTTCACGATAAAACCAGCGTTCCCACAAATAGGGTTTGCGGATAGCGACGTCATCGTGAGCCAGCGTGTGTTCTTTCCCGCGCAACGTTTGAACCAATAAAGAACCATCCGGAAGGATCTCTTTGATGATCCAGAACTTGTCAACGGTGTAGCTGTAGGATTCTCCTGCGGTCGATGGGGCCACATTTTTTGCCCGTTGGCCGGGAGCGTTACTAACTTTCGATTTTTTGTAGACCACGAGGTCGCCAATTGACCAAGAAGAGTTGCTCACCGCGAAATTCCTTGCGCACGTTTCGGAAGAGGTCGTTGTCGTTAATGGACTTCGGTTCCACTCAAGGTTAACAATTTCAGTGGTGAGAGTCGAGGATGCAATTGGTGAGGAAAACAATTTGGCCACGAATCGCTTCCTGGGCTTTACACGAGTCGCCAACATCGATTCGCTGCTGATCCTGAATTTGGAGGCGCAACAAAACTGGCTTGATTCTAGAAGTAAGCAACCGAACTGCTTGAGTCGATAGCTTGGACACCTGTGTGCACGGTTGCACGAACATTGTTGGTGCCGTGGTAGCGAAAGGCCTATTGCAAACCTTTGGCGACTAAAGTTCGTCGAATGAAATGAAACAGCCGACCGGTCTGGTGGTCGGACAAGAGATAGGCTCGCCAGCGAGGACGCTGTCGATTGCATCCATCAAGAATTGCTGTTTCGCCACAGGTCGCTTCTTTCCGTACGCGGCATACTGGTCGTCGATCGAGCCGCGATAGACTGGTTGCGAGACACCTGGCCGAAAAACAAAGACTTCCGGTGTGACTTCTGCGTTAAATCGTTTTGCGATCTCAAGCGTGTCATCCAAAACCATCGGCAAGTCAATCTCAAAATCTGCCGAGTGTTTCGTAAGGTCGCCGACGGTCGCTTCGAGACTCGGATAAACCAAGAGGAATTGGATTCCTCGTGAAGAATAGGCATCGGACATTTCGCGCAAGACCGGTTGGTATGCGTTCGCAATTGGGCAATCCGTAGCTGCAAACACGATGACGACTGCTTTTGTTTGAGCGTCGTCAAACGGGTGAAGGCGTTGGCCATTTACGAGCTCAAAGCTCCAATCGTCCGACTCCACTCCGCGATCAGTTGGAAGATTCGCCGACGCATCAGCGGCTCCGATCGATGAATCTGAATTAAAGAACTCTGATGACACGACGACGCCAAGCCCACCAAGAAAGAACAAGCCGAGGAGAAGGGTTGCAATCGGAACATTTTTCATCGGTTTGCCCTATTACTTCCGGGAAAGAATCGTCGGATCACCTCAAGTTCTTCTGGAGCAAGCATCCCGTCTTGATTTCGATCTAACAGGTTGAATCGTTGCTGCATTTGCGGAGGAGCTTCGTCAGGTTGAAGACCGCCATCGCGATTGGTGTCGAGTTGCATGAGCAATTCCATCAGGTCACCCTGCATCACGGAAGCCAACAAGTATTTTCTTAAACTCTTTTGCAGCTTCGATCGCTCCCGTTCGTCGACGGCGATGACTTGAATCGATGCGCTTCCCATTTCGTCACCGGACTCACGCCCCCAGCGAATCTCTTGGGGAGGGTGATTAGGGTTTTCAAGATTTTCATCCGTGTTGTCATAGACCAATTTGGTGGTGATGACTGAACCAGCGGGAAGCACAATCCGTTTTTTGAAGTAGTATCGATCCTGCCAGTCCAGGTCCCAGTCGTCGATCTGCAGCAAGACGGTTTGTTCGCCGCTGGGTAACTTTGCAATCATCGAGACTTTCCGGCAGATGTAATGTGCATGCGCTCCGACACTGACCAGTTGAATGTCCGTCGGCGTTGTATACGACTCGCTCATGACATAGTTGGCATCACCTGCTGGAATCTTCAGACCCTTTCCAACACCAAACGCTGCCGGAACTTGAATTTGCACAAGCTCTTGGGACGGTTGTTTGTCGGAAAAGTAGATTGCCAGTTGGCCTTTTTCCAATTCGGATTTTCCGGAGGGATGGAAATGCGTCTGCATCACGATGTCGCTGCCCGCAGGCAACTTCATGGCCAGATCGTTTGGCAATCGAACAGGGATCGCTCCTGGAACGTATGCACCCAAGCCGCTACCTAGCGCCTTGGTAAATGGAGGTTCAATCGCTCCAGAATTTACTTGGCGCATCTGGGTCATCAGTCGCGTGATCGGCGGTGTTTGCGCCGCATCTTGGCCTGACGATTCTTCCTGATTTTGATTGGATGTGCCGACGAGAAAGCTCATCCCTGATATACCTGGCTTGCCATCCTGCCCATCCATTCGCCGCGCATTACCCGTCGTGTCCGTTAAAAACAGCCCATGATGTACTGACGAAGTTGCGGTAGGCCGATACTCAATGGCTTTGATCCATTTGTCCTCGTTCAATTGCAACGGAAAGACGAATGAACGGTAAATGTCTCTCCCGGAAGCAGGAACTTCAAACTCCCCATTCATGGGAACAATTAGATCTGGTTTGCCTAATCGCCAATCATCCTTGAACTCAGGTGGCGTAGGTTCGACTCCATCGCCGCGAGGTTTACCTGCATCGATCCAGCTTTTAATCAGTTGCTTTTCATTTTTCGACAATCGTCGGTCGTTGACAAACTCGACGTTATGATTGACTGGCTTCCAAGGCGGCATGTAGTTGCTATCGATAACGGCGTCGATTGTTCTTGCCCGCCGAGCGACATCTTTAAAGGTTATCAATGAAAATGGACCTGCCTGACCGGGGCGATGGCAGCTTGCACATTTTTGATGAACGATTGGCGCGATGTCTTTGTTGAAAGTGACGCGCTGGCGACTGGAAGATCCGGAAGACTCTTGAGCGTTGATGAGGTGATTTGAAAAGATCATTGGCATGATTGCCACGACCAGAGCAAGTATCCATTTGCTATTCTTCTTGTGACGAATCATTGTGACTCCTCTGAAAATTTGATTCTGCTGCGACTCGTTCCACCGTGTGCTTGCGGAGTAAAAAAGTTATCGTCAAGCGATTCTTCGTTTTGAAATTGGATCATTACGGATTGTCGGCCAAATTCGTCGTCCGCCAAGTTCCAGTAGGCGACCACCTTCAACGCCACCCCTGTTTTCGCATCTGCCCAGAGTTCAAACTGATGTGGGTTTTGTTGATTTGAATTTCCTTTTAAAGTTCCGCTGACGTGATCGCAATTCACAGTTTGCTGATGGAGTTTTAGATCTTCCCGCGGCAGCGACTTCAACTCATAGTTGTCACGCATCAACTCAAGCGCGGTAGAGATATGAAGATAGGGCGTTGCAATATCCTCTCGTTTGGCAGCCCACTGATTCAGGTGACGTTGTTCGCCTTCCAGGATTGGACCGACGGGTGGGACCACCCACGAGCGATCGGGATTTGCTCCCAACCAAAAAGGTCGGGCTTGTTGGACGGGTCCGAAAACGCGAATGGCAAACCGTTTCCCACCTTTGACGTACAGGTCCGCGTCATAGTTTTGCAGGCTTTGATCGGGCATGCGAATTTCTAGCGAGACACGATAATGCCGGCCAATATCTTGAATCGCCTGTTCAAGACTTCGCGTGACCGCAGCGGTAGCACTTCGTGGCGACTCGAACCACTGCAGGCCAATCAAAACGGAAGTCAAAATTGCGGCCACAGTTGCAATCGTCCACCAGTGGCGATGTCTAGCATGCGATGGGGATGCGGATCTCGGTGGGGGCAGGTCGACTGGCGACGTTTCGTCAATCCGTTGCATCCCTGCTGACACGAGCGACAGCGTTTCATTCTTGTCGTTTTCGTAAAGCGAATGAAGCAGGGATTCGACAAGGTCCTGCTGGCGTTGTTCTTCGTTTCTGTTCATGAGATTTCCTCCAAATCGAGAAGCTTCGCTTCAAGACATTCGGCAAGTTTGGATTTGGCTCGGTAAAGTCGTTTCTTCACGGTTTGAAGAGCGAGTCCAAGTCTTTTGACAATTTCCTCAAGCGAATACTGCTCGAGGTAACGGGCCTCAATCGTCTTTTTGTTTTCTTCCGACAATGCGTCAACGCACTCGCGCAGCATCGAAAGTTTTTCGCTCAACGTGTCTCCGCTACGCGACTGGATCTTTGCGAATTTTTGATCCATCCAATCCAAAGTGTTCTCGTCCATCGAAAGCGGTCCACTGCTTGATTTGCGAAAGTGAGCCAGGATGAGATTTCTGGCGATACCTCGCAACCATTTCCCGAACGACCGCGTGCGATCAAACTCCGGCATGCGACGCCAAGCGACAACCATCGTTTCCTGGAAGATGTCATCAACCGCGTGCTTGTCACGAACGGACGCGCGAAGATACGCCAATAGCATGTCGGCGTTCTCTTGAATCAATACTTCGAAAATCTGTTTTCCCTGATTCATGTTCGATTCTTTTGACGCACGTTTTGGGTGTATGCGATGAAAAAGCCCTGCTATTTGTTTTCGCAACCAGGCCAAAGGGGGACAGCAAGACCGGATATTTCTCTTAAAAATGAAAAATGGCCCGCAGCCTTACAGTGCGGGCCAACGTCTCAGCGTAAAAAACGTATCAAGTCGGCCAAGAGGCATCAATTTGATTCGGTAATTGTCTGCCGACTAAATTGATTGGTAAAACGAATCGTTTTTGACAATTGGCTGCTTTGGATATGAACTTGTTGAGACAGATTCTGACCATCATCTGACAGTTGATAGACGCAGGTATGGGTGGCGTTCGCGGTCTTTGTCACCACAATCAACTTGCCGTCCCGTTTGCCAGAGATCACCTCGGCACTGATTTTGTCGCCTTTGATCGTTCCGAGCTGTCCGTTGGTCGGCACCGTAACTTCACGTTTTCCTTGAGTCAGTTTGACTTGGGTGCTCGAGTCAATGATTTGCAATAGGCTGGCCGGCTTGGTCGCCTGAACCAATTTTTGACGAGCCCGACCCTGCTTGAATCGACTCATGTCAGAAACCACTGTCTCAATCGCGGTCAGACGTTGGTTCTTCAGTTTAGGATCCGTGTTCAACTGCCATGATCCTGAAAAATTTTTCTCGACGTTCTCAGAAACCGAGTTTGTCCGACTCGGTTGCCGACTCGTCGTCGTTTGGACAGTTGCCGTACGTGTTTTGATGCTCTTCGAGTCGACAGTTTGTGAGCTGGCAATATTTGGTACTGCGTACCAGCAAAATAACATCAGCAAAATCATCCATGGATTCGAGATAGCCCTGTTTGGCGTCCGCATTTTTACTCCTTCAAAATGGGTAGCGAAAAAAAGTCTTGGGCTATTCGTTGTCTCCCGGATCAGAAAAGGGGACATGGATTAAAAATTCTTCAAATTGCATGCATCGCGGGATTTCCCTTTCGTCGAGATGGCCGCGATCGCCGTTTCGAACGAGAATTGATCAGCTAAAGACGACGAAAAATCGAAGTAGAGACTTCGTGTCAAAACCGAATCGTTCATTTCAGAAATGTGACTTTTTTCTTCTGGAATTGTGTCCTCATTATTGGTGAGATAAACAAACAAAGTGCCGAATTGTTTTTACGAAATTTAAGATGAGAAAAACGATGTCCAAATGTAAATATTTACTGTTGTTTTGTTTGATTTCCGTTTGTCTTTGTTCCGTAAGCCACGCGCAGGGGATACGCGACAAACTTCGTGGTAAACCTGGCAACAGAGATTCCAATAGCTCGAATCAAGACAACCAACGTATGGACTTTGAAGGTGCGGTTTGGGAATTCAAGATCATCGATCTTCAGGAGAGTGATAAGTCCAAGAAAACTCGCATGCTTGGCAGGATTCGTGTCAAACAATCTGCTCTGTTTGCCGTCGGCGAAGTCAATGTCATTGCTGCTGAACCAGAAATGAGCTTTGAAGAGCAGGCCGCCAAATACATGAAAAAGTTCGACAGCAATCGGGACGAGCGCCTGGATACAAACGAACTGACCAAGTTGCTCAAGTCGATGGACAAGAACAAAAGTTCCGTTACCGCCGGCTCAGGGGCCGGTAATTCGACGGTAGGCAAACCTAACAACGCATCGGGTAAGAGCTCAGGTTCAAACCTGAAAGGTGACATGAAAGATTTGCTTGCCAAGCGCATGAACAGCGCAAAACAGGACACAGCTGAGAAAGATGGAACGGGCGGTGAACGAATCGGCGATCTAACCAAACAGTCTCGAAAAGAATACCTCTTCACATTTGATCAAGATGATCGTCATCCGCTATCTGGCCGAGCTGAACTTAGGCCTGATTCTGACAAGGGTGGCGTCTGGTCTGGAAACTATTACGAGTACGTCGACGGCAAAAAACGGAAACGATGGCGAATGGAACTGCGAAAGATTGACGAGTAAGTTCAACCGGTAGCGCTAACGACGGTTGAATTTCGTTTATGATCAGTTTGGCACGGCGGTATTCGGAAACTGGCAAGCGAACGGTTGTGGCTTGATTCACGACCGATTCGTTTAGCCAATTGCCGCCTTGCACCGGACGTGGTTCAAAACAATTTGCAATTCGCGTTTTCGTAATCCGTATTGCCATAACCGAATTTTGTCGACACTTAACTTGACTCGATGCGAATGAAAAAATTTCTGGCGGCGTTGAAGCCATTCTTGTCAGTCTTACTGTTTGCGGCTCCTGTCGCAGCGGGTGTCTTATTACTCTTGTGGGCGATCGCTAATCGAAGCCAGCCGGAGAAGCTTCCCGAACAGGAACTCGCGCGGGCATTGCGAATTATTGAATTTGAACCGACCGCGATTGTGCCGCGCGCGATTGGGTTTGGTGAATCTGCTGCGTCGAATTCTTTTCAAGCAATCGCGGAAGTCAAAGGGAAGATCGTTCAATTGCATCCCGAGTTGAAATCGGGAAGCTTCATTCGCAGTGGGGAGCTGCTCGTCGCGATCGACACAGCCGACGTTGAAATCACGATTCAAAAACTTCAAGCGGAAATTGCTCGTTCTGAAGCCAGTGTTCAAGAACTGAATGCAACGAAGAAGAACTATGAATCTGGATTGGAAATCGAACAATCCTCGCTCAACCTCGCCAAGCGTGAGTTGGAGCGAATGGAGCGGCTCTATTCGCAAAACCGCGCTGTGTCTGCGTCGGAAGTCGACACGCAACGGCGAAGTGTTCTTGCACAACAGCAATCGGTTCAAAATCTGCAAAGCAGTCTCAATCTTCTCCCTGCACAGATTCAATCGGCCGAAGCATCGATTAAGGTCTCGCAGTCGAATCTGGCGTCCTCCCAACGCGACTTGGAACGTTGTCGAATTGTCGCTCCGTTTGGTTGCCGGTTGGGTCCGGTTGACTTGGAGCTGAATGAAGTCGTTTCTGTTGGTCAACAACTGCTGACCGCGCAAGCAATTGACAAGCTTGAAGTTGAAGCTCAGTTTGGACTCGACAAGATCGCCAACCTGATCCGTCCTGAGGCGAAGGCCCCAAGTATGCTGAAAGATTTGTCTGTTGACCCTCAAGAAGTCATACGAAAGTTTTTTGACGTCGACGTTACGCTCCGATATGGAGCCGGTGACATTCGAACGTCTCGTGAAGCGACGTTTGAACGACTCCGTGAGCAACTTGACGCGAAAGCCAGAACCGTCGGTATTGTTGTTTCCGTCGACCGGCCGTTTGAAGAAGAAGGCAACGCAAGGGAGAATGGACCGGCACCCGTCCCCGGTACCTATTGCGAAGTCGAACTGCGTGGCCGACCGATTGAAGACGCGTTTGTTGTCCCACGTTCGTCAATTCGTGACGGTACTGTATTCCTCGTTGACGACGAAAACAGACTGCGAAAACGCAGTGTCGAAGTTCAGTTGGTGCAGAACAACTTCGCAGCGATCAAAGGACTCGGGCCGGGAGATCGTATCGTTGTTTCTGATCCGACACCTGCAATTGAAGGGATGTTGGTCGATCCGCAAGTGGACGAACAACTTGCAAAGACCCTTCAAGCTGAGGCAGGAGGCGACGAGTGATCGAACTTTTTGCTCGCCACCGAACCGCGGCAAACTTGTTGATGGGATTGTTGGTTTTGTTGGGCCTGGTTGTATTGCCGACAATGCTGCGGGAAACGTTTCCCGACATCACAGCACAACAAGTGGAAGTTCGTGTCGTTTATCCAGGAGCCTCATCGACGGAGATCGAAGAAAGCGTTTGCCAGCGGATCGAAGATGCCGTCGATGGCATTCAGTACGTGCGTGAAGTGACCTCCGAAGCGCGTGAGGGTCTCGCGATCGTCAAGATTGAGATGGAGGATGGTGGAGATATCATTGTTTTCAAGGATGAAGTCTCTACTGAACTCGATGCAATCGCCAACGAATTGCCGGACGACGCAGAGGATCCAACCATTCGGCAGCTGGGCCTGACGACGCCCGTGCTTTCGGTGTTGGTGACAGGCGATATGTCCGTCGTCGACTTAAAAGCTTATTGCGAAGACCTCAAACGACGAATGCAGCTTTCGGATGGCATTTCGCTGGTGGAAGTCAGCGGCTTTTCGGACCATCAATTCAGGGTTGAACTGTCCACTGAATCCTTGCAACGGTTTGGCCTGAGCGTGCAAGATGTCGCCAACACGATTTCAGCGCAGAACATTACGTCGCCTGCTGGCGGGATCGAAAGTGCAGACGGCGAAATGCTGATTCGGCTGGTTGAGCAAAAACGGTCGGCTCTTGAGCTGGAGAATCTTGTCATCATAGAGACGATCGCAGGAGCTGAGATTCGGCTGGGTGATCTCGGTAGTGTGATCGACATTTTTGAGGCGGATGAAGAGAAGGTGTTGCTGCGAGACGTTCGAGCCGGAAAGCTGATTGTCAAAAAGACCAAGCAGGAAGATCAAATCCGTGTTGCCGAAGCAGCTAAAGCGTTTCTTGAACAAGAACGACAACGTCAGCCCAAACTGACGCTATTCGTCTCTGGGGATGGTTCATCGTTAGTGCGAGAACGGATCGCACTGGTGTTGACCAATGGCTGGCAGGGGATGCTGCTGGTGTTTGTGACGTTGACCATTTTCTTTAACTGGCGGCTTTCATTTTGGGTGGCCGCAAGCTTGCCGGTTTCCTTTATCGGCGCCATCTTCTTCATGCCGATGTTCGGACTGACGATCAATATGATGACGTTGGTTGGGATGTTGTTGGGTATTGGAATCTTGATGGACGATGGGATTGTGATTGCCGAAAACATCGCAGCTCATCGTTCACGTGGCAAGGCAGCGATGCAAGCCGCAATTGATGGGGTCAAAGAAGTTCAGGTCGGTGTTTTTTCATCATTCATCACGACGGTTTGCGTTCTCGGTCCGTTGGCGTTTATCAGTGGCGACATCGGAAAGGTGCTGGCAGCGATTCCGATCATGTTAATCCTTGTGCTTGCGGTAAGCCTGATTGAAGCGTATGCAATCCTGCCGTCGCACTTGGGCCATTCGCTGCATCATGACGATCCCGATAATCCTGCGCAACTTAGAGCCAAGTTTGATCGGCTGTTCAATCATTTCCGGGACAAACAATTTGGTGGCTTGGTCGATTTAGCGATCAAGTGGCGCTACCTTTTTGTCGGGAGCGTCATCGGGTTGATGATGGCCTCGATTGCATTGATCGCAGGCGGGTTTATTCAGTTTGTTGTCTTTCCAGCACAAGAAGGTGATACGCTTGCGGCCAAGATGACATTGCCAGCCGGGACTCCACTCGCGCGAACCGAGCAAATTGTTCAGCAGGTGGTCGCCGGACTCGAAGCGGTCAACGAAGAACTCTCGCATTTGCAAAACGATGGCCAGCCCCTGGTCGAGTCTTACAATATCGAGTTTGGCAAAAACAGTGAAGCGTTTGAAAGTGGTCCACACGTCGCAACAATCAATGTGGATTTGTTGGGCAGTGAGTTCAGATCCATTTCTCTCGATGACGTCATTGGGAAATGGAAAGCTAAAGTCGGTTCGCCACCGGACCTGGTTGCATTCTCCGTGGCGCAGACTCAACTTGGGCCGGCCGGACGCGCGATCGAAGTCCGTATCAAAGGCCAAGACTTATCCGAGACAAAACTCGCAGCAAAAGAAGTGATTGACTGGTTTAATCAATTCCGTGGTGTGCGAAACGTCTCAGATGATTTGCGAAAAGGAAAACCTGAGATTCGTGTCAGCCTCAAATCAGGTGCCTTGGCGAAAGGGCTCAATGCGTCCAGTGTCGCGGGGCAGTTAAGGGCGGCCTTTCAAGGTGTCACTGCGGATGAAATTCAGATCGGCAATGAGTCCTACGAAATCGATGTTCGATTGGCGCGAGCGGAACAGGATAGCTTGGCAGATCTGGATTACTTTCAATTCGTGCTGCCCGACGGGAATCAGGTCCCA
The DNA here is from genome assembly GCA_038534355.1 of Planctomycetota bacterium. Taxonomy (GTDB): domain Bacteria; phylum Planctomycetota; class Planctomycetia; order Pirellulales; family Pirellulaceae; genus Mariniblastus. Next base: position 16,334 of record JBCAWX010000034.1, read on the forward strand.
CTGGACGCGATCGCCAAAATCGACCGTGGACGCGGCTGGTCACGAATCGCTCGTGTCAATGGCCAGCGAGCCGTGACGGTCCTCGGAGATGTCGACGCCAATGTCGTGAGCGGTAGCGATTTAGTGGCCAAGTTCAGAGCTGAATTTGCTGACGAGCTGCAACAAAAATATCCTGGCATTCAGTTTGATTTCGAAGGCGAGTCCGCTGAAGGAAACAAGACGCTTAACTCGATGATCACAGCGATGGGCATCGGCCTTGTTGGCGTTTTTGTGTTGTTGAGTTTCCAGTTCGGTAGCTACATTGAACCATTGATTGTGATGCTGGCGATTCCGCTTTCACTGATTGGTGTTTTTGTTGGGCATTGGCTGATCGGAATTGATCTTAGTTTGCCGAGTATGCTGGGCTTTGTTTCGTTGTCGGGAATTGTGGTGAACGACTCCATTCTGTTGGTTACGTTTTTGAAGAAGGAAGTCGAAGCGGGTGCAGATATTTATGAGTCCGCTGGCCTTGCCAGCCGCAAACGATTTCGTGCAATTTTGCTGACATCGGCGACCACCATCGCAGGCTTGCTGCCGTTGATGTTTGAAACCAGTCAGCAAGCACAAGTTCTCATCCCGCTGGCGGTTAGTATCTCGTTTGGTATCCTCGCCTCAACGATATTGGTCCTGATCGTCATCCCAAGTACGTACGCCATTTTGGCGGATGTCGGGTTGTTCTCATCGATGCAATCGGTCGAGGGCACAGAAGGACAGACGGACCAGGACAAAAACGAAGGTTAGCGGCCAAAACGGCTCAGCCCATCCAACGCCGAAGCGGCACTGGTAAGTCCAGTTGTGGGTAACGTCTACTCGAATCCAGTCACACCAAAGCGAAGCAACAACGAGCGAAGTTGCGGGTACGTCGACAAGACGCTGGTAATTTGACGCCGGCCTTCATTGGTTTGGCCAGATTTCAACAATGCGATCCCTTGCACCAATTTTGTTTTTGCCAACAAAAGAAGGCGTTCCTCATCGACGATCAGTTCCGAATTCGAACCGCCTTCCTGCTCAGCGTCGGTTGCCGTTTCCAGTTGCCCTGTGATGATCTGCGTCTGTCGCAAAGCTTGATTAAACTTTTGAAGCCGAAGAAATCCCTCAGCCCATGCCAATCTAAACTGCGGGTCACCATCAGAAAGTTTTACGGCACGATAAAGATGGTCCAAAGCGGCATCCAATCGTTGATTCTCACCAAGAATCGTGGCCATGCAAAGCTCGTCCTCTGCGGTTGCGGTTTTTAACTCTGAAAGATTCAACAAACAAGAAAACTCTGTGCTTTGATCTCGTTCCTCACGCGCACGATTGGCAAGGGTTCGGTAAATCTGGCTCACGCGTTTTTGGCGATGCAAATTGGGAAGCAATTTTAGCGCGGTTTTGCAGTGATCCCCTGCCCTGTCCAGCCAACCTTCATCCGCCGCAACCACCTCCAAATCAGCTTTGATTAATGACACGGATGCCAATCTTGCTGTAGCCAGAAAACTGTCTTCATCCAGTTTCGTTGAAGCCCCATTAAATGATGACTCTTGATCAGCCTCCAATAACTCAACGACCACGTCCAGTTGCGTATTGGATTGCGAAAACGAATGACTCAGTGACTTCCAGGCGTAGGTTTCCAACACGGGTTGATCAAACGTATTCCATGGAGCGTCTGGAAACGCGTTTTCGATGACTGTTTGGTCCATCCAGTACATTGAAAGAAAGTCATCCGTCGATGCCCACCCATAGGATCGCAACGCTTCCGTCGCAGGCAATTCTAAATGGGCTTGCATCCGATCAAGATTAAACGAGAGTGGCTCAAGGCTTCCAACAAAGTACAACGAATCGGGGTTCGCAATGGCGATGTGACCGAAAGGAAACGTGCCAGAAAAAGTCGACATGATTGTTTTCAGTTCGTCACGATCACAACGAAGCGAAACCCATTGAATGAAAACGCCGTCGTCGCTCAGACGATCAGCACAAAGCTCATAGTACTCTCTCGAAAAGAACGGGATATTTGCCGACGACCCGGACCGGGACTTGCCATCGGAGACGATCACATCAAATGTCGACGGTGCGGAACGCAAAAATCGAACACCATCGCCGTGAATCAATTCCAGTTTTGGGTTGGATAAAAGATCTCCATTGAAATCTGAAAAATACTGACACGATTTAATAACGGCGGCCGACAACTCGACACACGTTACCGTTTCAACTTGCTCTAAACGTGCCAGATCACCTGCCAGAATGCCCGTCCCCAATCCAATCGTCAATGCGTTTGGGCGTTGAGTGTCGCCAATCAAAAACGGCAGATGAGCCAACACACGTTGTTTTTCATCGACACCTCGGCCAACCTCACCAATGTTGACGCCATCGACCAACAGCCTTTGATTGCCCGAGCCATCCTTTGCCCGAACCACCGCGACTGTATGGTTTTCGTGTTCGGAATAGAACTCGATAGACCAGTCGCTGGACTTTCCCATACCAGGCTGAAAGGGAGTGCCGGACACGTAGATCGTCAATCCGACTAACGCCAAAACCGCACCTACCAAAGCTGACCTTTGAAACCAAATCGATGACTGTGGCTGATGGCTCGAATCTACAACGAGCACGGATACGAGGATCGCTGCGACCACACATGATGTCGCCAGAACGACCGCGGTCAGCTGCAATCCAAGCCAAGGGATTCCCAGTACGGCTGTCGCAATGATCCCCAATACGTTGCCGATCAAAACCACACCGTAAAGTTGTCCCGAGTGAGTTCCAATCGATGATCGCTGCTCCACCCAAAGTCGTGTTAGTATTGGCAACGCCATGCCGCTCAAGATCGACGCTGGCAACAGGATAAAACTTGCAATTAACAGTCGAGCCAAAAGGGGTTTGGAATCGAGGCTGGACAACAGCGATTGCATCGTTTCGACTTGAAAAAACAGCTTCAAAACGACGATGGACACAAACATTGCGACCGCCAGAAACATCAACAGGCTGACATAAACTTGAACGCTCAATGAGACCCATCGGCTCAACCAGGCGGCTAACATGGCACCGACAGATAGTCCAACGAGAAACACAGATGCGACGACTGCGTAACTGTGTGTGTCCGATCCAAACACGATTGCCAACGATCGTTGCCAGATCAATTCCATCCCCATGACAGCAAAGCTGCACGTTAAACCGGCGACTAACAACAGCCAACGGCGTTGGCTCACCGTTGAGTCATTCTGGACTTCCGAATCGCGTTCTGGCAACGCGTGCTCTGGCTCGGCAGACTGCGAGGTTTGACGGCCTGTCAACCAGGAAAGGCCCGCAATGGCGATCGCAATTGTGGAGATCAACAGCAGTGAAACGTTGGTGCCCAATTTTGGAATCGCAACAAAGGTGACGACGATTGAGCCAATAGCTGCCCCTGCTGTTTCGCTGGCGTAGATGATTCCAAACGAACGTTGAACATCTGGTTGAACGTCAGTTTTGACTGAACGGGTCAATGTTGGAATGATGCCGCCGAGAAAGAAGTTGATCGGCAAGATCGTCAGAAATACGAACAACCCGGACTCTATTGGAATCGATAGCTCACACGACCGAATCCAGCTCGCAACGAAGCCGCCAGAAGTCACGATCAGCAGGGCAATTGCGGCGGCCATCATGGTCATCAGAGATGCCAAACGCTGCTGATTGTTCACCTTGTCGGCGATGCGTCCAATGACGACGGAACCCAAAGCCAGCCCGACCAAGGCAGAAACGAGGACGGCCGCGATCGTCACCGAGGCAGCGGAAAGCTCGTGCGTTGCCAATCGCAACACAGCGATCTGCGAAACTAACGACAATGCGCCCGCAAGAAAAGCGAGTCCTGTTCGTATGGCGAAGCGCATATTGAATTGGTTTTAGATTTTGCGGGAAACAATCAACACTGATTGTACAGCATCACAGAGAAACTATACCGGGGCGGCGATCAACCCAAATTCGTCACTTCCGCCAGTCGGTCGAAATCGTTGACGTTGGGCCGTCGCATTTTCAAAAATCGACACCAAACTATAGGTTCCAAATCCCGCAGCATCGTTCTCAAGTGTTAACGACTCGACGCGCCAGTTCTCATGTGACATAAACTCGATTTGAATGGAGCCTTCGTTGCGATTGTAGCGGCCGTCGAGTTCGAGATTGATTTGCAGATGGTCTCCAAATCGCTGAAAGGTCAGGTCATCCGTAAAGTCGTCGAAGCCGAGCTTTCCACGAATGTTCAGCGTGTCCAAGCCGTTAGCTCCACCAAACAAGCCAGGTTCCCGAATGATATCGTTACCATGACCAAGCTCATAGAAGTACGTATCGTTTCCGGCACCACCGTGCAACGAGTCGTCACCGCCGAGTCCGATCAATTGATCGTCTCCTCCGCGACCTTGTAGCAGATTGTTGGAATGGTGCCCACGAATGATATCGGCTTCGTTGCTGCCGGATGCCCGATAGATATAAACGCCCTGCCCGTTTACGTAGCGCTGGTTGCCACGAGTTTCATGAACCATCGTGCTTGAGAAACCGGGACGGAGGTCGGTCGAGTGACTTACGCCAGATGTGATCTCATTAAAATAGACATTTCGGCTGATCGTCCTGACTCGGTCACCATTGGTCGCACCGAGTGCCTGCTGAGTTTGGGTCGCGTTGGCATCTGACTCGCCGTAAGTCTTTTGCAGATATTCAATATCCCAATAGCTCAATGTCTGTGGATACGAGTTCGGATTCTCAGGAGCCGGAACTCCAACTACGGATTCATTTCTCGTCAGCTCGGGAACAAATGGGTTGGCACCGAGGGCAGACATCACCGCGCGGATGATTTGAAAATTTTGTTCGGGCGTCAATGAAGCGGTATTGTTCTGGGATACCGAATAATGCTCATTGTCTAAAACGATGTCCCCAAAACCGTATTGGCCTGGCCCGTGACCGACCGCCAGCGAATCTTGATCAACGGTAAAGATCTGGATGTCCGCGTTCTCGCTGGTCGTTTCAACAAACCGTAGAAGGATTTCCATTTGCAGTTTCGGTGTTAATTGTTGCGCCGCTACTGTCGCCTGTTGGCGAAGGGTTGCAAGACACCGGCGTCAATATCGAGAGAGATTTTGGGTACCCCCAATCGTTAGGTTGCTAGCATTCTGCAACCCCTCGCAAACGTTGTTGCGTTTCCTACTCCCGAAGTGACGAAGAGTTCGTGAATTCGCTCTACGATCGAATGAAAAACCGTGGTGTTCCAACTTGGCTCGACATTCACGACATGAATGCTGGGGACATCGACAAGCAAGTTTCCAGTGCCATACGGGTCCAAGATATTGTCTTGCTCGTTCTTTCAAAAGAATCCGTTGCCAGTGACTGGGTTGAACGAGAACTCAAGTCGGCGCGGAAGAAGGAGAAGTCGGAAAATCGAGACGTGATCTGCCCAATCGCGCTAGACGATTCCTGGAAAGCTAAAGTCGAAGACAACGTTCTCTGGGGGCAAATAGAAAAGAAGAATGTTCTTGACTTCTCAGGCTGGCAGTCGAATCAATTTGACGAGGTATTTGAAAAGTTGCTTCGTGGACCTAAGACCAACTATTCAAAGTCCGACGGCTAGCATCCGTGGAGTAGTGCAAAGCAAGCACCCTTCCGAGTAGCGCTAAACAGAAGCAGCCGCGCACTTTTTAACCAAGAGAGCAAAACACTTGCTTACCCGTTTTTGATAGTCTTTCGCAAATTGGCCCTGCATTTCTATGTTGGCTTTCGCTAAAACTCTCCATGATTCACGCCAAATCTTGGCCCATCGTTCGACCTTGCGTTTATTCAGGTTGGGCGTTGGGAGGACATGAAGTAGAGCGAGCATTCCGTTCAAGTTAGAATAGCCCATCTCTTCGACTGATTCAGGATTAACTACTTCTTTGGAAATCGCCGCAACAACCCCCTTGATTTTCTTCTTTAAAAAAGCCAGCGAGGATGGGTTGGCGAACAAGTCGGATTCAAGAAGAGAAAAAGATGCACCTTCTGTTTTCTCGTGAAAACAAGAATGGAGCGACTTTTTCAGTATTGGCGGCCTCTCGGAAAGTTGCTCTCCCCAACCATAGAGAATCGACATCAAAACCTCTGGCGTTCGACCGGGAAAGTTAATCCAGTGCTCAAAGTTATTGCTCAATGCGAGAATCAACTGAGGGTAAAAGTGAGGACGCTCAAGTCCGGGAATTGGATCAAAACAAGATGCCCCTAGGCGAAGCAATATCCCGATCGATCCGGCCAGCAATCCCGCATGCTTACGGGAGCTTTCATCGCCAATTTCTATAATTTGCTGACGGACCTCAGATGTGAAATCTCCGATGTAGTTCCAGGACGTGTCATTGTCCAGCAACCCTGAACCCCAAACCCCCATCGAAAACTCCCTAAAAAAAAAGCCCCATGCTATTGTCCGGCCCTCGGCGGCATGGATTCATAATTCGCGTGTTATAGCAAAGAAACACGACTCTTGCTTCAAGGGGCTGACAAAATTCCCGTGGGATGAACTCCCCGATAGATTCCGGTAGCCCCTCAGGTGAAGTGATGCGTTCGTTTATCAATCCATTTGCGAGTCATCGGTTTTGGTGCCGCGTTTCTTGTAGCGGTATGGAAGAAATTCCCAGGTAACGGTACCTCCAATCGATGCGCCGTGATTGGGTTTGTCGATTTCGCCTTTCGTATCACGAGGAAGAATTGCTTCAACCGAAATATAGGAAGTTGTTCCTCCAGAATTCAAGGAGTGGTACACCGACAATCTGACCTTGTTGGGTGTCAATTCAGTGATTGACGTGTGGAGGATTTCATCTTTGTTGTTTGCCAAACTGCAGTGAATTGTAGACGGATATCGGCGACGTTTGCGAGGGGTTGCAGGATGCTGGCAACCTAACAATTGGCTGGTACTCAAAATCTCTCTCGATGTTGACGCCCGTGTCTTGCAACCCTTCCCAAACAAGCTCCCACCATTAGTCAAGCGTTCACATTGGGCGCGTATTGCCAACAGTTCCCATTCTGTTCCCAAAGGCATTACTTCGAAATACGAATTCTCTTCGCACCTAAGCCGACCATAAAAATTCCAATTCAAATTCTAACCTGAAACAGGTTGTTACCTAATCAAGCGACTCGAATTCCAACTCACCGAAATGGCGAAAATCACTAAGGTTGCCTATCCATTGGAGCGTTTTGGTTTCAATAGCCGTTCCGTCGGTATTTGGAAATACCTGAATGTAATCGTTCGCAAAGTTGAGGCGTACACCGAAAGGGGGCAAGGCTTGACCGTCATTCGGTCTCGCTTGGATTTTCACGATGTCAGCAATCGGTTTGCCAATGATCCCTGTGAATTCGCTTGAATGACTGACGTCGTAGAGTTCGTGCTCCATTGTGCCAATTTCTTCTCCTGCCATCCATCGAGCTATTCTGTTTTCGAAGTCGCCCCATTCATAGCATTGATCAAAATTTTCGTGGTCCTCGAGCACAGGTGTCCAATTGTCGTCCTTGCAAATTTTTAGATGGACCGTCCTTGGCACTTGTCCGGTAGCGCTGTCTAGACTCAATATACACGACAGATCAATGTTCCTTCGCGTTTCTTCCCCAAGTGGTGGCCAAAGGCAGAGAGCCATTCGGCGAACTACTGTTCCAGTAAGGTTGTTGAAAGATTGCTCGTCCATCCTAAAAAGGCCTCGCAAGTTTGTACCAGTTGTTAAATGAATCAACGGTCCCTGAATGAATCAACGGTCCCTGGAACCTTTATTGAATTCTTCAATGATCGCAGGAGCCAAATTCGCAAACGAAATAAATGTTGGTAAACCTAAGCTTTAGTCCCGCAGGGACGGCATGTTGTAGCCACGGGTGAAAACCCGTGGATCGAATGATCACACACGTCGCAAGCCCCGAAGGGGCGACACGATTTGAATCAACGGTCCCTGGAACGTCCCTGGAACCTTTATTGAATTCTTAGGTCTCTCCCCAATTGCCCACATCAAAAATAAAACGAAAGATTGAAACCCTTTGAAAACCGTAGTGGGGTGACAGGGATCGAACCTGCACGTGCTAGGGAGACTAGATCCTAAATCTGCCCCTCGGCTGCTGGACTTACATTGTGTTTGAATTGGTTTGGTCCGTTTTCCCTCGCTTTTTCTTGCAATTTACGCCAACGACTCATCGCTAGTCAAGCATTCACATTGGGCTAACGTTGCCAACCATGTTCCCATTCTGTTCCCAAAGATCGGAGATATTGATTGCGCCTTCATAACCAAAGTTGCGGGTTGGATCGATGAAATAATTGGTATTAGCGCAATCGCAGAATCCAAGGCCAGCATCATGGAGTTCAACATCCCAACAATGCCCCTAAGAAAGGCAAAAATTCATCGCCACCAAGTGTACAACAAAATTTTTCCTTAAGACGAAGGCATTGACTATCATCATCATCTTCGATCTCGTCGGTTGCCAGCTTCGCGATGAATGCGGCATACTCCTGAAGGACATCAAGAAGATCACTTCCATTATTGGCAACAGGACATGACCGAGGCTCGTTGTTGCTATAGGTTTCCAGAAGGAAAAAACATCTACTGTCTCTATTAAAACATATTTCGTCTTGCTCTAGTTTTCCAACTACGAACTTTCCATCGAGATCTGTAGGCCTCTTGCCAAGCGTAAAAAAACCTATTTCCAAAGAACCCACCTGCCAGCCATTGCAGAGTGCGAGCAGTTCATCTTCATATGTTTCGATTCCAAGTTCACTCTCTCTGTTTTGAATGTTCAAACTGGAGATATAACTTTCGGCCAGAGACGCACTAAAGCCTGCGGCAATTAACTCTTCCTTTCGGGGAGCGAGACTAGCAAGTGCCTCAACAAATTTTTTCGCATTCATTCTTTCTCGATAGCAATTAAAGGGTTCTTGAATGTAGGAGTTTGTAAAACAGCTCGTGAAGTGTGTTAGGGAGTCCGGATGCCATTCTTCCCTGATCAATATGGTGATGAATCAGCTTGTCTCCCAAAGCTCTAGCATGTCTGGAGTTGGCTTTTAGCCAAGTCAAATCAACTAGAGGAGCTTGACGCAATTTCCGAATCCTGTTGACATTATCTGGGCTGAATAGATTCAGTCGAAAAAGAACTGGAGCCCAGCCTTCCAAGAATAAACAAAGTGTTGGTGGTGGCATTTTGCTCGGCAGTCGCGCCCGTGATTCTGTGAAAGCAATTGACGCAGTTTTTCTCGGCCGCATGAAAGGCACTGTTGGCTTTGCCACTGTTAGCAAACGTCCAGCAAACAGAGGAGGACGTGTCCGGCCGACTTGCGCGTCAACTGGCTTGTGGGTGTGCGTCGGTGAAGAAAACCGAAGAGATACCGTTCGGATTTTATCGAAGCTCTGCGAGAAAGTCCACCAAGCTAATGAAGAACAGTCGACTGGTTCGCCGACATTGGGTTAACGTTGCATTAGCATTGGCTTTAGATCCTAAATCTGAAAAATCGCCGTTGGATCAATATTGAGTTAGAGTTGGTTTGGTCCGTTTGCTCTCGCGTATTCCTTCAACCTACGCCAACGACTCACCATTAGTCAAGCATTCACATTGGGCTAACGTTGCCAACAATATTTCCATTCTGTTCCCAAGCCGGAAATCTCCGCGCGCAAAAAACGCACCTACACTATTTATTCAGGGTATAGCTTGCCATTGTCATCTAGGTAGAAGGCAAGAAACTCAAAAAATGAATCACATACCTTTTGTGGAACTTTAGTCTCAGTTCCGACGATGTAGATTCCTTGGTATTGAAAGTCAGAGGCGACAGTCCTGTTGTAGTGAAGCGAATACCCCCAGCACATTCCAAGGTAGTCACAAAATAAGACATGCTTCGAGCCATTTCGTACAACCCAATCCGTTTCAACCAATTCCAATAGTGCAACGTTTGCTAGTGGCCAGAATGAAAAACCACTTTCATCTTGAAAGGTATTCTTTTCTGCCGAAACTCCGCCGACGCGACGATGGAACTCTCGAAATTCTTTGGTGAATTGCACGCCACATTTAGACTCAACAGCATCAAATTCAGATGATTTAATTGCGGTCAAGCCCTGGGCTACCCATGTGAAGCTGACTCGCTCCAGAATTGACATCGTTTTTCCTCGTTCGGCCATAACTCTAAGACTTTTTAGAAAAAGTCTCGCCTAGCAAAAAGCTGTTTATTTCTGAACTTGGCGTGGCAAAGGTTTTCGAACGTAGCAACTTCGGTAGGCAACAGTTCATTGTGATAAGCCTGTCCATCATTGGTGACCGTCGGTTCAACATCATCCGTACTGGAGACTGAATCTAGGTCACGAGTACTTGTTGAGGAAACGAACGCACCCCAGACTCATGGTCCGATTTCCAGGATTACTTGGATGATCGAACTCAACGCTGGGCTAAACGATGGGTTGGCAGCCGCTTAAACGCCGATTTCGTATCCTTTTCGTTGTTCGCGAGCGATGAAGCTGTTGGCTTGATCATCGCTGCCGAAGGTTTCGGTTTGCGGATCAAAGGTCAATGTTCGACCCAAACGCATCGCTATGTTGACCGCATGGCAAAGATTGAGCATCTGATGGTGAGTCTTCATATCCGAGCTTGGTTGACGCTTTTCTTTACAGCACTCCATGAAGTCTTTCATGTGGAAACCACCCTGCTTCAGATCCTCTTTCTTCGCCGAGTAATCAAACGAGTACAAATCGTCGAGCAGTTTTTCATCCAGTGGATTCTTTGCCAGGTCTTCGACAGGTTTGCCGACCAGTTTTCCGCGATTGACCACGAATCGTCCTTTCTCGCCTTCGAACATGATTCCGTTATCCATCCCTTTGTCAGGTGCGGTGTTTCGAATCATAAAGATCGTACCGTCACCAAAGGTGCATTGAACTTTGAAGCTGGTCGCACAATTGAACTGGTCGTTTGAAGTTGGCATGCCGTCAACGAATTCGACTGGATGATTAAATTCCAACGGGTCGATGATGATCGGCCCGACATCTTTTCCAAACTTGTTATGCGCCCACATGGCAATGTCGACGTGATGAGCGCCCCAATCGGTCAGCTTGCCACCTGAATATTCGTAGAACCATCGGTAGTAACGGTGTGCTCGGCTGAAAGGAAAACCGGCACCCCAGCCTTGCGTATCAACGATCTCTTCTTTGGCTCGATAGGGTTGCTCAGGACACTGGCCTTGCCAAAGTTCCCAGTTCAGTGAGTTTGGGGGAGCACATTCGGGAAGAACTCCGCTGGTCCGAGAGCCACCGATCGCAATCGTCGTTAGTTTTGATTTGCCAACACGATCGTCATGCATCATCGCAACTGCTTTGGCAAAACGCCCTCCGAACTCAGTTCGTTGTTGCGTGCCGACCTGAATCGTGCGACCGGTCTCCTGTTGCACTTTGAGGATCTGCTGTCCCTCTTTGATCGTCAGCGTGACAGGTTTCTCGCAGTAGACATCTTTTCCCGCTCGCATGGCGTCGATGACGATTTTGCTGTGCCAGTGATCGACGGTGCCCACAACGACCACATCGACATCTTTGTTGTCGAGTACGGCTTGGTAATTCTCTTCCGCTTTGATGACCAATGGCCGTTTGTTGGCGCGATGGTTGTCAACGCAAACCTGCAACGCTCGCCCCAGTTGGACTGCATCGACATCGCAGACGGCAACGCAGGGGCCAAACTTGAGCGCTTGGCTTCCATGGTAGGTGTGAAAGCGGATCCCGCATCCGATGAAGGCGATACCAGGTTGTTCAACGGGAGTTTGAAAATCGGTCGCCCAACCGGTTTTCGTCGCGTGGTTCCCCACAAAATAGGTGCCCGCGGCAACGGCGGCCGTTGTTTTCAAGAACCGGCGCCGGGAAGTTCCGCTGCTTTTGGAACTCTGGTTACTTGTTTTGCCTGCCTCAGTTTGATTTTCCAAAGACATATCGTGCCCAAATATTTTCGTTGAATGGATTGGTTCGTTCGTCCAGCGTCTTGTAGCTTGACGTATTTGGGTTATTTTAACATTACCGTGAACGTGGTGTTAATCACTTACTCCGTGTTCAACCGGTTGACCGGATTGTCCAGATAATCGGCCATAGTGGAATCTTGTGGGAGTTTGGCGTTTTAACGTCAGGATAGGCACCAAGATTTTATTCGAGCCAGGTAGGTCCGGTTTCGCTTGTGATGAGAAGCCATGCTTCCGACAAGTCAAAACAAGGGTAATTCCTGCCGACCCATTTAGAGCAATTTGAGGAAGACCATGCTACGAAATCTACGGATTGGTTTTTTCGTTTGTCTGACAGCAGCATTTGTTGTTCAGTGTAATTTGGCTGAAGTGAAGGCCCAGAGTTACATCTTTGCTGGTGAATCCAATGGGCTCGATTTGATTGCTCATCCTATCGGCTACAACGGAACCGGTGGAACCTTGACGGTCACCGTTGGAATTGATCCAACCAGTGTCAATGCGGCTGACATGGTGATTTCGACTCAAAACGTTGTGAACACCTGGAATGCCAAGCAGGCGACGATTGGGAATATCTCGTTTGGACTTCCCGATGGAGACTTTGATTTCGAATCGGTTCTGTTGCACGAAGTCGGACACTCAATCGGTCTTGGTCACGTTAATCTAGGATCGCAAGCGGGCGTCTCTGGATCCAACACAGATTTCTCTTACTCCAGCAATGGCGCAGACAATTCATTTACGTTCAATGCAGGGGTCGATGGTGTCATTGGTTCTTCGGACGACATCCGTGGTGACGACGACAACTTGAACTATTTCAATTCGCTCAACGATCCGTTCGTATTGGATCCCAGCGGTGTCATTGATTCAACAACCTATTCTCGCGACCTCGCAGACCTGCCAGGTGGTCACACGTATGCTGCTAACTCGTCGCGAGATGTCGCAGCACTATTGGGTTACGGACAGACCGAAGGTGTGATGCAACAAGGCACATTCAACAACGAAATTCAGCGAGCCTTGGCGGCCTCGGATGTCGCCGGTGTTCGTTACGCCGAGTCCGGGATCGATGAAATCGCCGGGACAGCAGATGATTATGAACTGGTTCTGGAATACGTCACTTGGGACGGTCTTGTTCCATCGCGGCCCGACATTGTGATCGATTTTGATGCGTCCCAAACCGGGTTTGCCGTAAGTCAATCTGGAGGGACGTTTATTGGTAGTGGTCACATTGCGATCACTTCAAACTCGGTCTTTTTCAATCCAAACTTCAATTGGCATTTCAACCCTGTTTTGACCGTTCCAGAGCCCGGTCATTTTGCCGCGTTGTTCATCGTTGGTTTGGTCACAGCGACACGTCGCCGCAAGTCAAAGGTATAAGGATCCCTGACTGGGATCGAAAGTTGGTCGTTGGCCTAGTCTCTTCAAAGGGCAAAGGACGAAGATCATCCGCTCAGGGTTAGCAGAAGATCATCTCCGTGCCAGAGAGTCGATTGCCAAAGTGGTGCCCTGGTTCCCGCCTTGCTCTTGGTCATTCGTTGTCAGTGTCGCAGCTTCAATTTGCCGCTGACGAATGGATTGCCGGCCAGATAGAACCGAAGCGGTCTATCGATTGCACTGGTCACGCCGATCCGTGGTGAGGATTTGATCTCAAATTTCGAACGAAACCTGCGGTTACGAGTCTGCACGTAAACTTCGGAATTCAAGCCGCTTAAATCACGTCCATTAACTTCGCGGTCGATGCCCAGCGACTGGCACAAACAGGCTGGCCCCGTGGTCAAACGCCGAAGGTCGTCCACGCCTCGACGCTGTTTCATCTGTTCGATTCCCGCGTTCGGTTCAAGTGCGCGGATCAAGACCGCGCACCCGACTTCCGGGCGTTCCGTTACGATGTTGAAACAATGTTTTGCATGAATCGGATAGACGTATGCGAAACCCGCAGGCCCAAACATCACTTCGGTTCGGGCCGTACGTGCTTTGTTGGCATGACACGCTGAATCGTTGCCAAACAGATAGGCTTCAGTTTCGACGATCAATCCAGCGGTCGTGACGCCATCAATCTGTGAGACCAATCGGCATCCCAATAGAGCCTGAGCGACCTCCACAGTCGAGCGTGAGAAGAAACGTCGTGTAAGCATGCTGCTATCGATGGATCCATTGAATCAACTTCACCTTATTCAATCAGCTCAACATACGCGTAGTAGGTGCCGACAGGTTGATCTTTACTATCGAGGAAACGTCCCGTTAGCTTTGACGGTCCTTGTTGGAGGTCCATCTCAAAAACGACTTCTTTGGCCTCGGCGGGAACGTCCTTCGTCAGTTTCTGGTCACCGATTTGCAAGGTCGCTTTGGTGAAATTGAACTTCCGTCCTGGCGTCTCGCGGTACGCTTTGGCGCCGGGGACAGGTTGGCCACTCGCCATGCCTTCGTTGATCATCGCATCGGTTTCTTCGGGCCATCGTCGCAGGCGAATCCTGTACTTGCCTGTCTTAAACACGTTGATGTACCAGAAACCGGTGACTTTGGGTTGGTCAGCACCCTTTCGAACCGCTGCTTGATTCCATGGCGTGGATCCTTCTGCGATCCAATCGTGACATGTCAAACGTGCCGGATTCTCTTGGGGATGCCCCACATAGATTTGCGTAGCGTTTGAGAACGAAGGTTTGATCTCCTCCCACCAAGTCTGATAGTGAGCTCGAAGTTTTCGAACCTCACCCGGATAAGCGGCCGCTACGTCTTGACGTTGGCTGGGATCGGCTTTGATATCAAACAGCTTTTCACCATCAATCAATCGCCAGCGTGATGTCATCACGGCACTTGACTTCCACATGATCGGATCTTTCACGCGTTGTGAATCGGTGATCAATACGCGTTGGTCCCAGTTCGCAGGGTCATCTTCACCGTTGATCAGCTTTGCGAGGCTCTTGCCATCAAAGGTGATGTTGTTTTTGTTTTCGATGCCGCAATACTCCATTAGTGTCGGCAAGACATCGACAGCATGGGATACAGGGGTTACATCTCTGGGCTCGTTGAGATTTCCAGCAGGCCAGTGAATGAAGAATGGGACTCGATGGCCACCGTCGAACTGGCTTCCTTTTTTGCCACGCATTTTTGCGTTAAACACTTTTTCGCCACTGGCCGTCCCGTTGTCGGTTGTAAAAACAAAAATCGTATTCTCGGTCAGCCCTTCCTCATCGAGAAACTTGCGAAGTTTACCGACGTTGTCATCGATGTTGGCGATCATGCCGAAAAAATTTGCCAACCGTGCGTTCTGATCCTGATACGGTTTGGAAAATTCTTCTGGACAATGTAATGGTCCATGTGGTGCGTTGGTGGAAATGTAGGCAACAAAGGGTCGTCCCGCATCCGCTTGCGTCTTGATAAATCGTTTGGCATAGTCAAAAAAGACATCGGTACAGAATCCTTTGGCGGCTTCTGGTTTTCCATTGTGGTAATAGCTGCCGTCAAAGTACGCGTTGTCCCAGTAGTCGGGAGTCTGGCCGACGCCTCCACCTCCATGTCTGAGTACTTCGGTATAACCTCGGTCCTCGGGACGAAATGGATAGTTGTCGCCCAAGTGCCATTTGCCAAACATGCCAGTGGCGTACCCTTGTTCGGAGAAGACTTGCCCAATCGTCGGTTCATCTTCTCGAATCATGCTGCGTCCCATGATCGTGTGCCAAACGCCAGTCCGGTTGGACCAGTGGCCTGATTGAAGTGAGGCCCGTGTGGGGGCACAAGTCGGAGCGACGTGGTAATCCGTCAGACGGATTGATTCGCGATACAACGAATCAAGGTTGGGCGTTTTGAGCACAGGGTTTCCGTGACAACTTAAATCACCGTACCCCTGATCATCAGTAATCACGATAACGACGTTCGGTTTCTTGGTTTCCCGGTTTGGCTGTTCGGCGCGGACCAGATACGTCAGCGACATGAGCAGGATGAGTGATACGCAGATAGTGGGGACGTTCAGGATTCGTTTCATCTTCACGCTTTTCATGGAATCAGTGGTCTGTGGAATCAATCAAAGGAGGACGATGGAAGGTTACACTCCGTCCGGTTTCGCCTGGCCTTCTGTTGCTTGTTCTTGGAGTGGCATTACCCAGATGTTTCGATAGCGAACGGGATTCCCATGGTCTTGCAGATAGACAGGGCCGGGAGCGGAATCCATCTTTTTCGGAGCCGCAGTGGTGGTTTTGGGAAGTTCGACTTTATCATGAACGACTACACCATTGTGTTTGACTGTCATCATGGCGCTTTTCACTACACGATCGCCGTCATATTTGGCTTGGTAAAACTCAATATCGTAAGTCTGCCACTGGAGCGGCGGAAAGCACATGTTGAAGTCAGGTTTTCGAATCGAGTAAATTCCGCCGCACTCATTTTGTTCGCCGGTGAGACCGAAAGAGTCCAGCATTTGGACTTCGTATCGTCCTTGCAAATAGAGTCCACTATTGCCTCGCGCTTGACCGCGTTTGCCGGGTTGAAATGGCAGTTGAAACTCAATGTGGATTTTGTGGTCGCCAAACGTCTGCTTGCTAGTGACACCCTGCATCAGCCAACCTTCATCAGAAATGTTGCCCGATTCGTTTTTCTTGGTTTTCCAAAGTTTGGCAAACTGCATCATTGACTCTTTGTCTTTGCCGTCACCGAACAGCACAACGGCACCTTCGGGTGCTTGCTCACCGAGCGTCGGACTTTCGCGGACAACTCGTTGGAGTGAACCGACCACTTCGTCATCCTTGGAGACGGTCGCGACTCCGTCCTTGATCGCTATGTTTGCGCCGACGTCGTTGGTAAAGACCAAAACGCCATCATTGATTTCCCTTTCATCGATCGTGAGCGAATCTTTTTGATTCCATCCATCGCCAGGCAGGCCATCCCGAAACAGTTTTGCACTGAATTTTCCTTTGCCCAAGGCGATGACTTGCAAGCCAATCTTTTGTTCCGCGACAACTTCAATCACGCCAGAGTATTCGCCCTGGATCTTGTAGTCGGATTCATTTTCCTGCAGCGGAAGAAAACAGCAAAATGAAAGGACACTCACAGAGACTGCTTGAAACATGATTTCCTCAACGATTGGGTCAGATGAACGACGTCCATTGTACCGACACGCAGCATCGCTTGCTGGTAAAAGTCAAAGCGGCGTTTCTTGGTTCACAGAATCAAAACATGGCTTGAAGTTGATCGGTATCAATGATCGGGATGTTCAGCGATTTTGCTTTCTCGGATTTTGAACCCGAGCCAGGGCCGGCGACCAGGTAGTTGGTTTTCTTGGAAACCGAGCCAGCACATTTGCCGCCGCGATCTTCGACTTCTTTTTGCCAATGTTTTTTGCCTTCAGGAAACCCTCCACTGAAGCAAAACGTCAAACCCTCAAGAGTGCCGCCAGTCTTTGGCAAAATTGGCTCGACAAACGTCAGCAGACGGTCAATATCTGTCGCATGATTGTCGAGGTAGCTTCGAATGGCGTTCGCGGTGATCGAGCCAACATCGTCGACGGCTTCCAGATCTTCGATCGTCGCGGCGCGGATTGCGTCGAACGTGCCGAAGTGCGTTGCTAAGGCTTTTCCGGCCGACTTGCCGGCGGCACCGATACCAAATGACGCAAACAGCTGCCACAGCGGAACTTTTTTGAGATCCTGTTTAGCGGCTTCGATCAGCGTTTCCAAATCGGCGCTGTCCCGTTTGTCCGGCGCGGGAATCATTTGAATCGCGGCCACTGCCAACATGGATTGCCGCTGCGAAAGTCCACATTTCATCGCCGTTTCAACATCCAGCGAATAAAAATCAGCCGGCACCGATACAGCACCATGGTCAACCAATTGAGCGACGCGACTCTCGCCCAGACCAAGCACTCCAAAAACCGCGAGGTAATGAACGAGTGAGCTGACGGTTTGTGCGCTGCAGTCGCTGTTTTCACAGATCAACTCCAGCATGTCTTGGGTGTTTCCTTTTCGCAGTGTGGTCGGCTGCTCGCAGGATGGACAGGACTTGGGAAACTTTGGTGTCCCCTGCCCTTCAATGACTCCGGTGACTTTTGGGATAATCTTTCCAGCCTTGCGTACGGCGATACGCGATCCGACCGTGATCTGATTCCGTTCCATGAACCCGGCGTTATGAAGCGTAGCTCTGGAGACGTTCGTACCGGCCAAACGAACCGGGTCAAAAATTGCCACACTGGTCAACTTGCCAGTCCGACCTGTCTGCCATTCGATTTCTTTGATGACGGGTGTCGCTTCTTCCTCGCGAAACTTCCAGGCAATTTTTCCTTTCGGGTTACCGGTGCGACGGTCCCCGTGTCGGCCAAGTTGTTCCTGGTCTTCCAAAAGATTGACGCCAACGATGACACCGTCGACTTCGAAGTCAAGTTGTTCAATGTGGTCTTCAAACGCCTGGAGTTTTTCGAACTCGAACGGAATCGTTTCGATATAAGGAACGCCCAATTCCTTTTGGCAGTACTGAGACCTTCCGATCTCTGTGTGAAATGGTGGATCGGCCAGATTTTCGATGCCGTATGCGATGAAGCTTAACCGCATCAGTTTCGTTTTTTGAGGCGTCTTAAACTGGCGAATTCCTCCCGCTGTATGATTCCTTGGGTTGGCACGAAGTTTTTCACCGGCCGCTTCCAAGTCCTTTTGAACTTCTTCAAAATCGTGGAACTTGCAAATCAATTCTCCGCGAATTGAACACGTGACTGGCTGTTTAAGTTTTGCCGGCACTCCGGAGACATATTTGACTTGCGCCGTGACATCTTCGCCGTTGATTCCATCGCGTGGCCGCAGGCCGGCCTTGTTCAGTTTTCCATCGACGTAGTAAATTGCGATGGCCACTCCGTCCAGTTTGTACGCCATATAGAAGTAGTCGGCGGGGTAGCTGACGGGCTCCTCTTTGTACGTTCTGTCTTTGACCGCCAAATATTTTCCTTCACGCACATCGTCATTGGCGCCGGAAGTCGCCTTTTCCATCCATTTGAATAGCTGTTCTTCCTGGACGCCAATTTCTTCGTGACTGGCTTTTTCAATCGAGGTCATCGGTGGATCGTGAACCACTTTCGAAACCGCAGACTGTAATTCCGAGGCGGTGGCCGTTTTGAAAACGTAAGAATTCGGTCGCAACGATGTTAGCTGCCGACGAAAAGCATCATACTCGCCGTCAGTAACGATGATTCCGGTGTCTGGGTGAACACATTCGTCGCCTTGTTCATAAAGCGTGTCCAAATGTGTAATAACTCGCTCAAGTTCGTCTGCCGTTCGTTGATCCGCATCTTGCGTCAGTGACACATCGCTGCTCGATTGGCTAAGTTGCTTTTTCGACGTTGATTTGCTCAAAGCTTTGGTTGAGCCGGAAACTTTTTTTGCCATCGCAAGCGGGAAAGTAGTTGTGGAGGAAACTGAGATTGGGACCTAAATGCAAAACCGCTACGGTTTAGTGCTAAAATGTAAGAGCAATCTTACCGAATCACTCGACACCATTGGACGTGGCGGGAACGAAATCATGACAATCAAGCAGTTATCGCTGGTCCCTTTCTTCATTTTATGGTGTTTGATTTGTTTTGGCAGTAGCAGCCTAGCGGTCGGGAAACAAGAAAAGCCCACACCAAAACAAGACGATCAGGATGATGTAAAAGCTGACTCAAACACCAAAGTGTTTAGTCGACTGGAGAATACGACATTCATCAATGCGCCGCGCGAGTTGACTCGACCTTTGATTCGGGCCCGTCGAGCGATTCAGGAGAACGAGCCAGCGCGGGCTGCAGAGTTGATTGGACAGTTCTTGATTGAATCACCACCTGAAGACTATTTGATCGCCGGCGAGAACAAAGAAAATCGATCCACGAGTTTGCGTTTGTTTGCAGAGTCGATGCTGACTTCACTTTCGTCCGAGGCCTTGAAATCCTACAGATTACGTTACGGAATCCCCGCGCGTCATCTGCTCGATCGAGCGATCGAGACGCGCGACTACGACGGGATCGCCGATGTTGCCAATCGATATTTTCTGACCGACGCTGGGCAAACGGCATCGATGATCATGGGCCATTATCATCTTGATGGTGGCAATCCGGTTTCTGCTGTACAGAGCTTTCTGAAAATCTACGACCTTGAATCGGCTCGTCAACGGTTTGAGCCCGAGTTGTCGGTTTTGTTGGCGACCAGCTACTCGATGATGGGCAGCGACGAATCGGCTGATTTTATCCTGGTCGATCTCAAAAAACGGATGCGGCTTGAGTCGATCCGATTTGACAACCGTGACGTTGCTTTATTCGCCGATGACCAAACGGCGATTACATGGTTGAAGAAACTGATTGGCGATACCGATTTGCGGACCAGTCCGCTGGTAACTCAATGGTTGATGCCAGGCGGAAATCCGCAGCGAAACGCACGTGTCGAATCAGGGTTGCCTTTTCAACAGCCAATTTGGTCAATCAAGTTCGATGATCCGATCAATAAGTTTACTTCTTCAAATCTTCGATCGGTAACTGTCGGGAGTGGTTTTGCAAATACGATTCCACTGGCCGTTGGCGATACGATTGTCGTCAACTCGAATAAGCGGACGTTTGGCGTCGACTTCCGAACGGGTAAGCGACAGTGGATGTTGCCTTTTGCGGATGTAGCCGAACCAACAGTGATGGAAATTTCGTTGCTCCTTTCGTCGCAAATGATTCGCACAGCGGTAAATGCGAACGGTGCGGCAGCAAGTGACGGCGAACGTTTGTTCTTGATCCCAAAGCTAGAGCGTGGGAACACGCCCACCGGCGTTGTTTACGGCCGTTACACGATGGCTCCCGATTCGAAGTCTCAGTTGGCGATGTTGGACTTGCGACGCCAGGGCAAACTGGATTGGCTCATTGGCAATGACAGCGACGACAACAGCAACGCTCAACCGGATGACTCTTCTGACTCTGGAAACAGCGATCGCTCAGTACTCGAGTCAGCCAAGTTTTTGGGCTCTCCCTTGCCAGTCGGTGATGAGTTGTACGCGATCTGTAAACTCAATCAGGCCACGCAGTTGGTGGTGATTGACCGCAATTCTGGCAAGCTGAAATGGAAACAGCCATTAGCGTCCAACGAAATAGCGACCAACAATCGTTACACTCGTAGCAATCAAAATCAGCTTCCACTGACGCCCAGCTTTTATCGTGGCGTCGTGGTTTGTCCAACCGGCACCGGGGCGATCGTTGCGATTGATTCGACCAGCCGAACGTTTCTGTGGGGGCATCAATACCACAAGGCGACTCGATATTCGTCTCGGTCATCATCGAGCTGGAAAGATGCCAAGTTGATTATTGACAACGATCATGTGTTGTACGCCGCGCCTGAAAACAATCGTCTCATTCAAATTAATCTTGGCACCGGAATCGCAAAAACCGAATCGGGAAGCGATGCAATGGGGGCGATTTATCTTGCTTGTGTCGAGGACAACCGCGCAATTTTGATCGGCAAAACCAAAATTTATGGAATCTCATTGGAAGACGAAAAAGAACGGTGGAGTTGTTCCATTGAGGACTTTGGTGAACCCAGCGGTGAAGGTTTCACTGCAGATGGTCACTACTATTTGCCAACCGACCAGCGTTATGTGCTCAAGATCGATCTGACCCAAGGTGAGATTGTGGACCATGTTGAAACCGAGGCGGTTCTGGGCAATTTGATTGCCTACCGAGGTACCGTGATTTCGGTCAATCAGTCGGAAGCGGCCTGTTTTGAGACAGACGCAACAGCGTCCCGGATGATCGCCGAAGCGATGGAGCAATACCCGTCCGAAGCCGATCTTCCTGCCGAAATCCATATCAAGCGTTCACGACTCTTTGCCCGAAATCAGCAATGGCAAAAGGCACTCAAAGCACTGAGCCTTGCCGCTGACAAAAACCAGCAACTTGCGGATCTTCAAGTCGAACGTGTCGGGTTGATCGAGCAGATGCTCGATAGTGACGCCGATGGTGCTCGGGAAGTGATTGATCAATATTGGTCAACGCTTACCGAAAGTGATCAGAAACGACTTTACCCTTCATTGATTGCCAGCCTGATTCGGTCAGGACAGCCGCGTGAAGCTGCAAAACGTTTGATCGAATGGGCTCAACAGCAGGAAGCAAATCGCCAATTCATAGATCCAGATCAATCGCAAACAGCGATCGTTCCGGAGTTCTTGGTTGAACAGAGTTTCCGTACGTACGATGCCGATGTTGTTTTGCCCAAGGGGTTTGTCGTAACCGCGCGCGATCGAATTCAATTGACCAAAGAACAGTGGTTTCGAGCCAAACTTGGCGGTATCCTCGCGAGCAATGCCGATCGTACGCAAGAGATTCAGGACCTTGTTCGTCAACAATACGAATCAAAGTCATTTGAGACGCCAGTTAAAGCGCACCGGTTTTTGCAACGTTTCCCCGCCGCTGCGATTCCGGTCGATATCAGTGTTGAGTTGGCAGAACGGCTGATCGAAATCGATGAAGTAACCAGAGCCAAACAACTGCTGTTGGCCGCCATCGGGTTTGATCCGGCAAAGCAAACGGCCGATGAAAAACGACAGTGCTCCAATACGGCGTTGCGTGCCTGGTTTCAATACGCCGATAGAATTGGAGCAAGGCTAACAATCCAATTCGTGGTCGGGCTGATAGAAACAGAATCGCTCAACGTAGTCGAAACGACCGGTGAGGGCATCTCCGCAGTCAAGTTTTTGGATCAAGTTGAAACGTTTGTCAGCGGCGATCGCGCAACGACGGGTCAACCATCAAGCAGCATGTTGACCACGGTCACGAATATCGAGAGGAGTTCGAACAACAATTTTACTTCGAACTCATTCTTGCGTGTGCTTAAAGACGACCGACGTTTTTCTCTGCTGGAAGACTATACGTTTGCAGCCCACCGAACCACAAAAGAACTTCTTGCGTTTGATGGATTGGGAAACTTGATCCGCAAGATGACCTTTCAAGCGGTCGTTAGCACCAGTTCGCGGGACCAATGCTCGATCGACCATAACGAGACCTTGATGGTTTTCAAGCGTGGCAAGTTTGTCGCGCTGGTCGACCAGCACAAGATGGAAACGTCTGGTCAACAGCCAGTGTTGTGGGAAACCAGTTTGACACCGCTGAGTAATCAGGCCCAGCGAAGCAATTTGCGCAACCTCAAAGAGTTCGAGTTGGAACGAACGGACACCGGTTTGCGACAACTTGTTGGCACGGTCTCTGTAAACGGGATTTGTATCGCTGACAGAACTGCCCTGAAGTGTTTCGACGCATTTACCGGTCAGTTGAAATGGCGTCGCCCGATCAAGTCGAGATATCCGGTCGTCTTTGGCGACGATGTCCACATGGTGTTGGTCGACTTTGACAGAAGGATCGCCGAAGTCTACGAAATTGAAACCGGCCGACGCACCAAAATCATGGAGCTACCCGAACGAATTATTGGAGTTTGGGACAACGATGGAGCTCAAGCGATCACGGTGGGATTGGTGACTGAAACTCGCCTGAAGGAATTGAAGAACGGTGCTGACGAGGACCGTGGAGGTACAAAACGTTCCGCATCGTCAGTGCCTCGTGGTTCTCGACTGGTCGTTGGCAAATATGACTTCCTCAAAGAGGAGTTCGTTTGGGTGAAAAACCTTTTGCCCGATACCAAAGCCTCGCGGATGAGCAATCGCAGGTTTGCCGCCGTTCCAGCAACGGGAAATGTCAAGATCTTTGATTTGTTCAGCGGAGAAAAATTGAAGCAACTTGAAATGGATTGGGAAGGATCAGATGCCAGCAAAGTCAAGCTGGTCGGTTCTGTCCCTGTCAATCGAGATCTGGAACTGCTGGTCTTTCATACGTCGTCATCGACTTTGTCTTCGTTGAGTGCGGCGAATTATATCAGCGTACAAAAGGTGGTCTCCAACGAGGTCTTGATTTCGGGGGCCGTCATGATGTTGGATCGAAAAACGATGGAACCGGTTTGGCAGCGCAAAGGTCAATTGACCGGGTTCTCGCTAATGCCATTTGTACCAGTTCGCTCACCTCTGTTATTTTTTCATCGTCGAGTCACTGGAACATCATCGGCAAAGAATCCGTTGCGTCGATCGCATCAGATTCTCGGTATCGATCCATACTCGGGACTTCAACGCGTGAATCAGGTCGACGCCAACAGTTCGCTGGTCTATGCGAGCATGATGGTCTTTGATGAAAAAGAAAATGTGCTGGCTCAGGATTTTGGAAGCAGCAAGTTGCGCATTCAATTGGGCGAGCAACTGGAGCTGCCACCGTCGCCAGTTGTAAACGTCGATCGATCCAACCCCATCCCGCCCGTCGAACCGCAGTCCATGTTGCCAACGTTTGACGAGCGACTGGTTCTCCAGTCGATCAAACGGCTGGAGCAACAAGCCATCGAAGAAGCAGATGAAGTTGAACGGTTACGCCAGCAGGAAAAACAGAAGCTAAAAGCTGAATTCGAGACCGGCGAACGTTGAATTTGTTAAACGTCTGCCGATGGAAAAATTGTAATGAGATCGCGCGGTCGAAATCGTTGGTGAGAATCGCTGCTGGTTTGATCAATCTCACATTCGAAGAGATCAAACGCACCGACACGCTCGGCGCCGTTGGCAAGCAAAACCGGCAATTGACAACAGCAGGCAAAATCCGCCAGCGGGTTCTGGAACGGCGATCATGTAACCGCGAATGATCCCTGTGTCGGTATCTGACAGATGGACATTGATGTAAAACCGGCCGTCCAATAACGCTTGCTCATCACCTTGGCTGATGAAGAAATTATCATTCACGCCACCGTTCGTCCGAGATGCATCAAACGTCGAACTGTTGCTCAGCGTGATGGCCAACGGCGCGGTTTGGCCAAACGCATCAACGCCGGAACCGTCTGTAGGGCCGTGCAGATGCAATCGATCGACATCCTGACTTAAGTCGATGAAACCGTTTCCTGATCCCCAAACGAGATCGACATGCAGAAGATTCGTATTGGTATCGTAAATCAATCCCGTCGAACCGACGCCGCCGGTTCCAAGTTCCCCCGTCGGTGGATCAATGTTGCCTTCGAGAAGTCCCTCACCGGCAGCACCTGTGACCACAAACGTGATCACATCAGCATCGGCAGGCGACCACCAGCTCAAACCGAGAACGAGCGAAAGGATAGCGGCGAGTGAAAAGCTTCTGATACGCATGATGTCGTTTTAACGCTCGAATAGAACTTATCGTCGGCGTCGCAAAGCGATGCCTAAACCGATCATCGACAGAACCAACATTGAACTTGGCTCGGGAACCATCTTTAGAACGAAAAGGCCATTTTGCCGATCACTCACAAGGATGTTTCCGCTTTCGAAATACGGATAAACGGACCAAGCACCATTGAACGTGACGTTATTGTCAGCGTCGTAGGTATCAAAAAAACCATATTCTTCGATGTCCATTGTCGCAGCATCGTTGACTTTCAAAATACGCAGGCCGCTGGTGTAGTTGGCCTGAAAAATCAAATCGCCTTTGACATAGAGGTTGTGATCGATGGTCTGCTCGGTTCCTTCATAGATGCCGACGAGAAACGGATTGGCAAGATCAGAAACGTCCCAAACTCGCGTTGCCGTTTGAATCGGATCACTCGATCTGCGTTCGTCCAGTTCGTCATTCATGAAGAAGTATCGTTGGTCATCAGACAGCCATCCTTGATGAGCATACTGAGCACCGGCGTATCCTTGTCGTGCCAGTTGGACCATGTTGCTTTTGTCCGTAACATCCACAATCGTCAACGTGTCTTCGTTGGAGTTAAACGCAATCTCTCGACCCGTAAAATTACTGTCCGGGCCGGTGTAGGTCACGACTTGCGTATCGTGGGTATAACCATCGGCCGAAAAATTTCCCGCGAACGTTGGCATCGCACCGTTGGCGCCATTCAAATTCAACACATGCAATCCACCAGACGCTTGATTGCTGCCTGCAACGTAGGCATAACCGGTGTCTTCATTGATGAAGATGTTGTGACCACGGGTGATCCCTGAATAAACTCCGACTGTGTTGTAATACGTCGGATTGTTCGGATCAGATTGGCTGGCGGTTAACAATTGCTTCATGTCGAAGACTTGAACACCATGGGCGCCATTGTTGTCGGACACGATATAAGCCTGATCTTTATAGATCTTCATATCGCGCCAGGACCTGTTGCCTGTCTGCGTCTGCAAAGTCCCTAAATAGACCGGACTGGTTGGATCGGTGACTTCAATAAATGAAGTCCCGTTGGTCAGTCCGAACAGGGCGAACTCTCGACCGCTCGACTGATCTGTCCAACCCCAAATGTCGTTGCCAATCACATTGGAGGCACCAAGGTTGCCAATTTCGTCGAGCCACATGTGTGACAACAACTGAACTTTGTTACGTTGCCAGTTGCCACCACTGCCACCTCCTCCGCCGCCATTGTTGTTAGCAGGGGCCGAGCTGCCGATGTTTTTGGGATCATTTTCGTCGTGGGCTCCCGCAGTGTTGACCAGCAGTAAACCGACGACAGCAAAAAACGCGATGGGAAGTAGAAGACGAAGTGCAAAGGAATCTTGTGTCAGTTGAATAGGAAAAAGATTCCCAAGTTGACTTTGACGAGTCATTAAGCACCTCCAGATTGTTAATTGCCTATTAAGAACATCGTAATTTAGGCCACATTCTTATTCAATAGCTTGGAATAACGGTGTTCCCACTCATTTTGGCAGGTAGCCCTTACAAACCGAACTGAGCAACGCCGCAGGCTAGAACCGGGCCAAAATGGGACGCCAAATCGGTCTTCGTGTTTGGTCGGTCTTTCGTCAAAATGGAGTGAGAGTGCCTCCGGGAGGCATGACGGACGACCATCGCGACCAAGGACTGGATGCTTCATGACGACAACGATTTCCACTAACCCCGCAGACCGGGGGGCACGTGAGGACGCAATTCGGCAGCAAAAGAACGGCGTTGACTTGGTTGACGTTCATTCTTTGCACAAAAGCGGCACGATGTTTTTGTACAAATTTTTCAAGCAGCTTTCCGAACGTCAGTCGTATCAGTTTCTGTCCGCAAACAATTCGCCGCCAGAATACTATGACGCTGCGTCGTTGCAGCAACAGATCGATCAAGTTGAAGGCAGTTCAACGACGACTGTTTGCCGGGCGCCGATTCGATCCTTCGAATTGGATCAATTCGCTTTGAACGAGCGAGAGTTCGAGTTGGCATCTCACAAGCGAATCTTTCATTTGCGTGACCCCAGAGACATGTTGGTTTCGGAGTACTATTCGTTTGGCTGGACCCATCCAACGGAACAACAAAAAGGGCTTGAGTCGCGACGACAAGAAATCCAGCAGATGTCGGTTGATGAGTACGTGGTGACCCAGGCAGAGGTTTGTACTTGGCCTGTCGATCAGAAGTACGCTCCGTTGGCAAACTACGAATTCGACTTGGAGCATGAACTGGTCGTCACTTACGAGCAAATGGTGACTTCGTTTTACAAGTGGTGTTATGCAATCTTGAACTTTCTGGATGTCAAACATGCCGCTTGGTTGACAGCCAAATTGGCTTGGAAGTATCGCAACGAATTCAAAGTGGCCGGTGAATCGTTGAAGCATAAACGCAGGATCAAACCTGGCGACCACCGCGACAAGCTAGATCCCAAGTCGATCTCAATTCTGAATGAACGGTTTGAAACTATTTTGAAGCGATTCGGGTACTTGAGTTAGCTTCTGCTTGTTTCGTTACACCGAATCACTCATCATTAGTGTTTGGTTTCATGCGCACTCAAAATTGAAATTCTTGAGGTCCTTATGTTGTTTGGTCTTCGTAGCTCGTCGATATTGATCGCTTGCGTTTTTCTTCTGGCCAACGGCTGGCAAGCTTGCTCTTTGGTCGCTCAACAGGAGTCGGGCCCGAAAGTAGCGGAAGGAACGAGTCCCAAGGCAATTGCGAAAAAGCGATTTGCGGCGGTTGATGAGCTACTTGAGTCAGCAGTGGAAGATGAAAAAGTCATCGGTCACAGCGCGTTGATTTTTCATCAAGGTAAAGAGATCTATTACGGTGACTTCGGTGATCGCAATGCAAGGAAATCACTGCCACTGCAGCGGGATACGATTTTTCGAATCTACTCAATGAGCAAGCCGATCACCAGCGTGGCGACGATGCAATTGGTGGAACAGGGAAAGATTGACTTGGACGCTCCGATTTCCAAGTACATTCCTGCTCTCGGAAAAGTCAAGGTTTACGATGACGGTGAGTTGGTCGATGCGAATCGTGAAATGACTCCACGTGATTTGCTAAGACATACCTCTGGATTGACGTATGGCTTTTTTGGAAACACAGAAGTCGATCAGCAGTATCGCAAGAAGGGGATCATGATCACCGATACCAACATTGAAGGGACAGTTGAAAAACTCAGCACTGTCCCGTTGTTGCATCAACCGGGTGAGCGATTCCATTACAGCGTTTCCACCGATGTGCTTGGGCGATTGGTCGAGGTGGCCAGCGGAGAGCGGTTTGATGACTATTTGAAGAAGAACATTTTCGACCCGCTGAAAATGAACGACACGTTCTTCACGGTTCCCAAAGACAAACAAGAACGTTTTTCGCAGATCTATCAGGGTCGAGATGGCAATCTCAAACCGAAGAACGCTTTCGCGTCCTATCGTTTTCTAAACGAGAATGACCTGGATAGTGGCGGTGGCGGGCTCTGTTCCACAATCGATGACTATTTGACGTTTTGCAAAATGCTTCTCAACGAAGGCAAGCTGGGTGACGCTCAAATCATCAAACCGGACACGCTCAAGCAGATGTTTACCAATCAGCTCGATACGAAACGACGATCATCGTTTGAGTTTGGTTTGGGGTTCCGCTGCTTTCCGGAAGGCGACTTTGGTTGGGGTGGTGCCGCTGGGACTCGGTTTTGGGTGAACCCTGAAAAGGATCTCGCGATCTTGTATATGGTTCAGATCAATCCCTACGGCAATCGTAAATGGGGCAATAGAGTTCGCTCACTGGTTTACGAAACGTTGGACTGATTCGATCGATGGCCGTTTGGCAGGTCCGAACGTTCAGTCGTTGATGGAATGGTCGCTGGTTTGTCGATGAATTGGACTCTTCGGGAACGTCCGATGAATCATTGTCGTGCGGAATCGCTCACCTCGTTTCATGATACGAATCGAGAGAATCTGAGCTATCGAATTTACTTGTCTCCCGATATCATGTTGCTTGTTGAATTCTGAGCAGAATTCGCCGACAGAGTTCGACTTAGGTGAATTTGTCTTAGGTGAATTCGACAAAGCGAATTCGATCCAAACTGCTTTCCTCAATTAACGCTGCGTCCTATGGCTACTGATATTGAACCATCCAAGCAAGATACTCCTGACGAACAAGCGGCCTCTGATGCCAACGGCCAAGTGTTGGAGAACGGCGCCAACCAGACTGGTGGTGATCGCGACGACATTGCCAAAGACATCCATGTCGAGCGAGAAGCGACAAAGCGCGTTCCTCGGCCCGAGGGTGTGACGTCCGATAGCAAGATCCTTTGGTCGTATGTGATCCCAGTGATCGCGTTTCATTTGTTGATTCCGTTGGCCGTCTACCCGTTCTTTTCGTGGTGGGGATTGTTGTTTCTGCCAATCGGAAATTACATCTTTACGTCGATGGGAATTGGAGCGGGCTACCACCGACTGTTGACCCATAAAGGATTTGATTGTCCCAAATGGTTGGAGTACACATTAGTAACATTGGGTGTTTGCAGTTTTCAAGATTCGCCTGCACGTTGGGTGTTAGTTCACCGAGTCCATCATCAGCACTCTGATCACCAGCCCGACCCTCATACGCCAAACGTCAGTGGATACTGGGCTCATATGGGTTGGATGTTTGTGGACAACAAAGATTTGAGCACGGCGGCTGCGTACGACAAGTATTGTCGTGACTTGATGCGCGATCCTTATTACATGTGGTTACAACGCGGACTCAATTGGGTTTGGGTTTACGTCGCTCATGCTGTTGCGTTTTTGGCATTAGGATTTGGGCTCGCGTTTATCTTTGCTCCCGAAAACATTCTGTACTTTGCTTACAGCTTCTTCTTTTGGACCGTCATCATGCGAACGATCTACACGTGGCATGTGACTTGGGCGATTAACTCCGCAGCTCACATGTGGGGATATCGCAACTATGAAACCAGAGAAGACAGCCGGAACAACTGGTTGTTCGCGATCTTGACCAATGGAGAGGGCTGGCACAACAACCATCATGCCGACCCTCGTTCAGCACGTCATGGTCACCGTTGGTGGGAGATTGACTTGACCTACCTGACGTTGGCTGCGTTTGAGAAAATTGGTTTGATCAAGAACCTGGCTCGACCCAACTATCGCTCGCTGGATCGCAAGACACTTTAGAACGCTTGAGACACGGCGCGGTCTTCATCGATCCAAGCCTTTTATCAAGCCGATTCTTTATCGAGCTATACCGCTACCGAGCGTATTGTCTGACTCGGTAGCAATTCATTCTGGAAATGGAATCATTCATCGTCAAAATATCGTAGATGACGCCGATACCGAAGACTCCGCCGGTCAACAGAAAGATCACTCCAGATACAACTTTGCCTTGATAGAAGCGATGCAGTCCAAAAACGCTGCCCAGCCAGAAAAGTAACCAACTGACGTTGTAATCGACGGGGCCTGGTAGGAATCGTTGGTTCGCCTCTTCATTCATCGTCGGAATGAGAAACAGGTCAATCACCCAGCCGATTCCGAACAAGCCGAATGTGAAGAGCCAGAGGATCCCTGTCAGTGGTTTGCCGTAATAGAAACGGTGTGCTCCCATAAAGCCGATCAGCCAGAACAAGTAGCCAATCGCAATGGAATGTGTCTCGTGACTGGCCACATAACCTTGGGCATGAACGTGATGAACGTCAGCTTTTGGCTGGTAATTCAACGGTTTGACTGGAGGTTTCACGGGTGGATGGCAGTACGTGTTCATTTCTTTCCTGTGAGATTCGCGGCAAAGCCACGTGCGTTATAATTTAGCAACAAGCCTTATTCGTCGTGGACGAAACATTCTTGGCATTTCCGAGAAATTTCTCATTTCAAGTCTCCAACGTTGGATTTGCGCGCTATTTCATTGAATCCACCCTCCCCTTTTCCGCCGATTGGGTACTGCACGAACGTGCATGCCGGTACGACGCTGCATTCCATCAAAACCAATTTGTTGGCTCATGCAAAACGTGTTCGCGAGCTTGTTCACGAAGATGGCATCGAGCCGCTACCAGTTGGACTTTGGCTGGCCAACGATGCTGCTGTCGGGATGAGTTCTGCCGAGATTCATGAGTTTCGGGACTTGCTGGATGGTCACCGACTCAAGCCTTATACATTCAACGGCTTCCCTTTCGCGGACTTCCACCAAGATGTCGTCAAACATGAAGTCTACGAACCGACGTGGGCCTCACTGCAGCGTTCCCAATACACGCAACAGTTGGCCACGATTCTTGACGGTTTACTTCCAACTGGAGAAGTGGGCACCATTTCGACGCTGCCGATCGGTTGGCCAACGGGCCCCAAAGATCGTGGACAGAGTGATCTTTCCAAACGATTTTGCTCTGACGATTTGGTGACGCTTGAGCAAGCGTCCAATCTGCTGGCCAGCAATGCGAGGCAACTGGTTCAAATGGAAGCCGAAACGGGTCGATTGATTCGCATCTGCATTGAACCCGAGCCCGGTTGTTTGCTGGATTGTGCGGATGACATTCGGCAGTTTTTTGAGCAGTCACTGCTGCCGGCGTCGACTGCTCATCAGGTCACTGCCAGTCAAATCAGGCGACACATCACGGTTTGCCACGACGTCTGTCATTCGGCAGTGATGTTTGAACCGCAGGCAAACGCAATCGCAGCCTATCTCGAAGCCGGAATTCAAGTTGGCAAAGTTCAGGTTTCTTCCGCAGTCGAAGCACGTTTGGGCGGAGCGAATTCGAATTTGGTTTTGGAACAACTTGCAACGTTTAATGAGCCAAAATACCTTCATCAAACATCGGTTCAAACCAGTTCCATGATCGGTGCTGAAGACTCAGTGGATGGCCGTGTTTTGCAAGGTTGTCAGTTCTTTGAGGACTTGCCAGATGCCCTAGCTGGGTCCGAACAGCGTTCTCTCGCCAACGATGAAACATGGCGAGTTCATTTTCACGTTCCGATCTTTATGGAACGATTGGGCGAACTGCACACGACTCAGTTTGAAATCGTAAACTGTTTTCGGGTGCTTCAAGAATCGGGATGTTTTGCAAAGAATGCGATTCCGCCTCACGTCGAAGTCGAAACGTATGCATGGAACGTTTTACCGAAAGCTCACGCAGAGTCGTCCTTGGCGGATGGGATCGCGAAAGAGATCCATTGGCTCGTCAAGCTGTTGCAAGCTGACTTGTGAAGTCAACGCAATTGTCGAGACGCTTAGACTGCGACCGGTTCGGATTTTTTCTGCGGTTTCGATTTGTCGCTGAGCCGGTTTGATTCGTCCGTAATTCGTTTCAGTTGACTTTCGA
Source organism: Planctomycetota bacterium (assembly GCA_038534355.1). GTDB lineage: Bacteria > Planctomycetota > Planctomycetia > Pirellulales > Pirellulaceae > Mariniblastus. The sequence goes on from JBCAWX010000034.1 coordinate 48,740, forward strand.
CTTTGGACAATGCGGAATTTTCCAGGTGGTCAACGCCGTCGGCAGTAATGGACAACGTTCCACCTTCCTCACGCATGATCCAACCCTTCTCACGGAAGTACCAGATATGAAAGTCGAGGACCTCGATTGGGATGTTCATCAGATGCTCGACCGTCGAAATTCCAATTCCTGGATATTTCATATCGCGACGGCGTTGAGCATAAAAAAGTGAGAGGAGTCTGTGTCGATCAGCGGCGTCATCGTCAACACTACCGGCGCCTTCCTCGATCGAACGTTCCGCCAATCGGTTCCTTTCCAGGTCGGCGTCGAACTTCGCACGACTTTCTGGATTGGCGAGTGTTTGATACGCCTCGACGATGGTTTTGAACTTTTCGGGCTCGGATGCTTCGTTGCTATCGGGATGGAATCGTTTGGCCAGGAAACGAAACACTCGTTCGATTGTTTCGAAGCTGGCGTTCGCTGAAACTTCCAAAATTTCATAATGGTTGATGAAATCGTGATTCATGGCATGGTCCGAAAGTCGAGTAGTAACCGAATAAGGAAAGAGTAAACGCGATCTACGCTACGCCTCCGTTAAAACGGTACGGATGTCCGCACTCGGATTCTGCCAATCCCCTCAATATGAACAGTGCAGCGGTTCGGATTCTGCCAAATCTGACGATTCTGTGGCGTCGCAAGACTCTTGGCCAACGGTGTCGTTACTTAACGGTATCGAGCATCAGCCAGAGGTGACATTGCCGTTGTTGATCGTGATTTGAACACGTGCGGTGTTGTTGGACTCGTTGGTCTCTTGAATGTGGTTGTCTGGGTCCGTTTCAATTTCCAACCAATAGGTGCCGTCTGGAACGTCAGTGACATCGATCCATTGATCATCAAGGGATGCAGAGTAAACATCAGAGTAACCGGTGCTGATTCCTTGAACCTGTCCACAACTACTGCCGCCGCGGCCGTGAACCAGCCCGGCTGCAGCGGTGACATCGGACAGAGGTTGCCGGATGTTAATCAAACAAAAGCTGGTCTTACCGCCGCTGGCAACAATCTCGCCGGAAGCGTCGGTCAAGATCAGGTCATAGGTCGCAAATCCTTCAAAGTGAATATGCCCGTGACTGGCATGGTAGACGAATTCTCCTGCTAACGAGTCACGCGATCCACCATCTTCCTGATAGATTCGCTGGAAGACTTGCTGTGATACGCCAGAAACCGAGCCGCCCCAGATTTCCAATGGACCGTCACCCGCATTGGCAACTTCGGTCGAAAAACGCAACAGCGTACGTCCCGGGATTTCATTTGTATCGATGCTCAAACGTTCTGTCAGCGTCGACGCGATCGGAGTCAGATCGGGAAGGTAATCTAAAACCGAGTTGTCATTGTCTACGATCGTGACAACTGCCCGGTCGTTGTTTCCAAGTATGGCGCCTCCAGTCGGGTCGGACAGAATCAACTCGAACGATTCAAGCGATTCTTCCAGACTGTCATCGACGATCGGAATCTGAACGGTCAGCTCCGCTTGCCCGTCCGCAAAAATTGCGGTGCCACTGACAGGGACAAAATCGCTGTTCGATGCCGAACCCGGGCTGGTCGCGTATTGGATGCTGACGGTACCGACGCGTCCCGAAGACCGAACAAGCGTGACTTCGGCAACGCCTGAATCTTCGTCGAGATTGACACTGGTCGTACCAACGTTGATCGTTCCCGGCAAATTTGGCAGGACTTCGATCACCACATTGTCGACCGCCGACTCAACCAAACTACCACCGGGCAGATCGGCCGCTTCAATGAGTAGTTGAACAGTGTTGCCGGCAAATGGCGAAAGGTCGAATTGTTTTTCAATCCATGCACCAGCTTGAACGGCGCTGTGTGCATGATCATCAAAAATCTCGGTCACGACGCCATTGGATAGGACCGAGACTCGAAAGAAGTCGGCGTTCGTCGCGTTTTCGAGATAAGCAAAACTATAGACATAGGACAATTCAATCTCCGCTCCCGCGGGTAGTTCGACCAGAGGAGAGAGTACGGATGTAACGCCGTTGTCGATGTCGAAGCTGCCAACTGAACTTCCGGAAGCAAGACCCGTAACCAGTGCTCCTGGGCTGTTGAATCCCGAGTTGGGCTGCAGGGTTACACCGTTGGAGGTCGTTTGTTGCGGTGAACCAATTTCCCAGGCACCCGTGGTTGCTGTGTCAGTACCAAATGGATCGACCGTCCAGTTCGAAACGACATCGAAGCGATCTTCAAAAATGATGCCAGTTGCCGGCGCGTCATTGTCGACAATTGTTACGGATTGAGTCGTGATTGGTCCCAGCGTCGCTCCATTGGTCGGACGACTGATCACAAACTGAAATGTCTCATCCGTTTCAATTTCAGAGTCATCCACAATGTTCAGAGTGACCTGCAAACTGGTCACGCCATCGCCGAAGACCAATTGCCCACTGGCCGCAGAAACATCCTCTGAGGTGGCCGAATCGAATGCTGTTTCATAGTCCACGGTCACTTGTCCGTCGGAACCGCCAGAGCGAAAAATCACAAAATTGAGTTCGCCCAAGTCTTCGTTGATCGTCAGCGAGTCGAGAGTTAACCCAATGATGCCCGGTTCTGCCGGCGCGGTCGCAAACTGAAAATAGCCATTGGTGTGCAGGATTTCGCTTTGTCGATATCCTGATTGAATTCCATCTTCGACCCGCCAAGTGCCAGTCGAGAAAGTTGTTGGTGCTTCGGTTTCGAAAGTTTCACCATCAATCACGATGTGATCGACAAAAAGGTTGTTGTCGACGCCATTGGCTGGGTCGTATTGGTCATTGATAAAGTCAATTCGAATTTGGTCGGCGCTAACAATCTCATCGGCAGTGTATTCGAAAACCTGAAATTGATCAGTCGTTTCAAACTGTTGAACCAGAGTGCCATCAATTTTTAGCTGAAACAACTCGACACCCTCGTTTCCCCGAGCTCGTATCGAGATTTGGCTGCCAGAAGATTGGTCTGCAAATTGGAAGTAGCCGTCAGTGTGAAGGTATTCGCTGGTGCGAAAGCCATCGACGATTCCGTCTTCTGGCCGCCAGGTTCCGGTGGAGAAAACATTTGGCGACTCCGTTTCGTAACGAACCCCGTCGATCAAGATGGCATCAACTCGCAAGTTTCGATCGACGCCGTTGTCTGGGTCGAACAAATCATTGGTAAACGCAATCCGGATCTGGTCCGCGGTCAAGCTATCAACCGTGTCGTATCGATATGTTTGGAACTGATTTCCATAAGCGTTACCGCCAACGTTTTCGTACACCTGGACGGTCGCTCCATCGATTTGCAGCTGCATCGTTTCCTGATTGGTAACCCCCGCTGCGATGATTTCAACCGTCGAGAGCATCAACCGAGGTTCAAGCGGTTCACACGCGAGTAGCATTTCTGGGGCTTGGGAGTCGTTGGCAAAGGGGGAGCGCATAACACTGACTCAATTATCAAAATCAACTATTGAACGTGGCTGCCCATAGTTTGATTCGGTGGAGTCGGAATTCCAGAACGAAGCATTGCGAAAACGTCTAAAACTTTGGCGGTTTTGCCGTCGTCAGTGGTCGGCAAAAACGATACTGGCTGCTCCCCCTGAAACGACGGGGATTTCGCGCAAATGACGCAGAATACGTCGTCGCAATTCCGAGTTTTTGCAATTCAGAGTTTTGGCGATTCAGAGTATTGCGATTCCGAGGTTTAGCGAATCAGCTGGAGGGTTGGCCGACGGCTGTTGCGAACGCTGTGGCAAATTCTTCGCAATGCGAGATGCTGATCAGGACTTGGGCGATCCCCATGGACTCGCAGATTCGTCTTGCTTCGCCGCCCAGTTCAACGGAAGGTTTGCCACCGCCATCGTTAACGACTTCGATGTCAGTCCATTGAATACCACGCGCCCAGCCGGTTCCCATCGCTTTCAAGATCGCTTCTTTAGCGGCCCAGCGACCTGCGTAGTGTTGAATCGCGGCTTTGCGGGCGCTGCAATAGTCGATTTCACGTTGGGTGTAGACACGTGTAATAAACGTCTCTTCATGTTTCTCGATCATCCCGGCAATTCGTCGGCATTGGATGATGTCGGTTCCGATTCCGATGACGTTCATGCGATCTAAACTCCGCACGCTTGTTTGGCTCGTCCAAGAACTTCTGCCGCTTTTTTGCGCGCCATTGACGCACCATCGCCGAGGATCTGGTGGACGCGATCAAGGTTGTTGGCCAGTTCTGCTCGACGTTCTCGCGCGGGCTCGAAGTACGCTTCTGCGGCTTCGGCCAGCGCTTTTTTGACATCCCCGTAGCCGAAGCCACCAGCCCGGTACATGTCGGCCATGGCGTTACGTTGGTCTTCGGTGGCAAACAGCGTATATAGTTGGAACAGGTGATCTGACTCCGGTTCTTTGGGATCTTCCATGGGCCGCGAGTCGGTGGAGATTCTCATGATCTTTTTCTTCATTGGTTTCGGGTCTTCGAAGATCTCAATGAAGTTTCCATAGCTTTTGGACATTTTCTCACCATCGGTGCCGGGAACTTTCGCGGAGGCGTCCAAAATTTTGGGTTTGGGCAAAACAAACACTTCGCCGTAAGTGTGGTTGAATGCTTGGGCGATGTCTCGACAGACCTCAATGTGCTGTTTTTGATCTTCGCCAACTGGAACGACATCCGAATCGTAGGCCAGAATATCTGCTGCCTGCAGGACCGGATAGGTAAACAAACCCGTAACAATCGGGAGGCCTTTGGCGATTTTGTCTTTGTAAGAGACACAACGTTCTAGCAGGCCCATGGGTGTGCCGGACATCAAAATCCAGCAAAGTTCGCTGATTTCAGGGATGTCGGACTGGATGAAAAGGGTCGCTTGATCCGGATCAAGTCCCAGGGCCAGCAGATCCATCGCCGTATCCACCGAATATTGTCGGAGTTGGTCTCCGTCGCGAATCGTAGTCAACGCGTGAAGATTTGCGATGAAATAGAAACTCTGATCTTCCGACTGCATGTCGATATATTGGCGAATGGCACCGAAGTAGTTTCCCCAGTGGGGCCGACCGGTGGGTTGGATGCCAGAAAGGACTCTCATGAAATCAGGCTTGGGTTAGCAGAAGATGGCGGAAGATGGAGAACCCGCATTCTAACAAAATGCGGATGATCCGAACCCCCATTTGCCGATGATGCTTCAAACGGCAGAGAGGCCATGGAATTTGTGATTTGTGTCAGTTAAATTAGCCTCTTCAAATGGAAGGATTACTTTTGCTGATTGCAAGTATTCCAGTTGCCGCTGTCGGCCTGATATTTAGACTTTGCGACGTGAACTTGTTTCGACATGTCTCAACCAAAAATTGCAGTTACCGGAATTGGAATCAACAGTGCGTTTGGAACCGGTTTGGATGTTAATGCCAAAGCACTACAGGATGGAGTCAGGAGCGTCATTCGGGCTCCGGAATCATGGCAAACGCACCGACTGAGGTCGCAAGTTTGCGGTGATATTCGCGTCGACGGACTGGCGGATCTTTTTGATCGCAAACAGAACCGCTTTCTCTGTGAATCCGCGTTACTGGCGGCTGCCTCGATGGTAGACGCGATCAAGGATTCCGGTTTGAGTGATAGTGACGTGCAGTCACCGGAAACCGGATTGATCGTCGGTACCGGTGCGGGTGCCAGTATCAATGACGTGCTGTTTCTCTGCGATCGCGTTCGCGAACGTGGTGCCTCAAAAGTTGGCGCCTACCATGTTCCCGTCATTATGGGTTCTTCGCTGTCTGCGAATTTGGGCAGTATTTTCAAGATCCACGGTCACTCATACTCGATTACGTCCGCTTGTGCGACTTCGGCACACGCCATCATGTTGGGCATGGACACCATTCGTAGTGGTCGGCAAAAACGCGTGTTTGTCGGTGGTGCCGAAGATATCAGCCCGTTTTCTGCCGGTTCTTTTGATGGGATGCGAGCGCTGACCTCCGATTTTAATGACGCACCGGAACGAGCTTCGCGGCCGTTGGATAAAAACCGAGATGGCTTTGTGTTCTCTGGAGGTGCGGGCATCCTTCTCCTCGAAAATTATGAAGTAGCGAAAGCTCGAGGAGCTCATATTCACGGGATCATTGCTGGTGCCGCAGCCAGTTGCGACGGAGATCAGATGGTCGTCCCCAATGGAGTGGGTGCCGAACAGGCAATGCGAGCGGCGCTCAACGATGCAAGCGTCAACGCCGAACAGATCGACTACGTCAATTTGCACGCCACTTCGACGCCAGCAGGTGATATTGTTGAACTGGACGCAACGCTTCGCGTGTTCAACGGCAACCCGCCACCATTTTCATCGACTAAATCGATGACGGGGCACGCGTTGGGCGCTGCTGGTTCTCAAGAAGCGATCTTTTGCATCCTGATGATGCAACAGGAATTTCTGGCGCCAAACGTCAATCTCGATGACCCAGATGACAAAGTGGTTGGTCTACCGGTTGTGACCGAAACGTGCGAAGCTTCTCCAACGACCGTGCTCAGCAATTCCTTCGGCTTTGGAGGAACGAATTGCAGCTTGGTGATCCAGAAGTATTAAATTTGTGTTAGTAATTCGTTGACGATGACCAACTGTCAAGGATGTCGCCAAACCGACGTTGGCTTCGACGACTCGAATAAGCGGAAAATCCGTTCATTTGATCGCGTTCCAGCCCAATACGGTCTCTTGGGAACAATGGCGGATTGAACTAAGTGACGGGTTTGGTTATCGTTGGTCAAAGGAAGAAACGCTGTAAGCGATCTATCCTCGTTAACCTTGTTTCGTTAACTGACTGACCTGATTGAAAAATCGGCGCCATTTTATCAGCATGATCTCTCGACCCAACATTACCGCATTCCTATTAACGGCTTCGCTGCTGTTAACAGGGTTTGTTGCGTCGACGCACACGCACCATTCCGATGAAAGTGATGCAAGTCGCGGTAGAGATTCGATCTCCGCGGTTGATCACGATTGTTGCTCAGAGTCACACACACAACCTCATGATCCCACGTTGCCGGATGGTCCAAGCCAAGACCATCAACACGACTGTCTGATTTGTCAGATTGTCGCTGAGTTTGCAGCAACGCCAATTTCGTCGATTCAATTGCAACTCGACTCACAAGTGTTTGAGTTGCCGATTGACCGATTTGAATCTCCTTCTTTGAAATCCACGCTTCGGATCAGCGGCCGAGCCCCGCCAGTGAATGTTTGATCTGCTATCGATTTGACCGTCGTCAAATCCAGCTTTGACACGCCAGGATCGTGTCATTCCAGGAGCGATGCATCGACCAGAACATATCAGTTGTTTCTGCTGTTCTTCGTTCCGACAACCAGTCGTTGATGGGCTACTTGATGCCAGTTCAGGCACAAGGCTTCGGGCCCTCATCGATTCGACTGACTTTCTCCGGTCAGTCCATCAAACATCCATTCATTCAAAGTCGGGTTGAATTATGAAGTCTCAAAAAGGTTTTACGTTGGTCGAGTTGTTGGTGGTCATCGCCATCATTGGAATCTTGATCGGCATGTTGTTGCCAGCGGTCCAGCAGGTTCGCGAAGCAGCACGACGTACTCAGTGTGCTAACAACTCTCGTCAGATGGGATTGGCCGTCATGAACTACGAAAGTGCTCACATGCACTTTCCTCCCGGTTGGACGGCAACCGTTGACGTCAATAACGCTTTATCAGGTCCGGGTTGGGGCTGGTCCGCGTACGCGCTCCCTTTCCTCGAGCAAAACAACATTGCCGAGCAGATCAACTTCAATATCGAGATCGAGGACGAATTGCATCACGAAATCATCCAGTCGGAAATGGATGTTTTTCTTTGCCCATCGGATCCAACGACGGAAGTTGTGGTCAACCTGGATACGCATATCGAACATGGCGATCACGATCACAAGTTCTCCGGGCTCAAGCACGATGAGCCTCCTGAAGACGATCACGAACATGAGGAACTGTGGGCCTCGCGAAGCAACTACTCGGGTTGCTTTGGCAGCAACGAGATCGGGGATTCACCACTCGATGGCAATGGCGTCTTTTATGCAAATAGTAAAATCAGATTCGGTCAAATCACCGACGGTTCCAGCAATACGATCATGATTGGTGAGCGACTCAATACAATCGGGCCAATTTCATGGATCGGCGTCGTGCCAGACCTGGAAGAACCATTTGCTCGAATTGTTGCGATTACAGATCATGCGCCCAATGATCCAGACTTGCACTTTGAGGATTTCCGCAGTGCTCATGCGACTGGAATCAATGTCACGTTGGCCGATGGATCGACCCACTTCGTTGCTGACAGTATCGACGAAGAGGTTTACATTGCTTACGGTACACGGGCCGGTGGCGAAGTCGCGAACATCAAAGAGTGACGAATAACGCCCGATGCGATCTTGGTGTAGACTGATTGAATGACCAAGTTTCGCCCTTGTATCGACCTGCACGACGGTAAAGTCAAACAGATCATTGGCAGCAGCCTCGTTGATTCAGAAGACGACGCCGAAGCTGATTCACTCATTGAAAACCACGTTGCCGAGCAACCGGCAGCGTGGTTTTCTCGTAAGTACGCTGAGGATGAATTAACCGGCGGTCATGTCATCAAGCTCGGAGCTGGCAATGACGAAGCGGCCCGTGCCGCATTGGAGGCCTACCATGGAGGACTTCAGATTGGCGGCGGAATCCATGCAGACAACGCTGAAGAGTGGTTGAACGCCGGCGCCAGCCATGTCATCGTGACGTCCTGGTTGTTCGATGAGACGGGAAAATTTCTCGAAGATCGATTGCGATTGCTGGTCGATCGAGTTGGCAAACATCGCGTTGTCCTCGACTTGAGTTGTAAAAGGACAGCATCAGGATGGCACGTAGCCATGAATCGTTGGCAGACGTTGACGGAATTAGAACTCTCACCAACGACACTCGATCGACTCGCAGGTTACTGTGACGAGTTTCTTATTCATGCTGCGGACGTCGAAGGTTTGTGCCAGGGCATCGATGAAGAGCTGGTCGCGTTGCTGGGGCAATGGCGCCGTCTACCTTTGACGTACGCCGGTGGTGTCAGTGACATGAGCGACGTCTATCGGGTCGCGGAACTGAGCGGAGGCGCGATCGACGTCACTGTGGGGAGTGCGCTGGACCTTTTTGGAGGTAGCGGTGTGACTTATGACCAGCTGCTACAGTTCAACTCGGCGTCCGGGTAGTTGTTTGCAAACGTTTTTTTGCGAACGGTTGTGAGAGGTGATGGGGTTTTGTGATTAAACCTGATCGCTGCCGTTGGACTCACCCTTCGTCGTTTTGCGCTGATTCTCGGCTTTCACGTTGATCTGATTTTTGTCCAGGATCGGTCGAACCTCTTCAAAGAAGTCGTGAATGTCCCGAAACTGCCGATAGACGCTGGCAAAACGGATGTAAGCAACATCGTCTAGATCAATCAGCTTTTCCATCACCATTTCGCCAATGAACGAGCTGTCGATTTCAGGGGACTCATTAACGTAAATGCCCTGTACGATCTCAATCAGAATCTGCTCAACGCGATCGATGGCGATCGGACGCTTCCAACAAGCCCGCTCGATCCCTTTGCGGATCTTTTCAGATTGAAATGGTTCGCGAGAACCGTCTTTTTTGACGACACGAAAATCAAGCTCACCCACTCGTTCGAATGTGGTGAATCGTTTTTCACAATTCAAGCAGCGTCGTCGTCGCCGGATGACGAAGCCACGATCCGTTGAACGCGAATCGATAACTTTATCATTGGTTGAATGGCAAAAAGGGCAACGCATTGAAAACTAAAGATAGAACGAGAATCAATTTCTTCGGCGTTATCATAACCGAAAATCGTTCTAAACTTGAGCCACAACGGTCTAGTGTGTTCGCGATAGGACAAAATTTGCCAGAAAAACCAACGCCTGCGAATATTCCGACTGGTGAAGCGACTCGGCAAACTGAATTGCCGATTCCGCGTGGGCGCGGGCCTGACCTCGCGCGTATTCGATTGAGTCGGTTTCGTTGAGGTAGTGAATCAATCGGCTGTTGGCCGCTTTGACATCTTTGACCGGCAGCTGCAGAAACTCTTTGAGCTCTGTTTTTGCCTGGCCGGTTCGAGTCGCGATGGCATGAATCACAGGCAGTGTTGGTTTTTGATTGATTAAATCGGTACCCAACGTTTTGCCAACGTTATCGGGTGAGCCAACAATGTCCAAAACATCGTCGATAATTTGAAACGAGATGCCCAAGTTGCGACCGTACGTATAGTGTTGCCGGATCTCTTCGTCGCTGGCGTCGTTAAGAAAAGCACCGAGGCGGCAACCAACTCCGCACAGCTCAGCGGTCTTGTCAGCAATCAGCTTGATGTAAGTTGGCTCGTCGAGTTCGAAATTGCCTTGGTAGGCATTTTGTCGCATCTCTCCTTCGCAAACCAAGTTGCTCGCTTGGGCTAACATCTTGAGTGCCTCTGCCGAGCCGGCCAAACTGGCCAGGTAAAACGAATGGGTAAACAAATAGTCGCCGAGCAGGACGGTTTGTTTAGCGCCCCATGTTGCATTGGCAGTCGGTCGATGTCGGCGTGTGTGTGCGTTGTCCAAAAGGTCATCGTGGATCAGCGTCGCCGTGTGAATCATTTCAAGGGCCGCTGACATTTTCAGATGTCGCTCAGAAATACCACCAGTGCAAGCGGCGGAAAGCAATAGAAAGACGGGCCGAATGCGTTTCCCACCCAGCAAACGGCTATGGTTGAGCAATTCGTCAACCAACGGCGTGTCGTTGTTGAGTTCGGACTGAAGGATCGTTTCGACCTTCCGCAGTTCACTCATGATCGGAGCGTACACGGCATGCAGGCCATTAAGTGCGTTTGTGCCAGTTGGTGCTTCGGCATCCATCGAAGTACTGCCACTGATAATCTGGCTCACTGTTTCATCCTGTTGATATCGAATTCATTTTTGCGGAGAGCGAACGAAATGTCCGCTTTTGCCGCCAAGTTTTTCGTCGAGTTGAACGGGTCCAATCGTCATCGAACGATCAACACTCTTGCACATGTCGTAGACTGTTAAACCCGCCGCCATGACTGCGGTCATCGCTTCCATTTCGACCCCGGTCTTACCATGAGTCGAAACTCTCGCGACCAATCGGACACTTGCGTCGTCGATCGGTTCGACGCTTATCTGCACCGAATCGATTGTTAACGGGTGGCAGAGAGGGATAAGGTCTGCGGTTCGTTTGGAACCCATGACACCGGCAACCCTTGCCAACTCGAAAACATCACCTTTGGCGAACTTGCGATCCTTAATGCGTTGCAACGTCGATGGTTGCATCGTGATCACCGCTGATGCGACGGCAACTCGGTGAGTCGTCGGCTTTTTACCAACGTCCACCATGTGCACGTGCCCTTCGGAGTCAAAGTGTGGCAAATCCGTCATGGATAAAACCGAATTCCTCGAAGCTAGAAAACAAACCAATCGCTGTGAATCGCCGATCTGAGCCGCTTAATCGGACAGAAAAACGTTCACCTTTTGTTCTTGAGCGAGTGGTGCCGCCCAGATATTTATGGCCGAAAGGGAAAAACAGACGATAAAGAATACTCGAAACGTTCAATTGCAAACAGACGCAAACTTCACTTTCCGAATGTTCATGATACGATGAATGTCGTAGTAAAGCGGATGCGGCGTCACTGACGACCTCTGCCTGACCGAAATAGGGATAGGTCGGGTAAATGGACGATCGTCGACCGGCGGCATCTGTAGACCAAGGATTATATTCAATCCGCAATTTCGAACTTCGAAAAGCGAACGAATCCAATGGAATGAATGGTCAGACTGACCATCGTTCGGCCAATAAACAGGGACAGTGGCGAGTTGATGGATACAACCGACGTTTCAAACCGAAGCGGTGGATCGACGACGTTTGATTCACCCAGCGTGCAATCGTCTGGGAAGTCGTTGGGCCGGAACACCATTTCATTGGTCCACGTATTTCAAATTGTGACCGGATGCGGACTCTTTTTTGCCTGCATGCGATATTCGCCGTTCGCCGCGATCGTGCTGACGATCATCGTCACGCCTGCGATCATCCGAACTGGATTGATCGCTCAACGTTTTCGTGAGTCCGGCGGCATGTTCGATCTGCGAAAACGTCTCCGCACGTTTGCTGGTTCGCTGGCCGTGACATTGATGACGCTGTTGACCTGCTTTTCAGTATTTGTCTTGGTCAGCTTGGCGTTCGGGTTGATTTGCGTCGGGATCACGATCGCAACGATGTCGGCAACTGACTTGTTGGCCGATATTGGATTCATCGGCACTTTGGGTGGGACCATTTGGGGCGCTGCTGCTGCGGTCCTCTCACTGACATGGACCGAACGGCTTTGGCGGATTCCAAGCTAGCTCCTGTCAGGCACGTTCTCCGCCAGTCAGGCGAATGCTGTCGCCGGTAGGCCCGTTTCGCCGCGTGGAAAAACGCGATTCTTTGGAGCCAATTCTCGCTAGAATTGACGCGGTTTTAATAACGCAAAAAGTCTTGGCAAAAACTAACAATTTGGATTGCTTCTGTTAAATTGGGGGACTGAGGGAGGCTGTCAAAGCACCTGTTGTCGCCGCGAATTTTCAACCTGATACCGATTCATGAAACGCATCCAAAAACGAAGTTTGACCCGCTCGTTCTTATCGCAGTCCCTTTCAAAGATCGCAGGTTCGGCGTTGGCTTTCTCCGCAACGTTGTTGATCGGCTATCCAAGCATTTACGCGCAGGAGCCGTTGCAGGGGATCTACTCGCCGGTGCCCGTTTACGAACAAGCACAACCGATCGCCGGGCAGTTTTTTCCGCCGCTGCCTCCGGGTTGCAACCGTTGTCTTCAAAATCAAATTCAACAGCCCTTTAATTCTGCACCGATCGTTAGTTATCCAAATACGGTTTACGGGAATTCGATCGGCAGCCCCATCGCCCCAAACGTCGTTGGCGAACTTCCGATGAGTTACCCCGCCTATCCTGCCGAGTACAAACTCGGTGAAGTCATTGTTGGAGAGAACGGCAACATTATCAGCGGAGGAAATTTTGTTTCAGGCTTGCCGGTCGAATACCCATCCAATGCGTATCCGCCAGCCAACGCGTACCCCATCGCTGAATATCCGGTGGTTGAGTATCCCGCGGGTGAGTATCCCTTGAATGAGTATCCAACGAATTCCATTTCCGTTGAGTATTTCAACAACGTGGAAGGTTCGGTCGTCAGCGGCGAAAACGTCTTTGCATCGCCGAGCGACGTTGCGACGTCTAATTCATCCGCATCCAATTTGGCGGCGCGGGAAGCTGCTGCGCTCAAGGAAAAACTTGAGCTTTCGCGAAAAGAAGTTGAGCACCTGGAAACCGTCGTCGCGGAACTGAAAGTGGAAGTCAAATCCGCAAACGAGCGCATTTACGCGACCGAGCGGAAGGCCAAGGTTGCTGTGCAAAACTCCTCCTCGCAAATCAAGGAACTGGAGCTGAAGCTGGCGGCATCAATGTCGGAACTCAATGAAGCCAAATCGCAATCCGCCCAGCGAATGAATCAGCTCAAAGTTGCCGTTGACCAGGCAATGAAGGATCTTGAATTCGCCAAATCAAAATCAACTCGACAGCAAGCCCAGGCTGAAGAGCTGGCCCAACAGGCGAATCAATTTGCCAAGATGCTGAAGAAGAGCGAAAAGGAGCAGTCTGCGCTGGGACAAGAGCTCGCCCAAAGCAAAAAAGAAACCGATGAGTTGCGAGCAAAACTGACAACGATGCTCAAAGACGAGAACAAGTCGCGGAAAGCGAATGATGAAATCGAGTCGCTACAAGCAACCATTGCGAAACGAGAAAAAGCACTCCAGGAACTCCAGCAAGTTCTGGCAAAGTCTGCTAAAGCACAGCAAGTAGAGAAGACTCGCATTGCCCAAATGGCTCAAGTATCAAAGTCGATGAAAGCTCGAGTTTCACAGCTTGAAGATGAAAAAGAGAAACTTGCGACTCAAATCAAGATGTTCGAACGCGAACGTGAGGAGATGGCCAAGCAAGTCGAACAGGCTCAAGCCCGAATGGAACGAGCCACCCAAATGGCCGAAAAGGCAATGGCTGAATCGAACCGAATCAAATCCAAAGAAAAGGGCAAGTCGACACCCAAGAAAGACCAGTCCGATGCTCATCGGCGATTAGAAGACTTGAAAAAGAACGCTCACTCCAAACAAGGTCAGAACAAAAAGAAGCCGGGTAAAAAAGGAACGGAACGCCCCAAGTCGTCTGCGGACGCCAAGAAGAACAGTAAGGATGCAAAATCAAAGTCGGACAAGGATGGCGATAAGAAAAAATTTGACGCCGCAGATCAAATCAAGAAACTGGTTGACTCGATGGAGCGGCAAATCAAAGCCGCTGAAGATGAAGTCAATGAGAAACTGGAAAAACAACTAAAGCGGCTCTCCAAAGATGGCTATGGCAGCGACCACCCAAAAGCCAAAGTGGCAACTGAGAAATACCGCAAAGAACTCAATTCGAAAATCGAAAAGATCCGTGAACGGGTCAACGAACGTATCGATCGAATTCGCAAAGAAGCCGCACGCCGCCAAGCTTCGTAATTATCGTCGCAACTTTTCAATCCGTATCATGTCTTCGAACCACCATCCATCGCGCTGTCGACGAGATAGAATCGGTGTGAACCACACCTATCAACGTCTCGAGCTTCGCCGCATGCTCGCCGGTGATGTCACGGTGATCGACGGCGGAGATGTGCTGAGGGTGATCGGGGACGCACAAGCAAACGAGATTGAGATCTCGCAAAATGAACTTGGTCAGTTCGTCATCGCCGGTGTGGATACGACAATCAACGGTGGCGATGGGAACTTCATCGCTTCTGGGCAACGCTTCGTCACTCTGGTGATGAATGACGGGAATGACGCAGTTGCCATCAACAATGTGTTCCTCGAAAGGCAGTTGTCCTTTTTTGGTGGGAATGGAAACGACCGCCTTTCAATCAACAACGTCGATGCGCGTTTTCTCCACATCAAAGGTGAGAACGGCAACGACATTTTTGAAGTGGATGCCAACGTTCGTCGTTCTGCCTATTTCTATCTTGGAAGCGGAGATGATACGCTCGCGGTTGCTGCCGCGCGAACGGGAAGAAATTTCAAAGTTTTCGGCGGTGACGGTAACGATACATTTGTTTCCGCGACGCTCAGCGTCAATCGAAAACTGGTCATTGAAATGGCCAACGGCAACGATGAAGTCGTGTTCACTGGCGCGACGACTTCCGGAAGGCGGGCAACGCTCGATCTTGGTAGTGGTGACGATTTTGTCGCACTTCGTCCGGCGCAGACCAATCAGAACCTGATCTTCAATCGTGGTACGCGAATTGATCTCGGACCGGGTAACGACTCGGGTGAGCTGGGTTCGTCGCTCAATCTTCGCCGCAGCATTAGCATCGACGGCGGCGATGGTACGGATGAACTTTCGCAAGTGTCCAGCAACTTCGCGACTCGTGGCTTTGAATCGTCTGCGACAGATATCCAGACGCGAATCGATCAAATCTTCGCTAATCTTGATCTGCAAGATATCGACAGCGAAGTTTTTAGCGGCCAACCAACGGAAGAAGAAACGACTATCGATCTGGTCGTTCAGGAGAGTGCGTTGGAAGTGGTCGGACAGTCTGCTGCAGTCAGCATCGATGGCTCGCTGACGATCAGTGGAACTGAAAATACGACCATCAGTCAAGCTACGATTGGGATCGATGGATTTGTTACAGGTGAAGACGAATTGATTTTCTTGGACACGGCGACGATCAGTGGAAGTTTCGATGCGACCAGCGGTGTTTTGACTTTGGTCGGTGACGATACGCTCGCAGCCTATCAAGCAGCGTTGAGACAAGTCCAGTATCGAAACACAAGCGCCACGCCATCGACAACTGAACGAGTGATCCAGATCGGTGTCACGGCGGGCGAGCAGACATTTACCGCCAGTCGAAATCTGGCGGTGACGACACCTGTGACCGGCGAGACAACGATTTCTCCTGGCAACCTGACATCCAGTGGTTCGGTTTCTGTGCTTCCACATTTGGTTGATGAAAACCTGTCGATTGAGTCACCTGCGACCACGTTTAATCAAGCGAGTGTGGCCATCGTCTCTGGGCTGGATTCAGAATCTGACCAGTTGGCTGTCACACTGGATTTCGGATCCAACATCATCCAAATCTTCGATGCCTCGACAGGCGTGTTGTCGTTGTCGGGGACAGCCACCGTTGAAGAGTATCAAAGTGTCTTGCGAACACTAACGTACAACCATAGCGGATTGCCAGCGGAAGTGAATCGAACACTCCGGTATACCGTTAACGATGGTTCAAATGACGTCACGACCGATGTGACACTATCGTTGACGTAATGTCCGGCTGAGCCATTTCTGCGTTAGCCTCGTTGTTTACTGTGTCAAAAACGTCTGCTCAGACACAAACGATCAATTCTTCGGTCGTCCTGCATGGTGAGACCTCATTGGAACGATATTGCGTCGGCTGCTATACTCGGTTTTTCATTTTCTTTAACGTTTACGAAAACCAAAATCGATGGCTGAAACCAAAGACTTGCTTAACTTGGACGATTACATTCGCGACATCCCGGATTTTCCAAAACCGGGTATCGTTTTTAAAGACATCACGCCCCTGTTAGGTAGTCATGTTGCCTTTGAAGCTTGCATTGATCGATTCGCCAATCACTATCAAAGCCAACAGATCGAAGTGATCGCTGCGGCCGAAGCAAGAGGTTTTCTATTCGCAGCGCCATTGGCATTGCGCTTGGGTGTCGGAATGGTACCGATTCGTAAACCGGGAAAACTTCCTTACGAAAAGCATTCTTACAGTTACGAACTTGAGTACGGCACCGACACGCTGGAGATGCATGTCGATGGAATCGAGGCTGGGCAGAATGTCTTGGTGATCGATGATCTGCTGGCAACAGGTGGAACCGTGCAAGCCTGTTGTGAGATGATCGAAGCGTGTCAGGCAAACATCATCGGATGTGCCTTCTTGATCCATCTGGCATTTTTGGGTGGCCAGAAAAAGTTGGACAAGTACCCATTGCACAGTTTGATCACGTACGAGTGAACGGTCTGCCGTTGGCTGACGATGCGACTTGGTGCGAGCTAAATGGTTGGCCTAGCTAAAGCTCGTCCGCGGCTGACGACAAAGCGGCTCGGTCGTTCTTGCAATCAAGCTATAGCTTGCTTTCGCTGGAACGACCTTGCACAGACTATCGCCCCATCTTGTTACAGATTCTCGACAATGAAATCTGTCATCAGCTTTCGCAAATGTCGCGATTGCAACGGGTCGCGAACGGAATGGCGGTTGCTCGGATACAACATCAGTTCAAATTGCTTGCCTGCATACTGTAGCTCTTTCACAAACTGAAGCGTATTGTTCAAGTGAACGTTGTCGTCAATCGTGCCGTGAATCAGCAATAACTTGCCGCTTAAATTTTTCGCGCTGTTGTACAGGACAGACGAAGACTCATAGCCCTGTTGATTCTCTTGGGGCGTCCCCATGTAACGTTCAGTGTAAATCGAATCGTAGTTCTTCCAGTCCGTGACCGGTGCGCCAGAGATTCCAATTTTAAACTTGTCCGAGTGGGTCAAGCAAAAAGCGGTCATGTAGCCGCCGTAGCTCCAGCCCCAAATGCCAATCCGATCTTGGTCGACCCAAGGTTGATCACAGAGCCAATCGACGCCCGTTTCGATGTCACGCAGTTCATTCGTCGCCATGTTTCGGTGAATCGGCCAAGCGTTTTTGACACTGCGATAACTGGCGGATTGATTGTCACACATCCAAACGATGTAACCTTGTTGAGCAAGCATTTGATGCCACAGATAACTGGAGCCGCCAAAACTGTTTTTGACGCGAGGGGCTTGTGGACCCGCGTAAATGTGAACCAGAACCGGATACTTTTTGTCAGGATCAAAATTGGGTGGCTTGATGATCATTGCATCCAAAGGTTGATCGTTCCCAGAGGGGACCGTTAAGAACTCCGGTTTCGAAACATCGAGATAATTCAGCCGATCGTTTGAGGATGCATTGAACTGACGAATCAATTTGCCTTCATTGTTTCGCAGCGAATAAGTTGTCGGCGAGGAGACGTCGCTCGCGCTATCAATAAAGTACGAGTAGGCGTCGTTAAAACGCAACGAGTGATTCTTGCCCAACTCGGTGATTCGAATCATCTCTCCTGACTGCAGATCGATTCGGTAGCCGTGAACTTCGATCGGGGAGTCCTTGGTGGCCGTGACGTAGCAGTACTTTTTTTCGGAGTCGACACCGACAAGTGAACGGATCTCCCAGTCCCCCTGTGTCAACGCACCGATCAAGGTTCCGTCTTTGCTGTATCGATACAAATGACTATACCCGGACCGCGGACTTCGCCAGAGAAAGTCGCCGTTGTTCAGCAAGACTGGATCGCCTGGAGATTCAATCCATGCAGGCGTCTGATCACGAAACAGAACCCGCGCGTTTTGCCCCATGGCATCGGTGGCAACTAAATCCAACCAGGTTTGCTCCCGGTTTTGGACTTGAAGCATCAATTGTTTTCCATCGCTGGACCATGTCACGCCAGAGACGAGAATTTCTTCGCCCTTGTATTTGCTCAAATCGATCCAGGTGATGTCAGAAGAACTGCCAGTGTCGAAGACGCCGACTTCAACCGTCGGATTGGGATCACCCGCTTTGGGATAGTTGGTCAATTCGGATTTACCATGGACGGGTAGATGATCCATCACAGTGAACGGTACCAGTGGGGTTTCGTCGAGCTTCAAAAAAGCAACGTGTTGCCCACCGGTTTGCCACCAGTAGCCTTTGAAATTGCCTCGGCCATAGAGCTCTTCCTGATAGACCCAGTCAAATTTTCCAACCAGGCTTTTGTCGTGATCTTTCTTGATCGTTATGGTTTGTTTGGATTTCAGATCGTAGAAGTTGAGCTCGTTGTTTGAGATAAACGCGAGTTTGGATTCGTCATCGGAAAAAGAAAACACTTCTGCTTTTGCTTCCGGACTACCGATCATTTCAACTGAGGCTTTCGTGTTTGCACTTTCACCTGGCCAGTACAACCAAGCGTAGCCTTTGTTTGAAAACAGGACGACTTGATTGTTCGTGGGCAACGTCGGATTGGAGTTTGCGATCGACTTGGCCAGCTCTTTTTCCACGCCCGCATCGATCAACGCCGCTTCAACGTTAGCGGTTTGATAGGGGCGTGCAGGTCGATTCACAAACGATGCGGTTTCCGCATCGAGCAACATTTCGCGGCTATAGATATTTGTCCGCAAGATATTTGTTTTGCCCAGCCATCTTGGAGACCGTGGCGCACCTTTGAGTAAACCAAAGGTGCCGTCAATCAGATCAAGAGTGATCTTGCCGACTTTGGTTACTTCCGTAACAGGACTGATTTTCAACTCGCGTTTACGTGGAATCCGGCGCACAGGGAACTCGGCGTTTTTCTCAAGCACGTCGTCAAAAAAGTTCCAGAAAGCGTATCCATCGGCAGACTCCGGTTCCAACATGTACGCGATCCAACGACCCAAAGGCTGGGCCGTGAGCACGACGTAAGAACCTTTTTTGATCGTCGCATCTTTGACTTGTCGATCCGTTTCGACGCGAACCATTTTGTGCCGTTGAAAGGCACGAGGCTGGCGATTTAAATTTTTGACAGTGTCAATCTGTAGACTCGTTTCCAGGTCATCGTCTAGTTGATGGACGGTTGCCCCGTGCATCAACAATCGATCGACGACACGTGCGTGTTCAACAGGGATCACGTAGGCGTACGGTAACGGAACCGATTTCGTTGATTCGTATTTGCCGATGAATTCACATTCGAAGTCGAACGGCTCACCCTGTTTGTATGCTTTGATCGTGCATTTCAGCGGAAAGGCGACGGCTTTTGCTGACAACGAGACGTCGATACGTTGGGGTGAAGTTTGAGCCGTTTCGATCAAGTCCCGATCGACGGCGTCGAGTAGCTGATGGATGGTCTCGTGATTTTCGGTCGCGTAGTCAAGCAAAGCACTGCAAAAGTCTTTCGTCGCAAAGATACGTCCTTTGTAATCCAGATACGAGTACGCTTCAGAAAGTATTGCCAATCGACCGCGTAGACCCACGTACTCGGTGCTGTAACGTGGTTCATATCCGTACGTCGTCCAGGTTGAGTTTTCGCCACCAAAGTTGCCATAGTAAAAAGTCAGTGTGCCATCTGCCTCAAGTTGACTGGTGACCTTCGGCATCATTTTCTCACGAAGAAAATCTCGAATCGGTTTTGCCGTAGCGGGATTGTGCGGAATGTCATACGTCAGTTTGTATTGGTGTCGCGAACCGTCCGTCGTATGGCAATCGACAAAGAGGTGCGGGTTGGCCGTGTCGATTAACTTGACCAGTGCTCTGGCTTCGGGAGATTCAATTTTGGAAAAGTCCCGATTCAAATCAAGTTGTTGTGCGTTTTCTCGTCGCCCCATTCCATTGATTGGTCCGATTTGTCCCGGGCGGTTATTTTTTCCAACGCGGTCGTTTCCATCGGCGTTGTAGTTGGGTGCAAACAAAATCACATTTCGCTCAAGCCACGGGTGCTGCGGATTGTCAGCCAGCTCGCGCAGCATCATCAACAACGCTTCTTTTCCGGCACACTCACCGCTGTGGATGTTGCCCAACAGCAGCATGACGTTACGATCATCTTGTTGACCTAATTGATAGGGCTTGGTGGCAACGATTGCACCGATCATGTCGCGACCTTCCACGGTCGATCCCCAAACGAACTTGCGAACATGGTTGGCCTTTTTGTCGCATGCATCGACAAATTGGACGACTTCAGCTGACAGGCTGGTCGACTTAAAATCAGATTTTTCTGCAACCGTTAATGGCTCGGATGGTTTGGTCGACGTCTCCTGACGAGGTGGGGTTGCGGCAAGGCTCGCTTTGGAAACCGTCTTGCCGATCGCTTGTTCGCCTTGAAATTCATTCATGGCGAATAGACCGATCAAGAATGCCAAAAATATCCAACTCGATTTGAGTTTCATGGTTGCTCATCACATGTAAAGTCGACGGAAATTGTCTAGTTCAACGTTAACAAAGATTAAAAATCAGCGGGGCGATGGACGCAACCGTCGCACACGCGAATTCGCCGAATTCAGGTTGGTTTTGTTGCTGCCCATACCGAAAAGAAGAATCAACGATGATCATTGAGAACAGAAAGACTGCTTTGAGTTATTGGGTCACCGTCGGCGCCGTCATGGCGGCAATCGGTGTTGCGATGGGCGCGTTTGGAGCCCATGGGTTACAGTCCTTTATCGATCGGATTGCCGAAACGGATCCCGAACTGGCCGCTCGACGGTTGGATAACTGGAAAACTGCAGCCATGTATCAGATGCTGCACTCCATTGGCTTGGTGTTGATCGGTATCGCGGCCAGTCGCGACAAAAATGTTTGGTTCACGATCGCGGGATGGACGATGACGATTGGGATTCTGGTTTTCAGTGGTCTTTTGTATCTTCTGGTGCTTACGGAAGTTCGAATCCTTGGAGCCATTGTGCCGATCGGCGGCGTTTCGATGATCGTGAGCTGGCTGGCGTTGGCGGTGGGTGCGGTACAGGGGCCTACCGAAACCAACAGCAGCGGGCCGTGAACTTTTTGTTCCGCATCCACATTTGTTTTTGGTAACGGGCTGCGCGTGATCCAAACAACGGGGGCATTCAATTTCCATTGAACAAAGTCGCTTCCGTGGTTGATTCGCCGGCTAAGAACCATGTCGATCCGAGCGAACGGTCAGGCTAGATTGGTGCCTCTGGTGCCTGAAAAATTTGGATGAGCCTTGCTTTGCCGTATTGAACGTTCGTTCATTCGGCCGACGCCCAGTGCCGAAGGCACGGCATGTTGTAGCCCCGGACGTCAGTCCGGGTTCCGATCAGACGCAAACGCAAACGCAAAGTT
>JBCAWX010000035.1:0-65885 GCA_038534355.1 Planctomycetota bacterium
GAAGAATATCCCGACAGCCGATATCGCGAGGACAATCAGCATGGTACGAATTGACAGATGAAACCTGCGATTTGACATTACTTTTCCAGCGAATTGGGTGCCGCTACGGTATTCGTTCAACCCTCAACAACGAAACTCACAGCTTCCTCCGCTCACTCCCCTAATCTTCTCTGAAAATGATCGACGTTCTAGTTTCAGCAGGTGTCTACCAGTACTGGGGCTACCTCATCTTACTCGCAAATAGGAATAAGCTTCAATCGCTCTAACAGATTGTTTGTGAAGCAGGGTTGTCTTCGAAGGGTTGCGGGATAATTAGCATTCCCCAACCCTTCCCGTACAATTTTCTTTATTCAAACGGTCAAGCAACGACTCGCCGATCCCTTCGATTTCATCCGTGCCCAGCTCCAAAACCCAGCGCCGTTGCCGCTACCGAAAGCTGCATAGAGCGGTAAACAAGTACAGCGTTCCTGGACCCGTACTATTCGTGGCTTTGCGGCATAACCTGTACAGAGAGCGAGACACTCTCTGTATCTGAAGAGTACTTAGCGAACTCAAAACTGAATTCTTCTTCAAGAAGCATTTCCACTGCCAAGTTCGCAGAATGCTCTTCGATAATAAACTCACTGTTGTCCAAAAAATCGAAATCTAAATTTCCAAACTCTGCATCATCTGCGTAGCACGATACGGAAAAAGATTCCCAAGTCTTACGCCAAATGACAACCCTGACATCATTAACATCTTCAAGATCCACTACGCCAATCGTGCGCGCCCCTTCTGGTAGCAATGCATTTAGCTTAAGCTTGCCGCGGAAAGATAGCGGGAAATCGAATTCAACAATAGATTTTGCCCCTGTCCTGGTGACTCTTACAGGTGATCTTTTGTCCTTGGTGACGCCGAGGATCACCACGACTATAATCGCGGTTAACGTCAACACGAAAAATATTGCCCTCAGCGAAAACTTCATGTCAAATTGCTCAACCCCAAAAGTGTTGACAGAAACATTCAAATTCTCCTTTCACGCTTGGTGTGAAATCTTTACCTGCTGAAAACGAGGAAGACCATCCGATACTCGCGCCAAAAGTACCAGCCTTACGCTTTCCGCCTGCATTTAAAGAACCGTTCGTCGTGATGTCGGCTCCAGCGCCCACTTGTGTGCCAAAGTAGATGGTCAAGACAGCAGGGTTGTCTTCGAAGGGTTGCGGGATAATTAGCATTCCCCAACCCTTCACGTACAATTTTCTTTGGTTTTGCCAACGATGATAGGTCGCTTCGCTGACACCGAGTGCCTGTAGAACGGCGGCAACATCTTTGCCAGCATTCTTCATCGCCTCAGCATACCGCAGCTTCTTCAAAATCTGCTCCGGCGTATGCCGCTTACGTTTCTTCGTCATGAGTTTCTCCTTGCCATCACGGCCTTAGGATACTCTCATATCAACTGGAACGGAAATTGGGGAGCACTCCAGGACTTAGGATTCTCTCATATCAGCTGGATCGGAAATTGGGGAGCACTCCAAGTCCATGTTGTCGATTCAAATGCAAATAAAAATCTCAGCGTCTACAAAGCAATTTAGCTATAGTGTCTTTTGCACCGTTCTGCCCTGGGCTCCCGAATAAGCGAGGCTGACTTGAAAGGTCTTAGCTTTTCCATTTTACATCTAGTTTATGCGATTACCGCGTGCGCGTTTGTTTTTGCTTTTCGCGAAAGCGAATTGGTTCGGTTTGGTATGATGTCGATAGGTGTGATGTCTGCGTCGGCCGCATGTTTTGGTTTGTATGGCTTCTACTTTGACAACGAAAAAAAGCGTCATTCCTACATTAAATCAGGATTGATGTTTGGATTCCTCGTCGCGTTGTTCGGCTCTTTGTTCGTTTGGTAACACCCTCGTACCAGTCGGTACGTGAAATGTTTTTGAAGATTGTACTTCAAGGGTTGCAGGACAATGTGAGGCAACGCCGGCGGTATGCGAGCCAGAGTTTGCTTTTGTGTCATTTGGAAGGCCACAGATAAACACGGATGAACACAGATAGCTAAAGCCGGTTTCGCCTACTTCAACTCTTGGCTTGCCAAAGTTCAGCAGAAGTCAGGTGGGCGGGCTGGCTGCCTTTAGGTAATTTTGTGTTGCCAAGCGGCGACACCCCTGAGCAGGTGGCAGTGTCCAATTTTTTGTTTCGAACAAAAACGTCTTTACGCCGATTACGAGGTGACCCAAATGGCTAGGCAGAGTTTTCGAACAACTGATTGCTCAAGTAAAGGTGCCTGGAACCTACCTGACACGTACCTTCACCTTTTCGTTAACCTTTACTTTACGCTTGCAACTCCAAAGCCAAAGAATCTAGGGTAGGAGCTTTTCAAGCCATTTGCGTATTGATGAAAGACACTTTTGAATGATTGTCGATCAATGCCAAAGTTTTTCTCCGAATCAAACTCGCGATCTCTCGAGACGACGCCGTCACAAATCATAGAGCGGACGTGCACTTCATCGCAGATTCGCCAATCTACTTCCTCGTCAACGTCTCGAGGCACCAAATTACATCAGACACTGACGTCACTTGCTCATGGAAAAGTCGCAATCGAATCTTTCTTTTCTTGCCAAGCAGTCAAACGAATCTGACTCGTAGCTAGTTGAATTCGATTCCGTACTTTTTCATTAAAGCGGACGATGCTTGGCTGAATGATTGCTGGTCAAGCATGTGGTCGTAGACAACGATCTCGGCAACACGTCCTTTGAAGAAAAAACGATTCCGCTCGTTACCGCAGCCAATAATATGCGACTCGTTCCCTACGAGGCTACCCACGGGATCTCCTTCAGCCACCAATTTTCCGTTCTGGTAAAACTGGAAAATATTTGAATTGCTGCTGTACCGAATGGCACCGATCATTGGAGTCTCTTCCGCTATTTCTGCTTTCACCTCGAGACTCCGAAGACGAAACTTTGGAGTCTGTTCGTGATCGAAGCTCCAGGAAAAAACTCCCGGGAGCTGGGGTTTGCTTCGCACCATAATTAGTTTCCCTCGACCGCCGAGGGACAGGATGTGGCCGTACCCAAGACCCGATACCCTGCCAAAGGAACAAACCACCAGCACGGTCGTATCTGGCCCTGTTTTGATTGGAGATGTGGCGAGGAATTCGTTGCTTTCGAAACCGCCAAACTCAATGGCAGGTCGATTTGCAAATCCGTCTTTATCCCACCTAGGTCGGCGCTGCGAATTGACCTGCCAAGCCGCTGAAGTCTCGAAAGAAGATTGGTTCGTCGATTTTGGCTGATAAGCACTGGCCAAATTTTGCCAAGAGACGATCCGGGAGTCCGCATCCAGTTGTACGCCCTGGCTTGCCTCAAACCACATTGCCAAGCGATCGCGTTGAGGAAGATCCGATACCGTGACTGAGTCATTTTCTTCATCCACTTCCAAGGATGCGACTCGTATAAATTCTCGGGGACTCGCAGGAAAATGCTCAGTTTCATGGAAGACGCCATTGGTTACTCGAGCCGCTTCGCGTTCAACCAAGTGAAGCGACTTGCTTTCGATCTCGGTTGGGCTCGTGGCTTGATTCAAGTCGGCAAACAGTTCGACTTCGCCATCAAAGACATGTGTCTCGGAATCGCCATTGGCATCAACGCTAATACCGAACTCGGTTCCGTGATCGACCACGCGGCTGTTGGGCGTAACTATTTCGAAGCCAATTGCTGACTCAGGAACATTGGCCGTAAGTTTTCCTGAACGAAGGAATCCGCTGTTGTCTGATACGATCTCCAGATCAGCTGGTCCTTCCAGTATGACGCGGGCTCCCCGATCGAATTCTATGATCGCCAGCCCCTCGGAAATCAGCACCGATTGCCCTGCTTCGAAATGTGTGGCGCTGCTGGCCCCCCATTTCTCGTTTTCAATTACACAGTCAATACGTTGAACGACTCGAGCAATCACGCCGTTTTTGGTTTCAGTTTCGGCCACGTTCGTTTGCCCGCCGGAACTCCAGGGCCGAATCAACGACAGAATTCCAATCGTCAGAATGACTGCCACACCGGAAACGATCAGATATCCAACGGCACTCCCTAAAACGTTTTGTGGCTGAGCACTTCCTGAAACGTTTTCTGGCTGGGTCAATTGTGGGACACGACTTTGTGATACTGCCTCGCGAAGGGCATCGGATCGCAACGCCACCCCTAAATCGAGATGAGTGGCCGACCATTCCAGAAATTGTTTTGCATGACTCGGATCGCTGGCAATCCAATCCTCGAGATCGGCCAGCTCCTCGGAAGTCAGCAGCCCATCAACATACCGATCGAAAAGTTTTTCGACGTTATTCATTCTGCCGTCTCCGCAAGTGTGAGTTTCACGCATTCCCTTAGGTTGGTTCTGGCTCGATGAAGTGTCACGCCGATCGCATTGACGCTGGTCGCCAGACGTTTTGCAATCTCTTCGATCGACACTTCCAGCAAGTACTTCATCTCAATGACTTGTCGCTGACGACCTCGCAATTTTCGAACGCATGCTTGGAGTGCGGCTCGACGAGCAACAAGGTGGTCTTCCGCAATATTTTGAGCAGCCGACTCCAGAGCCAGCAACGTCCCGTTGGACAGGGTGGTGCGATCTCGCGAGTTGGCTCGAAAATACTCCAGCACTTTTAGCCGTGCGATCCCAAGACACCAGGGTGGAAACGGACGCGACGCATCGTAGCTGTCGTAGTTTTTCGCAACGACGGTTGCGACTTCCTGCAGCACATCTTCAGCGTGATGCGCATCCCAAACCGTTGCCGCAACAAAGGCGCGGACGGCGGGTTCTGCTTTGAGCCAAAGAACCGCCAAGTCTTCGGAGCGCTCGCCTTCTGCTTTAACCATAGAACTTTCTTGAATCCGTTTCTGCGTCATGGAAAAACCGCCAAAACTAGTTGCCCCGATTCAGGACTCAATTAACGGAATTACCTAAACTTTATCCAGTTTTCAGCGAGTTGAGGGCATTTATGAGCTCATTCGACGCTGGCTCCCCATTAAAACATCCGCGAATTTTGACAATTGCTGTTAATGCGGGTCGGCCATCAATCAATTCAAAGGAACGACTGCGTAGACATCCGCAACGTTAACCGATCGATCAATGACGTATCAGCTATGAGGAAGAGATGAAGTCAACAATGTTTTCGCCCACAGCCTTGGCGACTTTCGCGATTTGCACTTTAAGTATGACTGGATTTGCACAAGCGGACCTGGTTGTTGGGTGGAACAGCTTTGCCACTGGCGATCGAGTTGGCAACGAAGCACCTGAAGATTTTGCAGCGGGAGTGACTGGCGCTTTAGGTACGAGTGTAAATCCGGGTGGAGCGATGCAGGGCGGCGGACTCCGCGGAGACGCTACAGCAAACTTTGCCGGCAATACAACCTATGGAAGCTCGGAACTTATCGTTAACTTGGGCTCCGATAGTGGAGTCCTGGTCAACTCGTTCAGCAACAACAATCGGTTCATCGATTTTAGTGTCACCAACAATTCTGGATCCGATCTGACCTTGGAAGGAATCCATTTTGATGCAGGGATGGCCTTTAACAATGGCGGTACCGATATTCGCCAAGTGCAAGTCAGTCACTTTTCCAACGTCAGTGACTTGAATGATGCATTTTCAAATCGCAATCTGGGTTCCTCAGGCGACATCGCGGCTGGCAATTTCAATTTCGTCGATTACGACATCGACCTGACAGCTTCAGGTCACGCTGACCTTGTGCTTGGGGACA
Source organism: Planctomycetota bacterium (assembly GCA_038534355.1). Lineage (GTDB taxonomy): Bacteria > Planctomycetota > Planctomycetia > Pirellulales > Pirellulaceae > Mariniblastus. The sequence continues at coordinate 5,721 of JBCAWX010000035.1, forward strand.
CTGAAACTGCTGCCTTTAGAATTTTCATTGATGATAATTCGGATGCCGGCGTCAACGAGTACGGATTCAGAATCGACAACATTGGGATCTCTGGTTCGTTCGCGGCGATTCCTGAACCTTCATCAGCACTGTTGTTTGGCTCGATCGGAATGGGGATCCTTTTGCGTCGCAAACGAGCATAATTGGAATTCGCGAGGTTTTATTCCCCAGCGCAAAACCAAGTCAATCAAGTCGTTATGCAAACGTTTGCGTAACGACTTTTTCTTGTCCAAAAAAGATTCGATGGGCAAGGTTCTTGAAGACCGTTCTAGTTTTGGCTTCGAAGTTATTAATTGACGGCAACTTTGAATTGCATGTCGAAGGCGACTTGATGTTCTCGTGACCGCCAGAAGTCAGGTGTCGAGCTCGTTGTGGTGATGAATCCAAGGAACACTGGTTTCCGCTCGACGGCAGACAGGCGGCAACCGAACCGAAAGCGAATGCGAATGACTTGCTTTTGCCAAGACGTACCGAGAGTCGGTCGGCAGCGCGATTGAATTTCCATTCTTGACTACAATGACGTCTCTACCCTAGACGATTCTGATCTGTTGGGTTTGAAAGTGGATTGGGAAACGTTTCTCATTTCAGGAAATGCAAAGGTAAATGGCATGCGACAAGGGAAATACAAAGGATGGATCTCCAGGCAAATGGCGACCATGTTCGCTTTGCTTCTTGGCGTCGTTGTGGCGGTTGTTGCCGCGCCAAAATGTGGCTTGGCCCAATCTCCGAGATCGGTCATTCAGCAACCGAATGTCATTCTGATTATGTGCGATGACTTGAATGATTACGTCGAGGGGTTCGGCGGGCACCCTCAAACCAAGACACCAAACATGGCGAGGCTGGCCCGTAGCGGAGTACGGTTCACACAGGCCCATTGCAATATTCCAATCTGCGGACCTTCGCGGGCAAGCATGTTTACTGGGATCTATCCGCACAATTCAGGTTGCTATGGATTTACACAATGGGACGGATACGAAGTTCTGAAAAATTCGCGAACGATGATGGATCACTTTCGCTCCCAGGGGTACCAAACGCTGGGAACTGGCAAACTAATGCATCACATGGTTCGGCAAGAGTGGAAGAACTATGGCAATCGCGCCGACTATGGTCCTTTTGCGTTTGACGGTGAAAACAAGATTGCGCATCCAGATGTGCCGGCTCCGTATCGTGAGATTGGTGCGATCGACGGATCGTTTGGACCGTTTGTTAACATCGAAGGTCGTAAGACGTCCGACGGCAAGCCGGTGAGTTGGCAAAGCGGAGGCTGGGGCAAAAACGCTAGGGCTCTAAGCGTTGGATCTCAGCAGAATCGTGATTCAACACCTGATGAGTTAAATGGGCAATGGGCGATTGATCAACTAAAAGCACGCACCGGCAAACCGGGCCGACAGCCGTTTTTTATGGGCGTCGGATTCATTCGTCCGCATACGCCGCTGATCGTGCCTCAAAAGTATTTCGATATGTTTCCACTGGATTCGATTCAGCTCCCGGTGATTCGACCGGGTGATGTTGAAGACACTTTCGCGCAAACGATTCGTGGTATTCCTGAAGGTGCGGACGGACCACGCAGCGAAGACATGGGCACGCGTCTGTTTAACACGCTGGTCGAGTCGTACGATTCCCAGGATGAAGCCTTGCGTCGTTTTATTCAAGCTTACTTGGCCAGTGTTGCGTCCGTTGATGAACAGATCGGGCGAATTTTGGATGTGGTTGATAACTCTTCGCTCAAAGACAACACGATCATCATCCTGACCAGCGATCACGGCTGGGGCATGGGAGAAAAGAACTACCTGTACAAGAATTCGCTGTGGCAGGAAAGTACTCGCGTGCCGTTGATCATTCGAGCACCGGGCGTGGCCAAAACGGAAACCGTCTCGTCGAAGCCGGTTTCGTTGATCGACATCTATCCGACCTTGATTGATCTTTGTGGGCTTTCGTCCGAGACAATGAAAAATGAAAAAGGACATTCACTGGATGGCCACAGTCTAAAGCCATTGCTTGAAGATCCTGACAATGGCAAATGGTCAGGACCTGATTCAGCTTTAACGGCACTCTACAAATGGCGCATGAAATATGATCCATCAAAGGAGAGTTATTCATTGCGTGCCCACGACTGGCGGTACATTCGTTACGAGAATGGCAAGGAAGAACTGTACTTCACACAAGACGATCCTTATGAGTGGACGAACCTTGCCAGTGATTCGGCACATATTGCCACGCTCAAGAAGTTTCGCAAAGAACTCATCTCCCGAGTTCCTGCTCCGGGAACAAAAGTGCCTTCGCAGCCACCCTTTAGATCCAAGACGAAAGCGTCGAGCGAAAACGACAAGAAGAATGATGCTGAATCATGGAAGGACACTTACTTTTCAAGGCATCCGAAGGCAGACTTAAATGGAGACGGCACGCTGACGTGGCCGGAATACAAAAAGTATCGTGCCGAATTCGATCCAGTTGAGGACAAACTTAAGGACAAGAGTTAGTGCCGGTGTCATCCACTTGGCTTTTAAGAAGCAAGACGCAGGCGATTTCGTTTTTGAAAGAAGCGTAGGTGAACGCGCTTCAAAGCGGAAAATCAAAATTGATGAAACTCGACGTGCAGGTAAAGTGCCACGATGGGGCGCATCTTTTTGCCAATCCAGTACAATAAGCGGTGCCGACTTGATTCAGATAATCTTGCGGTAATCAAACATCAGCACTCTCTAGAACCGGTTGCATAGCCTCGGTGGTGTCCAACGAATGCAAGCTGAAGTGAAAACTTCAGCCGGTTTCGAAACTGGTTCTAGAACGAGTGTTAAAAATGTGTAACGCTTTTGATTATTCAAGGCCAGTTTAGTCGATCAATGTCATCAACTTCGGATAAAGATCCAACCCGCAAACGCCTCCTCGAAGCAGGGCTTGAGGTATTTGCCGCGCACGGCTACGAAAAAGCGACGGTTCGCGATATTTGCGAACGAGCGGAAACGGGAGTCAACTCGATCAAATACCATTTTGGTGACAAATGGAATTTGTACATCAATGTGATGGAGCATTGCCGAAGCGTCCACGGACCGATCGCCGTTCCGGATGTTCCGGTGAATGAAAAGGCGGAAAAGCAACTGCGTATGTTTGTTTTATCCATGGTCAAAATGACCATGCGGCAAAAATCGACTGAAGCGCAGCCTCAAATGCACGATGTTTTAATGCATGAAATGAAGTCTCCCACGGGAGCTCTCAAGCTGGCAATGAAAGCGTTTGCGGTGCCGGTTTGGACGTTGCTGAATTCGATCCTAAAACGCCTGCTCCCCAAAGGGACACCTGCAATCGAACGTCACCTGGTTGGCGTCACCATCATGAGTCAAATTTCGTCATTGCGAAAAAGCCGCTTGATCATGGAGTTGTTGATTGCCCCAAGTGAACTGGAACGTTATACGCCGACGCGAATGACTGATCACATTATGCGTGTCGCGATGGCGACGATACGAACCTACCATACGTCCGAATGATCAACGGACAATGGGGCGGGTCGTTGCAGACCGAGCCGAAGGAATCGTAATCGACGCGGTGATGGGGACGGCATCCTTTAACAGCCCTTTGGCGTTCATCTCGTGTTCGGTCTGAATTAGGTCAAACTTGCATTGCAATATGGCTTGCCCGCCATCTTGTTCGAATTGAACGGCCACCTTAACTGGCCGGTTTTTGCCACGGAAGTAAAGCCGTCCTTGATGGACAACGTCTTGGCCATTGGGAGTAAAGGAAGGCTGGATTTCAGCGACGATCCGAAGAAGATCGAGTTTGCTTGTTGGTTTCAGGTCGTTCCGCCACTCAACAGGGCAAAGAATGATCTTCTTGGGGGTGTACGCCGGCCACGCAGTGCTATCCCGAGTTTCTTGAATACGCTTCGGACGCTTTCTGGAACTCGTGCAAGGCATTTAAGACCGTGCCACCATCATCTTCATTGTTGTCTGCAGAAAATGCTTCCATCAGCATATCGAAGGATGAATTTTGTGCATCTTCGATCGCCGACGAACTGGACTCAGATTCATCGGAATCCGACATGAGTTGCATGATTTCGACGAAGCCAGACATTCCGGACGATCCAGCCAGACTCATCCGTTCCTTCATGCTGTCAAAGACAGCACTTTGTTCTTCCACCGACAATTCTCCGTCGCCGCTGGTGTCAGCAATGTCAAACATTTTGCCAAGTTTGTCATCCATCCCTGTATGGGACATCGCGTCAGTAAACTCTGACTTGCTAATGGTTCCGCTGTCATCCGAATCAAATTGCTGAATCCTTTCCTGCATTTTGTTTTGCATGCGATCCATCATGCTGCTCGGGTCAAAGCTTGAAATGCCACTTAACATTGGAGTTCTCCTGGAAGTTTCCCTGGGTTGAAGGAGGAATAGCCGATCATCTGCATCATCGGCGAGAATCGATCGCGCCATGAGTCGAACGCCGAAATCACCTCGGATTTATAACACGCGTTCGAAAAATGTAACACGCGTTCGAATTGGGTGGCGGTAAACCGCTGAATTCGAAATCTGCTATCAATGATTGCTTCATAATGCCATTAGGTGAAACGTACCCGCTACATTGAACGCCGTCGTGAATCAATACCGTGGCCTGGATTCGAGTCCCATCGGGTGTGCTTTTTGAACCAACAAAAACCGGGGTCAAATACTGGGTTTTGTCATGCGCTGATGGTTATCTGAGTCAAGAAAATGCGGTATCACCGTCCAAATGAACAATGACCATCTCATGAGACTCTAGATGCCCACCAATTTGAAACAACGCGATCATCAAGCTTTCCGCTACGAAACACTTGAAGGTCGACGGATGCTCGCGGGTAATGTTACCGTCGTCGAAAACGTTCATCTCTTCATTCGCGGCGATTCTGCCGACAATCAGTTTGAAATTGTTGCTGATGGTGACCAACTCAGGATCAACGGGCTCGAGGGCACGACGATCAATCGACAAGAGAGCTACGTTGTCGAAGGTGCTACGTCGACTGGCTCTGGCGTTTCGTTTGAAGGCGGGTTGCGAGCGCATCTTGGTCCAGGCAATGATGACATTGCAGTCCATGACGCCTTGTTTGAGTCGATGTCGATCGTCTACGGAGGCACTGGTGACGATAGCGTTGACGTCTTCGACAGTGAATTCATGGATCAACTCTTCATCCAGACCTACCATGGCGACGACTTGGTTTCGGCAACTCGAAGTCACTTTGAAGGTGCGTTCCGAATCCTCACGCTTGACGGTCAGGATTCGGTTTCCATGACGGACTCGATGTTTGCTGCGAACTCGATTGTGGTGACTGGTAACCACTCAGATACGATCGACTCGGCAGGCAATCACTATCTGGGCGATACAAATTTCGTCCTCACGCTTGGTGGTGACGATACAGTCCAGCTTTCGAATCCCGTCGTCGGTGTACAACAGCTTGGCATCTTTTTGGGCAATGGTGACGACACAGTTTACGGAGACCTGACGGAGGCAGAAGTCGATGGATCCGTTCGAATTGCCGGACAAGAAGGAACCGATCAAGCCCTGCAAATGTCGATGAGTGACGAAGTGAGTTCGCATGTCTCGATGGCTGTCGAACACAGTCTGCTCTACGACAATGGCGTCGGCGGCATCAGTGGCGTTCAAGGTGCTTACGACTTGTCGTTCTTCAACTCTCAAACAGACAATTTTCATTACGCTAACGACGTGCAGCTCAGCGAGACAGAGAGTTTCGGCCGTATCTCATGGACTGGAACCTACAGTGCAACAAAAGATGGTGGCCAATCATTTGTACAGGATGATTTTACGATCGAAATCTATGAAGGAAGTTCATACTCTCCAACGGGTGATCCAATCGCCACCTTCTACGTTGGCGACGATGTCAATCGAACCTATACAGGCGTAGAGATTCCAGTACTTCCATCTTTTGACAATGAGACATATCCAATTTACGAGTACTCGGCAGACATCGAAGTCACACTGGAAGCTGGGAAAATCTATTGGGTCTCCATTTTCTCAGCGACCGAAGAGGAAGTTCCCGCCGGCGCGTTTGGATATGATTACAACAACTTTCTCTGGGCGAGTGGCGTGGGTGAAGCTGGACATGAAAACAGCTCCGCATATACCTTCGGGCAAGAGGTCGCACCCAATCCAGGCTGGTTCAATGATTGGGGGCCAGGCCCGAGTTCGCTCGACTTCCAACTTTGGTCGTAAGTTGGATCGCTGTGTTGCCGCCGCGCTGGCCGGATGAAACAGTTGGCAGCTTTGATGGGTGAAAAAGATGCCCAAGCGAATGCGGATGCAAGTTAACAGCCCAATTCAGTGATCCATCGATTTTGGCACTCCATTCAGCATCCTCATCATCTGGTCTTCGTCTAAGCGATGCGGTCGGCCCGTTCGAAAGTCCATCCACAGGCCACTGACGGAGCATTTGCAGACACAGCGGTTGCTATCGACTTCAAAGATCTCGTGGCGAAAATTGATTCGAGTTGGTTTAGTGAACTCGATGGTGGATTCGACCCGAAACTGGTCACCGTAAACGAGCTGGCCCAGGTATTGATATTCAGCTCGCCGAGTGATCGCGCCGATCGCGTTGTTGCCGACTTTGGAAATGTTCATACCGCCTAAATCGAAGATTTGCATCGAGGCCTCGTCACAATAGGCGTTGTAACGACCATTATTGACGTGCCCATTTGCGTCCGTGTCGTCAAAACGGACGCGACCATAGTACACAAACGTATCGCTCAATCGCCCTAACGGATTCGGATTCTCTGTTTCGTGCATGGATCGTCTATCGAGAACGGTAGCGTTGACAAAGTTTCATTCGATTAACAGCCATTCGTTGAACTGCATGCGGGCTGGCCAACAACGGGCGGACGGACAGCCAGAAATCCCCCGACCAACAATTGGAAACTCAGCTGCGAAAGTTCAACTACGAAAGGCTACTTCTTTAGTTTGTCAAGTAAGAAGCTGATCGAATCCGGAAACGCCTTCGGTTCTGGCCCACCTTTGAATTGCAAATGGCACTCCATTTTCAGTGCGTCCATTTTTTCTTTAAGGAACATTCCCAACTTGGGGTGATGAACGTATTGTCCGGGAGTGGAGTTTTCGTCAATCGGACGGTTCGTGCCGGAATAAGCCAGGAAGACTGGAGGATCGTCTGTCGTGAGGTGAGTGACTGGCGAGGCATCGATCATCATCTTTTTAACTTTTGAGGTGACGGTATAGTTTCCCCCCGCCGGGATTGCGAAAAGAGGTCGAAAGCCAGGATGCTCGGGTAAATTGTTGCATTCAAAAATCTTACTGAACATGTCCAGCTCAAGCGTAGGTTGGGCTGCAACCGGCGCAACAGCCAAGAGTCGGCTCGACTGTTGGGCGATCGGGTCAGTCGATTTAGCGTCAGCCAGATCGTCATGAAAAGCCAGCCATAACGAAATACAGCCGCCGGCGGAGCCCCCGGTTGCCGCAAATCGCTCCGGGTCGAGGTTGTATTTTGAGGCATGATGTCGGAGGTGCTGAATCGCCAGAGCACAGTCGTGCATTGGGATGGGGTAGGGATTTTTTCCGCCATCAGTCAGCCGGTAGTTGACTGTTGCAACCGATACTCCTTGTTCAAGCATCGTCGCAACGATCGCTTGAGAATGATATTTGGATTTGTCTCCGCCCTTGAATCCGCCACCGTGGATGCAAATCAATAGCGGTGTTGTCGTCTTACTGTCTGCCAACCAAAGATCAAAACGTTGTTTGGAATCTGAGCCATAAGAGACGTCGGCGAAATCGGGTTTGCGCTCAACCTTGGGCTGCTTGTTGCGCTCGCTTTGAATTTTGTTTTTATACGCCTTGGCCTCTTCCAGCGTCAACTTGCCATCGCGATTCGCGTCTGCCTGTGGGTATTTCTTCAGCAGCGTTTTCAAGCGTGAATTCGATTGTGATGTTTGAGCATGTGTTGTTGTCGCAACCAACGTTCCCAAAGCAATTAGCATGCAGGGTATCTGTAGACTTTTGAATATCATTTTTTACTTCGTTTGGTTATTCAGAATCGGTAATTGAAAACTTTACGGTTCGTAGCTCTGCATATTCGAAATCATTTTGGCCAATCCCGACTTAACCGAGTCGATTTCGGTCTCATCAAGACCAGCTTCGACCAGCTCGCGAAGTCGAGAGATGACTTGGTCACCTTTTGGTTTGATCGAAACACCGAGTGGAGTCAAGCTGACCCTCACAGCGCGGCCATCCTGTGCGCATTTCTTACGAGTCACCAAACCAGCTTTCTCCATTTGACGAACCAGCCGAGTGAGCGACGAGGGGGCCAGTCCCGTGCGCTCCGCCAGTACGCTCATCGTGACTCCGTCGCCCTCCCAAAGCACATAAAAAACGCTTCCCATTCCCGGTCGAATCAGTTCTTCGATTTCATACTCGACGAGCACTTTCTCGAGCGTCACCACGTAGGTATAGAATGCGCGACTGAGTAAAAAAAATGACTCTCTCAGCTCAGATGGTTGAGACGTAGATTTCAATGTGGAATCTGTTGAGCCCATGTTTTTCAGTCAATTCGAACTAAAGCAGCTTACTACCGTACGGAAGTATATTCACAATTGCTTCCGTACGCAAGTAAATTCTGTGGCAAGCAAAATTCGTGCAACCGTTTGACCGAATTGACGTCTACGTGATGCTCCTGACCGTAGCTTGGGCACTCTTGCCGGAGTATGCCATGTTCGACGCTTAAACATGCGAACGTGATTCGAGCAAAATCGCATCAAGAAAACCTAATGGCAAACTCATGACAGTCAAGAGTGGCTATCCTACGGCTCAGTGATGCACCGGACCGTAGCTTGGGCACTCTTGCCCGAGTATGCCACGTCCGATGCTTAAACAAGCGAGCGCGACTCGAGCAAAATCGCATTAAGAGAACCGAATGGCAAACTTATCCTAATGGCAAACTCATGACAGCCAAGAGTGGCTATCCTACGGCTCAGTGATCCACCGAGACCTAATCGAGCCGAGTTCTGATCTTGCCGCAAGGTTCAATCGGGACGGAGCTACTTCAAACTGTTTTGAAAAAACTTATCGGCGACGTCGATCATCTCATCAAACCAGATTTGTTTGACCGTGAAGGCATGCGGAGCGTCTTTGATCACCGTAAGATCCGCTGGAATTCCAAGTTTCTTCATCGATTGTCGAAGCTCGTCGCCGTGCGTGCTCGGGTCGTCCAATTCCCCAGTGATCATCCAGATCGGAGGGTCAGTTTTATCGAGATGCGCCAACGGCGAGGCAAGCCGATACAAGTCTGGTTTTTCGTCGAGTGAGCCGCCGAGAAACGTTTGCCAAATCTCTTTCTTGGCTGAAATTGCACGGTTTCGTTCGGAAAGGAAATTGGTTTGAGCTCCCATCGGAACTGCCGCTTGAACGGTGCTACTGAATTCCGCGTTTCCACCGTCACCTTCCAGTTCTTTAATGCCACCGGAGGTTGCCAGCAGTGCTGCGAGATGACCACCCGCAGAGTGACCGATGGTTCCAATTTTTGTCGAGTCAATTCCGAGTTGTTTTGCATTGGCCCGCAAAAACCTCACGGCTGCTTTGCAATCCTGGATGTGAGCGGGAAACGGTGCTTCATCACTTAGCCGATAAGAAATCGACGCCGTCACGAATCCCCTCGCCGCGAGTTCTTGAGCAACCTTGCGGTGATTGATCTTATTTCCTTTTCGCCAGCCGCCACCATGAATACAAACGATCGCAGGAAGCACGCCCCAAGATTCTTTTGGACGGTAGATATCCATTTCCAAAGTACGGTCACCATACCGAGCGTACGTCACGTCGAGTTGTTCCTGAAGTCGATCCAACGTCGTTTGCGGAATGACTGTCTTGCCATCGTCTCGTGGTGTTGATGCTTGGCCTGCCGGGCGCGAATCAAACAGCATCTCATGTTGGAACATGACCGCCATGCCCCGGAGTTTTCGCGTGATGTCACGATCGCGTACGGGTTTCGTTTCTCCAAGGTCGTTGGCCAGGTCGTACAATTGAAGGCTAGGATTCAAAACCAGTTTCCAGTTGCGCCAACGCACTCCCGTTAACGCTCCTTGGGAACCGTGATAGAAGAAGGCGTCGTTGTATTCTGCTCGGGTCACATGTGCCGCCCATTCACCTGCCGGATCCCAACGTCGGCGCAACGGGACCGTCGCGTTGAGAGATCGCTTCATTCCTGGTGCCGGTACGAATTGAGTCTCGCCTTTGAGTAGAGGACTGATGTCACGGCCATCGATGATGCGGTCGTTTGGAACTTTGATTCCGGCAAACGTTGCCAGTGTTGGATACCAATCCATCGCTCTGACAACCGCCGCCGACGTCTTACCGGTCTGCATGCCAACGCCCGGGCCCCAAGCGATGGCCGGAACGCGAATGCCGCCTTCATAAGTTGACAACTTGCGACCGCGAATTTTTTGCTGAGGATTTCGACCGGGGCCCCGACCATTGTCGGATGCGTAAATGACGATCGTGTTGTCGTCGATCTTCAATCGTTTCAGCTCGTCGAAAATTCTGCCAACATGATGATCGAGTTCATGGATTGCGTCGCCGTATTCGCCCCAGTCAGATTTGCCTTTAAATTTTTCGCCAACGCCAAGCGGATTGTGCAGCATGGTGTGGGGCAAGTAGAGGAAGAAGGGTCGTTCTTGATTGTTTTGAATGAACTCGATTGCCTCGTCGGTGTAGCGCTTTGTCAGTTCGGCTGGATTTGCCGGGCGCTGAACAACTTCGTCATTTCGCATCAGCGGTACGCCACCCTCGTCTTCGAAGTAAACGACTTCAAGCGGATCGAGGTTGTGCAAGAGTCCAAAAAAGTGATCAAACCCCTGCTTGCGTGGCAGAAAAGGTGGTTGAAATCCGAGATGCCATTTGCCGATGCAAGCCGTCGCATAGCCGTTGTCTTTGAACAGTTCAGCAATTGTCAATTCGTCAGGATGGATTCCCGTTTTTGAATCGGCACGGTGCACCCAGATGTGATTGCCAACTCGACGCGGATAACATCCGGTGAGCAACCCGGCACGAGAAGGACTGCAAATCGGCGCCGCCGCGTAGTAGTCAGTGAAACGAATTCCCTGTTCCGCCATTGAATCAATTCTTGGAGTTTTGATTTCCGATGCACCATAGCACCCCAAGTCGTAATAGCCTTGGTCATCAACGAAGATGAAAACGATGTTGGGTTGACCCGTGGCTGCCGTCACATCGGAGCCTGGCCAGAGAATCAAGGTGGTGATCAACGTTAAGCTCAACGTGAGCAACCATTTTGAGGGTATCATCGGTAAATCCTTCATCGGGATCCTTGATTGAGTTGTTGGCAAGCTGCATGATAGCTGCATCGGGCTGAAAGTTCAGTGAGCTGCAATGTTGGAAGGACGGTGGTTGCAGGACAACTCACGAATTCCGATCAACACGACTCAAATTTCTGTGGTGATTCCAAAAAGTTTGTGTCACGGCGACTCGTTTCGAGTGTATTGCTGGTTATGCACCAAATATCAAGTGAATCTGTGAGACAACGGTTCGATGTCGCCTAAGAAAAAAGAAAACCTTGAGCCAATAAAGCTCAACCACAATGTGGAAACTTCGACGCAGAAAAAAACTGCCACCGGAGCAAGCAAACGCGACGGAACATCGACCTTTCCAGAAATCGAAGGCTTCAGTTTAACTCGCGTCATTGGCCAAGGTGGGATGGGGATCGTTTTTGAAGCCTTGGACGAATCGTTGCAAAGATCGGTTGCCATCAAAACGCTGTCGTCAACGATGGTCAACAAAGACGTCGTGGAGCGACTTGACCGGGAAGCCAAGTTACAAGCGATTCTAGACCATCCGCATATTGTCCGTTTGTTAGACTATGGATGGACGACGCAAAATCATCGCGAGGTGCCTTACCTGGTGATGGAATATGTGGATGGAGACAATCTGCGAGATCATATTGAGAATTCAAATCTCACTTATGTTCAAATTGCTGAACTCCTGGCAAAACTGGCGGACGCGTTGGCCTTGTGTCACTCTCGAGGCGTCGTGCATCGGGACCTGAAGCCGGGCAACGTTTTGATTGCAGTAGACGGCGAACCCAAGCTCACCGACTTTGGACTTGGCAGACTCTTCGAGGAACGTTCAAGACTTACAAAAACCGGCAACATCATGGGCACCCCGGCCTATATGTCGCCTGAACAAGCCGGTGGAGCCGTCAAAAACATCGGTCCTGCTGCAGATATCTACGCATTGGGTGCGATCCTCTATGAGTTGCTCGGAGGCGAACCCCCGTTTGAAGACGTTGATCCGTTGCAAACCGTGGTGCAAATCCTGACCCATCCGCCAGCCTCATTGCGAGCCACGAAGCCAGAGGTGCCGACGGAGTTGGAGGCGATTGCACTTGAGTGTCTCGAAAAGCAGCCGAAGCATCGCTACGCTACCGCATCGGGTTTGGCGGAGGATTTAAGAAGGTTTCTTCGGCATCAGCCGATCACTGCGAGGCCGACGCCATTGCGCCGGCGAGCGTGGCTTTGGGTACGTCGAAACCCTTTGTTGAGTTCGATTGCAGCGTTTCTGAGCATGACCGTAGTTATTGGTTTGGTGGGTGCCTGGTTACATGTTCAACAACTCAATGACGAAATTCGTCGGTCGAAACGGATCATTGAGCACGGTCGTTCCATGAGTCATTGGCTGCTAGATGACTTTTCCAATGACCTCGATTCACCAGAGGGAATCACATTCATTAGCAATCAGCTTGCAGATCGCACCCAAACCTATCTTGATAGCTTGCTTGTTGAATCCCCGGGCGATGTCGAGTTGGCCAAGGAGTTAGCGTTTGCGTATTCCAGACTTGCTGAACTTCAAGGATTAGCCGATGGCAGCAGTCTTGGACAAACGTCGACCGCACTGGAAAACCTCGCCAAAGCAGAACAGCTGGTTGAAACGCTGATCAAGCAGAACGTATCGGGAATCGAGCGGGTTCGGATCGATATCGCAGCGCAAAAGACGGCCCTTGCGATTCAAGCTGAAGACTATGAAACCGCTCGAAGTGAGATTTCGAAAATTAAACAACTGTTGACGACTTTGGAAGCCGACGGTGGAGCCCGAAAACTGTCAATTGAATTAAACGTTTTCGCCAGCGAGTTTGAAATCGGATTTGCGGAGGGAGATCGGAAAGAAATGCAACGATGTATCGATCTATTGAAGCAAACGCAAGCGACACTGCAGGAAACGTTTCCAAGTGAGTACGACGCAAACATGTTGGCCCTGGTCTATGTTTCCAAGTCGCAGGAACGATTGTTCGAGGGTTCTGCGGACGCGAGTAAACTTCCCGAGCTGCTGGCCAAATCTCGCACATCCATTGAACATCTATTGACGAAGCATCCTAGCCAGCGAGGAGCCAGTTTCCTGGCAAATATCGACAATAAACTAGGGGATACTTTCTTTCGACAAAACCGATTTCAAACGGCACTTGGGCATTACCGATCGGCGTTGGCCATTTGGCTGGATTTCGAAAAACGGGATCGTCAGAACACAGTTGTCCTCAGAAACCTTGCGATGATGAACCAGAATGTCGGCGAATGCTTGATCGCCTTGAATCAGTTTGATGAAGCCGCGATCGCGATGGATGAAGCCGAGCTTGCCTATCAACACTGGATTCGCCAAGCAGACCTCCAACCGCTTGAAACGTCTGCCTTCCTCTTGTTTCTGGGGGCAAAATCAAGGCTGTCAATTCTCAATGGAGACGTGGAGGCGGCGCGTGAGCAGAACGATCAGAAGTTGTTCGGTTTTCGGCAACTCAAAGGCACCGCGCCCAATCGACGAGCCATTGGTGATGCCCTCGTTTTTCGAACTTTGATCGAAGTCGTCAACATCGAACAACGGTTGGCCGAAGGTGCTGATACGACGACAGAAGATTGGACCAACAAGCTCAGTTTTGTTCGGCAGTGCCAATCCGATGCCCGAGATCATTTTGAATCGATGAAACGGGATAACCTTGGATCCAACGCGGTCGATTCTCAGCTAAAAACGATCGCATCCCTCGACAAAACGCTGGAAAACTGGGAAACCCAGTCCAAGAATCCATAAATTTTTTGGCTACGTGTCACAGCCACGGTTGCCGGTTGTATTTCATTCGTACAACCGAACACCCAATTGAAAAAGGGCACGAAAATGAAATTTTATCCAGTCGCATTGCTTACGATCGCTTCCGTTTTTTCCATCATGTTGCCAACTCAGAGCAGCCAGGCGTTTCAAGCCAAACAGAGCCTGACAATGATCGAAGAAGCAATACAAGCTTCGTTGCAACGCCTTGAAAAAGACTTTGCAGAAACGATGCGGGTTTCCAAACTCATCACCAAGACGGGAATCACAGGACACAATCTGATCACCGTCGAAACCGCCACACCAGAAGGTTGGACGTTCCATGCGTCCGTTAGCGATAATGGTGAGTGGATTAAATTGATCTTCCCTTGCATCTACACCAAAGACATGACCGACGAGCAGTTGCTTCGGCTTTTGAAAGACAACTGCAAACTGAGACATGCTCGATTCGAAGAGTACTTTGGGATGATTCACTTGGTGATACCTCTCGAAAATCGGAGCCATACTGCCGACGAATTGGTCGATGGTCTTGGATTGCTTTACAACGAGGCCAAGCGAACTCAGACCAGTTGGAATTTGAATCCGAAACCGGTAGCCAAAAAGGGCGCTGTTCGCGTTGCTCAAGTTCCCAAACGTGCTCCTAAAGGCAATCGACCTGTCCTCAAGGTTTCCCCCAAAACGCCTCAATTCAGTGGCGCAGACTTGAAAGCCAAGTTTGAAGAGATCATCGGGCAAAACAAGCTTGTAGATGGTTTTCTGACTTATCGTGATCAATCTCGAAGTGGAGAAATTGAGTTTTTCTCGGATGGCGATACGATCTGGCATGCTGCCCTCAAGGGTGAAGAACCAGTTCGCCTGAGTGGGGAGTATCGGTTCGAAAATGATCGAATCAAGATTCAGGCTTCCAAGGCTCAGTTGCTTACCCTGGACCTGATTTCGGTTTCGGATGAGAAGCTCGTCTTTCAAAACGAGCGAATGTTGTTGTCGGTAGACGTGAGCGACTGGACAACTTCAGGGGATGGCACTGGACGCCGCTAAGGGCTCAAACAAGTAGCGTTAGGGCGCAAGCCGTCCGGTAAAAGTTCCAAAAAGTAACGCACTTGGAAACTTGGAACACAACAAGACTAGCTTTCCGACAAGTCTAGCTCTCGAACGCAAAGCGTTCCAAGGCCACAAAATATCGAACGATATTCAATCACGGCAAAAAAACGCCCAGTCTCAAGCAAAAGAGATTGGGCGTTTGCTGTTGGGTTCAACATTCAATTCTGTCTAGCCATTTGCCATGTCGCCCAAATAGTTTTTAAGCCAGCTATAAAGACCCAGGACGATCAACTCATCATGAACTCGTTCGGACGAGGGTTCGTCGAGACCGTCACGAACCTCATCAATCAATTTTTCAAAAAATAGCTTTCTGGCTCGCTTGAGTTTTTGTCGAAAGCTATCCGCCGTCACCTCTTGTCCAATTTTTTTGCTTAATAAATTGGCCAATTCTGTTGAGTTGGTATCCGGGTTGTCTACTTTGATCCGCAATGTCGAGTACGGAAAGCGATTTGATTCCCCAAGCTCAACGTGTTCGATTTCAGCCCAAGCCAACTCGAGAAGATGTGAACGCCATTGTTTCATCCAGTGATCATCTGAATCGGTCTCAGACTCTTCGAGTCCTTCTGCAACTTCATAGTCCAGAGATGAGGCCGATCTTCGATTGGATCGTTTCCAGTAGTTCCTGACCATGTTTCGAAGTGACGCTTTGAGCAGGTCGCGAAAACGACCTCGATTTGGATCAGCTCCCGAAAAATCGCCTTTCAACATTCGGATGATGGCATCCTGTGCCAACTCGTCGGCAACATGCTCGTCGCGGACCATCATGAAAATGTATCCACGTATCGGGGCAGAGTAGCGGAGCACGAAAGCGTTTCTTGCCTTGGTCGTATCCGTCGAAGTCGCCGCCGTCGAACGGAAAAGACTCCAGCGAGTTTGGACATTCTCCAACCTCGATTGCCGAGCCTCGATTTGCTTAAGCGATTGGCTATCCATCGATAGAAAAATCAAAAATTTTCAAAGAGATGTCACAACAACCAACTTGAGGTTTATTGATCGTCGGGTAGTCAACTAACACTATTTTGAAAGAGCAAAATGAAAACGCTTTTACTCACTCTGACCATTGCCGCGAACGTCATTGTAGCAGATTGGACCGCGACAACCGTCGTCGCCCAAGACTCGTTCGAACTAATTCTTCAGCAAACCCAGATGCAGCAGAAATTCTTCGATCAAGCAAACCGTCAAATCCAAGAGGGGCGCCAACGGAACGTTCGCCAATATCGTCGTGCCAGTGGAGACAGCACGTCGACCGACGCTGAACTCGCACATAAGCTTGATCTGCAATCTCGTGTCGCCAACCCATTTGCGTACGCAGATATGCATCGAGGTGCGATCCAGAATCGTGCGAATACGTTTTACGGTACGCGAAATGCGATCAACAATTTCAGGAATGCGGTCGAACAGAGAACGCGGCAGTCGCGTGATTTGGCTAATCGGTCAAACACGTTTATTTCTGAGCGAACCTCCGAAATGCTTCGAGGGGAGCAACGGTTTGCCAATCCGATAACTGGTCAAATTTCGACGCTGCCGGTTTATCAACCGTATCAACTTTTGACCAATCCGACCGGCAATATCTTTATTCAAAATGGGCAAGGCCAGTACCGATCGTTTACACCAGGTGGAACCTCATCGACGCAACTAAACCCTTACCACGGTTGGTAAGCCCCTTTTGTCTAACTGGCGTCACACTGTGGTTCGGCCAAACGAAAAATGGCCAACCACAGTTTCGCCGCAACCGGGCAACGAGAAATCCTCGAAGCGGTCCACTGACTTTTAAGAACAAACACTTTTCTCGTCTAATCACTCCCATTCAATCTTTCTGTCGAAGAAGCCAAGGCTTCGTTTGACAGAAAGATTTTTCAATTAGAAGCTTAGCCGACTCAGGATCGAGAGCGAGTCCTGTAAATTCTGCACGCGTCGGTCGCCGCACCTCCACCCAGCTTTCCCAGCTTCTCTGCATTCCCGCCGCGTAGCTAGCGATGTTTGTGGCTTCGCGCAACGAGCCATTTCTTCATCCAGTTTTACTCGCCGGTCGACGATACAGACCTTAACGGTTGCAACGGTTGTGACTCGAGTTAGCCGGTGCGCGCGTTTCCTTTGACAGCGTAAACCCAGTTCTTTTGTCTATTGGTTGGACGGTTGCATGAGCGCCGCTCAGTTTCAACTTGTACGATTCGCCTTTTCGCAGGTCGCGTTAGCTCTCGCCTGCGTTTGCGCTTTCGATACGCAAACTATGGCTCAAGAACGAACGGTTATCGATGAGCAGTACAAGCTCGCTGCTGGCTTCTACGCCCGTGGGCAGTGGAGCGAGGCAGAAGTCGCTTTTGGTGAGCTGATTCAAGCTCATCCAAACACGCCACAAGCGGCCGCAGCTGCCTTTTTCTTGCCGGAATCGCAAATGCAGCAAGGCAAGTTCTCTGGCGCCTATACCGCATTTCAATCATTCCTCAAACAATACCCTGATCATGACTACGCGCCTCGTGCGACGTTCCGCTTGGGTGAAAGTGCTTATCGCACCAATCGATATGATATCGCAGTCCGGCTGTTGGAAGAGTTTGTCAAAGAGAATCCGCAACATGAACTGAACGAGTTCGCTCTGCCCTACCTCGGACAGCTTCGCAATCTTCGCGAAGAACCTCAGCTTGCACAGATGGCCTTCGAAACATCGTTGCGACTGTTTCCGAAAGGTGCGTTGGCAAACCGGAGCCGACTGGGACTGGCCAAAGCGCTTCAGAGTCAATCGCACAAACCAGGGAATCTTGAAGAAGCGAAACGCTTTTATGAGTTCCTGTTAATGCAACTCGATCCTGACCTCGCCGCCGAAGCGCGGATTCAGTTGGGCGTTGCCGAATTCGACCGCGTCGATTTGAGTGCTGCCGAGAAGCTGTTTGCCGACGCTATCAAACAGTCAGAAGATAACGCGATCCAAGCCAAAGCGACCTATTGGCTGGGTAGGATCCTGATGGAGCAAGAGGACTATGAGCGAGCGTTGGAAACGTTTGCTCCACTGGCCAGCGCATCGTTTGAAGAACCATTGATGACATCAATCTGGTTTGATGGGGCCGTGGCTGCAGTTCAAGCAGAACAGTTCTCTTTGGCCACGTCCTGGCTCAGTAAGATTCGTTTGAATTACCCAAAAAGCAAACGGCTCGCCAAAACCGTACGGTTTGAAATTGATCTCTTGCGAAAACTGGGCCGAATCGATGATGCCTTGATGCTGGCCAAAAGCTATCAAGTGGAAGATAAACTGCGTGATGTCCAGGATCTCTCGAAAGAACAAATTGCTCGTGAGATGTATCAAAACGGCGAGTACAGGAAGTCGATTGCCGCCTTTGAGAAACTTCTTGATTCCAATGCCACGCAATCCAAGTTGGCGCGTTGGGCATACTTAAAAGCCCTCGCCCAAATCAAGCTCAGTCAGTTTGCTGATGCAGAAACGACGCTGACTCAAGTTAAGCGTTCGGAAATTGATGATTCTCTGGCTGCCATGCTGCAGCTTGCCACAGCAACCGCTCAATTTGGTCAGAAACATTACCAAGCGGCCATTCCAAACTACCAACGCTTTCTTGAGTCGGATCCAAACGCCCAAGATTCTCAGCGTGCAAAGATTGAACTCGCCATTTGCTACTCGAAGACGGATCAGTTTCCGTTGGCCGACACGCTGTTGACTGAGTTGGTCGATGGACAACAACAAGTATCGCAAGGGATCGAGACCGCGATCGAAATTGCAGTTGAATCCGCGGTCGCGAGTCAGAACTCGCATGACTGTACCCACTGGTTGCAGTTTCTGGCAACCAACAGCAACGATGACACTCGTCGACAACGTGCTCAGATACGACTTGCCTTGGCAAGATCAAAATCGGACGCCAGTCAAAAATCTGCGCCGATGTCGGTCGATGCGTTTGAAAAGCTTCTTCTGGATCACTCTGCTGGGCAAGACAAATCACTTGGCCATCATCATGCGGCGATTTGCAACGCAGCCATCGCATTCGCCAATCGAATTGAAGTCACCGACCTCAACGGCTCCAAACGACTGTATCGTTGCGTTATTAAACGCGCAGAGGATTCGGCTGCCAACATTGCGAGAGCTCGACTGGCTCGGATCTTGCAAAAAGAAGGTGGTCGCCAGCAACTGATGGAGGCTCGGCAACTACTCGACGACTATCTCAACGTTGCGGATGATTCAGCCAGGCCACTATCGGATGAAAACTTGTACCAGTTGGCTTGGCTGGACAACGACCTCGGGGATGCAAACGGCTCCGAAACTCGTTTTCAGCAGCTGATTGAACAGTTTCCCAACAGCAAATATTGGCCTGACGCTGCGTACCGGTTGCTTCAGCGACACATCGGCAACGATCGAATCGATGAAGCACAACAGTTGATTTTGCGAGTGGTTAAAAAGCAAAAGTCCGACCCTGAATTTCCCGGCGAAATCTACGCACGCGTGCTCTTCTTGGAAGGCAAACTTGCAGTGCAAACGCAGGATTGGAGCCGAGCATCATCTGCCATGGCAACGTTGGCCGAGCTGGAGATCGAACCTCAGCTGAAGGCCCAAGCCGCTTATTGGTCTGCGGAAGCCAACTACCAACAGCAAAAAACCGTGGAAGCTTTTGAGCAGTTTCAACGGCTTCAGTCATCGTCATCGCTTTCATCTCGGCACCGTCCTTGGGTGGATCTTCGAGTAGCTCAGCTGGCCGTTGTTCGGAATGACTGGGAGTTAGTCGAATCGACATGTGACCAAGCGTTGCGCAATTACCCAGGATTTTCAGCTCGGCATGAGTTGCAGTTTTTAACCGCTCGCGTCCTGGAACGTAAAGGGCTACTCAACGACGCTCGAATGGCATTCAAACAGGCCATCGAATGGGGAGCCGGCACGCAAACGGCTGCACAATCACAATGGCGAATCGGAGAAGTCTTCTTCCATCAAGAGCGTTATGCAGATGCGATTGCAGCGTACTACAAAGTCGATTCGCTGTACGAATCCAAGAAATGGCGGAGCGCTGCTTTGATTCAAGCTGGCAAGTGTCAAGAACATTTAGGCCAGCCTGAACAGGCTGCGAAACTCTATCGCCAGTTGATCAAACTTTTTCCACAAAGCGAATTTTCCAGTGAGGCTTCTTCTCGACTGGTCAACGTGGAAACACAAATCCGAACCGCAAAACAAACTAAAAAGTCAACGCGTTAAACCACTTGCACATGCAAGCTGATTCAAAAATAGGTTGAGATAAAACGATGAACCAATTTTCTTTTCATGGTGCTTTGGGCCAACGTCTGACTGGTGTCTTCCTGACTCCGGGCATTGTTGCGTGTTTGGTTCTTTCGACCGTCGGTTTTGCCAACGGTCAGGTTTCTGATGGAAACGCATTTGCTCCGGCAACGTTTCAGCAACCATCCGATACACCTCAGTTGTCGCCACCCAGCGATTCAAACACCAGTCCGCAGCTAACTCCGCCAGCGGATAGCGGCTTTGCTCTGCCCGCAGCGGACGACCGTGAACCAACCAATGGTGAATCTGAATCGTCAGTCGCAGATGTTAATGTCGGTGGTCCTCGATTGACAGATATCATTCGAAGCGGCGGACCGCTGATGATTCCTATTGGTCTCTGCTCATTCTTGTTGGTTGTGTTTACGTTTGAGCGATTTGTCAGTCTGCGCCGTAGCCGAATCATCCCAACTCAGTTTACGCGGCTATTTTTGAATCAGCTCAGCAATGGCGAGTTGGATCAGGATGCTGCTGTTATCCTTTGCGAGCGAGACAACAGCCCGATGGCGAACGTCTTTAAGGCAGGGATTCACAAGTGGGGACGTCCTGCGGTCGAAGTCGAGCAGGCAGTCCTGGATGAAGGAGAAAGGACGTCGAATCGTTTGCGCAAGTACCTTCGATTGATTAACGGCGTGGCCACGTTGTGCCCCTTGTTTGGACTGTTGGGTACCGTGCTTGGAATGATTTACGCGTTTGACTCAATTGCATCAGCGAGTGCCTCTGTCGTCGATCCGAAGGCTTTAATCGCAACAGGCATTAGCCAGGCATTGTTGACCACCGCAGCCGGCTTGACCGTCGCCATTCCAGCGTTGATTGCGTACCTGTTTTTCTCCAGTCGAGTCGACAAACACATTATGGATATCGATGCATTGGGAATGAAAGTTGTCCATTTGATTTCTGCCGAAGCACTTAACGCCGAGGAAGATTCGAAATCGAAGGGTCGCAAAAAAGCAGCCTGATTCGGAGATTGTTCGATACCCAACCCAAGTGATTTAGCGAGTGCAACCATGCCTTTGAAAATCGAACGAGAAGATCAAACCACAATCAATTTGACTCCGATGATCGACATCGTGTTTCTGTTGATCATCTTCTTTATGGTCAGTACCAAGTTCAGCGAACTGAATGAGGCGGAACGGGATGTTGCCGTAAATGTCCCCACAGTCACTGATGCCAAAGCGTTAACTTCGGCACCACAAAAACGCGTCATCAACGTCTTTGAAGACGGTTCCATTACGTTGGATCGAGAACAAGTGACGCTGCAACAATTGAAGAGTCAGCTAACCGCTGCAAAAAAACAATATCACAAGGTGGGCGTCGTCATTCGAGGTGACGCCCAGAGTCTGTATCAAAACGTGGCTTCTGTGATGGCGACATGTCGGCAAGCAGAGATTGCGGATCTCAATCTTTCTGTACAAGAAACCCAACTCCGCTAATTGGAATTCACAATGAACGAGTTGCCAACGATTGCCTGGATGCAAACGATCTCCGATCTGTTTACAGCGGAGAACCTGCCGTTGTTATTGTTGTTTGGGTCAGGGATCCTCGCGGTCGGTTTGCTGTTGTTGGCGCTGACGCACTGGGGGCATTCGAAACCAGTTTGGAAATGCGTCGTTCTTTCGGTTGTTGCTCATGTGTTGTTAATGGGATATGCGTATGGAACGCGTTTGATATGGGATTCACCCACGGAAATCAAGGAAGTGGCAGACGCCAATCTGGATGAACTTCAGGTGACCGTCATTGATGACGTCGGTGACGACGAGACCACGCAGTTTGAAAGCGACTCGATTGTGCCAACGCCGCTGCCTGCTGCCGAGCTCGACCTGCCCAATATCGCTCCGTTGATGCGACCGGAAATCGATTCCGAGTTAGTTGTGGAGATCACCGAACCGGAGTTTGTGCCGACAGCAACCCCTGAGTTAGCCGATCAGATGCAACTTCCGACAGAGGACATTCCGGAGCCAGTGATTCCACTGACTCGTGATCAGGAACTGGCGATGTTGCCGGAAGCGAAAGTCATCGATCCTGAACCGATCGACATGCAACGTCAACAAGTTTCCGATGCCATTGAGCAACCTTCACTCGACCTCAACAGTGAACTGCAACGCCAACTTATCGGCAATGATTTCGCGATGTCAAAACAACCGTCGAGATTATTGCCTGATGAAGTAACAGCCACGCTGCCTGGTGAGATGGTGCGGAACGTTGAATTGCCGCAGCCCAACCTGGCACCGCAATTGGAAGAAATTTCTGAAATGCGGCCTCTGCCCAGACCGACCCAAGCTGCGGCATCGACGTCACTTCAAGTACTTCGGCGCACACGTCGAATTGGTGATGGCCAACCGGTTCCAGAAATCTACTCGCTCCGCAACTCGGCCGACCGACTAAGAATCGCCCAGCGACGCGGCGGTTCATTGGAAACCGAAAACGCAGTCGAGGCCGCGTTGAGATGGCTTGCCGAAAACCAACAAGAAAACGGTCGTTGGGATGCCGCAGCGACAGGTGCCGGTCGAGAAGACCGAATTTTTGGACACAATCGCGATGGCGCTGGAGCCAAAGCGGATACGGGGATTACCGGATTGGCAACGCTGGCGTTCCTGGCCGCAGGGCACTCCCATTTGGAGGGTGACTATCGACAGATTGTTCGCAAAGCCTTGGTCTATTTGGCTCAACAACAAACCAATCAAGGCGATCTATCAGGGGACTCGAAACTGTTTGCCAAGATGTACTGCCACTCGATGTCATTGCTGGCCTTGAGCGAAGCATTGGCGATGACAGGGGATCAGGAATTGCTGCCTGTTGTGCAAAAGGGCGTCGAGTTTTCCGAATACGCACAGAATCGTCGGGATGGCGGATGGCGTTATCAACCGGGAGACGCTGGGGATATGAGTCAGTTTGGATGGCAGGTCCTGGCAATTAAAAGCGCCAAGTTAGGCGGCGTTCGTGTCGCTGATGAAACGCTGGAACGAATGCAGAGTTTCCTCAAAAGCTGTTCTTCAGGAGTCGGCAATGGTTTGGCTTCGTATCGGCCGAACCAGGGACCAACGACAGCCATGACCGCTGAAGCACTACTCTGTCGGTATTTCCTCGAACGAACCGTTGCCCCGATGACGCTCAGCGAAGCCCAGCGACAAATCTCAAAAGAACTACCAACGCCGAAACAGGTGAACCTCTACTATTGGTATTACGGAACGCTGGCGATGTATCACGGCGGTGGCAAAGAATGGGATCGTTGGAACAAAGAACTCAAGGCGACTCTCTTACCGATGCAGATCCAACACGGCACCGATCGAGGCAGTTTTCCTGCCGATGGAATGTGGGGTGGCTACGGCGGTCGCGTCTATTCAACCGCCATGGCAACGCTCAATCTGGAAGTCTACTATCGCTATCTGCCAATCTATCAGGAACTCGCCGAAACTCGGCAAGCGAACGAGAATCCACTGCGGTAGAGTCGTCGTTTCGTTCGCTAATCTTTCAATAGGTTGCTTTTGCAATCAGAGGCATGAGTTTTCATTTCGTCGCTGGATTGGTTGCCAGCGCTGAAACAACATGAGCCAGTTGTTGTCTAATTTCGCGGCAAGTTGTCCAGGAAAAAGTTGGTCATCATCTGACGCAAATGCGGAGTCGTATTCTCGTACTCTCGAATCGAATGTGACCGATTGGGATAGGCCATCATTTGAAACTGTTTGTCTTTTGCGATCAGCTGATTAATCAACAATTCCATGGTCTGGTAATGGCAATTGTCATCTCCCGTTCCATGAATCAACAGCAGTTTTCCTTTCAGCTTCTCGGCATGCGTGATTGGCGAGCCCAAACGAAATCCTTCGGGGTTGAGCGTCGGAGTCTGCATGTATCTCTCCTGGTAGATCGTGTCGTAGTACCTCTGATCAGGTACAGGAGCTACCGAAACGCCGACATGATATAGATCCGGGTATTGAAAAAGAGCGTTCAATGTTGAGGATCCGCCACCACTCCAACCCCAAATTCCAATGCGGTCTTTGTCCAGGAAGCTAAACTTTTTTAGTGCAGCTTTAAGTGACGCTGCCTGATCGGCTGCGTTGATGATTCCGATTTTCTTGTAGATCGCTTTTCGCCATTTTGTACCACGCGGACACTTCGCGCCACGATTGTCGAAGCTCATGACGACGTAGCCTTGCTCGCAAAGATACCGATGCCACATGTAGTTCCGACCGTCCCAACGATCGGTAACCGTTGTCCCCCATGGCTCGCCATAAACGTAAACAATGACGGGATACTTCTTGGATGGATCCTGTTTGTTAAAGCCCAGCGGATACATGATCGATGCGTCGATGTCTAACTTGCCCTGTTGGCCATCATCGATTTCAAGTTTGACGAATTCTGATCCAATCGGATTCAAACCACCGAGTTTCGAAACCAAGGTTGCATTGTCGGCGGCGGTACGAATCGGTTGGTGAGCTGGCAAAGCGACGAACTCGATGATTGGCGGTGAGCCCATCTGTGATCCGGTGTGAACTGCTGTGCTGCCATCGGCAGAAAACTGATAGTCGTGCCAGCCAACGTTTCCCTCGGGCGTTAATCGTTGAAGCTGACTGTTGCCAAATTTTTGTCGATAGAGAAAACGGGATTTGGAGTCATTGGGCGACGCTTGAAAGTCGCAAAATTGATTCTCCAGATCGACACGATAAAGCTCGGTAATATCAAAATCGCCGGGAGTAAGGAGCGTCCGTTTTCCGGTCAACGTCTCTATCATGTAAACATGCTTCCAACCATCTTCTTCGCTGACAAATGTAAACGAGCTGGAATCGTCGGAGAATTTAATCTGGTCGCATACCTCTACCCATGCTGAATCACGATCTTCAAAGACCACTCGTTTCGTTCCAGTTTGAGCATCCACTGCGTAAATTGTATTTTTGTTTTGGAGACGATTCAGATACTGCAGCAAGAACTCCTTGGTTCCAGGGATCCAGTCCAATTTGGCCGGGTAGTTCTCTCGTGCGTCGCCGGGAAGATCTACGTAGCGAGTTCCGCCGCTTGCCAGGTCGAAGATTCCGATTGAGACAGCGGAGTTGGTCGTGCCAACTTTGGGATACTGGAATTGAATCAGACGCGGATAGAGTTTGTCTGTGTTGTTGACCATCGTAAACAAACCGACGTCGCTGGTATCGAAACGCCAAAAGACGATTTGATTTCCATCGTCACTCCAGGAAAACCCGTCTCGCAGGTCCAGCTCTTCCTCGTAGACCCAGTCGGAGGTCCCATTGATGATGAATTCATTCTCCGTCTTCGTCACCGGATAGATCTTGCCAGATTCAAGACTCTCAACGTAAACGTTTCGTTCACGAACGTAGGCAACGCTTTTTCCGTCGGGCGAAAATTTGGCAAACATCAAAGTTGATGGTTTCGCTTCACTGCCTCCCAGTTTTTTGACCGTGCCGTTGAGCAAGTCGGCAACCCAGTAATCTCCGCGCGTGTTGTATCGCCAGACGCGTTTACTGCTGTTGTAGATCAGGACCTTGGATTTATTCTTGGCAACCTGAAAGCTCTCGATTGCGATCGGTTTTTGTTTGCCTTCTGGGATCAGCTTGCTAGCGGGGATCAGGACTTCCGCGGGTTGGTTGGCTGCCAGCGGGTCAACCAGAACGATGTCGTTCCCTTCGCCAGACTTGCTTTTTTGTTTGACAAAATATTTTCCACCGGTCGGCATCCAGTTAACTGAAAACCCATCTGCGGAAAACTCGCGTGAACCAAAGATTCGATCGATACTCAACGGCGTTTTTGTTTGGGCGACGTCTTGTTTCTGCTGCGTGGTTGCCGGGCCAAGCTCGTTTTGAATGGCAGCCTTGATGATGGCGGCCCAGCGTTGATAGCCCTCTTCATTGAGGTGCAGACGATCTTTGACGAACAGTGATGCAATCGGTGTCTCATCCTTACCAATAAACGCTCCGGCGGTTCCGATGAAATGCGCGTTCTCGTCGGCAGCAATCACGTTTCTTATTCCTTCGGTTGCCTTCAAAATCGGATTCCAAACATGCCAACGTTTTTCGGTTGGAGTCACCTCGATCCAGAAAAACGGGATCGTCTCGTCTTTGCTCCGCACGTATTTCAGCAGCGTCTTGAATCGTTCGACAACTTCGGCAGGTTGGGGGTCAGTCGAATTTTTGCTGCCAGCAATATCGTTGGCAACAAACACAACCACCGCTTGGCAACGCCGCGGGTTGCCAGGGCCAATGTGCGGGCCAATTAATCGGTCCGCATAATGATTCAAGTCGGTTAATTTTGCGCCACCATAGCCGCGGTTCATCGAAGTCCATGGCTTCATGTCCCCATCGAGTGAATGCCAGCGTCGAATCGAAGACGAGCCGCAAAAGAGAATCGCGTTAGTCTTGTGCGTCTCGGTCGCATCCAACGATTCCAGTTTTTGAATCGCCGATTCCCACTTTGCGATTTTTGGATCCAGTCGGTTTTCTGATTCCTGTTCCTGCGACAATGCCGCCGCAGATTGTGCGGCGAGTTGTGTCGTGGAGTCAAAAACAAGTAACAGCGTCGCAAAAGCAAACAAAATTAAGAGGCCTTGGTTTCGAAGGCCATCTTTCGCCAGTCGATTTTTGGACGGGTTAAAGCGGTGCATCGGTGCAAACCTTTTTGTTGAGAGAGAATTCCCGTGTCGACGATTAAGAATCAGGGAATGGAGTGGGTGGGCATCGGTTGCTGGCGGCAAGATCGACGAAGATCAAGCAAGAATGGCCTTGATAACTTTGCCATGAACGTCGGTCAGCCTCATGTCTCGCCCTGACCAGCGGTACGTTAAGCGTTCATGGTCAATTCCCAGCAAATGCAACATGGTGGCATGCAGGTCATGAATTTCCACTTTGTTTTCGATCGCTTTATAACCGTACTCGTCAGTTGCCCCAAAAATTGTGCCCCCTTTTATCCCTCCACCGGCCATCCAGAGGCTGAATCCAAACGGGTTGTGATCACGTCCATTCGCTCCTTGTGCAAATGGGGTGCGGCCAAATTCACCGGACCAGATCACCAGAGTTTCTTCAAACAGGCCGCGCTGTTTAAGATCCTTGAGCAGAGCTCCAATGGGTTGATCAACCGCAACAGCATTGTCCTCGTGGCCTTTCTTCAAGTTGCTATGTTGATCCCACCGATCATGACCCACTCCCGGACATGTCAACTCAATAAAACGCACTCCGCGTTCAAGCAACCGACGTGCAACCAAGCATTGTCGACCGTAGAGGGCGGTTTTGTCATTCTTTGAATTCAAGCCATACATCTCTTTGGTCGCTTCTGTTTCGCCATCGATCTTGGCCAGGTCAGGAACGGCGGATTGCATGCGAAAAGCCAGCTCGTAGTTTTTTATGGCCGACTCAATTTGGTCGACTTTGCCAACCTGCTGCAACTTGGAAGTATCAAGGCGATTCAAGAAATCGAGTTTGTTTCTTTGAAGTCGGTCAGACTTTTCTCCGCGATTGATATTGGCGATCGGATTGGAACCAGCATTGAAGATCGATCCTTGAAACGAAGCAGGAAGGAATCCACTGTTAAAACAGTCAAGGCCTCCTGGCGGAATCAGTCCTCCATTGAGCACAACAAAACCGGGTAAATCTTCGCATTCACTCCCCAGCCCATAACCAAGCCACGCGCCCATGCTCGGTCGACCTTGAAAACCATTTCCTGTATGTAAAAAGTAGTTGGCATTCGTGTGTTCAGAAAAGTTGCTGGTCATTGACCGGATGACCGCCAAGTCATCAACATGTTTGGCGACATGCGGAAAGAGTTCGCTGACCGGAGTACCCGACTCACCATGCTGCTTGAACTTCCATGGTGACTTCAGCGTGTTGCCTATGTTATTGAACTGCGTCGGTTCGATCTTCATCTTGAATGGCTTGCCATTCTCTTTGTCGAGCTTCGGTTTTGGATCAAACGTATCGACTTGAGAGGGGCCTCCATCCATGTACAGGTAGACCACTCGCTTTACCTTTGGGGCGAAGTGAGTACCCGTTGTTTGCAAATCTTGATCATCGTCGACCAAACGAGCATACGATGACCCAGCGAGCAAGCTGCAAAGTGCTACCGAGCCAAATCCGCAGGCTGCGTTTCGAAGAACGTCGCGGCGCGTCAGACCAAGTGGGCGAAAATTTCCGCAATGTGATCGTTTCGTCATTGGATATAGATAAATTCTTTGACGTTAAACAGAACATGACAAAAGTCTTTCCAAACCTGAACGTTGGTAGAAAGCTCTGATTTATCGATGTTCAATTCGACTAGTTGTAATTTAAGAAACGCTATCGCGTCTTTGGTTTCCGCCTCAGATGGCGGGCGAGCAAAGGCTGTTTGAAACGCAAGCTCAATTCGTTGAGGCGTTGTACGCTCTGACGAAACCAATTGTTTGGCCCACAACTCGGCTTGAGACGCGACCAAAGGCGAGTTCATCAGAATCAGTGCCTGTGAGGGTACATTTGACTGGTTTCGAGCACCGATCGTATTGAAGGGGATCGGTGTGTCAAAGGCCAGCATCATCGGTGAAAGGAAGTTGCGACGAACCTCAAGATACAAGCTGCGACGACCCGCGCCATCAATCGGCCCGCTGCGTCGCGGGCGTCCTCGTCCGGACATAAAAGCGGTCAAATGGATGGGCACCGATGGACCATACATGGTTCGATCCAGCCGGCCTGAAATTTGCAGAAGCGAATCTCGAATCGCTTCACCGGGCAGACGTTTGATGTTCGCCCGATGCAGCAGCAGATTGTCCGGATCAACTTCGAGGGCATCAGGATTTAGATTGCTGCTCATTTGATAGGTGTTGGTTAACACCAGTCGGCGGACCATTCGTTTGACGGACCAACCATCTGACTGAAATTCTTTCGCCAAATAGTCCAGCAGTTCAGGGTGCGTCGGTGATTTGCCCAGCACACCAAAGTTATCGACGGAAGCGACAATACCGCGACCCATGACGTGGTGCCAGAGTCGATTGGCAGCAACGCGAGAAGTCAGCGGGTTATTCGCTGCCGTGATCTTTCGTGCCAATTGGAGCCGTCCACTGGAGTCGATCGGATTGAGTGGCTTTGCACTGAGAGCTGACAGGAATCGACGCTCGACGATTGGCCCTAACGTTTTATGATTACCCCGAATGAAGACTCGCTCTTCTTCGCCATTTCCATCCGCCATCCCAAGTGCCATCATCGGCGCGGGAACATCGCGGAGCAGCTCAACTGCAGAAGAATGCAGCTGTTCGAATTGTCCGGCGAGCTGATTGGCATTGGCAGCCGGTTGACTCAAGGCAACTTGATTGGAGTTCAGGGCAGCAGAAACGTCGCTGTTTGAATCATCCGTAGATGAACGACTGACCATTCCTACCAATTTGTTTTTGACGAGCCAATCAACCAAGCCAGCTTTTTTAATCGCATCCTGATCGGCGGCATTAGGAACATTGGTCAACAACGTCGCGAACTGCTTGGCCGTCGGCGAGACACCGGCTTCCTTCGCCGACTCATTGAACGGAGTCGGACCGGGTGCAGCAGCACCATTGGAAAAACGGATCTCGTCAAGCTCAACGAAACCTTCCCCGTGATCAATGATTTCCAAATATCCGCGACGCCCGATATAGTTCTTGATATCTCCCGACTGAGTAAACCAGACAAAATCGTTGGAGTTGGGAATCGACTTTTTGCAGTCTCGATAGAGCAAGCCGTTGTACTCATCCATGAAGAAGCTGTCGATGATCAATCGGACGGTCACGTTTCGACCACGTAGTCGAAAATGAATATGATTGTTTTCAATGGTAAAGCTTGGGCTGCGAAGGACTCCATAAAACGGCTTGCCAGTTCGTCCCGAAGAAATGGTCCCGGCAGGCTGCAACATCGAATCGGCAGTCGACGCGACCGTCGTTTCCGTTGGTGTGCCAAACGCAAATCCACTCGACGACCAACCGTTTGGGAGAGGGTCGTTGAAGTCCTCCAGCAGGGTTGAGTTCTCAAAAAATGCATCTCGTTTGGCAGACCAGGTTTTTGTCGCCTGGGTGATTCTGGTTTGATCTTTCGATCCCCATTGGCGCTTCGCTTGCGCAGCTTCGATAACCTGACGCAACTGATACAACGGATGCGCGACCGACTTTGCTGGTGCCGAGACAACTTCACTAACCAATCGCTCCAGAATTTCAGGATCGAGGTCTTTTTGAGCTGCCAACTTCGAACGTTGGTCGTCGTTGGCTGCTTCCCCCGAGCCATTCACTGGCTGGATTTGCAAAGCATCGATGCCAATCATGTTTCGTTGAATCGCTTTTTTGTTCGCCTTGAGCAAAACGAACTTTATCTGGTGTTTGCCGGGAGCCAATTCGAATTCACCAAGCTCCAATTGCTTGACGGCCAGCGACTTGTTGTAGAAATCAGCCCGCTGCGAGGCAACTTTGTCATCAATCAGGATCTTCGCTCGCCCGTAGTCACCGGCGATGGTAAAGATTCCACTGAGGCGATAACTAGTGGCTTTGGCTCCCGTATCCAATTCTGGTATCTCAAAATCTAGAGCCCATGTCTCGCCCACTTTTCCATCACGCCACCAGTTCTGCTGATCTCCCCGCCACTTGAACTTGCCAGTTTTTTTGATCGTTTGAACTTCTCGAACACCACTTTCTACTTCGGATGATTGGAGGGCTTCTGCCTCAAGTGTGATTCCCAGGCTTGCCGGAAGTCGACCCGGTGCAAGTTGGACGGCAGCGTCAAAATAGTTTTTGAGTTTGTCGACATCGACATCGTCAAGCTTCTGGTACAGATTCGCTGCGAGTCGGTCTGCTGCGGTCAGTCTTTTCAACGACTGCTCGTGTGCCTGTTCAATCTTTCGACCGGGGTCCAACATCAAGCGTTCACGTCTGGAGCTCTTCAAAAATCCGTAGAGCGCGTAGTAGTCCGCTGTCGAAATTGCATCGAATTTATGATCGTGACACCTCGCACAGGCGACCGTCATTCCCAAAAACGTTTTCGACATGACATCGATCTGATTGTCGAACGTCGCTGCTTCTTCACCGAGTGAATCGACAGCTCCATGTTTCGCTTCATTGAAAAACCAAAATCCCGTTCCCAGCACTGACTCGTTGTAGTCCAACTTTGGGTGCCGTCGCGGATTGGAGACCAGATCGCCAGCGATGTGTTCTTCGATCATCTGCTTGTACGAGACATCTTCATTGAACGCCCGAATCAAATAGTCTCGGTATTGGTGCGGATACGGGATGGGATAGTCAAACTCATGACCATACGTCTCCGCGTAACGAACAAGATCCATCCAGTGACGTGCCCAGCGTTCACCAAAATGCGGACTGTCCAGGAGTTCATCAACAACTTTTTCAAACGCATTTTCATCTGAATCATTAACAAAAGCGTCCACCTGTTCAGGCGTTGGTGGAAGCCCTATCAAGTCAAAGTAGGCGCGGCGAATCAGCGTCCGTCGATCAGCTGCCGGAGCTGGTTTTAATCCAGCCGCGTCGATCTTCTCAAATACAAACTGGTCGATCGGATCGGTTGGCCAATCCGAGTTGACCGCAGGTGGCTTTCTTCTGGCGATCGGTTTCCAAACCCAATGCGCGTTCTTGCGGCCCTTCAGATCAAACGCTTTTTTGGGACCGGCAACAGGTTGATCTGATTCTGGCCAAGGGGCACCATCATTGACCCAGTCGACAAGTATCTTGATCTTTTCATCGCTCAACTTGGTGTCTGGTGGCATTTCATAAACGCCGTCGTAATTGACTGTCTCGATCAGCAAACTCTTGTCAGCTTGTTTTGGCACAATGGCTGGGCCAGTGTCGCCACCTTCAAGAATGGAAGGCCGCGAAGCGAGAGACAAACCACCTTCGACTGGCGAAGCTTCTGGTCCATGACATTCGTAGCAATGGTCGGCCAAAATCGGACGCACTTTGGTTTCAAAAAACTCCAGCTGCTGCGCCGTAAATTTCTCGGCCGGCTTGGCTTCTTGACCGGATGCTGTGATTCCCATGGCAATCAACGCCGCAGCAAAACCGAGTACGAATCGCACCCATCCCATCTGTTGATTGAATGTCAAAGCGTGGCAACGACGCAGTTCGTACGGGGGCATCACAAAACTCGAGAGAACCAGCAGAGGAATTCGATGGCTGGAGACAACAAGATCGCCCGCCCATCGGTAGCTTGTATCTTAAGTGCCTTGGGAATTAGCGTCAAAGCTTTGGTGACGTCTTTGTGATTCACGCCGGGTAGAAACTTTCTTCCGGAAAGACGCATGTCTGCAAGTTTGGTCTTGAATGTTTTTCTTGCTTGACCAACAGCAAAACGACCATCGTTCCCCTGAATGGTGGCAGTGCGGCAGTTCCTCACGGGAATTCGTAAACCGTTGGACGAATCGACTGTGTGCACTGCGCCGATTTTTCCGGTTCGCGTCAGGCTGCATAACGTGAATAAAGATACTACGGCAATTCGAACCGTATTCGGGGCGGTTGTTTTTCCGCCGTTGGACGGCCAGTCCATGGCGAAAAAGCTAACTTTTATCTCAACCCACCCTGATTTCGCGATGGTCAGCACACGTTTTTATCGTGAGCTTGGCTACTGCCACAACCACTTCCTATGCAAACGAAACCCAACAAAGAACCCACAACCTGCTTACGCCACGGGGCGGCGATGGTCGAAATGGCGATCTGTCTGCCTGTGCTCGTACTGTTGGTCTGGGGGACGATCGAAATTGCAAATTCGATTCATGCAAAACAGGTGCTGCTTTCCGCCGCACACGAAGGTGCCATGCTGGCTCAGCAGCCGAGCGTCACTGACACGGAGGTGCTGTCCAAAGTCAACGCAGTTCTGACCGCGCGCCAAGTCGATGGCTGCACGATCACATTGGTCGGTGACTCCGGACAAGCCTACACATCGCTGACTCCTGGCGAGTTGTTTCAAATTACCGTTTCACGCGATGACTCGAATCATTTCGTAAACATCAGTTCGGTCAGTGTGGTTGTGAAAGGGATGAAGCAATGAACTCAACGCGACCCCTTTTTAAGAACCGCAAAGCAGCCGTCGTCGTGCTGTTTGCTTTGTTGCTGCCAGTATTGCTGGTGATCTTCGGTTTCACGATCGACTATGCGAACATGCAGCGTGTTCGAGCAGAATCGCAAGTGATTGCTGACCTTTCGGCAAAGACTGCCTGCAACGTGCTTTCGACAACTAACGATACGCTTGCTGCAGCGAATGCGGCGAAGGTAGTGGCTTCAGGAAACACCATTGCCGGCACAGCTCATCAACTACGAGATCAAGACATTGAGTTTGGAAATGCCGTTCAAAACGGATCGGGTGGTTGGGATTTTTCTTCAGGTGGCACACCTTACAACTCCGTTCGTGTGATGATCAAACGTGACGCAACGACGCCCGATGGCGGCGTCAACTTGTTCTTTGGAGCCTTGTACGGTCAGCCTAATTTTGATTTGGAACAAACAGCGACTGCAAGTTTCCGTGAGCTCGATATTTGTTTGGTGCTCGATCGCTCAGGTTCCATGAAACGTCCGGCCGTCGGAACACTGACAAGTGCTGAGTGGTTAGCCCGTGTTGATTTGCCACCGCAACCAGACAGCCGGTTTGTTGCGGTCCTCGATGCGGTCGATGTTTTTGTCACCGCGCTGGCTACGACCGCGAATCCAGAACAACTTGCCGGTGTTACATACGCCAGTGATGCAACGTTGGACGAATCGATTACGTTTACCCATTCCAATGTGACAACGGCGTTTCGAGACTATTCGCTTAATCCGATGTACGGAGGAACGGAAACCAAGAAGGGCATCGAAGAAGCGCGAAAACATCTCGAAGCAATTGCGTCGGGACGCGATCAAATCATCGTTCTTTTAACCGATGGTACCTACGATGGCGGAAATCCGTTTGATGAAGCTGCCAAGTGCGCGGACAAAGGGATCCAAGTTTACACGATCAGTTTTGGTGACGACGCCAATCAAGCCGACATGCAGCAGATCGCCGCTAGTGGAAATGGCGAGCACTATCATGCGAGTGATCCGGCAGAGTTGTCATCCGTGTTCAAGCGTTTGGCAGGCGACTTTACTATCTTGATCGATTAACATGATTTGGGAGCGGCGATGAAGGCCAACAAACAAAAAATGAAACGACGTTCGAAACGTCATCGACGAAAAGGTGCCGTCACCGTCGAGTTCGCATTGATCGCACCGATATTCTTTACCTTGATCTTTGGCAGCGTCGAGTTCGCTCGTGTTCACATGATTCAGACAGCTGTTGAGAATGCCTGCTTTGAAGCGGCTCGTCGGGGTACAGTCCCGGGTGCTGATGAGTCGCACTGCCTCACCAGGGCCAATGAACTGATGGACGTAATCGGAGTCCAAGGAAACGTCACGGTTGAGCCCAGCACGATTAACGCGGCAACGCCGCAAGTCACTGTGACGATTCAAGTGCCACTGACAGCTGAAAACGGATTCGGATTTACCAGCTTGTTTTCAACTCAGGCGATGACGAAGTCGGTAACACTTTCGATCGACTGAATGGTGCCGTTGTTTCATGTTGATGCAATAACTAAAAAAGGCAGGTGTCCGGGAATCAACACCTGCCTTTTCTATTTTCGGATCAAAAATCTTGTCATTCTTGGTCGCATTGACGCAAGTCAAACCAGCCGATTCATCATTGGCATCATGCCACTTTTTGTTGTGGCTGGTTGATCTTGTCGTTCCCGTGACTGGCGGGAGCTTCATTGGAGTCCAGTTCATGTCGAAGTATCAACATGTCGGTGGGAGCCTGGATACCCAATCGAACTCGATCGCCCGAAACGCGAACAATAGTCAAAACGATTTCATCGCCTAACATGATTTTTTCGCTTTCCTTCCTGGAAAGAACGAGCATAACGAAAATCCTTGGTGAAAATTTATTAAAAGAGACAAACTCGAAAGTCAAATCGACGGGGCATGTGCCAGCCACGTCTTTTTGAATCGTTCTCCTGTAGAACCATAAAACAAAATTGAATTTTTATCGGTCTCCCAAACAGCCGTAAGTTTTACGCTTCTCGGCCCATGCAAACAGAAAAATATGCCGCATGGCCGATTGCCGCGAGTGAGAATTCTCTCGGTGACCTGGAAAATACCTTCTTCAAAATCGTTTTGTTGGCACAACGTATGAGAAACGAATTGTCGTAATTGCTTGATGTCTATGATCTGTATTGGATCTTGATCCATCCTGCGTATTACTCCTCGTTGGATAGAACCATTTAATGTCAACCACAAGTCGACAGTGCCAGATATCGGCAAGCTATACCGATTAGCGAATAGAAAACACGCGAAAATATGAAGGATCGCGAACCCTTGACGGTTACAAAAAGATAACCAACAAAACCGGATCAAGCCCCAACACTCGGTCGTCCAGCGTACGCGATTTCAGAGGTACATTAGGTCGCCAGTTTCAAGTGGCAATTTCGAACGACTGGTTTCACCGGCGCATCCAACGAAGGAACGATTCGATTGACAAAAAAGTTACCAACTTAGTCAAGTCGCCAGCGCGTCATTTCTATCGTTTGGCAGCTTTTGATTCGCCAAGATGTTCAGCCAACTGCTCTGGCGTGAACTGCTTTTTGATCACGTTGCGAATATCGCGCTGCGTCGCCATTGTTTCCGTTTCCAAAGTGCCCAAAGACTTAGCCAAGGCTTCGGTCGATCGCAATTTTGGAACCTGCGTTAAGTGTTGCCAATGAATTTCTGCGCGACGTTTTCTCAAATTCAAAAACGCGTCTGTGTTCTCTAAAACGTACTCGCGAAACTTGACTTTTTGCGTTTCCGTTAACACAGAGTTGTACGAATACAGAATGAACGTGACCAATTTTTCAGGGTCAAACTCCAAGGCTCGGTTGTAAACTCGAACGCGACCCGTCTTTGCATCGAAGTCATATTTGTCCGCTGATGCTACATCGACTTGCGTCGCGTCGGTGTCCAATTCATGCGTGACGGTCTTGGTTTTGGGTCGAGCGATGCAGTACAGATACTTCTCGCTTCGTGTAATGAATCGCTCGCCGCTGACGGTAAGCGACGCTTTGACGTCGCTGGGATCACTGGCGAACACGTTGTAACCTACAAATTTCAAATTCGCGTTGGCCTCAAGGACAGCAACTCCGTTGCCAGTCAGCGGGACCAATAACTGGGCGGACTGTTGACCCACACCGGGCACGATGGTTGGTGATCCATAAACGACACCGGCGCCTTTAATACGCTCTCGTTTGAGGACTTTACCCGACTTGGCATCGTAACACTGCACAATTCCGTTTTCGAGCGTATTGAAAACAAGGCCGTTAAAAACAATTGACGATCCTACGTTTGCCCCATAACGAGCTTCCCAGAGTCGGTGAGTTTCCGTCACGTCCCCAAGTCCGCCTAACTTAATTGCGACAGTTCGACTTTGTTTACCGCCGTTGAGATAAACGATGCCTTGATCAAAGACAGGCGAGGGCACGATGTAATCATGAATCCCTTCGCAGGTCCAAAGCTCGACTCCCGTTTCTGGGTCGAAACCGCGAACGATGTCTTTTTGAACGATGACCAGTTCCTGTCGGCCCGCCTGCGAACGTCCGACGACGGGCGTTGACCAACTTCGAAACACGTCGTCAATTTTCCAGATCCCTCGACCTGACTTGGTGTCAAAAGCATAAACCGAATCGCTCTCAATACTTGCATTAACGATCAGCTTATTACCGTAGACGGTCAGCGACGAGCTGGAACCAAAGTTGTCATCTTTCCAGCCGACGTCGTTCTGCCAGAGAAACTCTCCGTCCAAATCAAACGCGAATACGCCAGAGACTCCAAAGAACACAAAGATTGATTCTCCATCGCTCGCCGGTGTACTGGATGCAAATCCATGACCACGCAGGTTTTCGCTTACCCGTTTGTTGACCGCAATGTTCCCTTTAATATTTCGTTGCCAAAGCAACTTTCCAGTGTCGGCATCAAAACAGAGAACGTGATGTCGTAACGCGTCGAGCGTTCCTGGATTTTCAGCAGACTCGCCAAATCCACTGAACGCAGTGGTGATGATCTTGTTGCCAACCACAATCGGCGTAGATGCGCCTCGACCCGGCAATGCTGACTTCCACGCGACATTGTCCGCTTGAAATCGAGAAGGCAAGCGAGCGGACGTCACCCCAGAGGTACTACCTCGAAAGTTCATCCAAGTGGCAACCTTTGGGACGCCCGTTTTCTGATTGGATACGTTGCCATTTTGAGCGTTTAGATGGGGTGTCAAAATGCCGAACGCGATCGCGAAAAGGCATGGCAAAACTCGACTTGGAAGTACTCGCATCGTTTCCTCGCAAACAGCTGGCGATCCAAAAATCGGAAAAGGGGCGTTTGTTGACGTTCAGGTCAGCAACCATCGTAACATGGCTATCGTAAATGATTCGGAGACCAGCGAAAACACTGATCCAAACCCTGTCAATGAACAGCCCTTGCGGCGCAAAAAAACACCACGCTTGCGAGCAAACGTGGTGCCTGAGTACTTTTTCGGCAAGCTCATATGCTCACCCAATGCGTCGGTTTGTTTTAGTAGAGGACCTGAACACCAAAGTTAACCGCGTGGAAAAATACGGTGTTCGATGTATCCAGCCCCGCAGTCGTGGACGTCGCGTTGGCAGGAGCGAGGTTGATTCCGTCGATCCAGATTGCTTCATAACCGACGTAGCTCGTGACGCAGTTTGGAAGGATGTCGAATGAAACTCGGCCACCGACTTCCCCTAGAAAGGACTCAATCGATTCGTCGGTCGAAAGCGAAGTGGTCACGGTCGTAAATGTGTTTTGAGAGTTCGTGTTGAATTCGGTTGGGTTAAAGTAACCACCTGCGCGAATGAACGACTGAACGTTGATGGCGTGGGTGACTGGAAAATTGAATTCAAAACCGGCTTGTAACCCGATCAACGCATTCGTCGCTTCGAAGACGTCCGTTTGAGTCAGATCAATCGCACCAACAGTCGATGTCGATATCGTTTCGATCTCATCAGTAATCGAGACAAAACGTGGTCCTGCAAAGATCGTCACGCCTGGCATGACCGCCCGGCGACGATTTGCTTCGATACTAAAGTACGATGACTCGTAGTTGTACTCGAATTCATCAGGAGTCGTTGTCAAGCCGGTTGGAAAAAACGGTGACGCAAGGTTTGCACCCGTAAAGTCAGCTTGTTCTTCCCAATTCACAATCGAGGTTCGAATCTCGATCTCACGGTCACGTCGATTGACAAAGTTCAACTTAACTTGAGCACCAAATGATGTCCCCAAGTCGGTCGCTTGTTCACTGTTGAAGAGAGTGCGACCGGTGAACGAGTCAGACAACACAGGAGCTGTCGAATCGATCCCAGGTCGATCAAACGCCATCGATCCAAGCTCGACAGAAAAGCGAATGTCGCGATTGGTGGTTTGGGGCCACTGCGCGTTTACATCCTGGACACAAGCGAGTCCCAGCATTAAAGCACAGACGTTGGCAAAAACAGTTAACTTCCTCACGGGAGCCTCCAAGACCTTTCCTCAGGCGCATTTTTAGTAACCTGCAAAATTGGATCGGCCCTGACGATGCAATTAATAAGCACGACCAATACTGCCGGAAATGTCCAACCAGATTGCCCAGCTTAACAATGGTCAACAACTGCCGGCTTTTGCGCCCCAAAGCTTCGATGCATGCATCCCCTATTTGTTAAACGAACCGCTGTATCGATGGTCCAAACGGACGTTGAATTTCTGGAAAGGCTGCTAGCGGTCAACACCAACGATGAAAACGACTTGTGGCAGCCCGCGAGATTTTCTATTCCTTCAGCACGCTTTGCTCTGCCAAGAATGGCAGTTGCGCGTTCATTTGATTCTTGCCTTAATCGGTACTCTAACCCCTCACACGCAATCATGTACTGCAACAAAAATTCGTCGACTCGGCTCAATCTTCGTTTTCAGCGGTGGATCGTCAGCGCGATCGCCTTGTTCGCTGTTGGACTATTCTGTTCTGACGTATCCGCACAAGTTCGATCCAATGGTGCTCAAAACCAATCGACTTCCAGCGTGCCGACTAAACAAGTGAAAGCGAAAGCGAAGATCGTTGGTTTTCGCGTTACCGAATGGAAAACAGTACATTCGGAGTCTGAGCAACAAGCCGAACAAATGATCTCCACGCTTAATAAGCTGCGATGCGAAGTTAAAACCGAAAACCATGGCAACCACATTGACATCAGTTACCGATGTCCCGAATGGCGATCAATGAAACTTGGAACCGATTCATTGGTTAACCAATGGGTGATGTGGTGTGGCGCTCAAGGGATGGAGACCGTGATCGTGAATCCGCCTGCCAACACGCGCAAGCCAACCGTTCAATTTCGTCTTGAAACGCCTCGTACCGTGCATCTGCATGATGTCGAAAAGGCCAAGAAGATCGTCAACACATTGACGCTGATCGGATGCGCCGTCAAAACAGCGGACCACGACGGTCACCTCGACACGACTTTCAGTTGTCCAGAGTGGGTGACCATCGAATTGGCCTCTGAGGAAAGTGCTCATTCATGGCAAAACTGGCTCAAAGAAAGTGGCTTTGAAACAAAACACACTCACGTTAAAGAGTAGTTTTCGGTTGACGCCATACTGATCACCTTTAATGCCAATCCTACGCGAACCGACTGCTGATGGATGTCTCCACGCCAAAGACCAATCGTGCCGTGGAAGCTACCAGTGGTCGGCCGCTACGTCTTAAATGCCGAGTCGATCTCGAGTTCAATCGCCAGCAGTATCAAGGACGCGACTATTGGGTGATCAAAGACCCGATCACGTTGAAGTACTATCGCTTCGAAGAAGAAGAGTTTGCCCTGTTGCAGATGATGGACGGGGAAACCAGTCCGGATCAAATCAAGCGTCGTTTTGATTTCGAATTTGCACCGCAGAAGATCTCGATGCAGGAGTTGTTCCAGTTCATTGGAATGCTCTACCGAAGTTCACTGCTGGTCTCTGAGGCACCGAATCAGGGTGTCGAACTCAAAGAACGCGGCGAGACCACTCAAGCACGCGAGTGGCAACAATCGCTGACCAATATTCTCGCGATTCGTTTTCGCGGCTTTGATCCAGATCGAGCCTTGGGCGTGTTGGATCGATACATCGGGTGGCTGTTCAGCTGGACGGCGTTCGCGATCATCGCTGTCCTTTGGCTGGCCGCGCTCGGATTGATCTTGGCCCAGTTTGAATCATTCCAAAACAAACTGCCCTCGTTCCAGGACTTCTTTGCGGCCGAAAACTGGATCTGGCTGGCATTGGTTTTGGCCGGAACCAAAGTGATCCACGAATTTGGACACGGTTTGGCCTGTAAACGATTTGGTGGTCAGTGCCATGAAATGGGCGTGATGCTGTTAGTGTTGACGCCGTGCCTTTATGCCAACGTCAGTGATTCGTGGTTATTGAAAAACAAATGGCACCGCGCGATGATCGCAGCGGCAGGAATGTATGTTGAGTTTATTTTGGCGTCCATCGCTGTCTTCATCTGGTGGTTCAGCACACCGGGCATCATCAATCAACTCGCGCTCAATGTCGTTTTCGTCTCATCGGTCAGTACGATTTTGTTCAACGCCAACCCGTTGCTTCGCTACGACGGTTATTACATTCTGAGCGATGTTTTAGAGATTCCCAATTTGCGTTCCAAAGCGACGTCTGTTCTGCAACGGACCTTTGGAAACTGGCTGTTGGGAATTGAAGCTCGGCACGACCCATTTCTTCCAACACGTCGGAAGTGGTTGTTTGGCATCTACAGCGTTGCGGCCGTGCTGTATCGCTGGGTGATTACGTTTGCCATTTTCTGGTTTGTGTATCGCGTCCTCGAACCCTACGGTTTCAAGGTCATCGGGCAACTGATCGCAATCACCGCGATCTATGGGCTCGTCGGGATGCCATTGGTTCGTTTGTACAAGTTCTTTTCCGTACCGGGGAGGTTAGGTATCGTGAAGCCAGTTCGCGCAGCCATTTCAGGAGTCGGTCTGGTAGCGATCATTGCTGCGGTGATGATGATACCAATCCCGCATTATGTTTATTGTGAGTTCTACGCGCAGCCAGCTGATGCGGAGTTGGTCTATGTAGACGTGCCAGGCTCACTTGCTGAGATCTATGTCTACGAGAATCAGATCGTGCAAGCGGGAGATCCGTTGGTTCGGCTCCACAGTCAGCAGCTCAATGTTCAACTGGCAAGCTTGACCACCAAAGCTGAGTTGGCAACGGTTCGAGTCAAGAACATCAGACAAGTCAGCGCTGCGATGGGGGAATACGCGGAAGGTCAAAAAGCAGCTGAAGTGGCCGAGCAAGCAGCGTATACCAATTTTCGCCGGCGACTGTTGGATGAATCTCGACTGACCGTTCAAGCTCCGATCAGTGGACTATTGTTGTCACCGCCTCGCGTCGAACCAGCAGGGGATGACGAATCGATGTTGTCACAGTGGCATGGAAACCCTCTGGAGACTCGCAATCTGGGAGCTCATCTGGAATCCGGGACAATGGTTGGGATGATCGTTCCTGATCTGGAAAAACTGGAAGCCGTTTTGGCGGTAGATCAAGCCAACATCGAGTTTCTAAGAAATGGTCAGTCGATTGAGATGGTCGTCAATCAGGTCCCTTGTACGATCTACGCTTCCAAAGTCGAAGTCGTGACACCGACGGAGATGGAGGCAACACCTCGTGCACTCTCAAGTCGCTTTGGAGGTGCGATCGTCACAGAAACAAAGAATGGTGTCGAAGTGCCTCAAAGCACTCGTTTTATTGTCCGAGCGAAACTACACAACTTCGACCAGCGGATCGTACCGGGTTCCACTGGGAC
Organism: Planctomycetota bacterium; assembly: GCA_038534355.1. GTDB lineage: Bacteria > Planctomycetota > Planctomycetia > Pirellulales > Pirellulaceae > Mariniblastus. Next base: position 47,995 of record JBCAWX010000035.1, read on the forward strand.
AGCAAAAATTCGCGTCGGGTCACAAACCATCGCCCAACGCATGCTTCGGATTTTTCACCGAACTTTTCAATTCGAACTTTAAAAAAGTAGCGGCTCGGCGCAAGGCAAGTAGCGACACGGCGCAAGCCGTCCGGTGATAAACTCGGACATGACATGTAGCGGCTCGGCGCAAGCCGTCCGGTAACGAACCATAACGCCCACAACTCGGCACGTGGAACCCTTCGAATCAAAGGGTTGGTCTAATTGTCTTCCAAGTGCATTGCTTTTTGGGAACTTCACCGAAGGGCTTGCGCCCAATCGCTACATATTCTCGCAAGTAGCGGCTCGGTGCAAGCCGTCCGGTAACGAACCCTAACGCCCACAACTCGGTCCGTGAACCCTTCGAATCCAAGGGCTAGTCTAACAACCTTCCAAGTGCATTGCTTTTTGGAAATTTCACCGAAGGGCTTGCGCCCAATCGCTACATTCACCGAAGGGCTCGCGCCCAATCGCTACATGCTCAGACAAGTAGCGGACCGGCGCAAGCCGTCCGGCAACGAACCCAAACGCCAACAACTCGGTTTGTGGAACCCTTCGAATCCAAGGGCTAGTCTAACAACCTTCCAAGTGCATTGCTTTTTGGAAATTTCACCGAAGGGCTCGCGCCCAATCGCTATGGAGATTTCACCGAAGGGCTTGCGCCCAATCGTTACATTTACCGCAGCGCTCGCGCCCAATCGCTACATATCGCGTTTCGATTGCGAACTCTAATCGTCGTATACCGCGCGTCGTGTGCGACGACGAGAGCGGCGGCGACGTTGATAAGGACTTTCGCCTTCTACAAACCAATATCCGCCAAGCACTTTATAGAAAATCAGAATCACGAATGCACCACCGGAACCGACCGCGAAACCTTGTAGACTGATCGGTTCGACGCGTGTTGCTTGATCGGAAAAGTACTGCAATGTCGCGCAGCCAATCAACGTCCCAACGATTCCCATCAACACAGTCGCAATTGCACCACCAGGGTCTCGACCTGGCATGATCGCTTTGGCAGCAAGTCCGACGACGGTCCCAAAACCGATCCAGGTGAGGGCCAGATTAGCGTAAACGGCGAGCTGTTCGAAATCCATTTCGTGCCTCGTCTTTGATGATGGCGATAAAGTGATCGGGAAGCCGAAATTTACCAAAATATCCTGTGTTATCGCAACATCGGTTAATTCCGCAGTTTCGCTGAAGCCCGATTTTGCGTTTATCCTCAATGAGCCCAATAATTCACAAAGGCGGCCAATCCAGTGCCAGCTCGATCGTTTAGCTGGAAATGAACTTTCGGCAGCATCAGAGCACCATCATCCTGTCAGTCGTGATCAGAATTTTAGCTTCAACACATAAGCTTCCCATTTTTCTTGAAAGCTACCCATATCCTCGGTTCCAAGAACGGACTGCAGCGTTTCGTATCCGCTGGGGTCATCCTGAGCGTTTTTGACAAACGCATGATAGAACTTGTTCAACAGCCCGCGCTCTTGCAAGTAGTAACAGAGGTATCTGGCCTGCGCATAGTTGGTTCCTGCACCTCGATAAAACTCGCGCGTCGAGGTTTCGCAGAGCTCTTTGAATGTGGCAAGCCGCTCCGCTTCAATCGTCTTTTGTAGCCCTCGCAATCGCCAATTGGTCAGCCCGATAATTCGACCATTTCGTGAAGAACTCTGTTCGTAAAGTGATGCCAAGCCTTCGTTAAACCAGGAAGGACAAAGTACAAAATTGCTCTCGATGAATGGGTGAACGATCTCGTGAACCAACGTGCCACCGCCGGTCGAGATATCCATCACCAACGCCCGATGTTGCGACGAATAGTACCCAAAAGGTGTCGTCGGTTTGCTGCCAAATAGTTGCACATTGTGACGTTGGTAGCTTTCTGGGTTCTTAAACAACCAGATATCCAGGATGTGCAAAGGATCTCTTTGGAAGTAATCCTGCTTAATGCAATCGACGGCCCATTTGACGGTTCTCTCAGCTGTCCGTTTCACTTTGTCAGCGCCGCCATCGCCAACAACGACAAATGGTTTTTGTAAGACAATCGAAAACTCGTCGTTAGGCAGTCTGGTTTTCAGTTGTCGAATGTGCTGGGCATAGTCTGCGTCTGAAAAGCGTTCTTGGGACTTCGTCAAGTTCGTTTTTCCACCACGGCAACGGATGGCGACCACTTGAAACGACTCTTCGCCAGAGGCATCGACACTTCGAAGACGCATCGAATCGAGGAACGCTGAAAGGTCCTGTTTTTGGTCGGCTCCATCGTCTTGATTGGGGTCGTGAAAGATCACCTCGTCGTTTTGTTGATCGTAACCGGTCACCAAAACGAATCTCTCTGCATCTTTCTTCGCGACGGCAATTGTCGGGCGTCCTTTGATGAGATCGGTATGTATTTGCGACCAAACGGCTCTGATCTGTTGGGATGAGTTAGCGCGGAACCAAACGTCTCCCGTCTGCACTCGACAAGCTTTCAATGCAGTGACTAACTCGGACGTCACGCACCCTCGTCCCAACGTCGGCGAGACGCCCGATTGGTCAAAGACAAAATCCTGGTCGACTTGATTCCCCAAAGACTGGAGAAATGCGGCCCCGCACGCTTCGCCTCCAAAGTCTGGTTTCTTTCGGATAAACGGGACTTGATTCAGGTGGACCGATTGTTTGTCATCGTCCGCCAACGTCGCTGCTGCAGTCTGAGGCAAGTGAGGTGTTGAGAGGAGCCACAAAATAGGTAAGGCGAGGAGAAGCAGACGAATCCTTGTCCAACATCGTTGATCGCAATGAAGCATATGGGTACCTCCTGTTAGGAATTGCCTTAAAACCGTTCTCGTCGTTCGCCTTTTTGCGTCGAAGTGGCTGATCCATCCCGCGTCGTCTTGCGGAAAGAACTGATCAACGTCAAGATCGATGATAGCGAAACCTTGATTGTCGACGCCAGTTTAGTTTCGCAGATCGGCACCATTTGCTTGGTAACAGGGCTGTAACAGCCGATTGAGGACCGTTTTGAATTGAGTAGTTTGCAGAGAGAATACTGTGCGCCAAATATATCTTGACTACAACGCGACAACGCCAATTGCACCGATGGTGTTAGACGCGATGAATCCGTTTTTCACCGGACACTATGGGAATCCATCGAGTGCCCATTCGCTTGGTCGAGGTGCTCGTGAAGCGATCGAAGACGCGCGAGCGAAAGTTGGTAACCTACTTGGCTGCGATGCCGACGAAGTGGTCTTCACTGGCGGTGGGACTGAAGCAAACAACCTTGCGATCAAGGGAGTCATGTTTTCTCATCCGCCGGCCAGCGGGCATTTGATTATTTCTGCGATCGAACATGCCGCGGTCACTGAACCTGCAAACTTTTTGCAGCGTCTGGGGTACGACGTCACGATTGTTCCATGTAATGAAAACGGGGTGGTCCAGGCAGATCATATTGAGGCAGCGATCCGGCCGACAACGCGGCTGGTCAGCATCATGCACGCGAACAATGAAATCGGGACGGTCCAGCCAATCCGGGCGATCGCGGCAGCCTGTCATCGCCATTCAGTCCTGGTACATACCGATGCCTCCCAGTCGGTAGGCAAGCTGCCAACCCAGGTTGAACAACTGGATGTCGACTTGTTAACGGTTGCCGGTCACAAATTTTACGGTCCCAAAGGGGTCGGTGCGTTGTACGTCAGGCGAGGCGTTGCGTTGGAGTCGTTGTTGCATGGGGCAGGGCACGAGAACGGATTTCGCGCGGGCACCGAGAATACACCGTACATCGTTGGGTTAGGTCAAGCTTGTTTTATGGCGGCCAAAGGACTGGATGATTCAAGTGTGGGGATGGCCAGATTGCGTGAGCGGATTGCAGATCAACTCAGCGAATCGATTCCGGGGATACACGTCAATGGCGGAGCGGTCGATCGTTTACCGAATACGCTTAGTGTCTCGTTTCCCAAAGTTGGTGGTCGAGAGATATTAGCTCGGGCCAATGAGATTTGTGCCTCGACCGGTTCCGCTTGTCATAGTAGTGGGCGAATCGAATCAGCGACATTATCGGCGATGGGCAAAAGCCAAGATCATATCGCAGGGACGATCCGTTTGAGCGTCGGTTGGTTCACATCCCAGGACGAAGTCGACAAAGCGTGCAGCATTCTCATTGACGCTTGGGAAGTACTTTCTGAGGGTCGTTAGAAAACGTTTAGCAAGGGTAGCGGCTCGGCGCAAGCCGTCCGGTGATTAACTCGAACATGTAGCGGCACGGCGCAAGCCGTCCGGTAACTCACCTCAACGCTCGCGATGCGAATTCCGGCAAACCTTGAACCACGAGGGGCAATCTTGTTGTCTTCCAAGTGCGTCGTCTTTAGGAGATTTCACCGTAGGGCTCGCGCCCGAACGCTACAAACCGTAGGGCTTGCGCCCTAGCGCTACTTGTTGGAAATGTAGCGGCACGGCGCAAGCCGTCCGGTAACTCACCTCAACGCTCGCGATACGTGTTCCGGCAACGCTTGTGACACGAGTGGCAATTTTGTTGTCTTCCAAGTGCGTCGTCTTTTGGAGATTTTACCGTAGGGCTTGCGCCCGAACGCTACAAACCGTAGGGCTTGCGCCCAAACGCTACAAACCGTAGGGCTTGCGCCCTAGCGCTACAAACCGGAGGGCTTGCGCCCGAACGCTACAACCGGAGGGCTCGCGCCCAAACGCTACTTTTACCAACAACCAAATCATCAATAAAAAAAGCGACTCGATCTGATGATGATCGAGTCGCTGAGATTATCCAGACCAGACTTGTTTGTCGTGGTTGTGAAAGTCAAGCGAGACTAGCGTATTGCTAATCAGCGTTGCTTAGTTGCAGCCGCAACTTGAAGCAGGAGCTGAGCATCCGCAATCGTTAGCCGAAGCTTTGCAACCGCAACCAGCGAACAAGCCGCGGATACGTGAAGCAATGTTGCGAACTCGGCTACGCAAGCAGCCGTTGAACAAGCGTCCGCGAGTTCCGCAGCCAGCAGCAGCACCGCAGCCAGCTCCGTTACCGCATCCGCCCATAGCACCACCGAAGCCAGCAGCTCCCATGTCGCCAGCGAATCCGCCCATTGCAGCTCCGCCCATAGCAACTCCGCCCATTGCGTTTCCGCAAGCGTCGTAGCTTACAGAAGGAGCAGCGTTGACAGTGACAGGAACTTGCTGAGTGACGACGCGTGGAACGCAGACAGTAACTGTGTAAGGAACTTGCTTCGAAACACATCGTGCTCGTCGCTCGTTACGCATTTCAGTAACTTGTCGTGTGACCTGGTAAGGTACCTGACGAGTGCGTGTTTCCGAAACCATGCGTGTTGTGCAGACAGGAACTTGTCGTGTCTTGGTTTCGCAAACCCATCGTGTGTTGCAAACAGGAACTTGCTTGCTTCGTGTTTCGCAAACCATTCGTGTAACGCAGTAGTTCTGTACTCGCTGCTTCTGCTCGCATACCCAGCGAGTTGTGCAGAAGTTGACAGTGCGTGTTTGTGGTTCGCAAACCCAACGAGTGGTGCAGTAGTTGATGACCTTCGTTTGTGGCTCACATACGTAGCGTGTAACGGTGCAAGGAACTTGCTTGGTTACTGGCTCGCAGACAGTGCGGCAAACAGTGTAAGGAACTTGCTTGCACTGAGTCTCGCATCGGTACTTGGTGACAGGTACTTGCTTGGTGGTGCACTCAGGAACCCAGACTTTGCGGCATACTGTGCGATCAGGTCGCTTGCAGCATACTTTTTGGCAACAGCCAGGGGAGAATGAACGGCAACCGGTGCAAGGATCTGTTGACCATGAACCACGTGTGCGATTGATCTTTGTGTAAGAACGACCAGGAATGACTTCCTGACGAGTTTCCCAGTGACCACCACGAACGGTAACCGTTCGCATTTCGGTGTAAGGGATCCGTACTGTGTTCTTGACCGTACGCATACGAGTCTCTTGAACTTGACGACGGTTGTATGAAGTGACCGTCTTCATGATCGTTTCGGTAACAGGACGACGAACGTTGTAAGTCACGGTTCGTTGCTTGTTTTCCTTGACTGCGCGTCGAACGTAAGTCGTAACTTGCTTCGACTGCATTTCTTTGACAGGACGACGAACGGTGTAGTTGATCGTGCGCTGTTTTTGCTCAGTGACAGGTGTTTTAACTGTGTAGTTAACTGTCTTGTAGCTTGTTTCGCGAACGGGTCGTCTTACGGTGTAAGACTCAGTTCGCATCGATGTTTCACGAACAGGCCGCTGAACGGTGTAGTTCTCTGTTCGATAAGCTGTTTCGCAAACGTTGCGAGTAACCGGAACCTGAACGTTGTCGTAAACGGTTTCGTTTACTGTTCGGTAACGTGTTACCTGCTGTTGTTCGTTAACAGTACGCTGCACTGTTTTCATCACAGTGTAGCTGCATCCGCAACCGGATGCTGGGGCAGCTGTAGCCACGGTGTTGTAGCTTGCACCACCACAACATTGGCCCCAGCTGAAGCTGGCCGACAGGACAGCTGCGGTAAAGGCAGCTGAAGTCAGCAGACTTCTAACCAATTTCATTGTAACTTCTCCAGAATATCTGACGTTTCAAAACCTACAGGCGGCATCTGGTCCGGTGATTACGTTCACCATGCCACGCTTGTGAACTGCGACAGGCGATTGATCGAGCCACTGATTTGTCGGCTCCGATTCTCATCCCTTGTCGCGACTGGACTTTTCCCGATGTGTCCAGGTCACAAGGTTTTCCTGACCGTGGTAAGATCGGACCTCTGGGGCAAAAGGGATAACGGGGCTAGCAAAAACGGATAATAAATTCAGAAAACATGGTCAGGCTTTACGGATTATTCTTAATCTTCAACCGTTAGGCTCCTCACCTTCTGCAAAGTCATGGCCGAATTACAATAACCGCCGTTGGGGTTCCCCTGTTCGGCACCCGTTTACTGACCTGAAAACAGGAGCAAGTACTATGAAACGCTTAAATTCGACAACGTCGTGGTTGATCGTTGTCACGTTCTCCATCGGATTCCTTTACCAAACCGCCGGTACTGCCAACGCGCAGATGCCACAGCCAACCGAGCATCACAAGTTGCTGCTGAAAGACGTTGGAACGTGGAACGCATCCGTCAAATCATGGGTCGGCGACGACGGTACCATGCTGGACGAACCCACCATGACGACCGGCACAGAGAAAAACTACATGGTTGGCGGTTTCTGGATGGTCGGAGAATACGAAGGCAAATTTTACGGGCAACCGTTCACCGGTCGCAGCACGATGGGCTATGACATGGAAAAGAAACAGTTCGTCGGTTCCTGGATTGACTCTTTTTCTCCCTCAGCGATGACCATGACCGGCAAGTGGAACAAAGAAAAAAACACCATGACCTGGGAAACGCTTGGCATGGGCATGGACGGAAAACCAACCAAAGGAAAATCGGTCCAAGAATACAAAGAAGATGGCACTCGCGTGTTCTCGATGTATTCCGCAATGCCAGGACATGACAAACTGCAAAAGGTGATGGAAATGACCTACACCAAAGTCAAGTCGACAAAAGGTGAAAAGTAGGACACGGCATCCGCCAGCGACCAGCTGGAAACGTTGAACAAAATTGAACCTCGGTGTGATCATTTGATCGCGACCGAGGTTTTGCTTTGCGCTAGAAATGAACCGCGAACTTAACGCCCGTCAGCGCGTGAACGTGATACGACATTTCGATCGACGCGTTACTATCGATTACGCGTCGCTTTGATCAAGCGATTCAGTTTTCGCGTTGTCGCTTCATCATCGGTCAACTTCAACGCCTCGCGAAGACGAAGTCGCGCATCGAGTTGTTTGCCGTCGGCCGAAAACTTTTCGGCTGCCGCGATTGCCGCTTCGATCTTTTTCTGGACGGCGTCTTGTGCCGCCGCACGTTGAGCCTTGATCGCATCGACGCTGATGTCACCGGCAACGGCTGTGCTCTGTTTGTTTCCGTACGTCACCGGCTTACGTTCTGGCTCATGACGGTACTCCTGAGTCGCTTCGTTCATTTGCAACCCGCCCATTTTCAAAGCACGCGTAACGCCGTTTTCATACTGGGAAACGGGTGCATAGGGTCGTTGAAGACCTTGATTGCCGAGCACTGGAATATTCCCAATGACGAACGGTTGCGTTGTTCCATGAAAGAAGCTTCCTTGAGCTCCATTCATGGTTGTGATCGATGGCGCTTGCGTAACGTTCGTTCGCGTGTGGCCTTTGGCAAAGTTGAAGCCCAGTCCGAATCCGCCGCCGCCTGGGTTGTTGCGTCCAAATCCAAAGCTCGCGCCGGCCCCAGGGTTGAAACCTCCGAATGGCGGGATCGCTCCGTTGTTTTGTTGAAAGACAATGTTTGGCATCAATTGCCCGTTGGGACCAAGGCCGACCACTCGTGAGCCATTTCCTCGACCACCACGAAATCCAAACCCGAAGTTGACTCCAAAGTTTTCAAAATAGCGATCGCCCACCGAAACAAACGGCGTGCTGGTGTTGATCATTTGTGCCGATGCTGGTCGCCCACAGAAACAGACGACGGTGCAAAGTATAAAAGCCATACACGCAACGGTTGGCCAACTCATTGATTTGCGAGTCATTGCGATCTCCTGAATTGCCGGTTGCCCCACCGTGCAAACTCTGAATGCTGTCGCAAGCATTGTACCGGTTTATCTACTGACGACAAATCGAATCCTCGTAGAGGGAATTCAACGGATTCAATCAACAAGGCATGGAATCCGTTTGCGGGCGGCTTGTTCCAACAGAATGACGGCAAAAACAAAATCCTGATGCGTTGGTGTCAGCGTTAATGGCTAGACGCTCTGCTGGCGTCGGCGCCGAATACGCTCACTGAAGCGATCGAGGATAAGCCGTTCTTCTGGCGAGAGGCACTGTAGGTCGCCACCATTGGAGTGCAATTTTTGCAGAATCTTGTCCGCTCGCTCGTCTTCTTCTCGCTCCGCCAACAATTCGTGCTGTCGACGTGCTTCCTGTTTTTCACTGAGCCATTGTGAATACGCGATGTTGTCTGATTCGTCGATTGGACGATCGAGGTAAAGGCTGCTGGACTCGTACAACGAAGCACTGAACTCGAGGTCGTCCAGGTCACTCCATTCTTCATCCAGTGACTCGGTCTGTTGGCTCAATGAGTACCGGGCGGTGAAAAGCAGCGTGATGCCACCGAGCAACAAGAACAGCCAAGCCGGTTGAATGGCACCAGGCTCCCAATGGCGAACGATGAAGGCAAAACCGATCATGGCAAATGCGACCATGTTGCCAATCAACTTGATGGCAGTTTCAATTCGATATTGCGGCGAGTCGATGTTGGTTCCGCGTATGATCGCTCGAATGATCTGAGCGCCGTCGAACGGAAAACATGGCAGTAGATTGACGACCATCAACTGAAAGTTCACCCAGGTCATGATCTCGACCAAAGAGACTTGCCAAGTTGAAGACACGAATAGATGCGGCTGAAACGGATTGATCAGCTGAGCAATCGACGAGTGTTCCGTTTGGACAATCAAAGTCAGTCCAAACAGGAAGAGCATGCCGTTGACAAACGGACCCGCTGCATAAGCGATGACACCGATGAAGCCTCGTTCAGGGACAACAAGTTCGGAGTTGCCACCCCACGGCATGAGTACGAGCTCGTCGACGCGTCCACCGATGGACGTGACCGCAAACACGTGAGCCAATTCGTGTAGCACGATGGATGCGACCAGCACCAATGCAGTGACCATCGCCGTGCCGACAAAGAAGTTCGCGTTGGCGAAACCGACATTCCATTCGGCTCCAAACAACAACGCAATGAAGAGATACAGAAGGAGGTGAATACGTACTGGAATTCCACACCAGCGTCCTACACTGGTACTCCAGATTTGATTGTCCTTCATTTGCTGCATCTCCGTGTCCATCCCACCAAGACTAGGATTTCAGTCTATCTAATCACATCGATTCAATCAATCGAACGCAGCCGTACGAGCAAAATCCCGTTGATTATTTTTCCACACGAAGTTCTGGTACGGGATTTGACCGTTAAACGATCCCACCCATCTCAATTCGCTTGCTCGTTCTCAATTGCGTCCGGTGAAATTGCGTCTGGTTTATTCGGGCATACTCGTTGATAGAGCTGCCTTTCGATATCAGACGGACAACCCGGATAATCCTTGCGATCAAAATGCCATTCTTGATCGGTGGGAAACAGCCCTTGGTTACTTGGCCAGGAATTAAATGGCTGTCGGCCAAGGGCTTCCGCCAGTTTGCTGGAATTCATCGTGACGTTTCCCGCTCGCGGGGGAATTGGCCCAGCGTCGATGCGCGGACAGCCCATTAGCAGTTCTGGGGCATACCCGCCGACGCGATTGACGATTTGAGCGATTTGAAACAACGACCATCGGTTCGTCCCACCTGCGTGAAACAAACCATTCAATTGTCTGGCGAATGTTGCCTCAATCACTTCATTGAGACACTCGACGTAAGTCGGTGTACGCACTTCATCGAAGTACAGTGTCGCTGGTTTGCTCTTTTTAAAACGGGATTGAATCCAATCAATCGCGCCTGCGTGACCATTGAAACTAATGCCCATCGGCAAAGAGATCCGCAGAATCGCAGCATCGGGCCGCCGGGAAAGGATCTCCTGTTCAGCGGCCACCATCGTTTTGCCATAAACGGTCACCGGATCTGTGGGGTCAGTTTCGACATAGCCGCCAATCCCAGAAGCTCCTGAAAATACCAAGTCGATTGAAAGGTGGACCAACGGTAATGCTGCCGATTCAATCGAATCAAGCAGACTCCTCACGCCGAACACGTTGACGCGTTGAGCCATCTGAGGATCTAACTCACAAGCCTTTAAAGCGCAGCTGCCGCCACAATTGAGCACCGAACGAATGCCATGTTCTTTGATGATTGAATCAAGCCTTGGCCGATCCTCGATGTCGCAACCGATGATGCCGTCATCTCGGAGCGGCCAATTGTTGTAAGGCCGAATCCCGATTGCTTGAGCCCCAAATCTCCTCCGAAAGTGGTAGAACGCGTTGTACCCAGCAACTCCCGCGACCCCGGTGATCAAAATCGGCAACAGTTGTTGAGGGAATTGGTCGACCGGTGGTCGATCTTTCAGGACAGGCTGGACGTTCATCGTAAAAGTGATTGTCGCTCGGACAAAGTCTGTTAAATTGAAGACACCATCTTAACATCAAACGCTATCCGTCGAAGCTCGTCTTAAAATCAAGCTTGTCGCCAATTCGTTCAACTTCTGCTGGTCATCCCGCATGCCCTCAAAGGTCCCGTTTCAAATCAAAATCTGTGGCATCACGTCGGTTGATGACGCGTTCATGGCGGCAGATTCCGGCAGCGATGCCATTGGGCTCAACTTTTACCAGCAAAGCCGACGAAGCGTTACGCTTGACCAAGCGAATACGATCATTAAAGCACTGCATCGACATTCCGTTTCCAGCGCCCACGAAACAGCGAAGCTGGATGCCATTTTGTCGCGAGAGCGACTCAAAAGAGTTGGTGTTTTTGTGAACCATACGATGGGAGAAGTCGTAACCACCGCTAGTCGATTGAAGCTGGACGGCGTTCAGCTGCACGGTAATGAGTCGATCAGCTTTGTCAAAAAACTGGTCGATGTGTTGTCGCGCCGCGAAAAACAGCCCTTCATTGTTCGAGCCATTCGCGCGTGCAACGAACCGAACGAACTAGCACGGGTGGCCGCTGAAATTCAGCGGTGGGCCAGTATTGGTGTCGACGCAGTGTTGATCGATGCGGCTGTCCCGGGTGAATATGGTGGAACCGGAAAAACAGTCGATTGGAATGCCGTTTCGCGACTCAATGACGATTCACCAATCCCAATCGTTTTGGCAGGAGGCTTAAAACCGAATAACGTGCAAAAGGCGATTCAAGTCAGCGGCGTGCAAGCGGTTGATGTGGCCAGCGGCGTGGAAATCTCCCCCGGTGTTAAATCGCATGAGCTGGTCGATGAATTCGTTCAGCATTGCCAGTTTGATGGCAATCCGAACATGGCGACGCATTGAGCCCCATTTGACGTTGAAATTTGGAAAAACCATCGAAAAATCGCTCGAATCGTTCGATTTAACGGTTGCCGAAATCGGACGTTGCTTTGTACGATATCAACCGGTTTAACCAAAAGCTCGGCCTGCCATTTTCGTTGCGGGCCATCGGGAGTCCCCGTCTAACACAATGCCCTTCGAGTTTCACGTCCGCTGCCTAAACGGCGAACGGAATCTGTCGATCGGTTTCACCGTCGCGAACTTGTGCGACATTTTTTTCTAGGAGTACCTATGAGTACCACTGTTTCGGAAAACTACGTATTTACACCCGATGTAAAAAACGGCATCGATTTCAAAGTAGCTGATCTTTCTTTGGCCGAATGGGGTCGCAAAGAGTTGGATTTGGCCGAGCAAGAAATGCCTGGTTTGATGGCCCTGCGAGAAGAGTATAGTGGACAAAAACCACTTGCTGGTCAACGCATCATGGGCTCGCTTCACATGACCATCCAAACGGGCGTTTTGGTCGAGACTCTGGTTGAGCTCGGCGCTGAAGTTCGCTGGGTATCTTGCAACATTTTTTCCACCCAGGATCACGCTGCAGCAGCGATCGTTGTTGGCAAAAATGGAACAGCGGATGAGCCTGCCGGCATCCCAGTTTTCGCATGGAAAGACGAAACGCTTTCTGAGTACTGGGCTTGCACTGAAAAAGCACTCGATTTTGGCGACGGCCACGGCCCGACTTTGATCGTTGATGATGGTGGTGACGCAACCATGCTGATCCACAAAGGCGTTGAGTTTGAAAAAGCGGGTGCTGTCCCAGGTCCTGAGACCACCAATAACTCGGAGTTCAAAGAAGTCCTCAAAACGCTAGCATTTTGCCTTGAGCAAAACCCGGGTCGTTGGACCAAGGTTGCTGCCGAGTGCAATGGTGTCTCGGAAGAGACAACGACCGGAGTTCATCGCCTGGTTGAAATGGCACGCGAAGGCTCTTTGTTGTTCCCAGCGATCAACGTCAACGACTCATGCACCAAGAGCAAGTTCGATAACTTGTACGGCTGCCGTCACTCATTGATCGACGGACTCAACCGAGCTACCGACGTCATGTTGTCGGGAAAGGTCGCAGTTGTCTGCGGTTATGGCGATGTTGGGAAAGGCTGCGTTCAGTCGCTGATTGGACAAGGATGCCGCGTCATCGTGACTGAAATCGATCCAATTTGTGCGTTGCAAGCTGCGATGGAAGGTTTTGAAGTCAAGACCCTCGAAGAGACGCTTGACTACGCCGACCTGTTCATTACCACCACTGGTAACTTCAACATCATCCGTGTCGAGCACATGGAGAAGATGAAGGACAAAGCGATCGTTGGTAACATTGGCCACTTCGATAATGAAATCGATATGTCCGAACTTGAAAGCGTCACTGAGCGTACCAACATCAAACCTCAGTTTGACATGTACACCTTCAAGGATGGTCACAGCGTCTTGGTTTTGGCCGAGGGTCGACTTTTGAATCTTGGATGTGCTACTGGCCACCCAAGCTTCGTGATGTCGGCTTCGTTCACCAACCAGACGATTGCCCAAATCGATTTGGCATTGAACGCTAATGGCAAAGAGACTTTGTCTGGCACGAAGTATGATCGTGGCCAGGTTTACGTCCTGCCAAAGATCTTGGACGAAAAGGTCGCTCGACTGCACCTTGACCAGCTCGGCGTGAAGTTGACTGAGCTGACTCAGGAGCAAGCCGATTACATCGGTGTGCCTGTTGACGGCCCATACAAACCAGATCACTACCGCTATTAATCGGTTTGATTGAAAGCCGCGTATTGATCGCGGCTAGGTAAAAACTCAAAGGCCGCGGAGCACTACTCCGCGGCCTTTTTTTATGCGCCGAGGTTGATCGCTGACCCATTTTCGGGGCGGTTCCGATTACTCAATGCGTCCACCAAATCTGAGTCGTTGATGCGCCAGACGTGTCCTGCATCCGGACATGAACCTGGCGATTTGGTCCGCTGCTGCGTTTGTTGAATTGTCCTCCAAGTCCTGAGTCATTCCAATTGACGCCAACCAATAGACATGCTGTCATTGATAGCGGTTCCACGTGGAACTCGTCTTGACACAGACCGACTTTGTTGTTCCAGACAATTCATGCATTTTCGTCAATGACGTATCGACTTTTTTGGCGCAGTTTTTCAATCGAAATTTTCAACCCCACTTTTTCGGTTTTCCGACAGCATTGCAGTCATAGCATGACTGCATTGAAATCTCCGCTGCGTAACCGTAGCTTGGGCACTCTTGCCCGAGTTCATTCCGTTACGTTTCACATGGAAATCGCAAGTCAACCATCGGTATTTGACCAAAACCAACGCGAGTCATGACAGCCAAGAGTGGCTATCCTACGTCGCTTGCGCGATCACGCCCGAGTGTGTACAACCGTAGCTTGGGCACTCTCGCCCGAGTTCATTGCCGTTACGTTTCACAATTAGATCGCAATTCAAGCATCGGCGTATTTGACCAAAGCCAACGAAAGTCATGACAGCCAAGAGTGGCTATCCTACGTCGCTTGCGCGCTCACGCCCGAGTATGTACATCCGTAGCTTGGGCACTCTCGCCCGAGTTCATTCCGTTACGTTTCACAAGGAAATCACAAGTCAACCATCGGGGTACTTGACCAAGTGTGTACATTCCACTTGCGTCGAGTGCTGCAACGGTTCAGCCATGCCAGCATTGCGATTGCTATTTGACGAAGTCACGTCAATTGGTAGTTTCTTGAGTTTCACGGTGGAACTTGGCAGTTCAAGGACAACGAACATTGAGCCGTACGCTTTGTATTGCGAATCAGAAAGGTGGCGTTGGTAAAACCACGACATCGATCAACCTGGCCGCATGCTTGGCAAAAGCGGGGCAGCAAACGTTGTTGGTCGACATGGACCCGCAGTGCAATGCAACCAGCGGACTTGGCATCGATCCAGTGGGACGTCATCCTTTGGTGATTGATCAACCAATTCGCTCGAGCATCGTCAACGCGGAACTGGAGAACCTGGCCGTCTTGCCTGGCTCAAAATCATTTCGTGATGTCGACATGCTAGCATCGGCTGCTAGCAGCGATTGTGAAGTGTTGATCGAGCATTTGGCCAGCGGTACGTCGGTCTATGACTACGTGTTGATTGACTGTCCGCCTTCATTGGGCCAGCTGACGCAAACTGCGTTGTCGGCTTCCGATGAAGTTTTGATGCCGATTCAGTGTGAGTACTTCGCCATGGAGGGTTTGTCCCAGATGATCGAAGTGATCCGCACCGTGATGCAAACCCGTCCAGGACAATTGTCCTTTGGTGGAATCGTGCTGACGATGTACGACCCATCGCTGGAGTTGACTGGAGAGGTTGACGACGAAGTTCGCGAGTTTTTTGGCGAGATCGTCTTTGACACAGTAATCCCGCGCGACGTCACGGTGACCGAAGCGCCCAGCCACGGAAAGAGCGTCGTGGAATACGCGCCGCGTTCACGTGGAACCCGAGCTTATATCGAATTATGCATGGAGGTATTGGAACGTGACTAGAAAAAAACGACTTGGCCGTGGCTTGGAAGCTCTGTTGAATTCAACCGACAATGACAACGTGGCGGTCGCGGATCCTTATCTTCCTGAGCCAACTGATTCTCAGCCCGGCGAAGGCGATATTATTCATCTCAACGTTTATGAAATTGAGGACAATCCGTTTCAGCCTCGGCGTGTGTTTTCCGACTCAGAGATTGGATCACTTGCCGAGAGCTTGAAAGAGCATGACATTTTGCAGCCGATTCTCGTTCGGGAGGTCGACAGCGGACGTTTCCAGTTGATCAGCGGTGAGCGTCGTCTGCGCGCCGCCATTAAGGCAAATTGGGACACGATTCCGGCAAGGATCCGCACGGCCGATGATCGGCTCGTTTCAGAATTGGCGATCGTCGAGAACTTGCAGCGAAAGGACCTCAATCCGATTGAAAAAGCCCTTTCTTTTCGGCGATACATTGACGAGCATCAATGCACCCAGGAAGAACTCGCGGGTCGGCTGAAGATTGACCGGTCGACGATCGCAAATTTGATGCGTTTGCTCGAATTGCCCAGCAAAATCAAGGAATCGCTGCAGGAAGGTTTGATCTCGGCAGGCCACGCCCGGGCCTTATTGCCATTGGGCGACGAACGGCTTCAGCTGGATTACTGCGAACGTATCATCAATGACGGCATGAGCGTTCGAGCCACCGAGCGAGCTGTCTCGGACTTGATCCGTTCGGTTGACGGGATTGGAAAAAGCAAAACGTCTCGTCCTCGGCCGCGTGACCCACAAATTGAAGGCTTGATGCAGGAGTTGAAAGAGTTGTTGGGAACGAAAGTCGTGATCAAGCCAGGGGCCAAACAAAAAGGCCAAATCGTGATCCACTATTCCAATAACGATGAATTTCAGCGGATCCGTCAACAGCTTTCTGGGCAGTGAAACTGGGAACCGGGTGAACCTTTTTTCGGGGGCATGGTCCCTCTTGAAGCGAATTTAGCTGGAAATTGGTCGGAATTATTCTGCTTTCGGTTGAAAAACGGATTGCAAGAAATTGGGACCGTCGGTAGTTTATGGCCAGCTGAAGAGCTCAGCGATCGGGGTGTAGCGCAGTCTGGCTAGCGCACCTGGTTTGGGACCAGGGGGTCGAAGGTTCGAATCCTTTCACCCCGACTTTCTTCAGCGGTCGATGACGATTCATCGACCGCTTTTTTTATTGATTGCCCAAGGACTATCGGGGCTCAGGGAAGTTGTGGTGCGGGAAATTTCGCATACACAGTTGCTTCCACGGCGTTGGTCGAATGGATTGTTACCATGGATTCGCCTTTACATCTCGAAGACCTGCAAGTCGGCCAAGTATGGGTTTCTCCCCGCCGAACGGTGACCGAAGCCGATGTCATTCAATTTGCATCGATGACAGGTGACTTCAATCCGTTGCATGTCGATTATGACTTTGCAGCCAAGAGCCACTATCGCCAGCCGATTGCTCATGGGCTGCTCGGGTTGTCTTGGGTCGCAGGTCTTGGAGCGTATTTTCCCAACGTGCAAACGTTGGCGTTTACAGCTGTACGCGATTGGGAGTTTTGTCGACCTCTGTACTTCGGCGACACGGTTTACGTTGAAACACAGTGTCAACAAATCCTCGAATCTGGGCGTCGCGCCGGGAAAGTCGTTTGGTATCGAAAATTGTTTAACCAAACCGACCAAGTGATCCAACAAGGCACTTTTGAGACTTTGGTGGCCATTCGAAGTGCGATTCCTCGGTCGCACATTAGCCGAAGAGTCGCTCAACCTGGATTGCAGAAACAGGATGCACGAGGACTTCAAATGGACGAGTCAACCGACAACGGCATCGATCCTTCGACCGCAAGTTACCAGTGACGTTGAGTCGTTGGCTTTTTTGTGCTGGCTTGCGTGGAGCGCTAGATGGATCGATTAACACCGTAGGGCTTGCGCCCGGACGCTACTTTGGTTAATACCGTAGGGCTTGCGCCCGGACGCTACTTGTATTGACACCGTTGGCCTTGCGCCCGGACGCTAGTGCGCCTGTGAAGGCGATTGAACAATTGGGTGAAAGTCCCAATCGGAGGCTCCGTTACCCCTCCGTAGTCGAAGGTAACTGCGTTTTCAACAGGAAAGGTGGAGAGCAACCGGAGACGAAAGAACAGTCCATAACGAAAGTGAACTCGATATTGGCCAAGCCTGTCGGGGAGCGTACTAGCAAATCGCGAACCCTGATCGCAGAGAGATCCACGACGCGGCCCAACTCAGGGTGGCGGTTAACCACCGCAGGGATCGTGCGACACGTTAGATCGATGTTTCGCTAGCAAACCGACATGCGGACACCCGAAACCTTAAACCAGAGAATCGTTTTTC
>JBCAWX010000036.1:0-65881 GCA_038534355.1 Planctomycetota bacterium
TCGCAAACAAGGCCGCGCCAGAGGTACGAAAACACAATTGGAAAGTCTTTTTTAGATTGACAGAATGTTTCAGGAACGCATTGTTATCATGCGGATGCCATGGGTTAACGCCCTCGTTCTTGCCTGCGATTTTGCGCTATGGCGGGTGCAACGTAAACGATCTGCAGCAATTGTTCAGCCAAATCAATAATATCCTTCGCGTCCGCCTCTTCGACTGGTGTCGGGTTTGGGTGTGCGGCATCATTGCCAACCCAACGGACGACGGTAGCCCATTCCTTGATGTCGTTTGTGATTGTTCCGTTGCTTGCAAGTTGTTCGATTTGGTTAACAAGGTTTCCACCAGTACACCCTTTGTCGATGGCAACCTGTTGAATCACTCGTCGTGCCATGACAGCAGCGCCGCAATACGCATTAACCTGAAAGCAAGATTTTGCCTCATCAAGATCTTTCCGAATCGCCTCGGGCACGCGCTCGTCCGTGGGTTGCGGTATCGGATTTGGGTAAACCGTCACACCATTGGAGCGCACTAAACAAGGTTCATCGCAGAAGTTGCAGACACCAATCCACCATGTGTCGTGTTGATACTGTGATTTGCGCCATACTGCCGCAACATGCATTGTGTCGTAGCCCCGCTCAACTTCAACCGGTGCCGGTGATAGCGCGGTGTGTCTATGGCAATGAGGGCAATAAATGGATACGTTCATTTACGATTCGTGTAAGTTGAGCATGATAACTATCTTAATTATCCGGAACTAGTGCCGGATAAAACGTTGTGAGGCCGGTTTATCCGGTACTCAGACAAGAATATCGTGGTGAATTTTGCGTGTCAACGACTTCCGGATAAAAAATAGTTATCCGGTAGTCGAGCGTCGCAGACGAACCGGTTCCACCCAAATTAACACTGTTCGATTTTGCAGATCAACCAAAATGTCCTGCAAAACATTCCTGCAAATTGTCCTTCGCAGTGCACGATCAATCATCAATGACCACCGCGTTTGACGCCCACGTTGGATTCCAAACAGCAAATGATGGAATGAGGGGCTCAACGTAAAAACGGCTTGACGAGGCCTCGGTTCAGTTCAATCAAGAAGATTCTTGCTTAGACAGGAATATTGAAGGGCAGGAAGATTGAAGGACAGGAAGATTGAAGGACAGGAAGATTGAAGACAGGAAGATTGCGATGAGCCTGAACGGTGCCCCACAATTGAATAGCGAGTTGCCTCAGGACGGTTAACTTCGGGTTGTGCCGAAATGGCAGAGGTTTTGCCTGGACGCGCTTGGGCGATGTTGCACAAGTCGCGTGATTCGATCTTTGAAAAACAGATCGTGATTCGATCCGTCAATGTGATTGGCCAACAGTAAGTCCTTGGATGACAGCCGAGAGTGGCTATCCTGGACATTTCATTCAACGTTACCCAGCTGGGCGATGCATCCGAAGTCTGTCCGTCTCTTTGAAAACAATCGGACGATCGTTCTGGAAAGCCGAAGCAACGGCCGTTGGAATCTGGGATTCAGCCAAAACAAATTCGGCTCTGGCGCGGGCGCATTCTGATGTCCATTCTTGCTTCAAGGCGACCGCCATCGCGCGGCGTGATTCGGCAGTTGCACGGGCCATTCTCGTATCGGCTTCTGCCTGGTCAATCTGGAGCCGAGCACCGATGTTGTCGCCAACATCGATTTCCGCGATGTCGATCGAGATGACATCGAAGGCCGTGTTGGAGTTCAGTCCACGATCGAGAACCTCTTTCGAGATTCGGATTGGGGAAGACAAGACATCAGCGTAGCTGTCAGATGAACCGATCGAGCTGATGATCCCTTGTCCAACTCTGGCAATGATCGTCTTTTCAGTTGCTCCGCCAATCAATTGATCGAGGCAGGTTCGAACCGTAACGGTTGCTTTGACTCGCAACTCAATACCATCTCGGGAGATTGCACTAATCCAAGGCTTCTCACCAGCTTCGGGATCGGGGCAGTCAATGATTTTCGGCACGACGCTCGTCAGCACAGCTTCGAATGCGTCTCGTCCTGCGAGGTCAATCGATGCGGCTCGGTCGAAATCCAGATCCATTCCTGCTTGACGTGCCGCGATGATCGCGCGCAGCACTTGCATAACGTCACCACCTGCCAGGTAGTGAGCTTCCAATTCATTGGTACTGGTTCCGCCAATACCCATTTCGTCCAACCCAGCTTGAACCCCCATGACTCGTGCCGTCACTATCGTTCGTGCCGGTACCCGTCGCAAGGACATTCCGATGAGGTCAACAAATCGGACAGTTGCATTTGACATGTAAGCTTGCATCCAGATCGCTCCGAAAAATACAAGCATCACGAGGGCAAACAATGTTGCCACCGCGAGGATTCCAACGACGACATAGACCGTGGTCCAATACGCCGTTAAAGCCAATAAATAGCTAATAGATCACCATGTTGGCTATCCTGATTGTTCGGATCGCTGTCCTCGTTCGGCAGGAACTCGTGGTGAGTTCCTGCCCAACAAGCACTAACAGCAGCGTTTCATCTTCAAAATTGGGTCGTTGGAAGTTCGATATCGCCAAACGGAGAATGAACTACCGGTTGTCCTCAATTTTTTCAGGAAACGTAGGGTTGGTTAGTTGTCGACCAACTCAACTCGTTCGGCGCATGGGCCTTTAGGGCCGCGGCCCTCTGTGAATTCAACGGTTTGTCCTTCACGCAATTCGTCAAAGCTTCCGTTTTCGACCGAAGAACTATGGAAAAACAGGTCCTGGCCATTTGGTGTCGCAATAAAGCCAAACCCTTTGTCCGTAAGTTTCTTAATCGTACCCTTGTTCATTTCTCACCTTAAAAATCTCTACTCAGTTTGGCTTTGCCCCACGTGAACGCCACGAGGAGTGTCAGCCACAAAAATTGTTTCAAATGTATTGTTTGCCGTTACTCAAAACTTTAACCGTTTCCGTCTTCTGAGGATTCGGTCGCCTCATCGATGTCATCTGTATCTGTTTCTGAATCATTGACGTTGGATTCGTCGGTTACCTGGGATTCAGCTTCTGATTCAAGTTTGCGTTGCAATCGACGTTGCCGTTTTTCTTCGGCCTTGCGTTTCTTTTCGCGTTCACGTTGAAGTTTTGCAAATGTATTTTGGTTTCTGGAAATAACAAGCCTCGTGGTTTGGAGCTGGCCGCTTTCGCGTTGATTTTTGGTGTGTTTGGGGACGACAGGCTATCGCGATGCGGCCGGTGTTTTTGGACGACTGGATTTGGAGCTGGAGCTCGATTGTTTTCTGCGAGTGTTTCTTCCGTTGTTCTGTTTTCCACTGGAACGCGGTGTCGTGAACCCGGTTTTTTCATCGTTTGACTGGTTGCCGGTTCCTGCCGATCGTCGACTGGTTCGCCGCGCTTTGCTGCTTGGTTTACGCTGTTCGTTTGACGATGAAGTCGATTCTTCAACCTGAATTTGAGGAATCTTTTTTCCCAGCAATTTTTCGATTGCGCGTCGTTCTTTGGTTTCATTAGGCGAACAAAGACTGATCGCGACGCCTTCGTGTCCGGCTCGCCCTGTTCGTCCAATTCGATGAACGTAACACTCTGGTTCGATCGGCATGTCGTAGTTGATCACGTGTGAAATACGATCAACATCGATACCTCTGGAAGCCACATCGGTGGCTACAAGGATCGAGACGCGTTTATTGCGAAAGTTGGCCAGTGCATTTTGGCGAGCGTTCTGTGATTTGTTGCCATGAATCACTGCCGTGCCCAAACCGGATTCGTCGAGTTGCCGAGCGATACGGTTTGCACCACGCTTGGTGCGAGTGAAGACGATCGCACGTTCCATGGGACCAGATTTCAATAGACGCTTCAACAGCGAAAATTTGCCTTTTTGGCTGACCAGGTGGATTTGTTGCGAAATCCGTTTGACGTCGGCAGGTTTCGTCGCGACCTTGACATGCACTGGATTGAACAGCAGACCATTGGCAAGCTGAACTGTTTCCGACGGGAGTGTTGCTGAAAAGAACATCGACTGGCGATTCTCAGGTACTTGCTTGATGATCTTTTTGAGATCAGGAGCAAAACCCATGTCGAGCATTCGATCTGCTTCATCCAGAACAAAGATTTCGACGCCACTCAAACGGATATGTTTTTGTGCGATCAGGTCGAGCAATCGTCCCGGCGTGGCGATCAAGACATCGACGCCCTGCCGCATCGCATTGACTTGTTTCCTTTGATTGACACCGCCAAAGACAGTTGCCATCGAAAACCGCATGTGTTTACCATACGTTGCGAAACTTTCGGCAATCTGAATTGCCAGTTCGCGGGTCGGAGCCAACACCAAGGCGGTTGCAGTTCGACTGATTCGTTCCGGACGCTCTTGCCCGATAAAGTCGAGGATTGGTAAGGCAAAGGCGGCCGTTTTTCCGGTACCGGTCTGTGCACATCCGAGGATATCTTTACCTTCAAGTGCTGGCGGAATGCTCTGCGTTTGGATTGGCGTCGGAGTTTTGTAGTTCTGTTCGGTGAGCGCTTGTTGAAGCGGCTCAAACAGGCCCATGTTTCTAAAGTCAAGCAAAGAAGTTCTTTCAATTTGTTTCGATCTCGCGATTCACGCTCCGACGGTTGCGTCGGATTTAACCGAAACACTTCGGTTATCTAGTTTCTGCGAGTAACGGTTCTCTCGCCTGTCGGCAAAAGATCAGATTCACCGTTCGAACAACAAGAAATTTCGAAACGGGATTCAGGTAGAAAGAAAGTCACGTTCAATCGTTTGAACTACAACAACTAGTCTTGCATCTGATACGAACACTTGATTCGCAAGTCGAGAAATTGGCAAAGGCCATGGGTTTTCTCGTCGATCGAAGCCACCAACCGGTTGCTGGCACTTATTGTCCGACCGTATTTTGCGTGTTGAAACACGACTTACAAGCGGAAGCATACGCGTGGACAGACTTTTGGCTAGGCCAAATTGACGAAAGTTCGCAATAAATGTGTTTCTTGTCCAATTATTAAGCTGTTCGGCAAGATCGACCTTGAAGTGAAACCGTTTTCGCGACGATCGGCCGATCGCCAAGAAGAATTCTTGTTGTAACGCGATGCGAGGGCAAATGCCGTCATTCCCAGACTACGGCTTACCGCTTCGCCGGTTTACGAACCTGAGCTCCTTCGGGCATCTCTTTTGGGGCGATCTCCTGGAACGCCTTCATCATCAGTTCGACTTTTTCCGGATGTTGATCAGACAGGTTCTTCGTCTCACCAAGATCTGATTTCAGATCGTACAAGCCAAATGGTTTTTCAAAAGGCCGCCCTCGAGGCTTTTCCCGGCCCCCCGATCCATTCCCCAAAATCAGTTTCCATTTTCCATCTCGAATCGCGAACATGCCTCCCGACGAATGGTTGATCACCATCGGCCGTTGAGGTTCAGCAGTCTCCTCCAGCGTCGCGTGATGCAAGAATGAGAAGCTGTCGGGGGATTGGCTGCGATCGAAAGTCCCGCCAGCAGCCCGGCTGGTTGTGGCCAAAATGTCTGTCAAACAGATCGTATTGTCGGCCTTGCGACCGCCTTTGATTCGTTGCGGCCAGCGAACAAAAAATGGAACCCGATGTCCTGCTTCCCAAACATCTGCTTTGGTTCCGCGCAGTATTCCATTCGGTCTGTGATTCTCGGTGCGATATCCCTGGATCGACGCTTCGTCGGTATGATCTCGATCGCCTTCGTTCAATCGATGCATGAAGGAACCGTTGTCGCTGGTCACGATCACCAACGTATTCTCCGCGATGCCCGCGTCGTCGATAGTTTGCAGAACTTTGCCAACGGTTGCGTCAACCTGTTTGATAAAGTCTCCATAGGATCCGAGCCCGCTGGTGCCTTCGAATTCTTTTTTTGGAATTACCGGTTTATGCGGCGCGGGCATCGGGAAGTACAGAAAGAACGGTTTGCCAGTCTTTTGTCGGCGGCTGATAAATTCACAAGCTTGTTCGGCCAGATGGTCCAAACAATCGACATGTTGAAAATCATCAGAGATTTCGCCTTTCCGATAGAACGCAGGAAACTTGCGGCCGTTGATGGTCTCCGTTGGAATCTTGGTGACCCGTTCATTGTCCAGATAAACATAGGGACTCATGTCCAGCGACGCCGGGATGATGTACGACTCGTCAAATCCATGTTGCAAAGGACCGTCAGTCAATGACTTCGTGAAGTCGACCATCGGTTTGCCACCTGCGACACCAAAGTTGTTGATGTCCTTGGGTGCCGATTCTTTCCATTGCCAGCCAAGACCGAGATGCCATTTGCCAACGCACTTGGTGTAGTATCCCTGTTGTTTCAAAACCGCACCGATCGTCTGCTGCTCTTTGGCAATCAGCGGCTTCGAGTAGCCACCCAAGACACCGCGCTTGAGGGACGTTCGCCAACAGTAGCGTCCACAAACCAGGCCGTAGCGCGTCGGTGTACAGACACCCGAGCCAGAGTGAGCGTCAATAAAGTTTACGCCCTCTTTGGCCAACCGGTTGAACGATGGCGTTTCGATCTTGGAACCCGGTTGATTCGGTTGCACATCGCCATAGCCAAGGTCATCCGCAAGGATCACGACGATGTTTGGTTTTTCAAGCGACGGACGATCTGTGTCTGGGACTTCTGCAATACATGTTTTGCCAGCGAGTACAAACGCCACGAACAATGAAGCAAGAAGTATGCGAGAGAATTGGTGCATCCGAAAACCTATCGTAAAATGCCGCTGTTTTTGACGAAGTTTAAACTTGCGAATTGTTGTGCTTATGTCGTGACACGTTTGGAGCGAATCAGCTCAAGCAACTCATGCTGAGGCGTGGCAAACTTCGCTATGCCTTCTGACATCAAGACCTCTTCAAGTTTCGCGAAGTCAACGCTGGTGTTGATTTCATCGAGTACTGATTCATCCAGCAGATCGATGCTTTTGACAAACGTTCTTCCCGACTCAGCCACAGCAGCGTTGGTTGCCGGCGGATTGGTTTGAATGTCGCTGCCAGCAAGTGCTTCAACATATTTCCATGGTGGGTCTTCTGGATTCTTTGTGCCTGTACTGGCGAAAATAATTTCTTGTTCCAGAGGACATCCTTTGTCGGCCCAGTACGACTGGTTGTTCGCCCAGATTTGTTGAGCGTTAACGATACCGACCAATCCTTGCGCGTCATCGGAAAGTTCCGGGATGGCTTTGGCCGTATAGACATCGATGCGAGAGACAAAAATACTGTAGACGCTTTTGAAACGGTCCAACGCCGCACGTCGTTGAGCACCGCGCCAAACGGCATCCCGCGCCGCCTCGTACTGACGTTGTGAGAAAATCAATGTAACGTTCAGGCTGATTCCACTGGCGGACAACTCTTCAAGTGCATCCAATCCTGCGGGGGTTGCAGGAACTTTGATCATTCGATTTTCGTGACCCGATGCCCACTTCTTTCCCAATTCAATGTAGCGGTCAACGCGCTGTTGGTGCGGCAGATTTAATTCTGGATCTTCAATCAATGGGTCCAATTCAAAGCTGACATATCCGTTGTTCCCTGCGGTCTCGCGCCAAACGTCATGGAAAACGTTTTGTGCATCCGTCACCATTTGGTCCGTGACTTGCCAAGCCACGGATTCATCGTCTGCGCCAGATTCCATCAGTTCATGAATGTGAGAATCGAATCGACCCGTCTTGATCAGATTGGAGACGATGATCGGATTCGACGTTGCACCGGTGGCCCCGAGTCGATGATTTTCTCTAACCAGATCTGGATCGATGCTGTCGATCCACAGCTTGGTGCCGGCATCGATCAGTGACTTGAGAGACTGCGACATGATGATTCCTTGCGTGGGTTATGCTGCGGTAAATACTGACAGATGGTTGAATGCTTATTCGTTCGAGTGTTGTAGCTCGTAGTGCCTCTCAAGTGTGTCTTGTCCAAAATCGTTTTGCAGGTCGCGCCAAACAACATGCACATGGTTTGCCTTGTTTTGCGTATTGTCGTACTCCAAAACAAAGCTGGCACCCTGAACGCGAAAATAGTGAGGTTGCCCTTTCTGAATCTTTCCGATCCAGGCAAAACTAATTTTGTCAAACCCGGCTTCATCGATCTTGGCCAGATCATGCTTCATCAGTTCTGCGCGAAATTTGCCAACATAAAGATCGACAAGTTCCTTTAACAAAGCTTGCTGTGATGAGTCCAGCTTGCTGGCTGCGATCCCGGGAGACAATAATTGAGCTTGAGTGCCTGGGCCGTTGATGACGTCGCGGGGAACTTTCGTTTCGATGATTGCTGACTTCTTTTGTTCTACGGACAACTTCTTGACCAGTTCACGAGCTTTATCTTCCAGATCGCCCAAGACACGTAGTCCGTCCATGGGGCCGCCACGAACCTCGGCGGGATTGGAGCCAAAAAAGCTTGGATGAACCATGACCTGCTGGCCGTCTTCGGTCATCGCAACGGTAATGGAAATTGAAAGGTGATGACCTTCAATACGCCAGCCCCAATTTGAATCCGTCGAAGGTTCGCCAAAGAGAAACAGATGATATTTCTCAGGATCGCGTTTGACGGGGTTCTTTTCCAGTTCCCGTAGCACTTGTTCGAGCGACATGATTTGCATCGTCGTCGAAAAACCACGATGACTGAGCGCCGATTGAACCAGCGACATGGCAAGGCCACGCTGGTGCGGCTTCATCGATTTGAGGCCGAGACCTTTCCGCTCCATCGGAATGAACTGCCAGTCTTTACGCAGTTCATCGGCAAATTCAAATTGAATCGAAGCCTGTTGTTCATCGTCGAGCGACTTGAGTAACGTGTTAGCTGCATCAGCCATTTCTTTGGCAACGTCGTGTGCCTGGCAGTCCAAGGTGATCAGTGAGCCAACGATCACGACAGCGACCATACGGCCGAGCTGAGTCAGCGAAAACAGTCTGCTGCAAAAGTTCTCGATCATCATCGTCCTTTGTATCTGATTCGTTAAATTGGGAAGTCGCAACGGCCGTCAGTCAATTCGTTTGATGATGTGAAATCCAAATGGGCTGCTACTCTTGTTGAAGTTTGACATACCAAATTCGTTGACTTTGAGTTTGAATCCGACGTTGCCAAACGCGGCCACCATCTCATCACGTTCAAAGATGCGATCTTCCGGGTCGGCCAACA
The DNA here is from genome assembly GCA_038534355.1 of Planctomycetota bacterium. Classification (GTDB taxonomy): domain Bacteria; phylum Planctomycetota; class Planctomycetia; order Pirellulales; family Pirellulaceae; genus Mariniblastus. The sequence continues at coordinate 9,111 of JBCAWX010000036.1, forward strand.
TTCCTCGGTTACCCATGATGCCAAAGTTGACCATCTTGTAGATCCCCGGGTGTGAGTCATCCGTGTACTCTTTGACAATCGCATCGAAATCTTCGCCGCCACGTGCGCGTTCCAAAAGTTCTTTCGCCAATGCTTCCGCTTCTTCTTTGGATCGCTTTACACCTTCTTTGGTGCCTTTGAAAGAGATCAGGCAATGTTGCACCGTGATCCTGTTAGGCTCGTTCGGATCCATCTCTTTCATGTACAGATCGTCAGGCTCGGACGAATCAGCTCCAGGTGGGGCCGAGCAACCGGTTGCGGCGCAAGCGAACAGGGTCAAAAGCAATAGAGGTCGGAAGAATTGACTGCGAAAACAGAAATTGGCAGGCATGGTATTTGAAGCGAAAAATGTCGAAACAGTGGAACGGTTGGAAGATCGGAGGGGCCCGATTGGAACGATTATGAGAAAGGTAACGGCTGACAGCAAGCCGATGGGGACCGAACCGAGTCCGGATAGGTCCCAATTTCGCATTCGTTGCATTGTAAAAGCTACATTTTACAGATTGCCGAAAACAAAAACCTAAACTCTCGGCTTCACCAGAGATCTTCGCAGTCTCTTTCCTGACCCTTCACCTGTTGCGAGCCCAACCATGTCCGAACTAAACAACTATCACAAGCTGGAATCACTCACTGCTGTTGAACGAAAAGAATTCGAAGAACTAAAGCAATTTCATTCAGTCGAGTCAGAACGCAAACGCGAACGCGTGGTCTTTTTCGGCTATGTCGCAGTCGCACTTCTCTCGACGTTATTGATCAGTGGTGCTTTGAATTTCCAAGACTGGGAATCGTTAATCCGGTAACACAGATCGACCCGCACGGCACGATTTTTTTACATTGCCTGCAAGAGATCGTTGTGCAAGAGTTCGTTACTTAGCCAGTGAATAGCAAACGATCTCTTTGTCGTTTCTTGCGAACACACACTTGCCAGCAAACGCGGGGTGGCTCCAAACAATCTTGCGCCCCCAGTTTTCTGCTGTTGGCTCGACCATTTTAGCGCGCCCAATTTCTTCGAATCCTTCGGGCGTCATCTTGGCAATCATCAGTTCGCCTTGCTCCGTTGTGATGTACCAGTGGTTACCGTTGCGAACTACGAACCCAGTTGTGCTGGATGCTGGACGGCCGTTGGGGCAAGTCGCCAGCGACTCCCATTTTCGTTCGCCACTGACAAGGTCAATGCAACGCATTCGTCCTTTTACGTCGACGCCGTAGATGTGATTTTCAAAAACGACCGGCGGGTTGTGATCCGGGTTGGTCCCCTTCCCTCGCCAGACTTCCGTGACTGCCGGCTTGGCCTTGTCCAGTTTCAACAGCACGGTGGCGTTTTGGAGTGCCGTGATCAACAAGTAGTCGCCATGTTTGATCGGCGCGATGATCGACATGTCATACGCCGGAGCCAGCTTGACGTTCCAGAAAACTTTGCCACTCGACGGGTCGAGACTGTGGACGCCTTCCGGATGGAAAATCAACAACTGGTCGGTACCACCAGCGTTGATCATGGTCGGCGGACAGTACCCTTGACTCTTTGCCGAAAGGGATCGCCATAGCTCACGACCGTCGTTTTTGTTGAATGCCACTGCGACGCTTTCCTTTCCACCGACGACACAATACAGCGAATCGCCGTGGACCAGGGGGTGAGCCGAGAAGCCCCACATCGGACACTCGTCCAAACCGTAGTCCTTTTTCAAGTCGCGCTGCCAGATGACGTCGCCTTTGGCAGCATCGAAGCATTGCAAATGTCCTTCTGCACCAAGGCAGTAGACTTTGTCGCCATCAACCGTTGGCGTCGCTCTTGGCCCTAGAGCATAGGACATGTTGTATTCGCGCTTGAACTCTTTGGTCCAAACCTTCTCTCCTGTTTTTTGGTCAAGGCAATGAATCCGCTCGATGCCGCTGAGCTTACTACGTTTGCCGGCATCAAACGTTGGGTCTCCTTTTTCACGCACAAAGTCCGTAATGAAGACTCGACCATCAGCGACCGCTGGACCTGAAAAACCGGCTGAAATGGGAGCTCGCCAAACCAGATTAAGTCCATCTTTGGGGATCTCGGTGATCACGCCCGACTCATTCCAAACACTATCGCGATTGGGACCGAGCCATTGATTCCAGTCGTCACCGTCGACGATTTGCGGGGATACCAAAACCATGCCAACGGATAAAACCGACGCCAAGATCGTCAGCAGACGAGCCCGCAGTGGGATCATGAACGTCATCGACCTCGAATCGTTTTCGCCTTGATGTTGTGGATTCGGTGTTGAATGGAAATGGGTCATGGCGTCTCCAGATGTTTGATTCCGAGTAAGCGTCGTACCGCTGACCAATCATGGGGTCAGCCCAGCCTGGGCCCAGTGTACCAGAGTCGCCCTGCCCCGTCGGATTGCTGTCACGAGTTGTTTTGCTGATCAGGTAACGATCAAAACGGAGCACTTTTTGCTTGGCGGATCCGATGGCATCATTTGCCAACAAGTTTTACCCATCGACGCCGGCATTTTTTCGCTTCGCAAAATCGTTTTGAATACTGGAAAAAAGATTTTGTCTGTGAATGACGCGACATTTTCCGGAGTCTCTTGCTCTCGACGATGCAGCGCCAAGAACTTCGCTTGCCATTCGTGTTCACTCCCATAAGATACGGAGAGTTAGGTGATGAACCGTCTGGTTCGTCGCGTGAGCCGTGAGTAGTGAGCCGATTTTAGGGATAGCCGAGGACAAAGGAATGCCTGATCCATTTGATTTTGCCAATCAGGATAACGCGGATCCGGGATTTAGTGATCCGTCGAGTTTTCAACCGAAGGGCGGTGCTGCGACGGGTCGTCAATCGAACGTCAAGCGGCCGTTTCAAAAATGGTCTCGAAACAAGCCGGGTCGTGAAAAACAACAGGACTCGCTCGATCGGCAACCACCGTTTAATCTCGAAGCGGAAGTCGGTGTGTTGGGCAGCATGATGCTGATGCCCGACGTCTGCGACGACGTTGTCAATGTGATCCGCCCCGATGATTTTTACGACGAAGCGAATCAGATCCTGTTTCGACACATGATGGAGATGCACGGAAGTGGCAACAAAATCGATGTCTTGTTGCTCTGTGACCACCTTTCGGCGAGCAATGAATTAGAAGCAGTCGGTGGCAAAGGCCGCATTGTCGAGATTTTTCGCGCCGTTCCCAACGCCGCGCATGCAGCCTACTACGCAAACATTGTTCGCGGAAAATCGACAACACGAAATATCATCACAACGTGTTCCGATTTGTTGACCGATGCTTATTTACCGGAAGCCGATCCGGATACGTTGCTCAATGATGCCGAACAAAAAGTTTTCTCGATTCGTGAGAGCCGTCAATCGAGCAACTTGGCCGCGATCGATGAAGTGCTGACCGAAGCAATGGATCGTTTGGAAGCACGAATTTCCGGTAAAGCGATGGAAGGAACCGTGGAAACCGGCTTTACCGACCTCGATCGAATGACCGGCGGGCTGCACGCTTCCGAATTGGTGATTTTGGCGGCTCGTCCATCGATGGGCAAAACGGCGTTCGCGATGAACATTTGCGAACATGTCATCACCAAAGCTCGTCAGCCGACGCTCTTTGTAAGTTTGGAGATGGCCGCCATCGAGCTGATCGAACGTTTGCTTTGTTCGGTTGCCAAAGTTAACGGGCACAAGCTCAAGAATGGAACGCTGCCCGCTGAAGATCGCAAGCGCATGGTCAAGACTGCCTCAGAGCTTTCCAAAGCACCTTTGTTTATCGATGACTCTCCAACGCGAAATGTGTCTGAGATCGCAGGGGCCGCTCGACGGATTAAACGAAAAGAAGGCAAGCTGGGTTTGATCGTAATCGATTATCTTCAGCTGATTCAGCCAGATTCCTCCAGCGACCCTCGCCAAGAACAGGTTGCCAAAATTGCACGTCGACTCAAAGGCCTTGCGCGTGAATTGAAAACACCCGTGTTGTGCTTGTCACAGTTGAATCGTCAAGCAGAAGATTCACGTGACCATCGCCCCAAGTTGAGTCACCTCCGCGAGTCAGGTGCGATCGAACAGGATGCTGATGTGGTCATGTTTGTTCACCGCGAGTCCTATTTTCAAAAAGGACAACCGGACGAGGAAGTGAATCAACATGATGCATTGATCATCGTCGAAAAGCAGCGTAATGGTCCGACTGGTGATGTCGAACTCCATTGGGAACGCGACTTTACCAAGTTTTCGAATCGAGCGCCCGATCACTATTCGGAATTCGATAGCCTCGCACCACCCGCTGGTGAACCGTTTTAATCGAAAAGTAGTGAGGGCGGTCGAGGGCAAGAAACACGTACGTAGTGAGGGCTGCCGGCCCTCGTTTGTTTCCGATCTCCATCGTTTGCCTACGTCTATCCAAATCCCATATCGTGGCTCGTTGCCATCGTCGCTCTGTCGAACTTACCTCGAACCGTTTTTGATAGAATGTGATTGAATAGAATGTGCTCACAACCTAATCCATAGCACGTCGAGTTTCCTCAAAATGTGATCCGCCAAAATGAAACTAGCCAAATCAACCAGCGTGTTTTCCTGTTCGGTTCCATTCGCCATCGTGATGGCGACGCTGATCCTAACGCCGGTTAACGATGCGAATGCACAGACCAAAACTCCTGAGAAAAACGGCAAGTCAAATGGTCGCACTTCGCAGCAAGAACCGACTCAGCGATTCCTTCGTTTTGACAAAAATAACGATGGCAAGCTGACCCGAGATGAGTTGCCTCAGCCGCTGCAACGTAATTTTAATCGAGTCGATACCAATGGCGACGGATTCATCTCTCCCGCTGAGGATGCCAAGATTGGAAATCGAACTGCGACGGATGATCGTCTCAAGGGAATTTCTGTCGACCGCGACATCAATTACGCTGAAGATAACAACCCGCGTCATACGTTGGATGTTTATCGAGCCAGTGACGCAAAGCAGGGCGACAAGAAGCTTCCTGTGATTGTGTTTATCCATGGCGGTGGATGGCAGAAAGGCAACAAGAATTCCGGAGCTAACGTGTTGGCTCCTATCGTTCGAACCAAAAAGTATGTCGGCGTCTCGATCGGTTACCGATTAACGGATGAAGCGATCTGGCCAGCACAGATTCATGACTGCAAAGCGGCCATTCGATGGATCAAAGCGAACGCCGATCAATTTGGTATCGATCCTGAAAAGATTGGCGTCTGGGGTACGTCTGCTGGCGGTCACCTTGTCTTGATGGTCGGAATGACGGGTGACGCAGATGAAATACTTGAAGGTGCGGTTGGCAAGCATCTGGATCAATCGAGTCGTGTAAACTGCGTCGTCAATTGGTTCGGACCGACCGATTTACTGTCGATGAATGACGTTCCTGGCACAATCGACCACGACGCGCCTAATTCACCTGAATCAAAGCTGATCGGCAAACCGATTCAAGAAGCCAAAGCGCTGACCCGCAAAGCTTCACCCATTCATTACGCTTCGAAGGATGACCCGCCAATTTTGACGATGCATGGCGATCAAGATCGTCTGGTACCAATTGGTCAAGCCATCAAGCTGGACGAAGCGCTCGATCAACTAAAACTGGAATCGACGTTCATCAAAATCAAGAACGCTGGGCATGGTCGATTTCAAAATGATGACGTGCAAAAACGGGTGATGCAATTTTTCCAACGACATTTGATCGACCCCAAAACTCCGCCCGTTTCAGAGGACACCATTCAATCGGGTAAACCACCGGCGTCCCGATCGCGAAAATAAATCGAAGTCGTGTTAATGGAGAGATCTAAGAGCGATTCAAACTCGCATAGCCAAGCTCGCCAAGAATCAACCCAAAACGTTGGTTGAGTGCATCGATGGTTTCGGGTTGAAGTTGGTTGCGATGATCGCCTGGCTGGATGGCTCTTTTGTGGCCGTTGGAATCTTTGTCAGGCGTAAACTCGTTTCTGTATTTGTTTGCCAGAAAACGAGTCAACCGTTCAGCATTTGAAAAACCACAATGCGGAATCACTTGTCCAAGCCAAGTCGAAAAATCCGTGACCATGGTTTCATACTTGACGACACATGCCGTTTCGGATGCCATCGCGGAACAAACCGGTGCCATTCGATCGACGAGCGGTGGCTTACCGGTGTGAGATTCTGTCAGGACGAATTCATCGATTGTCATTTTCTGAATCTCCGCGCGGCGCCGTTTCGCATCTGCGGACCAATTCGCATCCGAGTGACGCCAGCCCAGTGAAAAATACTCGGAGACGAGAATGTCACGTGGATCGCGAACCTGAAAGATTCTCAAGCAACGTCGGACCCGCGGAAATGGAGTTGGCGAGACATCGAATGTTCGCAATGGACACCAGACAAAACTGGTTTCTCGAGCTTCCGCAACGGTTTGCTGATCCGCATCGGGATGATGAATGGAAACATAGTCCGTCTTCGAGCGTCGGCAAAGATCCTCAAAGAATTGATGCAGAAACATCGAAGCTGATTTATGCAGCGCATGAACCATTACGCCGGTTGATTCCGGCAAAGACGTCGGTGGCCCTGGACGTTGGCCGGGCGTTCTTCGAAAACGTCGTACAAAGTTGGAAGCAGCGCGAATAATCATGAGTACAAAAATCATGGGCGTAACACGTTGATCCCGTTTTATTATCAAAAAGAACCGACTTTGAAAAGATCGGTTTTTTTGATCGCATGTTACAACTCGGGTTTGTCCCGCATGATCTTCGCAATGTTTACTCTGCCGCTCAAACAGAAGACGAATCAAGCAAATGATCAATCACTTGAAAGACGCGTTCCAATTGATCATTGGAGATGCAAATGGGAGGCACGACATAGATCACCTCACCAAGCGGCCTTAACAGAACCCCATGCTTCAAGGCAGCGCGAAAAAATCGCGGACCAAAGTCGCTTAGATAGCCGACTTTGTCCGGTACATTTAACTCCAACGCCAACACAATTCCCTTTTGCCGAATCGAACTGAAGCGGGCATTCTCGCCGCGATTCTGTTTTCGATACGACTGAGCCTGCGCTTCCAGAAACTCGGTAATACGACGCAGGTTCGGTTTGAACCCGCCAGATTCGATTAGATCCAGACTGGCAATCGCCGCGACGCAGCCCAGTGGGTTTCCCGTATAACTGTGGCCGTGAAAAAACGCTTTCGATTTATCGTCGTCGTAAAACGCATTAAAAACGCGTTCGGTCGTGACGGTTAAGGCGAGCGGCAGCGTCCCGGAAGTCAGCGCCTTGGAAAGGCAGATAAAGTCGACGGGCGTTTTCAGTTGGTGAGACGCGAAACAGGTTCCTGTCTTGAAAAAACCAGTCATGACTTCATCTGCAATCGTAAGGACCCCCGCGTCACGACAACGGCCTAGCAGGCGATCCAAAGCTTCGGGTTCATGCATCTGCATGCCAAACGCCGCTTGAATCAATGGTTCAAAAATAAAGGCAGCGACGTCATGTTTCTCGATCGCTCGTTCCAACGCGCGTTGTGATTTGGATTCATTGCCCGGCGTTGGTGCTGGAATGGTTATCACGTCGAACAGATAGGGCAGAAACGGTTTGACAAACACGTCGCGCTCGCCAACCGACATCGCCCCAAAGGTATCGCCGTGATAACTCCCCTCCAAAGCGATCACTTTGAGTGGTTCGGTTCTTGGTCCGTCTTGATGAACCCGAAACTGAATGGCCATCTTGAGAGCGATCTCAGTTGCGGTGCTCCCGTTGTCGGAAAAGAAGAATCGTTTTAATTGATTCGGTAGCCAACGTTGCAAGCGTTCACACAGCTGGATTGCTGGTTCATGCGTGAACCCTGCAAACATCACATGGGGCAACGTTTGAGCTTGTGATGCAATGGATGCGGCGAGATGCGGATGCGCATGACCGTGCAAATTGACCCACCAACTCCCAATGGCGTCGATGAACTCGTTGCCATCTTCGTCGTACAGCAACGCGCCTGCTGCGCGAACCAATGGCACATGCATCCCGGAGGTTTTCATCTGAGTAAACGGATGCCATATGAGCTCTTGGTCCCGCTTGGCAAGCGAAGCGTCTTGATTTGTCATCGTCACTGGCTTCGCTTTCCATCGTTACAAAACGCTGCATGTGCAAGGCGGATCGATTTACGAAAAATACTCAACGGCATTTCGAAAGACGACCATGCCGTCCCCTTCCGCCTGCAAACCTTCACGTGTCCATCGCGGATGATGCGTGGGATCAATGTGTCGCTCCGGGTGTGGCATCAAGCCAAAGATTCGTCCCGTTGGATCGCAAACCCCAGCGACATCGGCCACCGAACCGTTTGGGTTGAAGTGGCCGTTGCCAGCACCACCCCCTTCGGTGTAAGTCAGTGCCAGTTGATGATTGGATTGAAGCTGATTCAAGATGCCATCGTTTCGCGTTACAAATTTGCCTTCCGCGTGAGCGATCGGCAAATAGAGTTCGTCGACATCTTTCAAAAAGACACATTGCTGCGCATCCGCTTTCAAGTTGACCCAGCAGTTAATAAAGCGTCCTGAGTCATTCCAAGTTAGCGTCGCTGGAAGTCCATCGTCGTCTGCTGACAGCAAAAAACCGGACTTGATCAGGATTTGGAAGCCATTGCAAATCCCCAAAATCAGCTTTCCAGCTGCGTGGAATTCATTCAACGTATCGGCCAGTGCGGTTTCCATTTGGCTGGCAAGAATTCTCCCGGCGGCAATATCATCCCCATAACTGAAGCCACCGGGCAGACAGAGCATTTGATACTCGTTGACGGTATTGGGGCGGCTGACCAATTCGTTAATATGCATGAAGTTGGCCGTCGCGCCCGCTTGTTCAAAAGCGAACGCGGTTTCTTCGTCGCAATTGGTTCCAGGGGCACGCAGGACTAAGACTTTGGGTTGGTTCGTCATGGGATGGGTTGTTTTCAGCGGGAAAATTTTCGTCAAGATCGGCGTTGTTTGTTGGCCGATTCAACTCCAGTCCAGCGGTGACTGCCAGGCGTTTTTGAGTGATGCCAGATCCGTTTGAATGATCGGCTGATGAGCCAGTTCGATCTGAAACTCTGGTTCGGCAATCACTTCGCCCACCTGGACACATTCGATTGAATCAAAGATGGACTTTAACTCGGCAACGTTCTCGGGTTCGACTTCAATCAAAAATCGCGTGTTGGATTCAGAAAACAGAATCGAAGCGATCACGTAACTCAGCGGCAGTTCTTCGTCGTCCGAGTAGGCGAGTGACTGGAGACCGATCTCGGATAAACTCAGCTTAAGCCCAAGTCCTCCAGCGATGGCCATTTCTCCAGCTGCCGCAGCGATTCCGCCTTCACTCAAATCGTGACAGCTGCGAAACAACTTGGCGTTAATCGCTTGATGAACTTTCGAAAACGTCTCACGAGCGAGTTCAGGGTTGACCGTCGGTACCAGACCCCCAGATTGGTTGTTGACCAACGACCAGTGTGAGCCACCAAGCTGGTCAAATGTTTCTCCAATCAGAAACATCAGATTTCCGGCTCGTTTCAAATCCATCGTGACACAATTTTTGACATCGGGAACTTGCCCCATCGCTGAAATCAAAAGTGTCGAGGGGATCGAAATCGTCTGGCGTTTTCCATCGTCATCGGTGTAACTGAATTCATTGTGCAAACTGTCTTTGCCGCTAATGAACGGGGTCTGCAAAACGACGGAAAGGTCATGGCAGGCGGAAGCCGCGCGAACGAGTGAGCCGAGGGTTTCAGGACGATCGGTGTGCCCCCAGCAAAAGTTGTCCAGGATGGCGATGCGTGCCGGGTCGGCTCCAACAGCAACGCAGTTTCGAATCGCTTCATCAATAGAACTGGTCGCCATGTGATAGGGATCCAAGTCGCCGAAGTACGGGTTCATGCCGCAGCTGATCGCCAGCCCACGCTGCGAGTCGAGCAATGGTCGCACGACGGCAGCGTCGCTGGGGCCATCGTTGTTGGCACCCACCAGTGGTTTGATCACACTTCCTGCCTGAACTTCATGATCGTATTGACGAATGATCCAGTGCTTACTGGCAACGTTTAACGAACCAAGAATGTTCAGCAGATCGCCCGTCCACTCATCCGTCGATTTGTCATTGACGGTGACCTTCGTTTCCAGCTTTGGCGATTGATAGACTGCCTCGCGGATGATGGGTGGTCGACCATCGTGAAGAAACTTCATCGACATGTCGCCGACGACCGTTTCGTCGTACTTCAAAACGAGTCGGCCCGTCGGTTCGAAGCGACCGATCACGGTGGCGACAACGGATTCAGCGGCGCAGAGTTGCTCAAACGCTTCCCAGTTTTCTTCCGGGACGGAAAAGACCATTCGTTCTTGGGCTTCTGAAATCCAGATTTCGGTGTAGGACAAGCCGGCATACTTCAAGGGTACTTTTTCCAACCAGACTTCCGCGCCGATCTCTTCACCCATTTCACCGACGGCACTTGAGTAGCCACCGGCACCACAATCGGTAACTGCGGTATAGAGTCCATGGTCACGCGCGGCCAGCAATACGTCCATCAACATTTTTTCGGTGACGGCGTCACCAATTTGCACCGCGCCACCCGACGTGATGTCAGAATCTTCGGTTAGCTCAGCGGAACTGAAGGTGGCACCATGGATGCCGTCGCGTCCCGTTTTCCCACCGATGGAAACGATCAAGTCCCCGGGCTTCGGCTCTTTGAATGACTTCTCATGCGGAATCAAACCAACGTTGCCGCAAAAGACCAGCGGATTACCAACATAGCGTGGATCAAAATAGACAGCGCCGTTGACAGTTGGAATGCCCATCCGGTTTCCGTAGTCACGGACACCAGCAACGACACCTTTCATGATTTGTCGCGGATGCATCACTCCTGGCGGGAGTTCATCATAGGTTGTGGTCGGTGGTGCGAAACAGAAGACATCTGTATTGCAGATCGGTTTGGCCCCCAACCCCGTTCCCAACGTATCTCGAATGACACCGCCGATTCCCGTGTTGGCGCCACCGTAAGGTTCCAACGCTGACGGGCGATTGTGCGTTTCCACTTTGAAAGCGACGTTGTTCAGGTCATCAAAACGAACGATACCGGCATTGTCTTTAAAGACGCTGACGCACCAGTCTTGGCTGCCCAGATCTTCGCGAATCTGTGTTGTCGCGGCAAAGATCGTTTCCTTGAGCATGTTTTCAAAATGACGCGTCCCTGAATCATCGGTATAGGCAATGCGGCCGGCCAGCGTTTTGTGACTGCAGTGCTCGCTCCAGGTTTGAGCGACGGTTTCCAGTTCAACGTCCGTTGGGGCGCGACCGAGTGCGGCATAATGATCTCGTATGACATGCATCTCGACCAGTGACAGACTGAGCTGCCATTTTTTGCTGATCGACATGAGCTGGTCGTCGCTAAGGCCCTCCAGTGCGACGTCTGTTTTCTGAAACTCGTATTGGTTGCCAAGGTCGAGCCGTTCGAGGATCAGTCGGTCCAGCATAATTCGCTCGATCGACTCGTTGTGAAGAACTTTCTTGTGGAGCCGCTCCGTTTCATGATCGGGCAACGACGATGTCCAAAACTTTTTGTACGTCGTGACTGCATCGACGTTGTAGCCCAGCTGGCGGATCGCATTGAGCGCACTTTCCGCTTGCGGGTCGGTCACTCCTGGCAGCGGCAGCACGTAAACGCGTTGCGAACCGGACGATTCAGGAGCATGCGATGGAGCGGAGTCGAAACAGGCATCTCCGAGTCGGCCGAATTGGCACTGTTCGACGACAGGTTCGACCAGCAAGTTTTTTGCGAGCTCAGCGATATCGGATTCTGTAAGATCGCCTTGCACCAGAAACCCACGTGCTGCCGCAACACGGAACTTGGCGTCCAGCTGCATATCGTTGGCGGAATCGGTAACTTCCAAGGCGAGTCGATCGGGTTGTCCGCCTGCCGGCGCGATCTCGATCTGCCAAATCACGGGGGTCGTTGAGTGGGTCACGGGGCGGTCGTCGGTTTTTGAGATAGTATCGGTCACGGCCGGAATTCGGGGGTTGCGGTGACGGGAAGCCTTTTGGGCGATGGGGGAGAAGCCCGGACGTTAACGTGTTGACGTACACGTGTGACCAAAAATCAAGGTCGTTGGTCCTGGAGATTGGCAGACTTGGAGCAGGATAATCGTGTCGAAAGGGCTTCCATGCTCGCAGGGCAAACCACCGAACTTCTGAATTTCACTGAATTTTATCCGCTGCCCAAAATGTTGCGACCACCGAAGGGGCATGAAATGAGGCGGAATCCAAAAAACTGAAGCGAACATTCAAGGATTAGGTGGCTCTTTACGATAACAGAATCTGAGGCTAAAATTGGCGACCCAAATCAGGGTAGATGCCATTGGGCACAACGAGTTGAGCGTTCGTTCGACATTTCATTTGCCGCATAATTGCACCCATAGCTCAATTGGATAGAGCGTCGGTCTACGGAACCGAAGGTTGGAGGTTCGAATCCTCCTGGGTGTACTCTTTGAAACCACAAAAACCGAGGTCGGAAACGATCTCGGTTTTTTCGTGCGTATTCCCCAATTCTCTAACGACCCGAATCGACGTACTAATGCCTGGAAACTGCAGTGACGGGAAACTGAACGTGGTCATGCCACGAACGTAGCGCGGCTGTTTACTTCGGCAAAAGGGGAACACTAATTGGCTCAATTCTTCACCAATGTCTGATTCTTTAGCGTGTGGTTCTCTGGAGTTCGGTGTCTTGCGTCGCGATGGTCAGGACCCTGGATCAAGTCATTGAGTTGCGGATGGACAAAAGCAAAAAGGAAACACTAATTGGCTCTAATCTTCACTAATGTCTGATTCTTTAGCGTGTGTTTTTCTGGAGCTCGGTGTCTTGCGTCGCGAGGGTCAGGACCCAGGATCAAGTGATTGATTTGCGGAAAAACAAAAGCAAAAGGTGAACACTAATTGGCACTAATCTTCACTAATGCCGATTCTTTAGCGTGTGGTTCTCTGGAGTTCGGTGTCTTGCGTCGCGGGGGTCAGGACCCAAGATCAAGTCATTGAGCTACGGATGGACAAAAGCAAAAGGGGAACACTAATTGGCACTAATCTTCACTAATGTCTGATTCTTTAGCGTGTGATTCTCTGGAGTTCGGTGTCTTGCGTCGCGAGGGTCACGTCCGTTTTCATTTGGGAGTGAATTGGACCTTGTATTCGATCAAACTCGATCGACATTTCCGCGAGTCAAGGCCCCTCTTGCGCATCGCCAAGACTGGTCGTGACATTCATGGTTCTTGCTCAGGATAAGTTCATCATTCGCTGATCCTGGGGCGCAAAGCCAAGATGTTGAGAAGTGCCGGAAGAAATCGTAAAGGTGACCCGAAGCGATCAAAAACATGACAGCGATTCAATGCTACTTCAGTCACACAAACAAGATTAGCTGTTCGTTTTCCGACCAAGTGGTAGATCGATTCGGTTAGTTGTGCATTACGATCTGGCGAACACAAGTTGCGACGACGATCAGTGACGTCGGTTTGACGAAATATTCCTTAACTCGAGGGTGCTCGTGAATCGTTTCCTCATCGTTTCGGCGAGTCAACACCACAATGGGGACATCGGTTTGCTCAAGGATGCGAATGCCACCATTCATCAGCGGCTCCAACAACAGGACATCTGGAAGGAATTGCCTGACCAACTCCTCGTACGTCGGGAAGTCGTGTGCCCCATCAACTTCAAAATCATCCATGCGATTGAAATATCGAAGATGACTTTCGATGACCTGGAGATCAGGGTCCACCATGAGTAAACGGATCATTGCTCACCCCACACATCCTTTGACAACTTCGTCGACGAACTCGGTTTCGTCTTTGGCCGCAATTCCATTCCGAGGATGATTCGATTTCAGAAGTTTCGCCAATCATCACCATTTCATTCAACGGACTTGAACGTTGAAATAGGAGTAGCCACGCGGATAGTGGTAGCTTGGCCGATAGTAAAGATTTGGGTTGTAGTAGTACACGGGCCGTTGATAAAACCGCCCATGCGGATAGTACACCCTCAGTTGATACGGCCGATAGTTTCGGTGGCGGTATTGATAGTGATAGCCATACTGTGGCTGACGATAATTTCGGTACGATTGTTGGTACACGGTTTGAGCTGAGCTCTCCGCCGCCAACGTGACGCCGAATAAAAGGACGCTCAACATGATTGCGACCTTGAAGCAATTTCTGAAGTCCATCGGTCTCTCCTGACTTTCAATTTGACTGAATTCATTGGTCATCCAATCAACACCCTCCCCTGCAAACAGCGTGCCGCCAAAGCGATTGAAAAACAACGATGATGGATCTCGTCGTATCAATCCATGCGAGTTTTTGAGCGCGCGATTTCAGCGCGACCTGCCAATGGGCTGACAGACGATTTCGCACAGTCTCCCCGTTCATGTACTTCTTCCGGGTTTCGACAATTGTGCATTTTGGCGCGACGATTCACCCAACATCGCACGTTTCTCGCGAACGCCCAGCCGTCGCCAGAAAAACCTTCCGATTAATCGATGCTGAACATGTTCGAGATAGACGAAACGAATGCAATCATTGAAACCGGGGTCACTTAAACGCGGCGGGCACTTGGCACGAGCTTTGCGAAAGGAACTTGATGAACCACCCAAGTTTATTCGAAAGTGATCCCTATGAATCGACCGCACCGACGATCAAAAAATCAATCGAATCAGAGTCATTTGGAATCTTCCAGTTTGCCGCCCCAATCCGCGATCGAATCCAAACGACGTGGCGTGAGTGACAACCAGTCTCATGAGAACAACGATCGGCCTGGTCTACTCGGTTCCTTGGTCAGTCGGCTGTTTCGATGGTGTGGGGATCCGCCTGTTGCCATTGAGATGGGAAATGGCCAACGGTTTAGCAGCAATTGCCAATCGATCCAAACGACGATCTGGATCAAGGATTACGCCACCCTTTTTAAAGTTGTTTCGGACCCATTGTTTCAGTTTGGCGAGTGCTACTCCAATGGGACATTGAACATCGTCCAAGGCGACCTTGAAGAATTGATGGTCACCGTTTTTAAAAGCATGAATAATCGCTCGCCCCGGTCCCGGTTGCAGCGGATTTGGGATTTCGTGCGTCGGCCCAGACGCAATACGGTTCGAGAATCGAAGGACAATATTCACCAACATTACGACATTGGGAATGACTTCTACAAGTTGTGGCTCGATGAAAAATTGGTTTACACCTGCGCGTATTTCAAACAACCAGATGACTCTTTAGAACAGGCTCAAGTTTCGAAGTTGGACCACGTTTGCAAAAAACTGCAACTGCGGCCGGGCATGTCCGTTGTCGAAGCTGGTTGCGGTTGGGGCGCATTGGCGATGCATATGGCGAAACACTACGGTGTTCGCGTCAAAGCTTTCAATATCTCGAAGGAGCAAATCACTTACGCCAGAGCGGCCGCCGAACAAGAAGGGCTCAATGACAAAATTGAGTTTGTGCTGGACGACTGGCGAAACATTCGCGGCTCGTTTGATGCGTTCGCGTCTGTCGGCATGCTGGAACATGTCGGATGCGACAACTTCGAACTGCTGGGACGTACGATCCAACGGTGTCTCAAGCCACAGGGGCTGGGTCTGATTCATTCGATTGGCCAAAACCAATCGGTGCCGCTGAACAGCTGGATTGAACGAAGAATTTTTCCCGGAGCCTATCCTCCCACGCTCGCTGAAATGATGAGGATTTTTGAACCTCAAAAATTTCAGGTGGTGGATGTTGAAAACCTCCGACTGCACTATGCGGAAACGTTAAGACACTGGCGTCAACGTTTTGAAGCGGTGACGGATGTTGTTACAGAGCAATACGACGAATCGTTTGTGCGAATGTGGCAAATGTACCTCGCCGGTTCGATTGCCGCGTTCGAAAGTGGATACTTGCAGTTGTTTCAAGTCGTCTTTGCTGCCGGGGATTCGAATGCTGTTCCATGGACGCGAGCGCATCTGTACGACGATTCTAACGTGCAAGCCAACGAACCAATCCAAACGCCAACGCAGTGACTCTCTTAGAAAATGAACATGAACAATCGTTTTGATGCCATTGTCGTCGGAGGCGGACCCGCCGGGTCCACCTGTGCGCATCGACTCAAGCGACAGGGAAAGAATGTCGTTATCTTTGACAAAAAACAATTCCCACGCGTCAAGCCTTGCGCCGGTTGGATCACGCCTCAGGTGATCGAGTCGATTCAACTCGACATGGCAGACTATGCCAAGCAAAACACGCTCCAACCAATCACCAGTTTTCGAACCGGGATTCTCGGGCGTCGACTTGTCGAAACCAGATACGAAACACCAGTCAGCTACGGGATTCGGCGTGTCGAGTTTGACGACTATTTGTTACGTCAAAGCGGCGTCGACTGTCACCACGAATCGATCTCTCAAATCGAACGAGCGGGAGGGCTTTGGCGAATCAACGACCGATACGAGACGCCGATTTTGATCGGCGCGGGTGGGCATTTCTGCCCAGTTGCAAGGCATCTTCGATTGTCCGCGGCACCCAATCACAGTCCAGACGACCAGATCCAAGTGCATCCAGATAAATCCAAATCCAAATCGAAATCCAAATCGAAATCGAAATCCAAACGGAACGGGATCGTGGTGTTTGCTCAGGAAGTCGAATTCAAGATCACCAGCGACCAAGACGATCCTCGTCACGTTCAAGCCGAACGGCCGGAGTTGTATTTTTGTGAAGACCTGGCAGGCTATGGTTGGTGTTTTCGAAAAGGAGACTATCTGAACATTGGTTTGGGTCGAATCGATGCGAGCGACTTGTCACAACACGTTCGCTCGTTTTGTGATTACTTGAGAAAAGAACAC
The DNA here is from genome assembly GCA_038534355.1 of Planctomycetota bacterium. Classification (GTDB taxonomy): domain Bacteria; phylum Planctomycetota; class Planctomycetia; order Pirellulales; family Pirellulaceae; genus Mariniblastus. The sequence continues at coordinate 25,920 of JBCAWX010000036.1, forward strand.
AAGGTCGCTGGTGACATTCCATCCAAGTTTCTTGGTCATGCTTACCAACTGTATGCAAGTCCAAGTCATGTGCTGGGAACTGCCGGAGCGTTGCTGATTGGCGACGCTGCAGGACTCGCCTATCCACAGAGTGGCGAAGGGATCCGTCCTGCGATCGAGTCAGGCATTCTGGCAGCCAAAGTCATTGCCGATTCCACTGGTGAAATCGACGCGGAAACGTTGTCAAACTACGCCGGCGCGATTGAATCCCGTTTGGGCCCGGCACGACCGTTACAACAAATGGGCTGGTTGCCCGTCTCATGGCTGCAAAGTGTCGCAGCGGTGCTGATGCAAACTCGTTGGTTCGCTCGCACGCAAGTCATCGAAGATTGGTTTCTTCATCGGCACACCCAAGCGTTAGTGGAGTAGTTGTCGCGATCGAGTGACACCTATTGGACCGGTGGTTGGGTTTCGCACGCTTCTAAGCGTTGGCAACTCGATTCAAACGACAAGTTTGCAAGAATGGTTTCGAGCTCAAACGTTTTGCCAAGCCAATTTTGAGACGCAACGGACCAAAAGATTGACGTTCAACAAAATTGACGTTTAACTCAACGCTCGGCGACTAACTTGAGGCTTCAACGCCGGAGATGATATCGAAGATTTCTTCCGTAATGGCTCGTTGCCGGGCCGAATGATAGTCTGCCTGAAGTAAATGCAGCTTTTCAGAGATGTTGGTTTCGGCACGTTGCATGGCTGCGATCCGACTGGCATTTTCACTTGCCAATGATTCGGTCAATGCCAAGAATAGCTCCAAAAAAATGTGTTGTCTCAAGACGGATGCAAATGCGGATTCCCATGGAAGCGAACAGTGCGGAAGTGAACGAGACTCCCAAGGTTCATTGGATAACTGGTTAAGATAATCCGCTGAAATCGGCAGCAATTGAACTTGTCGCAGCGTGTACTGCGATGCGGACTGACGATGATTAAAGACCAGTTCGATGCGATCAACGTCGTGATGCGTTTGCCAATGCTCCAACTGCACCAACATCTGTTGCACTGCTTTTGTGATTCCAGCAGGTGAATTGGGCAGCTGTAGTGTTTTGTCGATTTTGGCGCCATTGGCCAACAGACGCTGGCTCAAACGAATACCGATTGCTAGTACCAATGGTCTTGCTTCCTTCGTTGGATTGTCCCTTTCGGACGAGTGGGAGATCGCTGCGGTTGCCACTGATTCATTGAATCGACCACAAAAGCCTTGATCGCTTCCAAGCAACACCAGGGCCGTCTGGCCGCTGGGACGATGGTTGGTTATCCATTGACGACCATCTTGCCGACGTCGTTGGTGCATCAAGATCTGCAATGCCCAGCGAATACTTTGCGAATAGGTTTGCGTCGCCCTTGCGGCAGATTCGAACTGACGAATGCGTGCGGCAGCCAAAGTTTTCATCGTCGTCACCACCGACTGCATATCCTCGACGCTGCCGATCTTGCGACGCAGTTCTTCCATCGTGTTCATGGTTTGTGCATCACTTTCTTCGGCGCTGATTCGGCAAACCATTGTCGAGCGGTTTCAACCACAGTCACTTGCGCTTGCTTGGACAGGACTTGATTGGCACGAATCGACTGACAGATGTCTGGAAGTTTTGTTTTGACAACTGAATTGAAACTGTCTTCGTAGTGATGCACCTGATGGTTGGGGACTTCATCGAACAAACCATGCGTTGCGACCAGGAAAGCGACGACTTGTTCGACCACGTCTTTGGGTTCATTGCCGGCCTGTTTCAACAATTGGCGAACACGCTGGCCCCGGCGAAGCTTTTGACGAGTCGTTTCGTCAAGCTGACTTGAAAAACGCGAGAAGCGTTCCAACTCTTCAAATTGAGCGTATGCCAATCGCAACGGACCCGTCACCGAGCGGTATGCCGCCAATTGTGCCTTGCCACCGACGCGCGAGACGGAACGACCGACATCAACTGCTGGCAAAATGCCTTTGCGAAACCGATCGGGAGAAAGATAAACCTGACCGTCAGTAATCGAGATCAGGTTCGTCGGAATGTAGGCTGAAATCTGTTGCGATTCCGTCTCGATCACTGGCAAGGCCGTCAAAGAGCCTCCACCTTCTTCGGGCCGCAACGAAGTCGCTCGCTCAAGCAAACGAGCGTGAACATAAAATATATCTCCGGGGAACGCTTCTCGACCAGGTGGCCGACGCAACAGCAGTGACATTTCCCGAAACGCTTTTGCATGTGCTGTTAACTCGTCAAAAACCACCAGCACATCGCGGCCTTGCTCAAGAAACCATTCACCAATTGACATCGCGGCATACGGGGCGACAAATTGTAAGCCGGCGGTCGCATCCGATTCTCCCACGACAACGACGCAATGGTTCAACGCCCCCGCCTGACGTAAGCGATCGACAACCGCCGATACCGACGAACTCCGCTGGCCAATCGCACAATAGACACAAACGACATCGGAATCCCGTTGGTTGACAATGGTATCAACGACGACCGAAGTTTTTCCAGTTTGTCGGTCGCCGATAACCAGTTGTCGTTGGCCTCGACCAATGGGCACCAACGCATCGATGACTTTGATCCCTGTCTGCAGCGGTCTTGAAACCGGAGCACGATTCATGATCGGTGCGGCGGGTCGCTCGACAGGCCAACGCAGACCCGACTCAATTGCAGCACCACCATCGAGCGGTCGACCGACCGGGTCAATCACTCGTCCAAGCAGATGTTCTCCGACGGGCACATCGAGTGCGCGATGAGTGCGGCGGACTTCGTCACCCGCGACGAGGTTCGTGTTGTTTTCCAGCAAAACACAACCCATCGATTCGGGATCAAGATTGAAGACGAATCCAAATTGATCGTTGGGGAATCGAAGCAGTTCGTCATTTTGTGCTTCTCGCAGTCCATTCACTTCGACAACGCCACGGCCGACGCGAACAACTTTGCCCATTTCCCGAATCTGAATCGATGCCAAATGACGATCAATCGTCTTTGCATTCTCTTCGAGTACTTTTGAGAAAGGTTGCAGGTTTGGGTTCATGTCAATGGCGGCTGCTGAATGATGGAAGGCAGTTTCTCGATGTGGTTTACCGACGTGTGAGTGCGTCCAGATCACTCTTCAGCGTTTCCAATGACTCCTGAACGCTCCAACCGATTTTTAATCCACCAACATGTAGCTCGATCCCAAAAACCAGTTCCGGCGTCACGTGAAAAGCAAGTTGCGTAAGATTGAATTCAGTTTGTAGCTTGGCGCTGACCTCTTGCTGAAACGTTTGGTTCATCTTGAATGCTGTGTGAACATGAGCCGTCTCTCGACTGTTCGCTTCCTCGGTGATCCGCTGGCGTTCATCAGCTGAAACATGGGTGACCGCGTCTAGAAATTTTTGGATGGTGAGTTGCTCCAGATTTTCGTCAGCCAGCTGGTCGAGCGTTTGATTGGCGACGGCGACGACTTGCTGCCCGGCACGTTTCTGAACGAGGGCGATCAAGGAGTCACGTTCGCGCTGCAGAGAACTTAGCCACTCGTCTTTTCGTTGTTGAACATCTTCCCGCGCTTCGAGAATCAACCGCTGACGAACCTGTTCGGAATCAACGGTCGCCTGTTCAAGGAACTCCTGTCGCTGTTTGTCAATGTCGTCTGACAGCGATTGATATTTATCGATAGTCGATTGAGCATCCTTCTCACGGCTTTCAGCATCGCGAAGCTGCTCCGCAATCATCAGCTCACGGTCGCTCATCGCTTTGGTGATGGGCGCGTAAAGGAAGTAGTTCAACGCATAAACCAGGATCGCAAAGTTGACGATCTGTGCTGCGAATGTGAACCAATCGATACTCATTTAGATGACTCCGGGATTTGGCAAGCTTGTCTATTGACCTGTAATGTGTTGCCAGAAAGGATTTCCAAAGATCAAGATCATCGAGATGACAAAACAGTAGATCGCTGTCGATTCAATCATCGCCAAACCGACAAAGAGCGTTCGAGTAATCGTGTTTGACTCATCGGGCTGCTGAGCCAACGAGGCTAGCGCTTGCACGACGGCGCGACCTTCAGCGATCGCTGGTCCAATGGATCCCAGCGTGGTTGTCAGGCCCGCGACAATGATCGAGACCATCGCAATGATTCCGGTGTTGTCCATTTCTAGTTCCCTTTGGCTGCTGCTGATTCGGAGGTAGAGACTTTGTCAACACGCTCGTTGACGCTGACGTCGGTTTGATTGGCGAAACTTGGGTTGGGTCGTTCAGATAAGGCTGACGCAATGTAGACCATGGCCAGAATTGAAAAGATGTACGCTTGAATCATCCCAGTGATCAAACCCAGTATTTGCATCAGTACGGGTATAAACAGCGGGGTGATCAGCAACAGTACAGCACCAATCACTGCACCGCTCATCATGTTGCCATAAAGCCGCACCGCGAGTGCGAACGTGCGCGACAGCTCGGCGACCAAATTGAATGGCAGCATTAACCAGGTCGGTTTGAGGTACTGAGCCAGATAGGGCCCGACACCACGGTCCTGAATTCCAAAAATGGGTACGGCAATGAAGACGCAAAACGCCAGAGCCAACGTGGTTGAAAAAGACGCTGTTGGCGGAATGTAGCCAGGAACCACTCCCAGCAGCGAAGCGGTCGCGATCAACAGAAACATCGTGGCGATAAAGGGAACAAACCTGATGGGGTCTTTTCCGCTGACGTTGCCAATCTGTTGGCGAATCGAATCCATAATGATTTCCGCAATGCATTGCATCTTGGAAATGCGAGTTTTGCTGGACAGTTCTCTCCGCAACCATATCGACGTCACGATCAGAACGGCCATCGCCACCCAGGTGTAAAGAATCGTTGCGTTCAGTTTTAGCCACCCGAATTGCCAAAGGACAATTTCATCGGTGGAGATCGGCATATCGTTCATCCGGCCGTCGCTCCCGGAGGCTTTGATTTGGTTGTGGGTCCAATCGCAACAAACAAACACGAACGAGCGATCAGTATTCCCAAGACTGCAACCAGCAACCAACCGGTACCTAGCTGCAACAAAAGGGCCAAACCGGTCATGGCTAATGTCATACGAATGACAAAACTGATCAGGTAGATCAGTGGAGAGACGGCGTTGTCGGTCGCCATGCGTTTGACCGTTAACCACAAACCACCGAAGTAGCATAAACCAGTGGCGATGCCGGCCAACAACGCCAGTCCTGCGTCGAGCAAACTCATTGATTGGTCTCCTTTTGAATCCAGTACCACGCGTTGAGGCACCCCATAAAGATTCCTGCGAACAGGAGCGTGATACGCCAAGAGATGTTGGAAGGCCATTGTTGATCAATCCAGCCCCCCAGAATGATGCCGCCGATCGTTGGCAACACGACGGACCAACCGATCAAACCAAACATCCCCAAGCCAAACCATGGCGACCGTTTGCCTTCTTGTCGGGCCGCAACTTTTCGTCGCCCTTTGATCTCGATCTTCTGTTCCAGATCATCGCGATCGCTATGGTTGACTTGTTTCTCGTTGAAAGTCGGCTGTTGTTTCATGTGATTGCCTTTTGCATTTCCAGAAACTGCCGAAGAAAGTTGGCTTCCAAGCTTGCGATTGCCGTTTGACAGTTTCGGTCGGCCTCGTCCAACTGGACAAAACGCTGATGAACTGTCGTCTTTAATGAAACGAGGTCGTCTCCCCGAATCGCGCGACGAACGGAAATGTGAACGTCGCTGCCATGTTTGATGAGGATCCCCTCGTCGACGGCCAAAAACGTCTCCTGTCCCGATTCATCAGAGAGGATCAAAATCCCGGGGACCAACAGAGCAAGGTAATCGATGTGTCGAGGCAAAATTCCAAAGCAGCCGTGGGCGCCTTCTGCGATCACTTTGGTACAAGCTTGATTGACAATTAATGACGTCGGAGTTGCGACTTGAACTTGCATCATGATTGGGTGACCTCGGAGATATTGCCAATCATGTAAAACGCGTCTTCCGGAGTCTCGTGGAACTTGTCCTCAAGAATCTGTTGGCACCCATCAATGGTTTGCTCAACTGGAACCGTTTGCCCCTGCATGCCAGTGAACTTGCCGGTCGTAAAAAATGGCTGTGTCAGAAACCGCTCCAAACGTCGCGCACGACTGACCAATTTGCGATCGTGCTCTGAAAGCTCTTCAATTCCCAACATGGAAATGATGTCTTTCAGCTCTTCGTAGTGTGCGAGCGTTTTTCGAACGGTCGTAGCAACGTCATAGTGTCGACGTCCAACGATGTGCGGGGTCAACATCTCTGATGTTGAGGTCAACGGATCAATTGCGGGATACAATCCTTCCGATGCTCTTTGGCGAGACAATTGAATCGATGCGCTCAGATGCGAAAACGTTTGGACAGCAGCGGGATCCGTAAAATCGTCGGCCGGCACATAGACAGCTTGAACGGACGTAATGGCTCCGGTCGTCGTCGAACAGATTCTTTCTTGAAATCCAGCCAAATCCGTTGCTAACGTGGGTTGGTAGCCGACACGCGAAGGTAGTTCGCCCAAAAGTCCGGAAACTTCCATGCCCGCTTGGACAAAACGAAAAACGTTATCGACCAAAAGAAGCACGTCTTGGTGCAACTGATCCCGAAAATGTTCAGCAATCGTCAGCGCCGCATGGCCGACACGATACCTCGCACCAGGAGGTTCAATCATTTGGCCAAAAACCATGACGGTATCATCGAGAACGCCAGCTTTACGCATGTCTCGATACAGTTCTTCCGCTTCGCGGCAGCGTTCGCCGATGCCGCAAAACAGGCTGACGCCGGAATGCTGGCCAACGATATTGTGAATCAACTCCGTAATTAAAACTGTCTTGCCAACACCGGCACCGCCAAACAGCCCCGCCTTGCCACCATGCTCCAGTGGTGTGAGCAAGTCAATCACTTTGATGCCGGTCGTGAAAACCGATGGACTGGAACTCCGGCTGCTCAGTGGTGGTGGCGATTTTACGATCGGGTCTCGTTTGATGTTGGACAACGATTCTCCATGATCAATCGGCTCGCCCAGCACATTGATCATCCGTCCCTTAAGACGTGAACCCACAGGAATCGAGATCGGCAAGCCCGTCTGTTCGACTCGTGCACCGCGAAACAATCGAGTGACGGGCGTTAGCGCGATACAGCGAACCGTATGGGTGTCGAGATGTGCAATCACTTCAGCGACGATCTCGACTTCATTCCCAATCTTCAACTGGTGACCGATCTCTGGAATCGCCAGTTCGAAGTGAGCATCAATGACGGTTCCGCGAACCCGCGTCACGCGACCAACCGATCGATGACCATCCAGAGATGTTGGTGTTTGAGTCGCTTGAATCATCACATTCGTTTACTGAGCGCCGGAAGAAGTCCACAAACCGGCAACGTGCAATCGGCGTGCCACTGGTGTCAACGATTCCGCATTGTTGTCCGTCGCAGCGGCAGGCGGATCGTAATTAAGCAGTCGGATGGTTGAGGGCGAGTGAAGGCATCAGGGTCTTAACCCGTATGAAAGTGCCAAGCAGTTGGTTGAAAACGCTTGGCCTTACGCAACGGCGCAACATCACAGAGACTTTTATTCGGAGAGAAATGTCCGTTGCCACGCGTAGATTTAGCCGCCGCGAGAACGCAGTCGGTTCGGTTCTTTGTCACCGAATATCCAGGTGGCGTTTCGGTTCTAGCCTCCACACGTTCGCAACTCGGGCAGTTTTTATCGTGGCTTGAAACACGACGCCCCAATCGTTTCCAGCGTGCGGTGCCGTGCGATTTCGCCTGCCCGTCTTATTTCGCCTGCCCGTCATTCTCTCCGGGCATCGATCTCTGTAAACAAGCGACCTTGAAGATGATCAGTCAACGCAGGACTTGATCAGTGAAACCTTGACGAAGAACTACTTCGCTGTTGCAAATTCTTCGGCATCCAGTTTAACAACTTCTCGAAGGCGACTTGGGAAGTCAGGGAAAGCAGTCAGTACACGGGTCCAGTTTGGGATGGAAGCACCGCCGGATGGATCTTGCTGGTAAAGTTCGCCCGCTACGATGATCTGTTTGGCGAATCCTTCGATGGCTCCTTCTTCCTGATGTCGATCGTAAGTTAAGCCATTGACGATTGCATCGGCATGGTATTGTCGAACGCAATCCTGTGCAGCCCGAAGAAAAGCGCTCCGCAGGGTGACAAAATGCCCCGGTTGCATGACGGTCCCCATGCTTGCCAGGTTTCTGAACAAACTGGTCAAGATGTCCCGCGACATCTTCATCAGCCCCTTGTCTGGATCTTCCAGCGACAAAGGTTGGTGCTTGTGTTCATATTGGCGACAGATGTCGACTTGGCAGACTCGTTTTACCGATGTGTTGCGAAACACTTCTGCAAGCGTACCAACTTCCAGGCCCCAATCGCTCGGTATGCGATTCGATCGCGCCAAATTCGAGGTCACCGCAAACTCGCCGGACAAAGGATACCGAAAGCTGTCGAGGTACATCAGGAATCGGTCGTGTCCCAACGTTGCAATCAAGGCTCGTAAGAGTGGCTGCACGAGCAATCGAACGACTCGACCGTGCATTCGATCAGTCGTCCTCGCATAAAAGGCTTTGCAGAATTCAAAGTCCAGTCCTGGATGGGCTAAGGGTAAGCAAAGACGAGCCAACATCTGGCGTTCGTAATTTCTAATATCGCAATCATGAAGAGCGTATGCCTTGAGTGAAGGATCGGCCATCAAGTAACCGTAGGCCGTCCACACCGATCGACCTTTTCCCGGGATCGACAAGTTTAAACCTGCGTCGATCAACTCTTGATACAACGCAGTCATTCGAGGACCATCGGTCCACAAGACTTGGACGGAATCTCCCAACGCCCTGACGGTTGCGTGAGTTTCCTGAAAGTCTGCCTCGCTGGGAGCGACGCCGAGCACAACCACCGTTTGGTCGATGAATTTTGCCCCCTTTAACTTTTCGACGATTTGCTTGAACGGCTCCGCCCTCATATCAGAAGCGGTCACCGGCAAAATCAATCCGATCTTGAACGACTCCGTGTATTTTGAAAGCAGCGATTCCAGCTGTTCAGGTTCAATCGTGCCAAGGTCATGAATCGTCGAAATTAGACCGTGTTGAATAAAGTCTGCCATGTCAGCCTATCCGCAAAAAGTAAGAAGTTTGAAGCCAGTAGATTCGGCCGATCTGAACCTGAGTGCTATGCGACCGATACGATGAGACCGTCACAATAACTGAGGTTTTGGGACTTCGATCATCACCGTCGGTCGAGGTTTTTGAAGTATCGACTGCAGTTCGGATTCAACGCGTTCAAATGAGTAATACTGTCGGGCGGCGCGATAATTTGTTTCTACCATTTGCTGTCGATAGTCCTTGTCATTCAACACCTTGCGAACCTCATCAACGACACTGTCGGTCAAAAAGCCATCCATTCCAATGGTTCGAAATCCGTACGGTTCAATGTCCGCTCGAAAAATAGTGTACCGATTGCAAAAGATTGGCTTACGAAAATATACCGCTTCCAGAAACGCATTGCCAAAGCCTTCGTACGTCGATGGGTAAGCGACGATATCTGCTTGCGGATACGTGTCCCAGATCGAATAGATCTTTGAGCCATCATTTGCCGTTCCGCGAGTCGCAGAAACCAGGTGGCTGGCGACGATTAATTCAACACCCAGCATCTCAGCAAATTGGAAAATTCGTTTGAGATAGCCCTCCCCTTCATCGTTTCCCGTATGTGTCAAAACCAACTTGCAACGAGGATCATCCAGCCGCCGGACAAGTTCGATGGTGTGTTCAATTCCCTTTCGGGCCACAACCCTGGTCGGTTGCAAAATCAAAATATCGTTGGAACTGATTCCGAGTGCTTCGCGAAAATCGTTGGCATAGTCATCTGGTTCGCTTGGAGGGTGGGCAAAGTCCATCACATTTGGGATCACCCGATAAGGCAATCCAGTTCGTCTGCCAAACTCTTCACCGGCAACCGTGCTGATGACAACGTGTTCAATGCCGGGAATCTCTGGCGGAAAGACGGCGTCGATATAGTCATCGACGGCATTGATCGCGAATCGCTCGCGTTCCCAGACGAAGTCGTGATGATGTGCGATGCATGGAATCCGCGTCTCGATCAACACCTCCAACAATGCCGCGCCCAAAGGGATGTTCATCGGAATGGTCAACGAGTTTTGTGCGATCACGAGGTCAATTGAAAACGCCTCAATCGCTTCGTAGAGCTGGTCTTTGATTTGATCAGCCACACGACGAATCCGCTGGCTCAGTTCGCGACTTCGTGACAACATGCCAAACGCTTCACGATGGATGGCCGCGATGTCTGGATGGTGATAGTCCGCTTGCTCGATGATATACGTTGACGCTGGTGCACAATCTGACTGACCACAGAGATAGAAACAGTCGTACCCAAGATGCTCCAGTACGTCGGCCCATTTTCGAATCTCAAGACTGACGCCGTCGGTGCCGCAAATTCGCGTGCTTACGAATCCAATATTTTTAATGCCTGCTTGAACATTTTCGCGCATGGTCCACTCTGTTTTTGCGGTCGAATCAATACTCGTGATTACGTTCGAATGCAAATCGAGTGCCAACGGAAGATCAACTACGAAAGCGCTAACCAACGCAAACCATACGGTTCAATGGTAACTTCACGAGCGGATTCGCACGGCCGTTGGTCAAGTAGATCATTTTTGATTTCCCGATCAAGAACGGAATCAAGACGAACTTGATGGGACTGAGCACTGAAATTGGCAAGGACCAGAATCGTCTGGCTCGGTTCATGACTGACTCGCAACAAGCCAAGCAACGCCGGTTCTTGCATATCCAGGATGACTTGATCGGCATCAGGGTGAAAAGCCGGTTGTTTGATGCGAATGGCAAGCAAGCGTCGATACTCCGCAAACACCTTGGCTTGCGGTGAAGCTGAATCGGCAAGCTGGTTCTCAAGCTCCGATTGATCAAATTTGTGGCGATTGATTCGACGCGGATGGCCACTTTCGCGGACGCCATCCAAATCGTTGGGGGTGCCAACCAAACTGTGGAAGTAGATTGCTGGAATTCCTCGCAAGGATAACATCAAACCTTGTGTTGTCATGAATCGCCGCACATGGTCCGCCGTGGTTGACGCATGTGATTCATTATCCGAAATTGCCAGGCCACTGAAGTAACTCACATTCAGTTCATACGGCGCGTCAGTTCCATCCGGTTTGCGTCGCATGCTTACCAGTCCATCGCGCGCCTTGACCCATTTGGCGAGTTCATCAATCTGACTTGGTTCGACCAATCCTTCGAGCGGACGGACGCCGATCCCGTCATGGGACGCGGTGAAATTGAGATAGTTGGTTTTCGGCCCGGCAGCAGGAAGGTTGGCCAGCCACTGTTGCAATGAACTCGCATCTCCCGTGAGCATCGACAACAGAAGCAATGGCGGAAGGCTGAACTGATAGACCAAATGTGCTTCGTCGCCACGGCCGAAGTAGCTGATGTTTTCCTGATGAGGGACATTGGTTTCTGTCAACAACAAAACATGGGGTGCGACCCGTTCGATCACCAAGCGGAAGAGTTTGACGACTTCGTGCGTCTCTGGCAGATGAATGCAGGACGTACCAATCTCCTTCCACAAATAGGCGATTGCGTCTAAGCGAATGATCCTGGCCCCGTTTCGAATATAAAACAGCAGGATTTCCAGCATCTCATTCAGAACCACCGGCGATGAGAAATTCAAGTCAACCTGGTCGGCACTAAACGTCGTCCAGATGTGCTTGGCGCCTTCTCCGGTTTCAAATTTGGTTAGCAATTTTGAGCTGCGAGGTCGAGTTACTCCTGAGACGTCGCACGTTGGGTCGACTTCGATAAAGAAGTTTTCAAATAGTGAATTTCCATCGAGATAACCCTTGAGCCATGGTGATGCGCATGAGCAGTGGTTCAGCACTAAATCAAACATCAAATCGAATGTCGAATTGAGAGCCGCAACGTCCTTCCAATCACCCAACAACGGATCGACTTGACGGTAATCGACGACTGAAAATCCATCATCGGACGTGTAAGGAAAAAAGGGCAACAAGTGCACAACTCGAATCAGCTCGTCAAGCTCGTGATTCAGCAGGAACGTTCGCAAGTTCGACATTGAGGAACTGGAGTCCGATTGAATTTGATCGCCGTACGTAATCAGGACAACGTCACGTTGATCCCATAAATCCCGTTTTGTTGGACCGCCGCTGGCGTCGGATTTACCAGATGCCCTCGTTGATTCTGATTCAAATCGCGCGACGGTATCCAGGATCCGTTCTCTCGCATCAGCGTAAGCCGGACCATATAGTCGTTCCAGACGCTGACTTAGAACAGTATCGAACTCAGTCGACTCTGGTTCGTTGGAACTCATGGCGACAATCCTTTCAAATTCTCAGGCCTCAATGCATCCGGACCCAGCTCACGCTACGATCCAGGATTTCTTCTTAAACATTTCAAGCGTAGCGCACAGAACGCAAAGCTTGCTTGAGTCGTTTTTTCAAACGGTCGATCAAACTCATTCGTCTGCAAACTATAGATTTTCCATGCCGGTGATGTTCGTTACCAGCGTCCGCAGCTGCCGTTTCAAGACGGAGTAGCTGAAGAACCGTTTGCCAAGTTCGAAGTTGTGGTCGACCATTTTTTGGCGGTACTCGTCGTCCCCGATCACCTTGCGAACGTGTTCGATGACGTTGCGGGTTAACAATCCATCCATCACAACAGAGCGAAAACCTTTTGGTTCAATGTCAGAGATAAAAATCGAATACCGATTCACCAGCACTGGTTTGCGAAAATAGTAAGCCTCCAACAAAGCGTTTCCGAATCCTTCAAACAGGCTCGGATACGTAATGAAGTCAGACTGCGAATAAACGTCTTCGAGGGTGTAGAGTTTGTTGCCTTCGGCATCGGTTCCACGTTTCTCACCTACGGACGTATGAACGAAACGCAGGTCGACGCCTTCATTTTCTGCCATGTCCTTCAAGGCCAGCATGTAGTCCTGGCCTTCGTCACCTGACTCATGTGACACAACCAGCTTGCATTTTGGATCGTTGAGCCGCGACAGCAGAGCGATGGAATGCTCAATCCCTTTTCTTGGCACCACCCGAGTTGGTTGCAAGAAGACAATATCGTCGGGAGCCAGTTTTGCGTCGCGTCGAAACTCACTGGCATAAGCATCCGCGGGCGCTGGTGGGTTTTCAAAATCAAGCACATTGGGAACCAGGATTGACGGGTCGCCTTTGCGCAGTGCCAGTTGTTCCTGTGCGTGGGAGTTGATCGTCACATGCTGAATGGAAGGCAGTCTGGGAGGGAACGCCATGTCCAATACATCACCGATGGCATTGACCGAGAATCGTGTCCGCTCCCAGTAAAAATCGTGATGATGCGCGATCGTCGGCATCCCCGTCTCGGCAATGAAATGTGTCAACGCAATTCCCAGCGGTATGCTCATGGGAATGCACAAAGCGTTCTGCACAATCAGGATATTGATGTCGTACGTTTTTACGAAATCATACAGCGTTGTCTTCAGGCGTTCGCTGAGTTCAAACATCTGACGTGTTAGTTCAGGGGTTCGCTTCAGCGATCCAAACACTTCTTCATTGAGCCGCATGTTGCTCGGATGACCAAAGTACGCTTCGTCCACTTGCATGCTGAAGTCGGGATCACGATCAATTTTGCCAGCATACCAATGACTGACATGTTGATAATCGCAAAGCACTTTTGCCCATTTGGCACTCTCCAGTGATACGCCATCGGTCCCGGCAAAACGTGTCGCCACAAACCCAATGTTCTTTCCGGTGTCTTCTGATTTTTTCTGCATCGATCTTTAATCGACTCCTTCTATCCGTCGATCACGACGTCACAAAAATCTGACAATCGATTCACAACCAAATCTGGTGATACGCTGGCAACTCGAGGGTCATCTTTCCGAAGTCGCAAGCTTCGTGCGTCACCTGCAAACAATGCGGTTTTAAACCCAACTTGTTGTGCCGGCATCATGTCATTAAGCATGTCGTTCCCCAGATAAATCACTTCGCTCGAATCAACTCCACGACCGGCCAACTCATTGGCGGCCAATTCAAACATCTTCTGTCCAGGTTTGGCGTGTTTTGTCTGGTATGAGTAGAACCGCAAAGCCGGATCCATTTGAAACGTCGAGTGGGCTTCATCCAATAGTGTCGGCCACAATTGAGTGGTAAAAAGTTGAGCGTTACTGATGATTCCCAACGTTTTTCCAGCTGTGCTCAGTCGTTGAAGGCTTTGAACTGCGTCGGGCATCGGCCAAGCTGGATTGTTTTGTAGCTCATAAAACGCAGCAACTCGCTCGTAGTCAATGGAGCCTTCTCGGAGTCGTTGGACAGCGCCAGATTGCACGAGTTGATCAATCACACGCTTCCAGATCTCGATCATATCGACTTCGGGGTAGTCGATTCCCCCGAGTCGACTTTCTTGATGATCGGCAAGGATCTCGTCATGAATCATCTTGGGGCCGGACAAGTCATTATTTGCCGACACTTGAAGACCCGCCTGATTCAGCGCATTCACAAAATGATCGTCGTCTGATTCGCCCGTCCCAATATCGCCGCAACCACTTATTAAGAGTGTTCCGTAAATATCAAACAGCACAACGCGAATGCCAGTCAGTGATTGGAGGATGCAATCGACAGAAGTCGGCTGCGGTTCCATTGGCCGACTGTGCTCAAGGATCAACTTCTTAATTGCCGAAGGATGGCTCATAGCTCCACTCGAAGAGGATGGAAACGACAAGGAGAGACAAACCGATCGACGACTCGATGCCCAAACGTCAGTGTTTTCAGCGACGTGTCGTTATCACTTCTTAATAGTCGATGGTAGATGTCGAGTAACTGCTCGCCGATTCGCTGCATGCTGAACTGTTTACGAATCGCGGTCGAATTGTTTTGGATCAGGTTTGCGTCCGGTTCGCTGCATTGGAGGGCAACAGCAACCGTTGGATTCAACTCCAACAGCTTGGCCCGATGTAACTCGTTAGAGACAACATTTTCGATCACCGAGAGTTGTTGCTGGGAGTTTAACAGCGCGAAGTCAACCAAGTCGTCGATGATCTGTTCATTGGCAGCACGCATCAGATCATCCGTTTTGACAGCGCCTAATGCAGGTCCAAACGATTCGAAAAAACGCTGATACGCGGTTGCAAACGACTGACAGAAATGCTGTCGACCGACATAGTCAATGGGAATTTTTAGTTTGGCAGAGAGTTCTGGAAACCGAATTCCTGCCGCCACAAAATCCGTCGTAATTTCGGGCAAATCTCTTCCGACGACTGGTCGCCCGGCAAGCCAAGCTTCCAAAAACGTCAATCCGAATCCCTCGCAGACGCTCGTTGTCAATATTCTGTCACTGGCAGCAATCACTTCGGCCAACGAATAACCAGCTTCGCTGAAATTGAATCGCCAATTCAGTTGCAGTCGCTCGGCAACGCTAACCCAACGCTGATAGGTCGGTTGTTCGTTGGGGTTCATGGGTGCAAGGGTCATGGCGAAGGTCGTCGACGTCTCAGCCAGCGCTGACCAGAGCAGTGCTTCTCCGAGGTTTTTACGGCGAATGCCTCGCACAGGATATACAAATAATGGCTTGTCTCTGGGGATTCCCAAAGTTGCCATTTCGCGGCGAATCTGTTGCTTATCCGTTCGCGTTTGCAGGTCACGAATCGAATTGGGTAGCAGATGCAAACGAGTTGGGTCCAAGCCCGCTTGAATCAATATGTCCTGGTCTCGCCCGTTCAACACCGCGTACTGAATCTGTTCTGCTTGGGGGTAAAGCAGCCCCGAGACTTGTTCGATGACGGTTGCGTCGCGGTTCGGTTTTCGATCGCTCAACAGGCTTCGATACTGCTCGGGACGAAAATCTTCCACAAAATCATGAATTTGAAGCAGGCACGCGAAACCGTTTTTTGCCAGTCGACAAACGGCATCAGGTAACTCAAGGTTCTTCCCAAGTGCATGATTGTGAAAATGCAAAACCGTATCTGCAGGTTTAAGTCCTCGGTTTTCAAGTTCGCGACTTAGCGAGGAGTACAACGGTACCTTGTGAGGGCGTAGATCGTCGTAGTCCAGCTCTTCAACGGCGTCCATCTCGACATTCAAATTGTGAAAATCAGTCGAAGTCGTTGTGCCCCAACCGGTTGTCCTTCCGCCGTGCAGCAAAGTGACGGGTAAATTTGATTGCCTTGCTCCCCAAACTGAGTCTAATGAAGACAAGTGATTGCGTACGACTTGCGTAACGCCACCGCGATTCAGATGGTAATGGATGATGACAACGTTCATGAAACTTTCAGAATCGCCGTGCGTTTACGCTCGGCGTCGCCGCTGGGTTCGCTCACTGTTGTTAACAACAACCGTGTTTGAACGACAAATTTGTCTGGAACGCAAATTGCATTTCTTCCCTGTCAGCCCTCCGAGCGTCCAGACCATGAGGTTACAGCAAGCTGTATGCCTATCGACATCGTAATGGACTAATCTCGATTTAACCAAGCGACTGTTATGAATCCTTCAGATGCTGACAAAGATGAAACTCCGACTGGGAACCAACCCTCAAAACAACCACCACTCAAACCTTTTTCGCCAATTTCGATGATCGAGTCGTTGATGACGTCATTGAAGCCAAGCGGTATTGTAAATTCAACCTGCATCAATGACCTGCTTCGAATCAAGAAACAGATTAAGCGCAAATATCGATGCAGCAACAGTCAAGCGGCGATGGACAATGCCGTTCTTGCATCCCCTTGGCTGGCGAGTGAGGCAGCGGAGCTGACGAGACTGCGCAAAGGTGTGATTCGGGCGACCGGCATCGTTTGTCGATTGGCGGAGCAATCGCGTCATCAACCATGTTCCGCAGCGTTAATCGAAGCTTTATCAGACTTGGCCGAAAAATACTCAGAAGCCGAGTTCGCCTACGAGTCGCTGCTTCACTCGGCCTACCCTGGGCCCGATTGGGCAAACTAAGACTTGCTCATTGGGATGCGAGCGACGCCTGAACAAGCTGCCGAGGGCATTGTTGGGCAAACGGTTTGTGACGTACTTTGGCTAAATAGACAACTAGACAAATTAGACAATTAGACAAACGCAGTTTCTTGAGGGGCCATCGCGTCCCCATTCGGTCCCCAGTCTTTGCGTCATGGCGTTGATTGTGCATCTTCGGCTTGCCACCTTCGAAAGCTTTCAAAAATGCTTAGAATCTGGCTGCCATTTCACAAACAACTTCAGCCATTGCGACCATGAACGACGCCGGTAGCTCACCAGAAAGCGCGCGACGCGACAAATTAGCACGAATCATTGAACTCGGGTTCGACCCATTCGGACAACGATTCGACGATCGGGATATGATCGGAGACCTGCGTGGTCGTGAGGACGAAATCAAATTTGTCACCGAAGATGGAACCGCCATCGACCTGCCTAATGATACAGAATTGGGTGATCAGTCATTTCGTGACTGGCTCAAGTCGCAGGAAAAAGGAGAGTTGACTGGGCCGATGGTACGGGCAGCCGGCCGCATCCTGTTGCATCGCGATAAAGGCAAGCTTCAGTTTATCGACATCGAGGACTGGACCGGTCGCATTCAGTTGTTCGTCGGTCGCAACCAGGTCGGCGATGAAAATTGGGAACTCATTCAATGCCTCGACCTTGGAGACTTGATCGGAGTCGATGGCGTTCTGCGTCGCACAATGACCGGCGAGTTGTCGATCTTTGCCAAAACGATCCATGTGCTTTGTAAGACTCTCGATCCACCCCCGGACAAACACAAAGGATTGGTCGACGCTGAATTGCGCCAACGACGTCGATACGTCGATTTGGCTTATAACGATGGTGTCCGGGATCGGTTTCTTGATCGCTCCAAGGTTGTCGCTTCCATTCGCCAGACGCTTACCGATCAACACTTTGTTGAAATCGAAGGTCCGACGCTGCACACGATCGCCGGTGGTGCGGCCGCTCGCCCGTTTGAGACTCACCACAATGCGCTCGACATGCCGTTGAACATGCGGATCGCTCTTGAGTTGCATCTGAAACGTCTGATGGTGGGCGGGATGGAGCGAGTGTTTGAACTTGGGCGTGTCTATCGCAATGAAGGAATCAGTCCCAAACACAATCCCGAATTTACGATGCTCGAAGTTTACCAAGCCTATGGGAACTACGAGTCAATGATGGACCTGACCGAATCGGTCGTTGCCAACGCGATGAAAGCAATCGGCATCGGTCCAAAGATCCCTTATGGCGAAACGGAAGTCGATTTTTCGACGCCGTTCCAACGGCAAACCTACGATGATCTCTTTCGCGAGCATACCGGCGTTGATCCTATCGATGCTGCGGCCGTCAAGTCGTTCGCTGAATCGATCGGGCTGCCAACCGAAGGTATGCATCCGGACGTTATCAAAAGCAATGTCTTTGAAGAAAAAGTTGAAGATGCCCTAGTGGGTCCCATATTTGTCACCGATTATCCCGCCAGTATCTGTCCGTTGACCAAGCGAAAACGGGAAAACCCGGCAGTGGCAGAACGGTTCGAACTGTTTGTCAACGGTATGGAGTTGGCTAACGCATATACCGAACTCAACGATCCGGACCTGCAAGAGCAGCTCTTTGAGAGTCAACTTGAAGGACAAGACGAAGAGGATTCGATGGCCAAGATGGACCACGATTTTGTGCGTGCACTTAAAAATGGAATGCCGCCTGCTGGCGGACTAGGGATCGGCATTGACCGATTAGTGATGCTGCTGACCAATTCGCAGTCGATTCGGGACATTATCCTGTTCCCGCTATTGCGGGCCGAATAAAAACCGTTGCGAAGCGGAGCTGCCTGCAAATGCAGGTCGAGTATCCGTTTTTGAACTTCGGGAACTTAAACGCACAAACGGGCAAATAATTGCGTTCCGGCAAACGTCAGATAAAATCGAAGGGTTGTTTCCAAATCGAATTTATCTGAGTTGAATTGCCAATGCGCGTCATAGACCTCCTTCTTTCCAGAACCTGTTTTGCGCTGATGTTCTCGCTTGCCTGCTCATTGCAGTTGTTGAGTGGGGTGTCGTCTGATGCGGCCGCCGACGACCTTTCTGCCCGGTTGGAGCTAAAGAAAAATGATCACATCAGCCTGGTCGGTAGTGGACTGGGCGAGCGGATGCAGCATCGGAATCATTTCGAAACGATGTTGCATCAGGCGTTTCCAAAGCACCAACTCACGGTTCGCAATCTTTGTTTTCCAGGTGATCGAGTTGCGGAAAAAGATCGTTTGCGTTCACTCAATTTTGGTTCACCAGAGTCGCATTTAAAACATTCCAACACCAATGTCATCCTTTACTTTTTTGGCGGGAACGAGTCCTTTGCCGGGCCTGCAGGATTGGCTCAATTCAAAAACGACTTGGACGAATTGCTGAAGTCAACCAAGGCGAAGAGTTTTTCTGATTCCGACAATCCGTTGAGAATCGTTGTCGTCTCACCGACAGCGTTTGAAGTGACTGGAGACCGAGCTCTTCCCAAAGGCGACATAGAGAACACGAACTTGGCGCTTTATACCAAAGCGATGAAAGAAATCGCGGACGCAAACGACGTTGCGTTCGCTGACATCTTCACCCCGACACAAACTGCCTTTGGAAACAGCGACGCTCGGATGACGCTGGACGGTTTTCAGTTAAGCGACAGCGGCTATCAAGCACTCGCACCGATCCTGACGAAGGCACTGTTTGGTGACGACGTTCAAATCCCCGCAACCGTTAACGAACGGCTCAAAGCGGAAGTCGATTACAAGAACTTCCATTGGTGGCATCGCTACCGAGCGGTTAACGGCTATTCCATTTACGGAGTACGCGGAAAAGCAGGTTCCGACGGTACGTACAACAACACAGATGTGATGGAACGTGAACGGGCCATCCTGGACCAGATGACCGCCAATCGCGATCAGCGAATCTGGAAGCTCGCCGCTGGCGAAACCGTGCCTGATAAAGTCGATGACAGTAATACGCTGCCGTTCATCAATCCAAAGACGAACGTCGGTGGCAAGAATGATCCAAATCGCAAACGAGGCAAACTGGGATCTCTCGATTACAGTCCAGCGGAAGAACAACAAAAGAAGTTCAATCTTGCCGATGGCTACGAGATCAATCTATTCGCAACGGAAGAAGATTTTCCCGAGTTAGCCAACCCGGTGGCAATGAACTTTGATTCCAAAGGTCGGATGTGGGTCTCCACCATGCCGTCCTATCCACATTGGAAACCGAAAACCAAACTTGAAGATAAACTTCTGATCCTGACCGATAACGATGGCGATGGCCGCGCGGACAAGTGTAAGGTTTTCGCAGATGGACTTTACTTGCCGACCGGTTTTGAATTGGGGCACGGTGGAGTTTATGTCGCTCAACAACCCGATGTGTTGTTCTTGAAAGATACCGACGGCGATGATCAGTTCGATGAAATGACTCGCGTCGTTACCGGTCTTGGCTCCGCTGATTCCCATCACGGCATCGCTGCTTTTGAGTGGGGACCTGATGGGGGGCTCTATTTTAATGAAGGGACGTTTAAGTTTTCCCAAGTCGAATCACCCTATGGTCTGAATACATTGGGCGAAGCTGGGATCTGGCGACATGACCCGCGTGACAAGTCGACCAACGTTCATGTGAACTTTTCGTTTGCGAATCCCTGGGGGCACGTTTTCGACGATTGGGGACAAAATTTTGTTGCCGATGCTTCTGGTGGGATGAACTATTGGGTCACGCCGATCAGCGGCAAACGCGATTACCCGGAAAAGCATGTCGGCGGCAGTCAATACCGTCGCGTCGCCGGTATTAAAAAGGGCGAGAAGTACAACGATGCGCCGCCGCTTTTGAAGAAACGCACGCGGCCCTCGTCCGGTTGCGAATTAGTATCGAGTCGACAGTTTCCCGAAGATGCACAAGGGAACTATCTGCTGAACAATGTCATCGGTGATCGAAGTGTTTTGAACCATACGATGGCGGACAAAGGGGCAGGCTTTTTTGCCACCGAAGTCCCAGCCGTGGTTACCTGCGACGATGGAAACTTCCGTCCTGTCGATCTTCAGTTTGGTCCTGACGGAGCTCTGTATATCGTGGACTGGCACAACGCACTGATCGGTCACTTGCAGCACAATTTGCGTGAACCAAATCGCGATAAGAGCCACGGTCGCATTTGGCGGGTGACTTACAAGGGTCGCCCGTTAGTTAATCCTCCCAAAATCGATGGTGCGACGGTTGCTGAATTATTGGAGTCGCTCAAGGTTCCCGAAGCTAGAAGTCGATACCGTGTTCGACGGGAATTGCATCAACGTGACTCCGAAGAAGTTCTTGCCGCGACCAAGAAGTGGATGGCGAGCTTGGAACAAGCTGACAAGAATTATGAACGCTACATGATGGAAGGGCTGTGGATGCACCAAGCTCACCATCAGTTTGATGAAGCATTGTTAAAGCGGATGCTCGAATCGAAGGATTATCGTGCACGAGCCGCAGCGACTCGGGTTCTGTCCTATTGGTATCCGCAAGTTCAAGATATCTTGGGTCTACTGAAGCAGCGTTTGAACGACGATCATCCTCGAGTTCGCGCTGAAGCCCTCAGAACGGCGACATATGTCGGCAAACCTGAACTGGCGGAATCGGTTCTCGACGTTCTCAACCATGACACTGACGAGTACATCGAATACTTGTTGGAAGAAACCTTGCAGGTGCTTGAATAATGCGTGACGTATTTTTGGTGAGTGAGTCCAAGAGTCTTTTGACGTCCATTCTGCTGCTTTGTGTTTCAATGTTGAATTGCGGCGTCGTCTTGGCGACACCCCAAGTCCATGACCATGGCGGTGACGACAAAGTGAAACCGCCTCGTGTCTTTCTGGACAAGTCGCGTCGTATTGTTGATTTTCAACTCAAACGACTCGACAACCAGAAGCTCCTGCTCGTGGAACGGAGTGACGACGACAAAAAGTACGTCCCGGTTCATGAAGCGATTCTGAAACGCGACGGAATGACCAGTGGTGATCTCGAAGCTGCACTCGCTGCGCTCGTGAAGATCAATCAATCCAGCCCCATCGAAGAGTTGATTCAACTCATCGAAGCTCTTGACCTGAAACAGAGTTCCGACCGCCGAATCGCGACGCAACTTGCCAAGCTTGTCGGCAGCCAACCGCCCGCCGTTTTGCTCGACGCGAAAAAGAAACTCAAGTCGATCATCAGCTCCGAGAATATGGTTCTGCGACGAATCGGATTTGGCGGTTTGATGGCTTCAGCGGATGCCTCAACCATGAACGAGGCGCTGCAAATGGCAACGGAGAATCGGAAGTATCGCGCGTCGCTGCTTTCCGCTGTTCCGACCATCGCTCGCCAGGATATTCGCAACCGCGCGTGGGACTTCGCGATCGCGTCTCTGGAGCCCTCGATGTCCTACTCCGTTCGCCGACCTGCTGTGACGGCGCTCGAATTTATCGATGCGAAACCAAAGCAAACCTTCAAGGCAGTCGCACAACTGATCGAATCGAACTCGGTGCGACGGCAAGTCATCCGGACGCTGAAATCAATTAAGCGAGAAAATCGTGATCCAGAAGTTGCTACGAGCTTGGCGACGTTTTTAGTGCAACATGCCGAATCGACGCCGGCGGCCGAGCGAACGACCAACGAGTTTCTCGAGGCGATGCAACTGATGGATCAATTGCTGGGCCTGATCGACGCGAAAACAGCCAAAGCTTATCGTGCTCGACTCGATGAAGTTACCGTACGCGTGATTTTGATCCACACCGTTGAAGAAGAGATGCGTTATGACATCCCCTGGTTTGCTGTCGAAGCCGGTCGCGAGTTTCAGGTTGTGTTGCAGAACGAAGATCTCATGCCTCACAATATTGTCTTTACGCAACCAGGAAAGCTTCGCGATGTCGCCCTCGAAGGTGCCGCCATCGGGCCGAAGATTGGTTCCAGCGGAAAACAGTATGTTCCCGTTTCGGAAGATGTGATCGCCGCATCAGAGATGGTGCCCGCGGAAGGCCAGACTCGAATGACGTTTAAAGCGCCGGCCGAACCTGGCGAGTATCCGTTTGTTTGCACGTTTCCAGGTCACTGGATGCGAATGTATGGCGTGATGGTTGTTGTCGATGACTTGGCAGCCTTTCAAAGGACCCCGGTTGAACCGAAAGACCCGATTGGATCGGACCGCGCCTTTGTAAAAAACTGGACGGCCGCAGACTTTGCCGGAAAACTGGATGATGGATTACGAGGTCGCACCAAAACGATCGGCAAAAAGATTTTTACCGAAGCGACCTGTGCCACATGCCATGTCGTAGCGGGGGAAGGTCAACAAGTCGGTCCCGAATTGACCGACGTTTGGAAACGATGGAAAGGTGATTCCGCCGGTGTCTTGAGGGAGATTCTGGAACCCTCCCACAAGATCGATGCAAAATACGTTGTTCGAAAAGTGATCACGCTCGATGGAATTGTCGTTTCGGGGATCGTTGTCTCGGAAGACGACAAACAAATGGCGTTGTTGCCAACGCCAGAAGCGAAAGAGCCGACGATTGTGCTCAAAGACGATGTCGATGACATGATGGATTCTTCGATCAGCCTGATGCCGAAAGCACTGATGGATCGATTCACGGAAGATGAAATCCTGGAACTGATGGCCTATCTGCGAGACGCGGAAGCCAAGTAACAGCTGCCTCACTACGCGGGAATTCTGAAAACGGCGAATCTCTGAAAACGGTGAAACTCTGGTAAATGGCGGGAGTTATACCTCGTTCGCATGCCTGACATCCAAACGCATTGGCGTATCAACCACGTTTGCCGTCGGTTACGATAGTGGCAGACAATCCGCCATTTCTATTTGAAAGTGAACATGACTGAACGACGATTTTGGTTGCATCGATGCCTCTTGATGGTCGCGATGCTGTCTCTCATTTCAGCGATCACAACCACGTCGATTGCTCAAGAGAAGGAAGCCAACAAGGACAAGCCGGACACCGAAGAAGTCGAAGTCGATGTCGACGATGCCGTCACCGAGTTAAAAAAAGACATGCGAAGCAAGGTCAGTGAACTGACCAAAGAATATCGAAAAGCGACCAAGCAGTCAGAACGCAACAAGATCACAAATCGGCGTCGCAAATTCGAACTTCAAACCGCCAAGAAACTCATCGAAGTCATCAAGGAGAGAGATTCGGTCGAGGACAACGCTCGTGACCTTGCGTACTTCTTTGGTCAATCGAAAGGGAAGGCCCAGGCGCTACTGTTTGAGCAGATTGATCAGATGGATGACGCCGAAGCGACCAATCAACTACTCCGCGGCATCCAACGCTTACGCTCGGGGTCGAGTCAAGTTGAGAAGTGGATTCGGCAGATCAAGAAAGATCCAGACAACGAAGATGTTGCCGGATTCTCAACCCTTGTTTTGGCTGAGTACTTGAACAAGTTTGAACGCCCGGGCAAAACAGGTAAAGCACTTGAGAAGCTTCAAGATGAAATCGAATCGCTGTTAACTACCTGTGTTGATGAATATGAAGACCACCTCTACGTTGGTAGCAAAGCAGAACAGATGCTGACAGCGATGAACGTTCGAGTCGGCAAAATTGCTCCCGATATCGTCGGAGTGGACACCGACGATGTCGAGTTCAAGTTGTCTGACTACCGAGGCAAAGTTGTGCTGATCGACTTCTGGGGAGATTGGTGACCTCCTTGCCGGGCCATGTACCCACACGAGCGGTCGCTCGTAAAACAATTGGCTGACAAGCCATTTGCGTTGATCGGTGTTAACAGTGATCGAGATATTAAGAAGCTGAGAAAGGTTCTCAAAGACAAGAATCTGACTTGGCGAAGTTTTCAGAACGAGCAAGATTACGGGCGCATTTCTGAGAGTTGGGGTGTCCGCGGTTGGCCGACTTTGTATCTGATCGATGCCGAAGGCAAGATTCGATACGCGAACATTCGCGGAAAGGCAATTGACCGCGGGATCGAAAAACTACTTGGCGAAATGGGACACGAAGTGACCATCAAGCAGGAGAAGGAAGAGAAGCCTGCCAAGAAAAAAGATGACGGAGAAGAAACTGAAGAGAAGAAGGACGATCGCAAGGACGCGAGGCAAGACTAGCAGAGCGCGTGAAGCGATTGACAACATCGTGTCACCCTTGCTCCATGCCGGTTGAAATTTAAAAAATAAAGCCCGATGAAGGTTCGATTCGAATCCTTCATCGGGCTTCTTTTTTGCTGGCCGTTATAAATCGGCTCGCTATTTGCTTCTTTATCAATCCGTCATTGCAGACGAATCGTTGCCGTTTTCTTTTCTCCGTTTCGCAGGTATTCAATCTTGACCCGGTCGCCCGGTTTCCGTTGTTGAATCGCAAATTCAATCAGCGCGTTGGGCGTCATCAAGTCGTCTTGACCACCAAACCCGATGATGATGTCGTTGGGTCTTAATCCTGCACGACGGGCACGAGCGTGATCGCCATACTTACCAACACGTTTGGCCAGCAACGCCATCTTTCCATCCTCGACTCCCAGCTTGGAACGTTGGGCGTCGTCGATTTTTTCCAGAGAAATGCCTCCCGTCGACATTCGTCGCAGATCCCACGTCGTTGGCCGCCACGTCAAATCGTTTTGCTTTTTCCAACCCGAAGGTAACTCCAACGATACGGTTTTCGTCGTGCCGTTGCGATCGATTTCCAAATCAATGGACGTCACATCGGATTCGGTATTGTGCAGCATCCACCGAAAATCTGCTTCGGACGAAATCAGTTGACCATTGGTTTTTTCAAGTCGATCTCCCTTTTTCAGTCCAGCGTTCGATGCGGCAGATAAATCGCTGACGTTGACACGGTTGGCCGTTTCAACATCGAACGTGATCCCCAGAAGCGCAGGCGGAGGATAGGGAAACATCAACTTTTCTGGTAACGATTGTTTCGCCTCTCGATATTCGCGTCGCATCGCTTCACGCACTTGATGACAATGCACGCAGGATTTGGCAACTTGCCCCTGATAGTTCAGGTCGGCTTTGAAGTGATCCAGATGCGAGTAGTCTTCGGGGTGTTTTCGTTTGGCAGGCAAAGGCTGCTTGGCTTCGAGCAAACTTGCGTTATTCGGATACGCTTGATGGATTTCCAGAACACGGCGCATCGTCTCTGCGAGGCCATCCAACGAAACATCATCGTCGGCATTCTTTCCGTCACGCGTTCCGTACCGAGCGTAAATGGTTTTATCTGCGTTCAGAAAGAACACACCGAAGGTCAAATCGAAATCGAATTGAAACAGTTCCAAATCGAGATGGTTACACTTGATCAGGCGGACATTGATAAATGCGTCAGCCAGTTCTTTGATCGCTTTTTCGCGACGGACAACCTGCCCGTCAAAAGTTTTACAAGCCTCTCAGGGGATGCACCGGAGGACGACCATCAACGGCTTGTTCTCTTTTCGTGCTGCTTCCAGCCCTTGGTCAAGATCATCATAGAACCATCCACTGGTCGCACTGACGGTTTTTCGATCAAGCCGAACTTTTTGATCTCGAGTTTCTTGAGCATCAACGGACGTGGACGTTAACGCTCCAACCAGTAACGCCAAGAAAGTATTTGCGATGTATCGATTTCGTGTAGTCACGGTATCAAGTCCTCCCTTGTTCAATGTCTGATTTCGCCGAGCCCATTTTATCGCGATGGCCAACGAGTCCAGTCTTTTTTTCCAGCTCCTCCGAATTCTTGAGCGGACGCATCCTTAGCCGCTCGGTGCCCACCAGGTTAAATTTCGGTTGATACAATGAATGTCGCTGTTTCAGGTTGGATTAGGGAACAAACGCATCGTTGATGTACATTCTTCGGAAAATCAATGGAGCTCGGAATTGAATATGCGTTGCTGTTTCTGCTGCTGAAGGAATACGCGACACTGACGTTGGCTTGAACTCTGGAATTTAGATACCGTTGCTCGCATGCACGTACAGTGGGAAACCCAAAATGGCGATAACAGCGACGACCGGTAACGTTTCGTAAAGCAGCCTGTAACACACCGAAACAAAATCAAACATCATGAAACCTGAGTTGGATGCCATCGAGTTCTACCAAGATGCTGATTGGTGGCGGAAGGTTTGTCCTCAGTTGACGATTGACTTGGCGTCCCCGTTTCAGCATCGGCAAATGATTCGTACCAACGTTCCGCGCGAGCCGGACTGGAGCGAATGCAAACGGATGATTCATAACGATGGCTATTTTGCGTATCCGTCCTGGTATGCGACCGACGCGATCAACCGACTTGCGACTTGTTTCGATCAATTAGCAGGCCAGGGAATTCACCCTGCATTTGCTTTTGTGTTTGACGAAGCGTGGGATTTGTTGGTGCAGCTTCGACCGATGATGGAAGACTTGTTGGGAGATTTTCATTCATTGCCAGCGGTCTGGAGTTGGCATGTTACTCAGGAAACACAGACGGCATTTACGCCTCATCGCGATCAAGTCCGTGACGTTTTGCTTGATGATGACGATCATCTCGATTACCTGACGGTATGGGTACCATTGACCGATCTGGATCATCGCAGTTCGTGTATCTGCGTTTTGCCAGCACCGTTGGATAGTGAGTTCGAGGAAGGGACGGCCGACATTCGAGTTGAGAATTTACAAGATGTTCGCTGCTTGCAGGGACCTCGCGGTTCGGTATTTTGTTGGTCAACCCAGCTTGTCCATTGGGGGACGACGCAATCTGAGTTTGGACCACCGCGAAAGAGCGTCGGGTTTTATTTGCAACGTGCTGACGTGCCGTGTCTTGATGGACCGCCGCTTGATTTTTCGCAGCCCACGTCGCTGTCACAACGATTGTCGATTATCGGTCAGCAAATCATTGATTATTCACGGACCGCGACGGAGGAGGAGTTGAATTTCGCCGGCAGGTTGGTGGGGCTTTTCAATAACGAAGAGTCAGTTGAGGGCGGTTGAATTTGAGAGATGAGAGATGCAATTCTCAACTTCAGTTAGTTTCGACTGCCTTAAAGATTCAGGAGTTCGTAGTACCGAGATTTAGCCGGTCGGAGTTCGTAGTACCGAGCTTTAGCCGGTCGTGCGCAGCATGAGTCACTTAGATTTTCGAATAGCATTCTTACCCGCGGCCGCTTCAAAACAGCACAGAGGTTCGTAGTCCCGAGCTTTAGCCGGCCGTCCTGAACCAGCTTTATCCGTCCGCAAAGCATGCTCAACCAGCGATACAACTCCCTCGCTCCACGCCTATTCGATTTCGAACTTGTCTAGCAATCGGTAGAACGATCGGCGGCTAATTCCTAACGCGCGGGCTGCTTTTGTTTTGTTCTTCCCACAACGTTCATAAGTTTGTGTCACGTGGAGTTTGTTGAGCGTCTCCAAATCAATCTCGCCATTGTTTAACGTTGTGGAAACGGGGGACGCTTCCGATTCAACGATAGCACTTGGCAAGTTCTTCATTTCGATTCGATTCTCTTCGGCCAGAACCTTGGCCCGTTCGATTGCATTCTGCAGCTGTCTTACATTTCCCGGCCAACTGTAACCGTTGAGATGATCCATCACGTCGGGATCAATTTCCCAATCTTCACCGGCAAACGCCTCGGCCAACAATCGGATATCACCCGTTCGTTTTCGCAATGGCGGGAGATCGATGCCCAGCACATTGATTCGATAAAACAAATCCTCACGAAACGATTTGTCTTTGACTTCCTGTTCCAGGTCGCGATTGGTTGCGGCGATGACTCGGACTTTGACTTTCCGTTCGGTGACTGATCCAACCCGTCGCATGGATCCATCTTCAAGCACTCGCAAAAGCTTCGCTTGCAACGCACCACTCATCTCGCCGAATTCATCAATGAACAGCGTTCCTCCGTCAGCAATCTCGAACAGCCCGGGCTTGGCAGCGACGGCACCTGTGAAAGACCCTTTTTCGTGTCCAAACAATTCACTTTCAAGAAGTTGATCTGGTAACGCGGCGCAGTTGATCACGACCAGGGGTTTATCAGCAAGCGGACTTGAGCGATGAATCGCCCGAGAGACCAGTTCTTTACCCGTCCCACTTTCGCCTTGGATCAAAACGGGTTTGTCCGAAGCCGCCGTTCGCTCAATCAAGCGGAAGACTTCTTGCATTGCCGCCGAATCGCCAATCATATCCGAGCTTGGTTGTTGGCGACGAATCACTTCCTTGAGTTGTCGGTTCTCTTTTTCCAATTCATGCGTTTCACAAGCGCGTTTGACGAGACGGGCAAGATCATCCAGTTTGGTCGGTTTGGTAAGAAAATCGTAAGCACCTTGCTTGATCGCTTCGACCGCATGTTCGATTGTTCCCCCGCCAGTCAACATGATGACTTTGGGAGGCGACTCTCGTTCCATCAGCTTTTTGAGAACTTCGATTCCGTTGAGACCAGGCATATGAATATCGAGAACGACGACGTCAAATTTTCGATTGACGGTAACGTTCAGGGCTTCTTCGCCATCTTCCGCTTCATCGACTCGGAATCCCAGCCGTTTCAGATAACGACAGGCAGACTCTCGAAAATCGGTCTCATCGTCGACAAGTAGCAAGTCAATATCGACTTGGCCTAGCGGCTCGGATTCAGGCATGAGATTGGAAGGGTCTTGAGCAGACGGGCTTTTCAAAGTTTGCATGGCAATTGGTGACCAAGAGTTTAACGTAAATGAGAGACTAAACGTTGAAACACAATCTACGGTGCACCTTCCCACGGCAATTTGCATGCCGATAATCATGCTTTGTGCCAAAAACGCTGAATTCGACAGTGCGCCGCCCGCAGAATATTTCGGGGCTCAAACGGAACCGATCCTGTCGGCGCCGGGTCGTTTTTGAAAGCAAATTTCAAGGCAATGGGACGATCTACGTAACGGTCTCTGGACCGAATTTTGGCAATCAATCAAGCGTGCGAACCCAGACGTTGGGACCATCTGTCGGCGGTTAAAGCGTTTTTAGAGTCGCTGCAAGACGTCGTCGAATTCGGGGCGACGAAGGACACAAATCGAGTCGCTTGAAAGACGTGCGGAATCGTCAATCCAGCACAATAGCCGTGCGGATCCGCTCGCGCTCGCAAGTCTGCCGTATGGAAACGGTGTGCACAGCGTTCGAATCGGATCTAGCGCTCGCGACGTTTGCCATGATTCAATGGGACTTCCAAAACGAAAGCAGCACCGCCGTTGGGGCCATCGGTGACAATCAGGGATCCGCCATGAGCGTCGACAATCCGACGCGAGATCGCCAAACCTAATCCCGTCCCTTTGGTTTTGGTCGTAAAGAAAGGAGTAAAGATTGACTCGCGATCCTCTTCAGGGACACCATTCCCCTCATCGATCACGGTGAAAGAGATTGTCGATTTTGAATTCGATGATTCGTTGACCTTGATGTTGATGACGACTTCGCCAAGCGATGGGGAGGCATGAATCGCGTTCTCAAGCAAATTTCGCAGCACTTGAGTCAATTTGCTTTCATCGATCGAAATGGTCTCGAGCAAATCAGTTCCAGGTCGTACGTTGATCGAAATGTTTTCAGGGATTTGTTTTGCATCAGAGATCTGTGCAATCGCCGTTTGGACCAGCTGCTCTGGATTGACATTTCGTTTTTCGAGATTGATCGGGGCGGAATACTCGCGAACTTCTTCGAGCAATCCATTTAAGTCGTCGAGCGCTTTTTGAACTTTTTCGACCAACTTCAGGCTCTCTGGCATGTCACGAACATCAAGCGAAAGTTCGGCAAGGCAAGCGTGACTTCTTTGCAGCACGTTGCGACTTTCATGAGCCAGCCCAGCGACCATTTGACCAATGGCAGCCAGCCGCTCGTTTTCCATCATCTTCATCTGAGCGGCATCGATTTCGGAAAGATGGCGTTTACGTTCGACCAGTCGCCTCAGCAAGGACCGCAGGGCATCTGGATTGATCGGCTTCGTCAAAAAATCGTAAGCCCCACGTCGCAAAGCCTTCACGGCGGTATCGAACTCGCGCAACCCCGTGACCACAACGACGGGGGAGTCAGGCAGTCGCTCCTTGATTGCCGGAATCAGGTCGCCACCGTTTCCATCGGGAAGTCTCCAGTCGACAATCACAGCATCAAAATGTCGTCGATTGATCGCTTCGAGTGCCGGAAGACAATGGCCTACCGATGCGGTTTGGTAGCCATCAAGCGACAAGATATCCTCGACGTTGGTTCGCGCGTCGGCGTCGTCTTCGATGATCAAGACCGAAAAATTATGTGGCATCGTGCGGTTTTAGGTTACTGTGATTCGTGCAACGTTGATTCTAATCCTACAGATCTGACGGAGAAAGTAGTCAAACGCATCGCAAAGGTTTTCGTACGGGAGCAAGAAACAAGTAAACCCCGCGGGCAAGTGGCTGCCCAGCGGGGTTGAGCGTTGTGAGTGCAAAGGTGACGGATGAAACTTCGGAGTGCTACCTGGAGATATTGATCTTTTTAGGTTTCGCTTCATCCGATTTGGGGATCGTAATACAAAGGACACCGTCGTTAAATTCGGCGGCGGTTTCATCTTCATTAATCGAGTTTGGCAAGACAACGCTTCGGGCAAAACTGCCAGAATAGCGCTCCAGACGATGGAACTGTTTCCCTTCATCCCGTTCTTCGGATTGTCCTTCGCGCGATCCACGAATCGTCAGTGTGTTGTTGTCAATTTGAATGTCGATCTCATCCGGAGTGATCCCAGGCAGGTCGACTTTGACTTCGAATGCCTGTTCTGTTTCCGCAACATCCATCGAGACGTTGGCGATTGCGGCTAATTCTCCATCGCCTCGATTGACAAACTGATCAAACATCTCATCGATCAATCGACTGGGAAACATGCTTTGTGAAAAAAGATTGGAAAATGGTGTCCGTGCGAGCCCCCGATTGGTCGGACGCTTTTTTGAAACAGCCTGACTCATCTTGTTTCTCCTTAATCAAAACTGAAATGGAAAAAAGCTACGTTTTGTAGACAACTCTTGCCTGAGAGGCTAAGTCATCAACCCGTTTGAATTCAGCACAACAATTTGGTTCTCGATGGAGACGCCTTCGATCTCTCGCAACGCTTCTTGTGCGAGTTGCTTGAGATAGTATGTGGGCACTTGGCCAAAGACACTCAGTTTTTGACCATGACATCTGACTTGGAACGCTTTTGATCGCCCTTGAAAATGCGGGTGGTTTTCCAGTCGTGCAATGGCACGTTCCTCGACTTCCTGATTGCGAAATGGAGCAGTTGACAACCTGTGGTCGGATGCCTGGGCATTAAACTCATGAGTCCCAACGCCAGCGAGTTGATTTTGACCTGGGTAGAGTGTTTCCATCATTTGTTATCGCGAAGTTCGGGTCTTTTTCGTCAGTAGCTCAGGGGAACGACTTCAGGTGCTCCTGGTGACCGCCAGCTACTACCCGTCACAGAATGCAGCAATCATGCCAATGGATGACATTTGCAGCGGCGTTTATCGAGAGCTCGAAGAATGCAGGTTTAGCCGTCAGAACTGATAGCTATTCAGCACGACAAAGCCAAATTGAGTGTGCGAGTCCGCATGGTTGTCGCGCGTCAGCGCGACCCGATTGCTCGACTGACAACCATCAGAATTATCTTGCGACCACCTGTTTGATCATGCCCAAAAGCGTCGGCACATCCACCGGTTTCCGCAGAACGTGCCACGTACCTGCGGCCAGTGCTCGCTTCGCACCGTCGTCTCCAGCATAGGCGGTGATCATGATCGCACGGATATCTGGATGTTGCTGGCGGATCCGCTTGACCAATTCAACGCCGTCCATCCCGGGCATCTTAAAATCGAGCAAACACAAATCGTACGTGCTGTGTTCCGACTCGCCTGAGTCGGCAGCCAGTTTCTCGATCGCCAATGCGCCAGAGCATGCCGTGTCCGCTTGGTGACCGATATCAGTTAGAATGTCGGACAGATTTTCGAGAATATCCTCGTCGTCGTCGACGATTAGAATCTTGAGCTTGTCATTCATCGGATTCCAGCCTATGGAGAAGATTCGCGATCGCATTATAAGATATCTCCCGATTTGTCGATATATAAACTTCTGTTTTTGACAATGGAAGATCCTTCACTGCAGTTGTGTGGCTTTCTTAATCGGAACCAGGTGTTGAACAAACTTTTGAGAATTGGCACTTCATGTGCTTAACAATTTTGCCTTCCAAATGTTTTGGGACCGCGACCAAAAAAGTATTCTCGTATTTCAAGCATGACTCTGATTGATTCTTTTTTGTGGATCAAGCCAGGTTGCCAAGCAAAATTTGGCGCGTCAAAATTTTTTCCTATAACCCCGATTCAACCTTAGTGAGCGAACCGCTGGACGACCCACGACAACGCGTTAAAACTCTCGAAGCGATTCACGATGAAGCCGTTGACGCGATCATCACCATTGATAATCGGGGGATCATTGCTTCGGTCAACCCGGCGACTGAAACGCTGTTTGGTTTTGAAGAATCTGAACTACTTGGACAAAACATCAAAATCTTGATGCCCAATCCCTATCGTGAAGCTCATGACGGCTACCTGGAAAATTACCGGAAGTCGGGTAAGCGGCAAATCATTGGGATTGGTCGTGAAGTGGTGGGTCAACGCAAAAATGGCGTGACGTTTCCCATTCACTTGGCCGTCAGTGAAATTCAAATCGGCGATCAAACTCTGTTTGCCGGCGTCATTCGAGATCTGTCCGCGTTCAAAAGTCTGGAAAAAGCCACCACTTCATTGGGCCGAATCATTGAAGATTCAGTAAACGAAATCTTTATCTTTGATACAGAATCGCTCAAATTCGTTTTGGTCAACAATGGGGGGCGTGAAAATCTTCAGTACACGCTGGATGAGCTGAAAGAGTTGACGCCCGTTGACATTAAGCCCGACTTTACGGAACCCAAATTTCGCGAAGCCATCGAGCCCCTCCGATCGGGCAATGTTGCTCACTTGAATTTTGAAACACGACACCAACGCAAGGATGGATCCGTCTACGACGTCGAGGTCCATCTGCACACGTCGACCCATCAGGAAAAAGAAGTTTACGTCGCCTTCATTCTCGATGTCACGCAACGTAACAAAGCCGAACGGGCGATTCAAAAACAACGCGAGCAAATGCAAGCTGATTTGGAAGCGTTGGTTGAAACGCGGACGGCTGAGTTGAGGGCAACACAGGCCGAACTGGTTCAAGCTGAAAAATTCTCGACGCTGGGAAAAGTTTCCGGCGGGATCGCGCATGAGATTCGAAATCCGCTCAACGCGGTCAAAACGTCGGCCTATTATCTGCTCAACGCGAAAAACCCAAGTGCGGAAAAGACCAAAGAACATCTGGAGCGGATTGATCGTCAAGTAACCATGATTGACAACGTGGTAACGGCTCTGTCGGATGTCGCGAAATTGCCCGATGCCAATCTGGATTCTGTCGATTTGGGGCCCATCCTGAGGAGATTGGTGGCGATGGTCGAGCTTCCGGAAAACATTGAACCGATTGTCGATTTGCCCGAGCATTTGCCAGATGTGCAAGTTGACGAAAATCAAATTGTCATTGCGTTTAAAAACCTGTTGCGTAACGCTCGTGATGCCATGGCGGATCGAGGAGGCAAACTTACGATCAGTGCGACGATCGAGCAAGATGCCGTCGTGTTTCATGTCAACGATACTGGATGTGGCATTTCGCCAGAAGACATGCAGAAGATTCTTGAGCCGCTTTACACGACCAAAGCACGAGGAATGGGACTGGGGCTTTCCATCACGCGTGCCATCGTCGAGAAGAATGCTGGTGAACTGAGCGTGGCCAGCGAACCAGGAAAAGGCAGTCAGTTTTCCATCCTGCTCGGTCGCAAAGATACCGAATGAGTTGGCATCGCAATGTTGGTGATCTACGGAGATTTCAGAAACCGACCAACGGGGTTTGGGCGGCGACGGCCAGCCGATCGAGCAGACTGACTTTAGATCAAATTTAAAGCAAATTCCATTAGATCAAGTGTCCAAGTTTTGGCTCGAGCGAAACGCAAGTGTCAAACATCTCTCTTGCCAACAGGCCCATCACATCGTCGACAGAAACAACGCCGACTAATTGACCACTGTCGTCAACAACGGGCAATCGTTTCACTCGCGATTCACGAAAAACTTTCACGACGTCGAACAACGCTTGAGATTCGACGACCGTCACTACATCTTGCGACATCGCTTCAGAAACGAATGAGTTGCTTGTTCCGGCTCCGAGTGCCAACGTCAATGCGATATCACGGTCGGTCAACATCCCAATCACTTGTTGGTTGGCGTCGATGATAACGATGGAACCAATCCGCTGTTCACGCATCATTTCGGCGGCTTCTGAAATTCGGGAGTCTTTGGACAGCGAAAAAACGGGGCAGCGTTCTTTCATCAATTCTCGAAGGATCATGATCGTGTCTCGTTGAAATGGAAAGTTTGGACCGGCGTTACTCTGGGACCAAGTGAATACATCAAGCTGTGAGCAAACTCTACTTCTTGATCGAGCAAGTGATGTGCCAACTTGATCAACTTGGCTGGCCGTTGGGATCTGCGTAGACGTTGGGGTCTCCGAAGACGCCTCAAAGCGACGGTTTGTTCGAACATCAATTAAGGCAGAAACAATTGATGCCCGGATTTTTGGGCACTTGGCCTTTGGTGAAGGCACGCTTTCAAAAATGGCCAACATATGGGCACAGCGTCGTGCGAAATGGCACGCACACGACGACCGCATCACATGTCGAAACTTCAAATCGCGAAATGAGTTCCTGTTTCGATCGAATTGAATGATTGGCACGGGCGTTGCTCTCGTCGAGGTACCTGAAACTCAGCGGCTTGATCAACCAAGCACCCGCCGAGTTTACTTTCGAAATTTACCAACCAGTCCAATTAGTGGTTTCGCAATGAGCAGTACAAAAATCATCGTCCCCTGGGATTTCTCTGATCGAGCTTACGCGGCATTGATGTACGGTCTCGATCGCTATTCACCAGAACAGCTACGAGTCATCTGTGTATTGGAACGTCCAACGTTGTACGAGATGGGGCCGAGCTGGGGACCTGAATCAGAACGTCAGTCGGTAGATCGTTGCCAAAAGAAGTTCTTTGATATCGTCAAAGATCTCGATTGGACGGATCTGCAGTTTGTTGCCCGGTTCGGCGACCCTGCCGAAGAGATCCTTCGATTTGCAGAACAGCAAGAGGCGGATTCGATCTTGATGCCAACGCATGGGCGGACCGGGATTCCGCGTTTGTTGTTCGGATCGGTTGCCTCGAAGGTTGCGGTGTCGGCGACTTGTCCGATCGAATTGTTGCCCAACAAATGGTTTGAGGAGTCAGAGTATGGACAGCGAGCGGTAAAAGAATCGTTGACCAAACATGTTAAAGATTTACAGTCTCCATCGATGGAGCAGGCGACTTAGCGGACCTCAGGGACGTTAACGTTTTGGAACCACTTTCAAGTTTAGAGACAGTTCAATTACCTGTGCCAGCTGATTCGATGACCTCTGCTGTGTGCAGTGATCAGCTTGATGTTTTGCAAGTCCGGGATTGAACGACGAGGACAAGTCATGCCCAAAACTGATTTACTGGTCCGTTTACGTGACCTGCACGAAGAGCTTTCGAGTATCAACTTTGATGTCGGTGGCGAAGGAGAAGTTGACGAAGAAACGATCGATGCACTTGGTGAATTGACGACCGACATTGGGCGACTGATTGACCAGGCTCGGCAAGGCGAGCAGGAGATCCAGGATAATGAACATCATGATATTCTTGAGCGTATTCAGGAATTCGACGTGAATCATCCTCGAGTTTCGAGTTTCCTCAGCCAGATCACTGACCTGCTGGCGATGATGGGGATTTGAGCGTTGAATTCGCTCTACGACGGCGAAGAACCAATAGCATTGCCCCCATCGCAAACATGCTTGCGGATCCCGGCTCGGGAATGGCTGTGGTTGAGAGTGTTAGCTGAAACGTGTCGGCTGCTCCTGTGCCAAAAACTGCTTCATCCAATTCGACACCGGCGCCAGAAAGCCAGTTGGCGTTCGTCGATCCGGCTCCCGGCTGGATATCACCAAAAGTAAAGGTTGAAATTCCGTCTGCGATGGAGTCGAACTGAAACGAACCCAAAGCAATTCTTGAGCCTGTCGGAACTGAATTGTTGAGAACGAGGCTCTCCCAGTCGATCGATGTCGCCGAAAACTCATTGGTTGCCTGAAAGTCAAAGGCTGAGTCAGGACTTGCAGCTGAAATGGCACCAAAGTTAGATGATGCAAGATTTCCTGTCAGACCGAAGCCCAACAATCCATCATTAGCTAGCGCGGTGTCTGGCGATGACTCTGTCAGGAAGACTCCCACGTTGACAGAGGACCCTCGATCGATATTGAACGAATCTCCGAAGGTAGCACCGTCGTCAATCGAAAATTGGATGACGATGTCGGCGTTGGCATTTGCACTCCAACTAAGAGTCAAAACCAGCAGTAGCATAGTATTAGTGATTTTCTGATAGCTCATTATTCTGTCTCTCAAAGGGATTGAAGCATTGAAGATTAAAGTGAGTCTTCTGATCGCGCGGGCTGAATCCACTTTCAGGTTGCCTTGGCTTTGACTCTGGTTATCCCTACGCAAAACAGAGGGGCACCCCTTCATTTTTTTTGAAAGACGAAAAAGTCCGCATCGAACTTTGGCTCAATGCGGACTCGCAGTTTTCACTGGCGGACTCAAACACCCAACCTAACCCTACGGTTGTCCCAACCCGGAATTGGGAACATTTCAAGCGGCGGTTAGGAGACGGGAAAGTCGCTTGCCTCTCCCGATGTTTCATCTTAGTGAGACGAGCCACTTTAAAGCGGCATTAGACTGAAGTGCCGAATCGATTGCGGAACTGGAAGAAGTCCAGCACATTGATGACTCCGTCGCCGTTGACGTCGAATCGTTCGTCCAGCTCCGAATTGCCAAACGCATTGCGGAACTGGAAGAAGTCAATGATGTTCACCGTCCCGTCGCCATTGGAATCGCCAAACAGTCGGAAGAAGTCATCGGTCGCGTTGCCGCCAGCATCGCCATCGCCGTCTCCGTCCAAGCTGTTGCCAGCCGCATCAGTGATCGAGTCCAGAACCGTCAGCTGATAGTTGCCGTCATCCAGTGATCCAGCCGTCGTGCCCGTGCCGCTGAAGGTCAGCGTGGCAACGGTTTTGCCACCGATCAACTGAGTCGAAACCGTCGGAGTGACGTTGGTTCCTGTATCGGTGTTCTGCAGCAGGAAGTCCGCGGCACTCACGTTGACGATTTCGCTAAAGCTGACGTTGATCACATTGATCATGCTGCGTTGAGCATCGCCGTTGTTGACAACGATCGATTCAACCGTTGGAGCGGCGCGTTCAACCAGCTCAAAGGCCCCCATATCGACCGTGCCACCAAAGACTCGATCGAAATCGGCACCTCGTTGATCAAACGCCAGTGGATTTCCATCCGCATCAACGGCCAATTCATTGCTGCCTGCATTGATCGCCAGACTGCCGGGCGACAAAGCGTGTGTCAGCGTTGGCCCGCCGTTGTCGGACAGAGCCAGATTGACAACGGCATTGGGATCCAGATCACCGCCGTTGCCATCACCTACAATGTTGTCATTCAGACCGTTTCCCAGATTGCCGGCAAAGTCCGGGGTGCCGATGATATTGTTCGCAGAATCACCGCTCAACGCGCTGTCGATGGTGGAAACATCACGCGTGTTCCCGACAAGTATCGAGTTGTTGATGGTAAAGATGCCGCTTTGCGGTCGAATCCCACCTTCGTTGCCAACAATCGTGCTGTTGGTTACCACAACCTCGGAGCCGGATCCAAATCCGATGATCGCCCCACCGGAGTTATTTTGGACAAAACTTGCGAGGTTGCCAGAAAAGGTCGAATTGTTGACGAACGCCAACGCCGTGGTATCGCCCAGGTTGTAGAGCCCGCCGCCGAATGCAGAAGCATCGTTGTCGTCAATCGTTGCGCTGACAATGTGAACCGTGCTCGTTCCACTTCTAGAGTCGTTAAAGATTCCCGCTCCGCGAGCCGAGACATTGGCAGTCACACGACTGTCCCGAACAGTCAGGATGCCACCTTCATTCAGAATCCCTCCGCCAATCGCAGCACTGAAATGGGTCTGTGGATTCCGATTTGCATTGCCGCCTGTGATCGTGACTGACTGGATTTCTGCAGTCGTTCCATTGGTCACTCGGAAGACTCGCGAATCCCTATTGGCATCGATCGTAATGTGATCGGCGCCCAGCCCAATGATGGTGACTTCATCGCTGAGGACCAGTTCTTCGCCATCCAGCACAATCGGCACGCCGCTGAGGTCCGACGCGAATGTAATGACATCTGCTCCCGGTCGAGCATTAGCAGTATTCACAGCCTCTCGTAGAGACAGTTGGCCATCGGAAAAGTCTCCATCAACCGCATCGGCGGTCGTACTGACAAGAAGGTCACCCGCAAAGATCTGGCTCTCGAACGCACCGATATCAACCGCTGCAGGATTGGCCCCCACAAACCGGAAGAAGCCTTCGCCACGTTGGTCGAACGCCAATGGATTCCCATCGGCATCAACCGCCAAGGCATTGTCACCCGCGTCGATCGCCGGACTACCGGGCAACAACGCATGCGCCAGCGTTGGGCCACCGTTGTCGGCCAGTTCACCCAGCTGCGGATCGAGCGGGTTGGCTTCGGTTCCCGTCAGGTTGCCAACGTTGCCGTTGATGGTGCCCAAACCGTCCGCGTTGCCGATCAGGCTGTGGTTGATCGTCAGCGAGGTCTCGGTTTGAGTACGCTGGACATCGGAGGAAACAACACCGGCGGTGTTGTCGGCAACAATCGAATTTTCGATCGTTACCGGTGCCGAAAAGACATCGACGCCACCTCCTTGACCAGCGACGGTTGTGTTGCCAGCGATGGTGCTGTTGATGATACGAACCGGTTCAGCTCCCGCACTGATTCCACCTCCCCCTTCACCTAAAAAGGCGCCAGCCGAGTTTTCGCTGATCGTGCTGTTGATCAAATCCAGGCTCGCTGCTGTCAAGTTGATCCC
>JBCAWX010000037.1:0-65513 GCA_038534355.1 Planctomycetota bacterium
TCGCCAGCGGTGCGTTAACATCACCGGCAACGCAATCGGGCGCGGTCACCCAAACCGCTTCGTCGTACGCTTTGATGGTCGGCGTATCTTCATTGAGCGTCCATTTGAAACGGATGTAGCTGTGCGTATGACTATCAGCAACGTGATGCGTAATTTGACGGATCGTCCAATTCTTGTATTTGGTATCGAGTTGTTGATCCGTTAACCCGCGGACTGCCTTTCGCAAGTTTTCTGGAGCCTTGGCAAGTTCATCGATTAGTGCCAGCTTGATTTCGGGATCAAAGTTTTCAACGTCTTGCAATGATCCGGCAGGTTCGTCAGGAGGCAGCATGCTCCTTTCCTTTCGTTATCTACGGTCAGTTTCACGCAAAATCTCGGCTGCGGCAGCGAGTGGCCTAGCCGCTGAGTGCTGACAACAGTTCGTCCAGTTCACCGTCGACGATGTCAGGGTCGGTGACGGTCTGGCGAACCAGTTCAACCAGTATCTGACGGTATTTTTCTCGCAACCTTAGAGCGGCTACTTTGACAGCCCCAGTCGACATCGAAAAACGTTCCGCAATTTCTGCATACTGTTCACCTGTCATCTGAATGCCGCTGAGCGTACTTTGCAGCGCGTTGTAAAGCTCCAGCTTGTTTTTCTCCGCCTGAATCTGGGAGAGTCGTTGCAGTGCTTGTTCCAGGATCGAAAGTGCCCATCGTCGGTCGAACAGTTTTTCAGCGGTCCAGCCTTCATCCGGTTCTCGTTGGTATCGTTGTTCCGCCGAGTCGACGTTCAGCGACAACAGTTTTTGACCGCCACCCCGTTTTTGTGCTTGATCCCGTTTTCGTTGATTGGAAACATAACGACCAATCGCCGACATCATGAACCAACGAAAGCGACCTTTTTCTGGTTCCACCGAGTCAAGAAACGACTTGTCGATCAATTCGACAAAGAACCCTTGAACGTAATCCGCCGCGGCGTCAGGGTCATGGCCTTTTCGCCTTAGATAGGCAAACAGCGGGTACCAATAGAGTTTGCAAAGCTCAGCCAACGATTGCTGTCGCAGTTCGACGTCCGACTGTTTCGATGAAACTACTAAATTCCAGTGCGTGGTCTTGAACTGGTTGAGTTGGTCGGACGTACTGGACGGCTTTGATGAATCCATGGTTGGATTTTACCAAACTCAAACCAGTTTGTATGCGGTGATGGTCCAGCAATTATTCTGCCACGGTTTTTCCGAACATCGGCAATGGTGTGACATATTTTCTCGAGCTTGAGATGTCAATCAAGGCTTCGAAACTGCCGTAATAACCTGGCGTTGACCGGGTAGGATCTATCGAACAGTCGCTGGTATCGCGGAAGTAGTTTCTCGCATCCGCATGGGCGGTGGAAAACGATTCATTGCGTGTCAACGCTGTGGCTTCGAGTGGCTTCAAGTCCAGATCAGAGATAAACCCTTTGACAGACTCGTATGAA
Organism: Planctomycetota bacterium; assembly: GCA_038534355.1. Classification (GTDB taxonomy): domain Bacteria; phylum Planctomycetota; class Planctomycetia; order Pirellulales; family Pirellulaceae; genus Mariniblastus. The sequence goes on from JBCAWX010000037.1 coordinate 1,457, forward strand.
CCAAATCCAATCGACCAGGGAAACGTTTCTGCAACTTCGCGTCGATCGTGAGTGTTGTCTTCGATCGAGGGCATCTTGGCAAAATCAAGAAATCGTTTGTGTGCATCTTCGCTCACCCAATATCCCGAGAACGCATGAATATTCGTGGTTACGATCACAGGCAATAACTCAATCCACTCAAGACATGACGCGAGCAGGATGGTCAGATCGACGCAAGTACCATTTCTTTCACGAAGGATCTGAGATGGTGATCGCAAGCGTTGCGTGTACGCCCGGTAGGCTGGTGGCGGGCTGACGTAGTTCAAGTGGAACTCGTTGAGGATCGCCCACCAGATCGCTTTGACTTGCGGCTCCACATCATCAGCCTGGTATCCTTGAAAACTGGCTGACGTATTGTCTTCAATCGCTTTAAGGTACTTGGCACCAGCGTCAATGATTTTGATGATCGCCGGGTCTCTTGGTCGAACAAATGACGGTAGCCAGCCGTTGTTGACCACATCCAGTTTCCACTCATCAATTGGAGCAAGTTCGACGGAGTGCGTATGGCGATACAAGATCTGGTCGTGCCACTTGATCTCGATAAAGATTCCTGAGAGAACACGCTCGTTCATCGCTTGCAGCAAAGTTGACGTTAGTGGAACGCGAATCCCACCTTCGGGATTTTCTCGGTCCGCTTTCAGGCTGCCGTCGGCAAGATCAATCTGCGGGTAGTCTGTACCCAGCGTGACCATCGAGCGGTACGGAAAAGATTCGTCTCCAATGTCGAGCCTGACGTTGACTTCAACTTCTCGAACAAGATTGACGCCACGTTTGGTTTTGGGAAAGCGATACCAGAATGTCATCTCACGAAGGATGCTTCGTTGGTTTTGCAGCAGAGAAACGTTGAGGCTTTTCTCGGGGACAATTCGTACGCCAACGAGATCGCGAATGTCATCCTGTTCTGGGTCGGCGACCACGGTTGAATGCTTCGAGCCCTGAGTAATTAATACTTGCGTGTAGCCTTTTGAATCTTCGATCTCATCGACGAAGTCGGGCTGGAAGACAGTATTGCGCTGCCAGAGCGTAATCCCGCTCCCCTTGATCTTTTTCTTGTACGGCGCGATTGCTCGCCATCCGGCGCGGAACGATTTGATCAAATCAAACTGGTTGGAAAGCCAAGTCTGATAGAAACGAAGGAAGAACAGGCTGGCGGCGCCAGCGTCGAACGTGTTGTGAAATCCAATGGCAGCATCGCATCCTTCGGCAACGCAAACCGGCGCCAACCGAGCGCCTGAATACCATGTGTTGATGGAAACCAATTTTGGGCGGTGCGATCCAGGCGTCAGACAATCGGCAAATTGTTCCGGCATCAGCTTTTCATGGAAACCCTCACCGGTTGGCAAATAGATTCCATCGAGGATCGAGCGGTAAAACTTCATCTCTTCTTTTTCGTAGAGCGCCAACGCCTGCTCGCCAACATGTGCGTCGACTCCGGAAAAGTGAATGACATCTGGATGGGCCGATTTGATCGCTTTACAGAGGACGCGTCTGGAAGGGTTGGGTGGGACGAAGGTCGCCACGACTGGATGAAGTCCGGCAGAAACGAGTTCTTGTTCAGCGATGTAATCGTGAATCGTTTTAAAACGCGCAGGTGTTGCACCAACAAACGCAAACTTTTTTGGTTCAAGTTCGCGTTTTTGATCTTTTGATTTGTCTGACTTTTTCTGTCGTTTCGATTTCTTCTTCTTCTTTTCCTTGCTCTTGGGCTTTGCTTTATCTTCTTCGATGGGGCGCAGGTGGCGAACGACCACCAGTTCTGACTTGGCACTTCGCGCTTTGACGGCCGATGACAACAAGTGTTCCCAGGGGATCATTGCCGCTCGCCCATCAACCTTGGGGTCAAAATGATGCGGCATGCTAACTTCGACGATCGAGGACTGATCGATTTTTTGAAGCTCAGTTTCGTTGATCCCCAGTGCTTTGAGAGCCAACACAGACTCCTCGCGAACACGTTGTCGAGAGAGTCGTTGCGCGGCCCATTTGCGGCGATTGCCAAGGATGTAAGCCCATCGCATCGAGAGTTGGGTCAGCTTGTTGCGGTTTTCCTTGGTGTCGCGAAACGTGCAAATTTTGCCTGCAGCGTTGCGGATGAATACATCATTTTCCACGTTGAGCCCTACATTTCAGACCGTCGATAGTTCTACTGTCTCCAAACTTAGACAGGGGGAACAGCCAGCGTTAGGTTTCTAAGTCAAGAATTTGGATCGTTACCGACCATGTTAGTTGATTGACCGGTTTGGATCGGTTGCCCGCAAGTTTATTGCTGAGATTCGACCCGTTTAATTGATACAGGCGTCATTAAGTTCGGTCTGTATCGGTGAATTTACCGCAATCGAAAGAGTGTCACCGATTCGCGATTGCCAAACTGAGTTTTGTTGGTGTCCGACCGACAAACCGGATATCATAAGTTGACCTATTGGTTTCCAGGGAACGGTAGGATGAAATCGATTTGAGATCTTGATCGCGAATACGTTCTTTGTGATCTATCAACTCGAATTTCAAGTGACTCTCCGTTCCAGGATCGCCCTCCCCCGCCTCGTTTCACTTCCCGCCGCCTTCTGCCCTTTCGCCCTTTTGGAATATGTCTGCACCAAGCGATGATTCAACTCGTGATGAAGTCGATCCTTATGAGGTGACCAGCGACCACGACGACAATCGACCGGAGTCATCTGGTGATTTCGTTGTTGAAGAGGTTCCGGAGACCATCGACTCGCGCGCATCGCTGGATCCAAACCAACCTCGAACCATTGGTCGTTATCGACTCCTTGAACCAATCGGGGAAGGAGGAATGGGGGTCGTTTGGCACGCCGTACAGCAACATCCGGTCAAACGATCAGTGGCGCTCAAACTGGTTCGCGCTGAAGCGGGCTCGAAGTCAATTTTCGCTCGATTTGAAGCGGAGCGACAAGCGATCGCGATGATGGATCATCCCAACATTGCCAAGATCTTCGATGCGGACACCACGGAACAAGGCAACCCTTACTTCGTCATGGAGTTGGTCAAAGGGGTCACGCTTGACAAATATTGCAATCGAAACCGACTGACGATTCGTGAGCGTTTGGAGTTATTTATTCCTGTCTGCCGCGCCGTCCAGCACGCGCACCAGAAAGGGATCATTCACCGAGACCTAAAACATTCCAATGTGCTCGTTGCTGAAAACGACGATCGTCCTGTACCCAAAGTGATCGACTTCGGATTAGCCAAAGCCCAGAGTCACCAAAATACGCTCACCGATAAGACGCTCTACACCGAGTTGGGGCGTGTGGTTGGCACGGTGCAGTACATGAGCCCCGAACAAGCGGACTCAAGTGGAACTGACGTCGACACTCGCAGCGATATCTATTCGTTGGGAGTGATTCTTTACAAACTCCTGTCAGGCGTCACGCCGTTGCAACTTGAAGGCGAAATTTCGATTCTCGATGCGCTCAAAACGATCCGGGAAAAGGATCCGAAGCCTCCAAGTGAGTTCATTCGAAACTCAATGCAGGCGGCCCAGATAACAGCCGAGCGTCGAGGTACGACTGCGGAACGCTTAACAACGACGCTTCGTGGCGATCTGGATTCGATCGTCTTGAAGTCACTCGAAAAAGACCGTCGCGATCGTTACGAAACCGCCAATGGCCTGGCGATGGACGTTCAACGTTTCCTCGATGACGAACCGGTGATTGCGAGACCCGTTTCGAGCATTTATCAGATCAAGAAATTCATTCGTCGGAACCGCGGGCTGGTCACTTCGCTGGGCATCATCACATTGCTGCTGGTCTCTGGAATCGTCGCGACAAGTAGCGCCATGATGTACGCGTTTTCGCAGCGCGACATCGCCAATCATCAAACGGAATTGGCAAAAACCGAAGCCAAGAACGCTGAAGCCTCGGAAGCTCGCGTGGTCAAGGCGAAAAGGCTGCAGGCCAAACAACTTCATTCGCAATTGATGAAGTCAGCTTGGAGCAACTGGCAACTTGGCAACGTACAATCCGCTTGGCAAACACTGCGACAAATTGAACCGACCAATCGTGACTGGCTGACGCGGCATCTTGCAACCGAAATGGATGCGGCCGAATCGATTTTGTTCGGAAGTGCGCGGAATGTCATCTCACTGGATATCTCGCACGATGGCAAGTACTTCCTGAGTGGTGGCATGGGGGACTCGGTCATTCTTTGGGATGCCAAGACAGGGACTCAGTTAAGGCGAATGTTGGTCAATGAGGCGGTTACCGTCGTTCGGTTTTCTCCAGATTTAGACACGGTTGCCGTTGGTGATCGCTCCAACGTCGTTTCCATTTTTGACGTTCGCACCGGAGAGTTGCAGTCGACGTTGGGCCCGTTTGAACAAGATGTCGCTTCGCTGGCGTTTCACCCTGAAGAACCGATACTGGCCGTTGGCTTGTTCGGTAAAAATCTCTATCGAGAATTTGCGATTCGGATGCGAGACGAGTCAACGGCTGCAGATCCCGACTTGCTGATCTTCGACTTGGAAACTAAAGAACAGATTCAAACCATTGAAGGGCACACCGACGAGATCGCTGCCCTCTGTTTCTCGCCTGACGGGAGTGTGCTCTATTCCGCATGCATCGACGGTAATGTCAGAGCCTTTCGTCGATCCTCGGAAACCGGCGATGACTGGTCCATGTCACTGGAGTTTGCAGCCCATCGACAAGGAGTCCAGGATATTGTGGTTTCTCCCGACAACTCGAAGGTGGCCAGCTGCGGCTATGACAAGACCGGCAAGTTGTGGGATGCAGCATCTGGCGAATTGATCACAGATCTTGTTGGGCATCAGGGCCCTGTGCTTGGCGTCGCGTTTTCTCCAGATGGAACTCGAGTCGCTACTTCGTCCGAGGACCGGTCTTCCATCGTTTGGGATTTGACAGGGCAAACGATTTTGCACTGCAGAGGTCATTTTCAACCCGTCAACGATGTCCGTTTTACAGTGGACGGTAACCGAATCGTGACAGTCGCTGACGATCAGACCGTCCGAATCTGGAATGCCAATCGACCGCTCAGTTCTGTGCGCGTCACGGCGCACGCACGTGAGGTGTGGTGTGCCGATCAATCACCAGATGGAACTTTGGTTGCGTCGGGAGGCGAAGCGGGATTGGTCTCTTTGATTGATACGGAGAACGGAACCGTCACGGATCAGCTCAAGCACGAGGCGGCAGTCTTGTGTTTGAAGTTTGCGCCAGGTGGTGAGCTAGTAACTTCGGGAGCTGATCATCAAATTCATATCTGGGATACAGATCAACGAAAAGTAATTCACGAGTTTGAAGCTCATGACGATTTTGTCTGGGATGTATCGTTTTCGCCTGACGGAAAATGGCTCGTCTCGGCCAGCTCCGATGGAACGGCGAAAGTCTGGAGTACGGTTGATTGGAGTTTAGAAGCAACACTCGAAGGACATGAAGCCGGCTTGGCTTCAGCGCGATTTTCACCTGACGGCGCCTATCTTTTGACGGCCAGCGACGACTGTTCCATTCGTCTTTGGGACGCCTCGTCGTACAAACACTTGCATACGTTCGTAGGCCACAAGAACCCGGTTTGGCGCGCTGTGTTTTCACCAGTCGATTCAAATGTGTTTGCCAGCAGCGGATATGACGGCAAGTTAATCCTCTGGGATCTTGCCAAGCGTCAGCCACGGCCGGTATCGATCAAGGGCCATACGTCGCAAGTCGCTGGCTTGACTTTTACGCCCGATGGAAAGCGTTTGGTCAGCGCAGGTGATGATGGTCTGGTCAAGTTTTGGGATGTGGAAACTGGAATCGAGTTGTTCGTGTTTCACGACGAATTATCGCTGCCGGTAATTCATGTTTCGTACTCCAGCGATGCCAAACGGATGCTGACGGCGGGCATCAAAGATGTGACCATCCGAACCGCCACCGCAAATTTTGAAACTCCCTTTTTGAAACAGGACGCTGTTGAAACGACGATTAAATCCGAGCGATTGGTTACCGATTCAACGGCAACCAATGAAACGCTGCTCGATGCGCAAATTGCATTGCAGCGATGCTGTCGACATTATCCAACATTTGCCTCATGCACCTATCTGGGAATCACACAGTACCGTTTAGGGCAAGTCGATGAAGCGATCGAAACGCTTGAAGAAGCGAGAAGATTGCAACAGATCGAGTACGACCAACCCGACCGTCGGCCCTATATCGAAGGCTATCTCGCGTTGGCCAATCACGCAGTTGGCCGTGAATCGACCGCCCTCGAAATGTTAACTCTATTCGACCAGCTGAATGCGGAGTTTGATTCAGATGCCGAAGCGGTCGCACTCCAACAGGCTGTCGACGAAAAACTCAGCGGCCTGCGGTTAGCTCAGTGACTGCATGGAGCCGACTGCACCGACTTCGCGATAGACGCTATGAATCGAGATGACAACGCCCAAACGCCGAAAACGACGATTCTCTCGAACCATCTCAAATGCGGAGCAATGAAATTTTCGGAGCAATGAAATTCTTTAACGATCACTTCAGGGATGGCTTCAAACACGCGAACAGATAGGTTCCACAGATCGCGCCGGCGAACGTGCATAAGGCCATCCACTCTCCGCCGCCGATTTGAGCGTAGATCGGCCCTGGGCAAGCTCCAGTGATCGCCCAACCGGCACCAAAAATCATCCCGCCGATGACAACGCCCGTGTGGTAGGGCTTCGGTCGGTACTTGATCAACTCACCCGTCATCGATTTCAAATTGTTGCCTCTGATGATCAGCATGGAGACCATTGCGACAACGACACCGGTGCCAATGATCAAATACATGTGAGCTTCGTTGAACAAAAACATGTCATGGACGCGCTGCCAGCGGACAACTTCTGATTTGGTCAGCACGATTCCAAAGAACGTGCCCATCAAGAGGACGATGCCAAGTAAACCGATGCTGGGAAACTCATCGGTCTTTGTTCCATTTGGCTTGACCGCCGGGTCGGATTTGTGATCGGAAGGATCGTTTGCGTCTTGGTTCATGGTGCTGCCCTAACCTATCGAACTTCCAAAGATCCAACCACTTAAGAACCACGTCACTGCCAACCCGCCAACAAAAAAGAAGATCGTTGCCACAAGACTGGGCCAGTTTAGATTTGAAATCCCCGTGATCGCGTGGCCTGAAGTGCAACCTCCGGCGTAACGCGTTCCGAAGCCAACCAGGATTCCGCCGACGAAGAGCCGAATTGCTCCCCCGACACTGGCAAACGATTCTGGCAAAAACTGGATCGGTTCGGAGGACAAAAGTTGAACACCAATGAAGCCGCCTAAGCCGATGCCGATCGCAAAAACAATCGTCCAGATACCGGATCGCCACGTGTGTTTCGTGAAGTAGTCCAAACTGCACGGAGCCACGACCGCACCGAGTTCTTGGAAACTGGTCGAGATGCCAAATGCTTTGCCCGCTAATAGATAGAGCAATGGAACGGTTAGTCCAATCAAAATTCCTGAGAACCACCATGGCCATGGCTGTAACAAAAATTCCAACATCACGCTCCCTTTTTGGCTAGTTCTTCCTGAGTCGCCTGCAGCAGTGTCAATCAAATCGGCAGGTTTGGGGTTGGTCGCGAGTTTTGCCCAGAATCAAAAATTCAAAACCAACTCAAACACCAAATCGAGCTTCAACACATTCCATAATCTTCCCCAAGTGAGGCTCTGCGATGGTGTAGTAAACCGTTCGTCCCTGTTTTTCACTATTCAAGAAACCACAACGTTGCATCAGCCTCAGGTGATCCGACATCATTGGCTGGGTGATCCCGCAAACCTCCGCCAATTCATTGACTGTGTAAGGCGCACCCGTCAACAACAGCTGGACGATTCGTAATCGATGTGGATGAGCCAACGCTTTGAGGCATTCCGCTGCTTTCTGAAATGCCTCAAGTTGTTTCTTGGTCGTTCGTTTCTGCTTGGGAGCTTTTTGGTTCACTTCAACGCCTCAAAGAGAATGTGGCATTCCACTGCTAAATATATCGCAATATCGGAATGTGTCAATTAGAAAAATGGATGGGCAACGTTCAGTTTTCAGTATTACCCGGGAGTGTTTGGGGGTTATTGTGACTCAAAGATCGGGATTCGCAAACACCGAACGAACGATCGCGATCGGTGTCAGGTGGATTTACTCGACGGTTCTAATGATCGGACTCCCCTCAGCGATGGAGTCGCTGGGGTAAACCACGATCTCGTCGTTTTCGGCAAGTCCATTGATAATCTCTGTATGCGTCTCATTTTGCGCCCCAATCTCAACTGGCTGCATCTGGGCAAGATCGTTTTGGATTTTGAAAACATGCCAGTCGCGGCGGTAACGAAATAGAGCACTGTTTGGGATCTGAAGTACATCCGCCATTTCTTCGATCGTAATGACCGCTTCGATCCGATACCCATCACCAAGTGCACGAAGTTGTTGAATTGACTCGTCGAAATCTGCGATCACATTGACACGTTGTTCTTCGACGCCCAACGACGATACCTTGGTAAATGCGGCAGGCTCGACGACACGGACATTCCCTCGCAGCGGCTGGCCTCCCCAGTGCTCAACGGTTACCCGTGAGTAGGGTTGAATGCGAACGGCGTCCGTGGAAAGAACATCGATTTCCATTTCAAGATTCTGCGGATCGCCAATTTCGATCAATGGAGTACCAACACCTACCACCGTCGCACTTTCTTGAAACACTCTCAGCACTTGTCCGTTAATCGGCGACGAGACTTCAAATGGTGTTTGCCCGGTGTCGTCAGTGAACTGTAACAACGCTGCTTCCGCCATCTTGAATTCGAATTCGGCAATCTCTGAGTCGAACTTGGCCGTCCGTACCGATTGCACATTGGACAAGTACTCTGTTTTTGCCGCGTCGTATTCACTCTCGGGGATTGCCTTTGTTTTGCGAAGGTTCTCGGCTCGCTCCAGGTTCGCTTTTGCCAGATCGTATTTCACTTGAACCTGCCGCGCGTTGGCGATGCTTCGTTGAACGACCGATCTGGCTTGTTCAACTCGCATCTCGGCTTGGACTTTCGCCCGAGCGTCCAACATGGAGGGATCGGCCGGATGAATAATTGCGATGGCGCTGCCGTCGCAGCAAACTTCGTCGCCAGGTTTGAATTCGATCCTTGAAAGCCGTCCGGCAACGGGCGCGGAGATAACGTACTTTTCGCGGATGCGGGTCTTGCCGTCTTCCTGAACAGTGACCTGCAGATCGGCAATCACCGCGTTTGCAGTTTCGACCTCAATCGGTGAAGGCTGCAATGCGATGAAGGCGACAACTACCATCGCGATCGCAATCAGTGACCAGATGACCGTTTGAATTGAGAGCTTCATATCGACTTAATCCCTTGTTTTTAGGACCCCGATGAGATCGAGATTCGAAATTCTTCGTTGTACGATAAATCCAGAAGCAAGCGTTGCTCCCATCACGACTGCGACGGCAAACGCATAGGTTGATGTGTCGATGATTAACGGAATGCGGTAGTTTTCCGTCGCTAATCCCGTGATCAAAATCCAGGCCAATGACCAACCGATGAAGCAACCAAGTGGTATCGCGAGCATCGTGAACAAGCCGATTTCACCCAAGAGAACTGCGGAGACTTCACGGCGTGTAAATCCGATGACGCGCATCGTTGCGAGGTCGCGACTTTGTTCCGAAAGTGAAATTCGCGCGCTGTTATAGACGACGCCGATCGCAATCACGATGGCGAACATGATATTGAACGCGCGCATCGTTAACATGTTTTCGGCGACCGTGTCCTTGAAACTCTTGATGGATGCTTCTTTGGTCGACACATTTGCTACGCCCGGGCGCATTTCGAGTTCGCGGTAAACGTCGTCCAACTTGTTGGGGTCGACCTTCAAAAACGCGCCCGATGCAACCGCAGACTCTTTCAGCATTTCGTGGACTTGATGTTTCGCCATGTAGGCATTGATGCCTCCGTACTCATCAACAATCGCAGTGACTTCCAATTGGACCACCGGGCGTTCGTCTTGAAGCACTTCGACCATTACAAAATCACCCAATTCGCATCCGAGGATCTCAGCGAGTTTGCTGTTCAGCGTTACGCCGTGTCCAGGGATATTGATGGATTGTCCCGATTCGCTGAGCAACCTGAATAGTTGCGGACTGGGTTCAAGACCGAGGATCCCGATTCGTCGCGAGCGGTGTCCAAATCGAATTCGAGTGGCGACACTTCGAGTGGTTTCGGACTCCAAAACTCCATCGAGATCGGATATCTCATGAATGACTGAAGCGGTTGCTGGTTCGACAAAACCCACGGTCAAGTCCTGCCGTTGGGCTTTGCGAAATTGAAACTCGATCAAGTAATCGAGTGCGTCGAGCGAAAACGCACCTAACACAAGTACGGCGATCGACATGGCAATTCCAACAACCGATGCTGCGGATTTGAAAGGTTTGCGCTGCACATTTCGGACCACGATTCGTAACGCCGCCGGCAACAGTTGTGTTGGAAAGAAACGTTCGATGACGGTCGGTCTGTAATCCGGAGGGGGCTCAGGTCGCATCGCTTCGGCGGGTGGCAAGCGAATCGCTTTTCGAACGGCGAGCCAAGTTCCGATGACGGTGATCGTCGTCGTCAACAGCAAGGCGATCAGAATGGCAGACCGGTGAATTTGCATCTTGAGTAGCGGGAACTTGTAGAAACCCTGGTACATCTCAGTCAGTTCCGCTGCCATCCAGATGCCAAAACCAGTACCCAGGACCATGCCGCCAATCGCGATGATTAATACCAAATTTAGATAGTGCAAACCGACTTCCAGGTTTGAGTATCCGAATGCCTTGAGTGCCGCAATCTGTTCTCTTTGTTTGGTGATTATCCGAGTAATCACAATGTTGAGCAAAAACGCGGCAACCGAAAGGAAGATGGACGGCGCGATGGTCGCCATCGTCTTCAATTGAAGAAGCTCGTCGTTGACGAATTGATGCGACACATTTTCACTTCGGTCATAGGCTCCGATACTTCCGTAGGGTTCGAGCAGATGATCCATCGCATCAATGACATGTTTGGAGTTCGCTCCGTAGGCGAGTTTTGCTGTGACGTTATTAAAGGCACCTGACATATCGAATGCCGCTTCAAGATCGCGTCGGCTCATCCAGAAGATTCCGAATCGTTTCTTGTCCGGCAGCATGCTTCCGCCCTGGATCTGGATGACGAATTCCGGAGAGAGCGCGATGCCAACAATGGTGAGCCGTTGCGATTTTCCATTGATCACGGCCGTGACGGTGTCGCCGGGTACAAACTCATGGGCCTCAGCAAACATTTCTGAGACGACGACTTCGCCTCTTCGGTTGGGCTCAACCATCCGTCCACGCGAAATGTAGACCTGATTCAATCGGCTTTCGCCAGAGTCTGGAATCGAAATTAGCTTGGCCGTTGCCGGTTCTTTTAGTCCTGGCACGTCCAGCAGGACGTTGAACATCAAACGACTCTCGACCGTCGTGACGCCTTCGATCGATTGGAGCCGCTCCAGTACTGCGTCCGGGCAACGTCTGGCGTCAGAAAAGACATCAGCGAATCGAAAGTCGCGATAAAACGTCGTTTGACCATGCTTCAACGACGCGTATGCGCACATTGACATTGTGAAAACGGCGATGCCCGCTGCGATTACCAGCGCAATCGCGATTACTTGACCCTTCATTTGGCCGAGGTCTCTCAGCAGTTTTCGATCAAGTTTATTCATGAGGTTATCAAAGGTCCTGCGATGTCGATGTCTCAATTCGGAATGTCAAGCTTCAGGGGTATCACGGAGGGTCACCAGGCAAGCTGACTGGCATCGATCTTGGTCTCGTTGGTTTTGATCCCGGAAATCTGACCGTCGGAAAGTGAAATCACTCGATCCGCCATGCCCGCGATCGCAGCGTTATGCGTGATCACGGCGGTCGTTGTTCCGAGTTCCCGGTTGATGTGGGCGATCGCTTCAAGCACGACAATTCCCGTTTTTACGTCAAGAGCGCCGGTGGGTTCATCGCAAAGTAAAACTTCCGGGCGTTTGGCAATTGCTCGGGCAATGGCAACTCGCTGTTGTTCGCCACCGGAAAGTTGCGCCGGGAAATGGTCTGCGCGATCTTCCAGTTTGACCAGCGCGAGCGCATCCATTGGGTCCATGGGATCGGCAGCAATTTCAGTGATCAACTCAACGTTTTCTTTTGCGGTCAAGCTGGGGATCAAATTGTAAAACTGAAATACAAAGCCAACGTGCTCGCGGCGGTACATCGTCAAATCGGATGGACTGCTGGCCGTGAGCTCCGTGTTCTCGTAGTAAACTGACCCTGAAGTTGGAACGTCAAGTCCACCGAGAATGTTGAGTAACGTCGACTTGCCGCTACCAGAGGCGCCCAACAGTACGATAAACTCTTTCTCATAGAGCTCGACGCTGACTCCGCGGAGGGCATGAACTTTCACTTCGCCCATGACATAGGTTTTCGTGATCTCGGTCGCGCGGAAGACTGCTTCACGAGTTTGAGTTGCCGATTGGGACATAAGCTAAGTTGTCGTTTGATAGGATGGAAACATCACGAGTCGCCAGAACTGAGGCAATCGATGGGCCAAACCACGATGAAGGATCGCCGGAATCGGGAATCAGAACGACCGAATCCAGTATCACGACGATTAGTCGAGTTCGTTGCATCGTTCGCTTCAAGATTTTTTACTGTGCGTTTAGCGTGCTGCGGGCGATTCCGCACAATGAATTTTAAACATCCAGACGAACGAAGAGGGACAAATCCATGAGCCGTTTACTGGGAACGCCGGCGATCAAGTTCGAATTGCCTGATACCGAAAACGCCATCCATCGGCTTGAGGATGATCGTGGACACTGGTTGCTATTGGTTTTCCATCGCCATCTCGGCTGACCGCCGTGCCGAGAGCATGTGACGCAGTTGCGTCAACGGGAATCGGAGTTAACCGCTGAGGACATTCGAGTGAAAGTCGTCAGCTTTGATGGGGATATCATGGCCGACGCTTATCGGAGTCAGACCAATCTGGAATGGCCACTGCTTCGCGATGTGGATCGTTCGTTGTATCAAGCGTACGGATTTACCAGAGGAAGCTGGTGGGATATTTACGGTCCCCAGTCGATTTGGAAATATTTGAAGTTGATCTTCAGTGGACGAAGACCCGGAAAGCCGGGTAAGGACTGGCGGCAGCTGGGCGGCGACGTATTAATTGATTCCGCCGGCATCGTGCGGCTGCACTTTGTCAGTGAAAATCCACATGACCGACCGAGCGTCGATGAGATCCTCGAAGTTGCCAAGTCGCAATAGTGCGATAGCGACGAACGGATCAGACAAACTCGTCTTACTCGGGTCTTAAGTACTTTTCGATGCAACCAAGATTCGATTGGTCGCGTTCAATACCGCTTTAATTGACGCTTCAATGCAATCGGTTGAAACAGCGCGACCCCGATAGATGTTTCCGTCGTGCTCGACCTCCAACGTAATTTCTCCAGGGGCGTCGTGGCCTAGTGAAGTGCTTCGAACATGGAATTCTTTACAAATCAAGTCGACTCCCGTGATCTGTTTGACGGCCAAAAATGCAGCGTCGACAGGGCCCGATCCATCTGACAACTCGACTGTTTTCTGTTCATCACCTTTGGCCAACGTGAGTTTGATTTGAGGTGTCTGTTGGTAAGTCAGGTCGACTTTGAAAGAAACCAGCGTCCATTCTTCTTCGGTCGTGCCGAGGATCTCATGGTCGATCAAAGCCGCAATGTCTCCGTCAAAAATCTCCTTCTTGCGATCGGCGAGCTTCTTGAACTCCTCGAAAACACTCTGAAGTTGTTCACCCGTGAGCGTAAAGCCAAGCTGTTTGGCTCGGTCGGCAAGCGCTGCTCGACCACTGTGTTTGCCCAACACCAAGTCCGTATCAGCAAATCCAACGTCTTCGGGACGCATGATTTCATAAGTCGTTCGCTCTTTGAGCATTCCATCCTGATGGATGCCCGCTTCGTGAGCGAATGCATTGCGACCGACGACCGCTTTATTTCGTTGCACTTGCAATCCAGTGATCGTGGAGACCAATCGGCTGGTTGGAACCAGCCGTTTTGAGTTGATGGTCGTTTCGTACTGGTAAACATCGTTACGCGTGCGCATCGCCATCACGACTTCTTCCAGCGAGCAATTCCCTGCCCGTTCGCCGATTCCGTTGATCGTACATTCGATTTGGCCGGCGCCGTTGGCGACTGCGGCGAGACTGTTGGCAACGGCCAGTCCAAGGTCGTTGTGACAGTGCACGGAGATGACTGCTTGATCGATGTTGGGCACACGATCACACAACTGCTTGATGACGTTGCCCATTTGGCCGGGCGTCGCATAGCCAACGGTGTCGGGAATGTTAACGGTCGTTGCCCCGGCGTCGATCACTGCTTCAACGACTCGGCAAAGAAAGTCTGGCTCGGTTCGCGCAGCGTCTTCGGGAGAAAATTCAATGTTGTCACAATAGCTTTTGGCCCGTTTGACCCCGGCGACTGCTCGCTGAATGATCTCGTCAGGCGACATCTTCAATTTAAACTCACGGTGGATAGCGCTGGTCGCCAGGAAAACGTGAATTCGGGGATCGGCCGAATGCTTGAGCGCTTCCCACGCTCGATCGATGTCGCGATCTGCCGAACGAGCCAGACCACAAATTTCCGCACCACGAAAGCTCGAAGCGATCTCGCGGACTGCTTCAAAATCGCCAGGGGATGCGATTGGAAAACCCGCTTCAATCACGTTGACGCCCAAGTCGATCAACGCCTGAGCGATCTCAAGTTTTTCGGCAAGGTTCATGCTTGCCCCTGGAGACTGCTCTCCATCACGCAGTGTCGTATCAAAAATCTTGATCATTCGGTTATTTGACATCAAGGCACCTGTTCAGGCGATGGTTGGTTGGGATGACGTCCGGAGACGGCAAGGTTGACTGGCTGCTGAGAGGAGACAAAGGCGGATGCCCTTTGAAACGTCATTATTTCAATCAAGCGAGAATTTGAAAACCCGCCGACCTGAAAACCCACCCAATGAAGTTCGTGCCGGGACAAGAGATGCCGGCGTCACAATTGGCTAGAGAATCGCTCGCGGCTCACTGACCAAACCGAGCGAGCACACGATTCGCCAGACCGGGAAGGAGTCGGTCCAGCCAAACCAGAAATTTACCGCCAACCGTTAACACAATTTCGTGTTGGCCCTTTTTGATGGCCTGAATGGTCTTTTTGGCAACAATTTCTGGAGCCATCGCACCGCGAGCTTTCCAGTCCTTGCCAGTGTCGTCTTCGATCGCCCGCTCAAAGAACTCACTGTCGGTGGTGCTGGGACTGACGAGCAAGAGATCAACGATCTGCTCACCCTTTTCCCGATCAACCTTCGCCAGCTCGGCTCGAAGTGAATCGCTGAAGCCATGCAACGCAAATTTGCTGGCGGAATACTCGCTTTTTAATGGAGCGGCACGATGAGCCAGAACGCTGCTCATGTTGACGATGATCGGTTTTTCACCTTTTTTCAATAGAGGCAAAACCGCTCGCGTCATACTTACGACCGCGAAGAAATTGACTTCAAAAACTTGTCTCATCCGATCGGCTGAAGCGGCATCGAATCGCCCCATAGCTCCAATGCCTGCGTTGTTAATCAAGATGTCAGCGCCGCCAAGTTGACTTTCTGCGGTTGATACAATTTGCTGGCGCGTCGCGGGATCTGTGATGTCGCCGCAAACGGTAATACATTGATCGCCTATCGTTTCGCGTAACTCGCAAAGTCGATCTTCTCGTCGCGCAGTTGCCAGAATCGTGGCGCCCTGTTCTGCCAGTTGAATGGCCAAATGCCAGCCAATGCCGCTGGATGCACCTGTAATGATAACCCTTTTGCCCTGGATACTTCGACGGCTCACTGCGGATCCATCGGCGAAGTAAGCGGAGCAGGCAGTTCGTGGGGTAACAACTCTTCTGAGAGTTCTTCCATCACGACCGGCGTAGTTTCGTCAGTGGCGTCAGCCAATCGATCAACAGGTGCCAATTCGGATGTGGCTGGCACGCTGGGGGGATCGGATTCGCATTCGTCAATCGTTGACGCAGCGTCTGAGTTGTTTTTAACACACGCGTCATCAGTGGTCGTTGCCTGTTCAACTTCGGAACTGTCGAGCCAACCCGCCGGAGAATGAGGCGTGATGATCACATCGTCCAAGTCGATTCGTCCCAAATATTTTTGCGGCAAACGGCAATGAACCTTGACCGAGTCTTCACCGTACTGGGTTGAAATGACTTCTCCTTTGGCTGCCAAGTAGGCCATTAACTTCCCGTTGCCGATATGCATCTCAATATCGACGTCCTGGAACGAGCGGCTGAGTGCATCGCTGACCACCGAAAGCAGGCCATCAAATCCTTCGCGAGTTTTTGCACTAACGGGAACGGCGTTTGGGTATCGGTGCAGAATCGCTTCAAGCATTCCCGGGTCGGAGATCTGGTCGGTCTTGTTTAAAACCAGCAGAGTGTCTTTTTCTTCGATCCCGATTTCTTTGAGGACGTCATAGACGGAGCTAACTTGGTCGGCGACTCTTGGATTGCTGCCATCGGCGACGTGCAGCAACAGGTCTGCTTGCCGTGTTTCCTCGAGAGTTGCCTTAAAACTGGCGACTAACGAGTGGGGAAGATCGCGAATGAACCCGACGGTATCCGACAACAAAACAGGACCCCAATTGGGCAGGACCCATCGTCGGGTTCGAGTATCGAGCGTCGCGAAAAGTTTGTCCTCAGCCAGCACTTCGGCGGAGGTCAACGAGTTCATCAGCGTGCTCTTGCCAGCATTGGTATAGCCGACCAGTGAAACCGTCATCGTTCCCTTGCGCGAGGCGACTTGTCGCTCTTTTCGTTTTTCGACTTTGGCCAATTCCGACTTTAGATCGTGAATCCTCTTGAGCGCCAATCGTCGGTCTGTTTCCAGCTGTTTTTCACCTGGACCACGCATTCCGACACCCATCTTCAAACGAGACAAGTGGGTCCACATCCGTTTCAACCGTGGCAACGAATACTCAAGCTGCGCAAGTTCAACGGCCAATCGAGCTTCGTACGTCTGAGCGTGTGTCGCAAAGATATCGAGGATCAGTTCCGTTCGGTCAAGCACTTTGCAGTCGAGCGCGACTTCCAGATTGCGGTTTTGAGCGGGGCCAAGTTCGTTGTCAAAAATGATGACGTCGGCCGCGTGAAAGTCGACAAGTTCTTTTAATTCGTCGACCTTGCCTTTTCCGATAAACGTCTTGTTGTCCGGCCGTTCGCGACGTTGGACGATCCCATCAACGACAACGGCCCCAGCGGTTTCGGCGAGGCCTTGAACTTCATCCAATGGATCAAATTCAACGGGGTCATCGGGGAATACGACGCGAACCAGAATGGCGACTTCCTGTTCGACTTGTTGTGCGCGTTTTCGATCTTGCACTGAGTGAATTGCTCCAGGTGAATGAATTGGCAAAAAGCTACTGGGAGTGACAATCTCAAAATAGATAGGGTTCAGTCATTCTTGGGATTTGCCGGATTCTTTGCCAGAGTCCTTAGGTTCGACTGGTTGTTGATCCTGGTCGGGGTTCAATTGGTCTTGGCTGTCTTTTGGGTTGTTTATTTCTTCGTCCGCTTCGACGTCTCCCTGTTTCGAACCTGCGGGAACTGGTGCATCGACTGGTTCAACGACGTCACGATCTTTCTTCGGAGGCTCAATCGATTCTCTGGGTTGTTCTTTGATCATTTCACCAGCTGAAAAGACTGCGTAAACGT
This sequence comes from Planctomycetota bacterium, assembly GCA_038534355.1. Classification (GTDB taxonomy): domain Bacteria; phylum Planctomycetota; class Planctomycetia; order Pirellulales; family Pirellulaceae; genus Mariniblastus. The sequence continues at coordinate 19,202 of JBCAWX010000037.1, forward strand.
GGGTTCCGATCGGCGGGACCTTTCCTTCGAAAACTTCATAGAGAAGATCGAAATTGTCTTCGCTGCTTGGGACGTTGATGTCGATCGTTGCTGTTGAAAAATTCGAGAGGCAAACCAACTCGCCGGAATCGCCCAAGTAGAAATTCTTGTTTGTGTCAGGATCGGTGTACATCGTGCTACCGCCAAACACAAAGTCCGCTTCCATTCGTTTTGCAGTGTTGACGTTTCGTATCCAGTCCTGAGCGGTCGCCTTTTTCATTTCGCCCGTTTTGGCGTCTTTCCAGATCATCTCGATGTTAATGCTGGGGCCAAACGCCGGTCGATAGCCATTTTGCCAAGAGGCTGGTTTTCCAGGGTCAGTGCCGGTCGCGACAAGTCCAGCGTGAACTTCTGAGGCAAGGGCATTGACTCCGACAATTGATTCGTGCCGTTTGCTCGTCCCGGGGCAGATAAACATCTCCAAAGGGCCGACGTTCATAAAGACATCTCCGCCGACGATCACCTTTTTTGATTGGTTGTCAATCCAGAGTTCTTTCTCAGGAAAAAGATGAATCCAATGTTCGGCGATTTCGATCGTGGGATTTTTGAGATAGTCAATCTCCTCTTGCATCTGAACCGGTTCGTCGTCGATGGCCGGCGTCTGGGCGACGGAGTCATCTTTGGATTGCTGTTCTTGTTTGATGGATTCAAGATCCCGCTGTTCTCTGGTTTTGTCGTCAGTCGCTTCTGGATCCGAATTCTCAGTGGTTGACGTCGATGGGGCCGGATTCTGCTGATTCGACTGCGAAACCGATGGAACGTCGATGGGTTCGCTTTGGGGACAGCCAGCGAGAGTGAAACAGATCAACAAGCCGACGCCAGCTTGGAACCATCGCGCACATTGAGATGTCATGAAAAATCCAGTCAATAAAAGTAGCGGTTGTTCTGTTACATCTTACGTTGTTCGACTTTTTTTCACAAACTCGATCAACATCGAACAATGGGGTAATTGAGCATTCGATCGAATTTGGCCACAATTCGCAGCCAGCTTAGTTTGGCCAAAAAAGTCACCGTGAACTCGACATCGGTGATTGCCGACTAAACTCTGTATTGCCTGAACGTTGTTATCGGACGCTTGATCAGTTGTTGAAAAAAAATAATTCCCCCGCCATCACTCAGCGTAAGCGTGCTCGCAAACAGATTGAGGCGACGTCCCAGTCGTTGGCACGGATGTATGGTATTCCATCGCTGGAAGTCCCGCTCACATTGTGGATGCAGGATGAGCGGATAGATGATGCGACCGTCGAGCGTATCAAGAAATGGCATCGCGGAATTCTGAAAGGCGAGAAAAGTTCTGCCAAGTCACTATCTCAGATGAAACTGACGTTGGCGTCTATCGTCGATGAGCTTGAACGCGTTCGTGTCCAGAGCGACCATTTGCCACTCTTCGAGAATCAACAAGTGGTTGAAGATTCGCGTAATGATGTTGTCGATGAAAAGGCCAAGTTTAATCAACGAACGTTAAATGAGGACCAAGCTTTTCTGGCGTTGACGATTGCTCACAGCCTGTTTCTGTTATGCCATGCTTCGAACGTTGAAGGGCAATCATCGAATGCCGAGTTGACTGACGGGTTATGGGAGATCGCGACAACACTGCAAGCGACCAATCACCAGTCCAGCTGCTTGCTAAAGTCACTTGGCGTTGAGCTCGCAGCCTACCTCTGTTGTTTGCCGACCGAGGGTGAGGACATTGAAAGTCGACTGGCCCACCGATATGTCATCGAAGAGTTTGAGTCGCTGATTGAGAGTCAATTGGATGGTGATGGTTGGCCCGCATCTGAAATACTGTCTGACTTTGGCAGAATTTCTGCCAGTTGGATACGCACCTATTTGTTGTTGAAGACCCATGACGCACCGTTCGATTTTGACATCGTTTTACAGATTGAATGGATGGTTCGTCAGCTCTTGAGGATGCGGCGAAACGACGGCAGCCTCTGTTATTCCGCTGGCAAGACTAAGTATACCGACCCCTTCTGGCAGGCATTGGTAAGCGTTTCGGATGACGATGATGATCGTTATCTGGCAAGACTTGCCGGTTTGCGCTCCGCTGGGAACAAAAAGTCAACTCGTCAACGCCGTTTGAAGAAGGGGCAGTCCATCGCGGAGCCGTTTAATTTGTCTGAGTGGGCCAGCTGCGCTTTGTTGCGCTCTTCCTGGGATGGCGCTTCCCCGCGTTTGGCAGTTCACTTTTCAAAATCGCCCGATGTCCAGTTTCAAATTGATTTGAGCCGGAAACGTTCGTTGCTATTTGGAAACGCAATGCCAACGCTTCAACTCGAAGGTCGCCCGTTGCTGCCTCAAGCCAGTTTTGACGTTGTTTGTGAGCGTTGCGATGACGATTTGGATTACATCGAACTCCAACTCGACCTTGCCACAGAAGATAGCGCCACATCGATCGGCCGTTTGAATCGGCAGTTGGTTTTGTCCCGATCCGATGATTTTTTGTTGGTGATTGATACGATTGTTCCACCAGATCATCGCGTCGCGAAACCGATCGAGTATCACTGTCACTGGAAATTCGCAGACAACATTGAAGCGATGACGGAGTCCCAGACTCGAGAAATCTACTTGCAAACGTCATCACCTCGCAAAAAAATCCAGGCGTTGGTCTTGCCGCTTTCGTTACCTGAATGGAAGTCGGAGCGGTTTGATGGAGAGATGACTATAAAAGATGGCGGGCTCGACGTGCGTCACGCCTGCCAAGGAAGCGGTTTGGCTGTGCCGATGGTGATCGATTTAAATCCCAAACGTAGTCGCAAGAAGCGAACTTGGCGGTCACTGACGGTCGCTCAAGATCGGCAAATCGTTCCCAACGACCACGCGTGTGCGTATCGTTTTCAATTGGACCAACAACAGTGGTTCTTTTATCGGGCAATCGCGACGCATGGGAATCGAACATTCCTTGGCGAGAATACCAACGCCGAGTTTGTGTTGAACCGATTTGAGACCGATGGCAGCGTGACTGAATTGATCGAGGTCCAATGAATACCAAACCAGCCTCGCAGCAACGGTTTCGCGAGAATCTAGAACAGGTTCGTCAACGAATTGCTGACGCTGCCGCCCGCTCCGGCCGTACTGCCGATGATGTAACGCTGGTGGGCGTCACGAAGTATGTAGATGCGGAAACGACGCGCCAATTCGTTCAAGCTGGTTGCCGCTGTTTGGGCGAAAGCCGACCGCAACAACTTTGGGACAAGTCAGCGGCGTTGGCTGATCTGAGCATCGAATGGCATATGATTGGTCATCTCCAGCGTAACAAAGTCAAACGCACGCTCGAGTCGGTCAGTTTGATTCACTCTGTCGACAGCTTGCGGCTTTTGAAAGCGATAAATCGGTTGGCTCAGGAGCAACAGCTTGTCGCATCGGTTTTGCTTGAAATCAACGTGTCCGGGGAGTCAGCCAAGCATGGCTTTCAATCAATTGACGAGTTAAAGTCGGTCGTCGATGCATCGGCCGAAATGGAAAACGTCAAAGTTGATGGCTTAATGGCGATGGCAGGGCTTCAGGGCACGCTTGACGATGCGCGTCGGGAATTCGTTTGCCTGAGAGAAATGAAAAACGAATTGACCGATTTAGGGCTCCCCCCGAACGTGGAGCTTCGTCAACTTTCGATGGGGATGAGTGGCGATTTTGAAGTAGCCATTGAAGAAGGCGCGACGATCGTGCGTGTTGGCTCAGCGCTGTTTCAATAAGAAACCTGGTTGCTCCAAAGGCTATCGGGTGCAGTGGCAGCATTGGCGTTTGATCGCGTGTATCATAGGTGCTTGACTTCGACTTCGTTTCGCCCGCCAAGATGGCTTTCTATGAACACGCAACTCTCTTGTCGTCTAACGTTTCTTCTATTGCTCGGCAGTCTTTTCCTGACGCAAAAAATCAAAGCTCAGACGCTGAATGAATCGTTGATCAAGGAAGATCCTGTAAAGCTTACAAAAGATGCCCGAAACGACGGTGACATTGTCCGCGGTGCAATCCTGTTTCACCAAGGCAATATCAATTGTGTAAAGTGTCATCGGCCGACATCAGAAGCCGATCGCATCGGTCCAGATCTCAGCAACATGGGCCCTGATGTCACTGATCAGCACATCATTGAGTCGATTTTACAGCCGTCCAAAGTCATCAAAAAGGAGTACGTTGCCAGTAGTATCTTGATGCTTGATGGTCGCGTATTTACTGGGACGATCCTCAGCCAAAACGATGCTTCAATCGTCATTCGTGATGCTCAAGATACCACGAAAAAATTCACCTTGGCTCGAGGCGATATTGAAGCGATCGAGCCAAGCAACATCTCGACGATGCCTGCGAATCTAGTCGATGAGTTAAAAAACAGAAAACAGTTTCTTGATCTCCTGCGTTACGTCATCGATATCCACGAGCGAGGGCCCGCAACAGATAAGGTGGTGACGAAGCAACAAGTTCAACGTGAGTTATCGGTGGAGCTGACAGGACTGGTTGCCATTGAAGAGTTGAACTGTGCCGCGTGTCATGAAAATGATCTAGTCGCAACAAGCATTGAATCGAAAGCCGCGCCAGACTTGAACTGGTCAGCAGCCAACGTCAATCCGGACTACCTGAAATCGTTTATCGTTTCCCCCAGTGCGCAAAAGACGGGTTCGACGATGCCGGATTTGCTGGGCGGTTTGGACGGCCCTGAAAAGGAAACCGCCGCCACGGCACTGACTCATTTTTTACTTTCGAAATCGGACAAGCGATACCAGCATGAGCCGATCGATTCCTCGGCGATTGATAATGGCTTCACACTGTTTCATGAAGTCGGTTGCGTTGCCTGTCATTCACCGCGAAATCCATCAGCACAGGAATTGAATCTGCCGGACTCTGTTCCATTGGGTGATCTGAAGAATAAGTACAACGTCACCAGTTTGGTCAACTTTCTGGAGGATCCACTTGCGGTTCGTCGTTCGGGCCACATGCCGAATATGAAACTGCAACACCGGGAAGCGATCGACATTTCAAACTATTTGTTGCAAAAGTCGACTGATGACTCGGAAGCCTGGCAGGTCGATGAAGCGTTGGTGAAAGAAGGACGAGTCTTGTTTCAGCAGCACAACTGTGCCAACTGCCATAACGGTGTTGTCCAAGCTGAAGATCCGGCTGAGGTCGCCTTGTCACGGCAACAGCCGATGTCCAAATTGGACGTGACGCGTGGCTGTCTGGCCGAAGATCGTCAGGGAACTCCAAACTTTCATCTTTCACCGCAACGGCGTGAGGCAATTCAAACGACTCTGAAAACTGAATGGTCAAACCTGTCCGACACACAACAAATTGATCTGACTGTCACCGCCTTTCGCTGTCTTGCTTGTCATGATCGAGATCGCCTCGGTGGAGTTGCTGCAGATCGAGACGTGCATTTCAAAACTGGCAACTTGAACCTTGGAGATCAAGGCAGAATCCCACCGACGTTAAGCGGCGTCGGCGCAAAACTTCAAACGAAGTGGATGCGTGATGTTCTGGTCAATGGTCGTTCGATTCGCCCATATATAAAAACTCGCATGCCTCAATTTGGTGAAGGCAACATCGGGCACATCGTCGAACTGTTTGACAGTGTCGACCAGCTTGGTGAAACCGAATTTGCAACATTTGAAGATCGCAAAGTCGTCCGAAAAACCGGTCTACAGCTTGCTGGAAACAAGGGACTCAATTGCGTCGCGTGCCATACTTACAAATACAAGTTGTCGGATACCATGCCAGCGGTCGACCTGACCGAGATGGCAGAACGTTTGCATAAAGACTGGTTTTACCAGTACATGCGCAACCCGCAGACATTTAGCCCCAACACCGTGATGCCCTCTTTTTGGCCAGGTGGCGTGGCGATTCGTAGCGATCTTGAAGGAGATACGGACGATCAAATCGAAGCGTTATGGCAATACTTGTTGGATGGCCGACAAGCGGGAACGCCCAGCGGTGTCGTCCGCAAACCGTTGGAGATCAAAGTCTCTGAGGAGGCTGAGATGCTGCGACGCAGTTATCCCGGGATTGGAAAACGCGGAATTGGCGTCGGCTATCCGGGCGGACTCAACTTGGCGTTTGACGCCGAGCAGATGCGTCTAGGCATGGTTTGGAAAGGTCGGTTCGTCGACCCCGGCGGCGTTTGGACGGGGCAAGGTTCAGGCCGAGTGCGTCCCATGGGTCAGACCATCAATTTTCCAACAGGACCTGAACTCGATAGCGCCGACGAACCCTGGGAGGTCGATCAAGGTCGGCCGCCTGCGCATCGTTTTCGCGGATACGAGTTGGATAAGGCTCGCCGTCCAACGTTTCAATATCAATTTGAGGAAGTTGCCGTCAAAGACTTTTTTGAAGTCATTCAAGATGAGTCGAGTGACGCGAAGCGACTGCGGCGAACGATTTCGTTGACAGCCAAACAAGAAACAAGTGGTCTGCGATTTCGAATTGCCGGCTACTCAAAGGAACAAACGAAGTCGGGCGATTTACAAATTCGCAAAACCGATGACGGTCGATACTTGGTGGGGCAACGCATGGCCGTTCAAGTTCGCTCCAAACAGAAGGTCGATCTTTTGGAGCAGGAAACTGGACAGGTCCTTCAAGTCGAGTTGAATGTGCCGGCCAATCAAACTGTTCGACTGGTACTTGAGTATGACTGGGATTGATGGAGAACCATGAAAATGACAGCGTCAATATTAGATGCAGCGAAGATCTCAACATGCCGGATGGCTTGGGTGGCTCTCGGTTTGATTGTCCAGTTGATATCGGGCAACGCAGCGTTCGGTTCGCCACAGCAACCGTTGGGTGAGTACTGGGGAACCGCTGAAGCAGAGTCAAAATATTACAAACTGGTTGACATCCCACTTCCTGAAGAACTGGCAATCGAAGCGGGCAGTTTTGAGGTGATGCCAGACGGCAAGCAACTGGCTTTGGCAACTCGTCGAGGTGACATTTTTCTGGTTGAAGGCGCGTTTGACAAATATCCGGAACCAAAATTCAGAAAGTTTGCCAGCGGTTTGGACGAAATCTTTGGCATGGCGTATCGGGATGGTTCATTTATCGTCACCCAGCAAACCGAAGTCTCACGGGTTACCGATCTGGATGGAGATCAACGTGCCGACCGGTTTGAGACGCTCAGTGATACCTGGGGGTTTCGCAACTATCATGAGTTCGCGTTTGGTTCAAAACCGGATGCCGAAAACAATGTCTGGGTTGCTCTTTGTCTCTCCAAGTCGTACCACTCCGATGCGCCATTTCGTGGATGGTGTTTGAAAATCAGTCCAGATGGAAAGGCAACGCCCATTTGCAGTGGAATTCGAAGTCCTTGTGGCATTGGTCCAAATGAATATGGCGTCATGTGTTACGCCGAAAGCCAAGGACCTTGGAATGGTTCGTGCTCGATCAAAGTGCTGGAGCCCGGCGGTTTCATGGGGCACCCCGTCAGTTTTAACTGGTATGAATTGGCTCCCGAGTTGGGGCCCGCACCAGTGGTGCCCAATTCACCCTCCCGTCTGGAAGTTGAACGCAAGCGGGTCAAGGAACTGGTGCCCTATGCAGTCGTGTTCCCCTACAAACGAATGGGGCGGTCGATTTCTGGATTCATGGTCGACAAAACGGGCGGCAAATTCGGCCCCTTCGAGAACCAGATGTTTATTGGCGATTTTAGTCTGGGCGTCGTGATGCGGGTCACGATGGAGAAAATCAACGGAGTCTGGCAAGGCGCGTGTTATCCATTTCGCGAAGGATTTGACACAGGTTTGTTGGCAGTTCAATTTACGCCCGAGGGCAGCCTGATTGCTGGCGGAACGAATCGCGGTTGGCCGGTTCGAGGCCCCAAAGCTTATGCGGTTCAACGATTGGATTGGACAGGGTTGGTCCCTTTTGAAATTAAGAAAGTTCGTGCGACTCCGGAAGGGTTCAAGGTCGAATTTACCAAGCCGGTCAATCGGAAAATCGCTTCGAACCCTGAAACCTATCAGCTGAAAACCTTTACGCATATCTATCAACAAGGTTACGGTAGCCCGGAAGTCGATCAAACGGTACCCGTGGCTACCAAGGCAGTCGTGTCTCGCGACGGGCGAACGGTGGAACTGACCGTTGAGGGCCGAGTGCAAGGACATGTTCACGATTTTTATCTTCCCAATCTGCGATCGTCGGAAGACGAAACACTGCTGCACAGCAGCGCGTACTACACATTGAATGAGATCCCCAAACCGCACATCGATATGGGCGTGGGTAAAACGAGAGGCGTCAATGAAGCGAAGCGACCGGACGATGCAACTCAGTTGGTTGGAGAAACTGAGTCGCTGATGATTCCAGAATCAAAAGTGAAGTGTCAGTGGACGTTTGAGAAAGGTGTTTTGACTGCGTCCCCGAAATGGGACAGCGTTGTCACGCCTGAGTCGTATCGAGACTTCTTGATGCATGTTGAATTCAACGTAAACGACGCTGGTGATGTTTCACACGAGCGAAATGGCAACTCAGGAATCTACATTCAACAACGATATGAACTGCAAATTCTCAACTCGTATGGGATCGCTGCGGAGGACTACCAACGAAATGACTGCGGCAGTATCTATCGCATGAAGAAACCGGACAAGATCGTTTGCAAGCCGCCCGGCGAATGGCAACACTTCGACATCGCGTTTCGAGCGGCGCGTTTTGAGAATGGCGAAAAAGTGGAGAATGCGCGAGTTACCGTTTATCATAATGGCGAACTCATTCACGATGACTACGAAATCAAACGGAAGACCGGAGCTGGCAAGCCGGAAGAGGAAACGCCACGCCCGATCAAGTTTCAAGGGCATCACAACGAAGTCAAATTTCGCAACGTCTGGATCAAGCCCATGCTGCTCGATTAACGTCTTCGTTGAGTCGAACCCGAACGTTATCGGTTGCCTTTGATTGAAAGCCCAACATCCTCTTGCAAGTAAATTGCAAACGTCGCCAGCCAATGGTCCCCTTCGTAGTGACCGCTGAACACATATTGAAAGCCAAGCTCCGCGTGTTCGGCCGCCGATTTTCTTAGAAGGGCAACACGTCGATCGTTTTCGGGCAATGCATCTGCGATCCCTTGCATGCACCAACCGCGTGAGAGATCCAGTCCGGCGAGGTGCACGATATAGCCATCTGTAACATCGCTGACCGTTACAGGGACCAGCAGGTTTCCACCGTCACCCTCTTTGAGCGTCGGCAAGTATTTGTCCAGCCACGCCACAAATTCATCCTGTGGAAGCACGCGTCGCATCAGGTCCGCTTCGTTGAGACAGGATGAAAAAAAGTCTTGCCCCGACGGTTCGTATTTCGTCGGGTAGTCGGTGTCGTTGAAGTAATACTCTTTTGCGCGCTTGATGATCAGTCTCTCCAGCGACTGGTTTTTGACTACTCTGGAGTAATCAAGAATCAACGCCAATGCGAAACCGGTGTCGGGGTGAATGCCTGTGCGAATGGGAAACGTCAGCTTAGGCAAGTAGTCCTCGGTTCGTTGAACCAGAAGTTTTTCCAGGCCGGTAAGGTGCGTTCGCCACTGTTTGCCTTGAGCGTCATCCCACGTTTCCAGTTCTGCGACCAGTTGCAAATACCAAGCCCAGCCGTAAGTCCTCTCAAAGGCTTTGTGTTGTTTCTCTTTGAAATAAGCGAGTTCTCCAGCCAGGTTTTTGGCGGTCAAATTTTCAGCTAGCTTTTTGCGAATTTCATCTTCAACCGGGCTGTCCGGGTACTCTTTCAGAATCTTCACCAACATCCAGTGGCCATGCACACTGCTATGCCAGTCGAAGCAACCATAAAAGGCCGGGTGCATCGATTTCGGCGTTCGAACACTGGCGTCATCGACGACCACATTGCCTGGCTTGTTTGGGTATTCAGTTTGAATATTCTTGAGAGCCAGGCGAGCGAATCGTGTGACTTGTTCTGGCGTCAGACGGTCGCCAAGTTTTGGCAAATCCATAGCGTCGTTCGTCTCTTGGGCTTGGGAAAAGATCGGTGCCAGTAGGATGATCAAGCTAGCGAAGAGGAAGTTGCTCAACGGCAACGCGAATGATCGGTGGATCATAATAGTCTCAATGGAAATGGGAGCCGGTAGCGAAGTTCGGATCGACTTGGGTGATCCAGCTGAAGTTTTAGAGCTCAATCTCAGGGAGATCAAGTCGCTCCTCAGTTGCGGTTAGTTTCAACCAAACGTAGGAACGATCTTCAATCACGTCTTCGACTGGAGCAAAGAAGGTACTGATCATTGCGTACTGCTCTTTGGTCATCTGTTCGGTATCGACGCCCCGTTTGTGCTTGGAAACTGCAAGAAGGTAGTATTCGATTCCGTTTCCATAGTTGGCATCGACAATCACATTGAACTGCCCGTTTCCGTTTGCCCGAACAACGGCGCCGCCAAGTTCATTGATCCGATCGATTGCGATGTTGTCCACTTCTTTAAATGTATCTGGATTGACCAGTCTCCCCTCGGCGCGCTTGTCAGGTGTTTTGGCGACCGGCAATAAGAATACAACAGCGCCTTCGTCGGCCCGCAAGTCACCGTCCAAGCGAAAGGCGACACTGCCGGCGACTTGACAATCAAAGGTCGCATTGACTTCGGCATTACGGTCTGTGGACAAGTGTCCGACGATGATGCCAAAAAGAAAAAAAGCAACGCCAACCAAACCGAGCAATCCCGCCTGCGCGTAGACGACCCATCGCGGGAGTGTAATGGTCTCAAGCCACAAGGGAACAACAGCTTCCCCTGAATCATTGGGTTGCGCGGGTTCAGGCGCATCAACATCGGAAACAGCAGCCCGAGTTTCGACAGGAGTTTGGGTTGATGTAGGTTGAGGTGTCATGTCGAATGGCGTAACCTGCACGCTTGTCAAGAATCCAGTGCGATGGGAGTGGCCGTGGCCAGGCCAACTTGGTCATGTCGATGATGACGGAGTTGACGGTTTCTTCAATCACACGTCCTTCAAGTTTAACGTAATCGATCACAATCGTTTCATCAATTTTTGGCAAACTTCCGATAACTCAGTAAGTTGGCAACATGTTTGCAATCAAACAAGTGTTTGGCGGTAACTGAAAAAAACTCTTCAACGGTCAACCGTCCAGGCAGCAGAGACCGTGAAACTTTTCTTGCGATTGCCTTGGTCTATAATCAAGCGTCCGGGGCAAACGAATAAGCACCACACAATCGCCAACGCATTGCGCGAAGCTGCTGGAATTGGAGTTGAGGAATGCAACGATTTTGGACAACGTCACTTTTTCGTTCAACTCCCATCCCCCGCATGCGTTTGTTCACGCTGATGGTTCTGTTTGTATTTTTGCTGGCGTCTAAAGCGTCTGCACAGAATCGCTCGGAGCAGGTTCTATCGATGGCGAACGGGATTCAGTTCGAAGGCCTTTTGGCTGAAATCCCTCAGTACAACGAATCTGCCTTTGGACTTAATCCGTATGTTGGCGGAAATCAGATTGTCGTGATTGACGATGGACTGCGACAAGTGTTCATCTCTCATTACAACATTGGCAAGGTCGCTGACTCGTTGCGAAACGAGATCAAGTTCGACATCCCACAACGGCCGTTTTCTGGCGATCAAGGATTCGGGATTTTGCAATTTGCTGGTCCATTCAACGAATTTGGACACCGTGAATTTGCTGTTGTCGAACGGAGCGGGAGTCGACGAAAAAACAAAACTTACGTACAAGGGATTACTCAGATTACACCTCGCTATTGCAAAGTGCAGACATTGATGGGGGGGACGCCTCCCAATCGACGCTGGGATATGAGCCTGTCGACAACGACGATTCCTAAACACATTCTCCGAAGTCTTTTGTTGAACCGGATTGGCAGTGAGGATATCACCGTCAACGACTACTTTGACATCGCAGATTTCTTTCGCCAGGCCCGCGACTTTGAACAAGCGAGAAATGAATACATTGAGATCGGTCGAAATTTTCCAGATCAGAAAGAGCGGATTCGGGAGAACCGGATCGAGCTCGATCAGCTAATTGGTCGCCAAGTGCTTGGTGAAATTGAGACACGCATCAAAGCGGGTCAGACTCGACTCGGTAGCGCGTTTGCTGAAGCAAAAAACAAGCAAGATCTTGCCCCAGATATTTTGGCACGGTTTCAGAAGATTCAGGAGGACGAAGCGGCACGTCAGTCGAATTTAAAGCACACCCGCCAGAAAGTGATCGACCTGGTCAAGAAAATCAGGGATCTCAACAACGATCAAATGGACGTGGTCAACCGTTTCCTGGGTGAGTTGGAAACGGAATTGAGTTACGACAACCTTTCTAGACTGGATGCCTACCTGTTGACTGCCGAAGATGCAGGAACGCCTGACAAGCAAAATTTGGCCAAAGCGATCAGTGGTTGGCTGTTGGGCAGTAACAATGCGACAGCGAACCTCGCCGTGGTTGAATCCATGTTTCCAGCTCGCGATTTGGCACTTGAGTATCTGCAAACGGAAACATCCGATTTGCGTCGCCAACAGATTCTGGCTGAGCTCAAGGAGTTGGAGGCGGGGTCCCCAAAATATTTGGACGCACTGTTGAAAAATGCCAAGCCAGTCGAAGCAGCGGATCTGGATAACTATGACGCATCAGAACCGATTGAGTTCTTTGTTGAAATGCCAGGAACCGTCAAGAAACCAGATCCTTGGAGGTTTCGATGCATCGCCCATTTGCCCCCGGAGTACAACCCGTATCGCAAGTACCCAATGATCATCACGTTGGCTGATGGTGGTCGAACCCCATTGGAAAACTTTCTAAATGTCTGGGTGGGCTCCCACAATAAGAATCTATCAAGCAAGCTGAATCTTGCCGTCCGAAATGGCTCGGCGATGCGACACGGATACATCGTTGTCGCCGTGGATTGGCGAGCTGGTTTTCAGGTCAACTACAATTACTCGCCTCGCGAACATCGGACGGTGACCGACGCGTTGTATCAAGCACTGAGAAAATTTTCGGTCGACCAGGATCGAGTCTTTCTCGCCGGGCATGGAACGGGTGCAGATGCGGCTTACGATATTGGAATGGCCCATCCGGAACACTTCGCTGGCGTCGTCGGCTATTCGGGTCAGATGGGAAAATACACCGATCACTACATCACAAACAAGCACGTCAATTTGCCAATGTACTGTGTTCTGGGTGAAAAAGACTTTGCTGGTCGAAAGTCGTTTAAGTTGATCGCCAATCGTTGGCTCAAATCAAAATTTCTCAATGAGTTGACGTTGATTCACTATAAGGGGCGTCCAAAAGAATACTTTCCTGAAGACCTGCCAGCGGCTTTCGACTGGATGAAAGGCCAATCTCGGAGGTGGCCCGGTGGCCCAGGTTTTGAGTTTGAATGCCGCGTTCTGCGTGACTGCGACAGCTATTTCTGGTTCTTTGAGTTGGATGGCATTCCCGCTCAAAACAATGTCGAACCGGTGATGTTTACGCGGACCAAGAAGTACACAGAGATTACGATCGCTGGGAAGATCTCTGCACAAAATACGTTTCGACTGCGGCCTACCAATACAACGAACATCAAGAACAAATCGACGCTCTGGTTATCGCCAGAGTATTTCGATTTTTCAAAACGACTGGTGGTGTTGGGACGCAGTCCGCAAAAGCTGGACGTCACGCCATCGTCAAAAACGCTGCTAGACGATGTCCTCCGTCGTGGCGATACGCTGCACCCGTATTGGGCAGGAGTTGAACTGGTAAGCGGTGACTGGGTCCCAGTTGACGCCGAATGAGGGCCGTCATTGACGGTGCGGGCCTGAGTTGACGTTGCGGGGCTCTGACGAATTTGTGCAATCAGCCAGCTCGATCGACTGATCAAACTGTCTCATCGTCGTCATCGTCGAATGTCAACTCTTGGAACAAATCGATCTTCGGAAACGTCACTCGAAGCAGATTTGCTTTGTCGACGTCGGTAAAGACCACCAGTTCCCCTTGTTGTGATTCGATGTGTCGTTTGCTGACCAGCAATTCCAACATCCCCATTTCCGCTTTCAATTTGTCCGCCGGGCCAACCACCATGCTTGGCAGGTCAAAACGGGCGTCAAAGTGATTGAACTCCATGGTGACCGAAGTTGATTCTTTATTTGAATCGGTCGTCACAGTGACCTGGGAAGGATTGTCTTCATCCATGGACGCCGACAATGCAACCGATAACAGGTTCTCAAAAACCTTCACCGTAAAATACGAGTCAACAAACGCAGCTGAATCCTCTGGTTCGTTATGACGGACGCTGATCTGGCTGATGTCGAACGACTCGCCGACGTTCTCGAGCGCTTGATTGACGAGTTCACATAGATCACAAGTCGACGGGTTCGGTTCAAAGACTCGGCTGTAGGCCAACAAGTTGGTCGTCAATCGCGTGATCCGGTTCTGGTTGCGTTTAACGATTTGCCAACCCTTGTCGACCAAAACATAGTCACTCGATTCCATGCCAACATCGATCAGATAACTTCCTCCATTGATGATCTGCAAAATATTGTTGACGCGATGAGAGATCACGGATGTCAATTCGCCAACCGCAGCAAATCGTTCCTGGGCGATACGTTCGGCTTCTAAAGCTTGGTGTTCCAGCTTGATCGCAGCATGACTGGAGATGGCGATCATCAGTTGCAGTTTATCGCGTGTGAACGCCACGCATTCCGAGTCTGGTGTTCCAAATGTGTCCACATAGATGACGCCAAAAATATTATTTTCAGTGGCGATCGGGCAGCAAATCGCCTGGATGGTCACCAGGTTCTCGTCAGCGGGTGACGATGTGTTCCCTTCGCCTCGGTTGACTCGAAACTCCTGCATGGCTGAAGCACGTGAACGAATGACCTGGTCGATCAAACGGCGGTTGTAGCGAACTTCGTGGATCTCCGTCTCCGACGGCGTGTTGCGATTGATTGCGACACGGTTCGAGAATTTGGATAAGTCATCATCGAGCAAGACGACAATGCCCTGCTCCGTTCCGAGCCAATCCAACACCAAATCAAGCAGACCCCGGAATAGGCTTCGGCGATCTTCCATTTGCGCAATGGCCAAAGATGCTTTGTAGAAAAAATTCAAGTCCTTGGTCGAACTTTGGAACTGTTGCTTGACCGCTTCTGATTCAATGGGTTCGACGTCTTTGTCATCATTGGACTTAGGATCGATGTCGAGCCCAATCTCGGTGAGAACGATTGGGAGACTCGATTCAGAATCGTTTAAATGCACGTCTCCGTCGGACGTTTGGTAGTCGATCAAACCGGCGTCAGATCGCTTTTCGAATCGAATATGCGTCTTGCCAACTCGAATCACGTCGCCGGCACGGAGCTCCGCAGAATCGGCACGTGCATCATTGACGATCGTTCCGTTAAAGCTGTTGTTGTCTTTAACGTGATAGACGTCGCCGTTTTGATAAATGCGACATTGAATGCGAGAACAAGTCACGTCGCTGATCTGAATGTCGCAACTTTGATCCCGACCGATCGAAACGACATCATTGTCCAGCGCGAAGACCATTCCTCCCTGTTCACCGTTGAGTATAAAAAGCTTCGGCACAGTTTTAAATTAAAGAACTTGGGTTACTCGGATTCGAAGTGAATCGAATTAAGAATTCGGCGAGTGGAAGTAGGAGAGTCGCAATCACACGCTCGATTGAGGCAGAAATCGAAAGCATGAATTTATCGGAGTTCGATTTCCCGGTTCAATGCACCAGAGCATTCAACTGAAAAATCATCATCTTGTTTTTTGTTAGTCTTCCTGTTCCGTCTGGATGTTCATCTCTGTAATCGTTGGTTTTGATTCAGCGTCTTCGTTTTTGGAATCGCTACATCCAACAAAAATGACGCAAAACAGCATCAGTTTAATCAACGAAAGTCTAAAAAAACTTTTTGATTCAGAAATACCAGTCACTAGATCGCTTGTTCCTGTCGCCTTGGATTGAAATTGAACATTGAGGCTGAATGATGTTTTTGTGTGGTTAAAAAACCACCCTATCTTTTCTATCTATCTGTAAGTGACGAATCAACCCCACGCGAAGGTGAATCGTGTGTTGTCGATTTTGACCTGTTGCTGGATTATTTTCTAATGAATTGAGATGCCGACAATTTTTCTTGGGGGTTGGACAATTTTTAGAGCATCCAATTTTTTCAGCTAAAAAATTTCATCGCAAGTTGCGCAGCTAGCGGACCAGGACTCACATGTGCAGAAGTTCACAATAGTGTTGGTGGTTCGTCAAGCCAGAAATGAAGGTAGTCCCGCCTTTAGATGCCACTAGGCAAGCCAGAAATTTCGGCTAACGCACGGCTGAAACCGGGTGCAAAGAATTGCTCAACCCAGTTTTGTCAGACCAGTAGAACGACCGGCGTCACTCCGCCCGGCAGGCAATGCTAATTCACTGCGCGTGAGATTAGTGATCACGGCGTTTCATTGAGAGCGTGAGCTCAGAGCAACGCTGTGTTTTTCCAAAACCTGCTGGGCTCGTCGTTGAAGCATCTTGACCGTTTCCAATGTCTCCGATTCGATACTGGCTAGCGATCGGTTCAGTTCACTGACAGTCTGGTCACCTGCTGTTAGATAGTTCCAGTAGGCCTTGCGATGTTGTTGCCGTAACTCAGTCAAAGGAGCGTTGTTTTTGCAGATCCACTCGCAAGCTTGGAGCCGTTCGGAATAGCTCATCCGATCGGCGATGGGTTTGATAATCGCCTTGGCTTGCAATCCTGAATCCCGCGAAAGAAACGTCGAAAACATTTTTGGCTGAAGTCGATTCTGGTCGTACTCGAAACGAGGTTTGATTTCGACTGGTTCGACCGAAGTACGGGTCACCAAGTTTGGCGGTCGCTTGGGTTTTTTCGTTCTGACAATACATTGAATTTGGTCGTCAGAGCGAATCAGCCATGAATTTGCTGACGGACAAAGCGAAGCAACGACCGCCGATGTCGTTGGTAATTGATTGTCACGAACAAATTCAAGTGTCGTGCATGCGCGACAGACAAAAAATCTATTCCCACCGTTTGGTAAGTAGAAGTAAGGACCCGCAAGGACCGGCGAACCGTAGATGCGTTGTTTCGTCGGAATTCGTTTCGCGTTGATCAACTCGCCCGTTTTGGCGTCAAAGCATTTAAAGATTCCCGATTCGCCCAACACGTAAACAACACCAGTCAAGTACATCGGCGAAGTAAATCGTGAGGTGTTGTCAACCGACCAAAGATGGTTTGATTTCGTAACGTCTCCAGATCCACCAATCTTGATGGCAGTCAACGTCCTGGTCGGACCGGCAGTGAAATAGCAAATGCCATTGTCAACGTAGGGGGTGGAAGCCGAATAACCTTCTGGGCCGCGGTAACACCAAAGCTCGGTCCCCGATTCAATACTAAAACCGCGAACCCGGCCCTCGTCTTGAATGATCAATTCCGTCTCGCCTTTTTGGTTCTTTGCGATCACAGGCGTTGACCAGCTCTCTCGAACATCATCGATTCGCCACAGCCCTCGACCTGTTTTTGCATCCAGCGCGACGACCGATTCGCTTTCGGCGCTCGCATTGACAATGAGTCGATCGTTGTGAATCACCAACGATGAAGCCGATCCATATTTGCTGTGCTCATGTCCGACATCGGCATGCCATATGAACTTCCCACGAGAGTCAAATTTATAGACGCCCGATGTTCCAAAGAACGCGTAAACATTGATCCCATCGCTGGCTGGTGAGCTGGACGCAAAACCGTGTTGCAGCAATTGATGGTTCAGTTTCTGGGTTAACGGGCTACCTTGAATGTCCCGACGGAAAATCGTTTTCCCCGTGCTTGCGTCCAGGCAAACGACATGGTGTTTTAGATAGCGAACTTCGCCTCGGTTTTCAAAAGATTCACCATATCCAGAAGTCGACGTCACATAGATCCGTTGGAAATGTGCAATCGGGCTGGATGAACCACGTCCAGGAAGTTTGGTTTCCCAAAACAGATTTGTATCTTTGGACCACTCGACGGGCAGATCCGTTCTTTCGGAGATACCGTGCGAACCGGGACCTCGAAATTGTCGCCAGCTTTCCCCCAACGTCGCCGGGTCCAGCACGCGTGGGGCGCCAAAAGTTGAAACGCCAAAGTCGGGTGCCGACGCTTCGGTGTTCCTGGCAGGGTTAGCCGTACGAACAAGATCCAGACAAATGATCGAAACGGTGAGCAACCCCACGCCGCACATGAATGCGCCAAGAATTACTTTCGTAAACGCTATCGGTGGTTTCATGTTCGCGATCCCGTCTTAAACTGAGTTCCTATGATCGACGTTTTAGTGGATTTACCCGGATTCGCGATCACCACCAGAGTGGTTTTAACCGAATCTTAACAATCCTGGCAACGATTAACCCGGTGCGGCTTTGATGAATACAACCAATCTAATCAAATTCTGGGCGGTCGTCACCTTTCTTGTCTCGCTGCCTGCGGTCTTGCCTCAGCAGAATCAATGCAGCGGGACCGTGAATTCGCTGAATGGCGGCCAGGAGTTCCAAGGTGAAACCATAATTGTGCTAACTGACGTGTGCCGGGCAAAAGCCGATCGAAATGGAAACAAATTGGATTCTTCCGCTCGATTGTCGAACCGAGAGACCAACTGATGACTGACAAATACAAATCGATCTCGCTGATTGACTATCCAAGTTTTCCTGAAGCCGAGATGCAACAGCGAGCCAATTCGTTCTATTCGGAAATTGCACAGCGGAGGTCGATCCGGGACTTTTCTGATCGAGATGTTCCATTTGAAGTGATTCAACAATGCCTGCTTGCCGCAGGAACGGCCCCCAACGGAGCCAATTTGCAACCATGGCATTTCGCAATCGTGCGTGATCCAGAGACCAAACGAAAGATTCGTGAGGCAGCGGAAAAAGAGGAGTACGAGTTTTATCACGGTGGCAAAGCACCGCAGAGTTGGCTCAACGCTTTGGCGCCACTGGGTACCGACGAAAGCAAGCCTTTCCTCGAAATCGCACCTTACTTGATTGTTGTTTTTGCCCAAGCACACGCGGTCGATGAATCCGGGAAGCGCCAGAAAAACTACTACGTTTCTGAATCGGTGGGCATCGCCACCGGTTTCCTGATTGCGGCCTTGCACCATTGTGGGCTCGGCACATTGACCCACACTCCCAGCCCGATGAAATTTCTCAATAAGATTCTCGGTCGACCAACCAATGAACGACCGTTCGTTTTGTTGGTCGTCGGCTACCCTGCCGACGATGCCCGCGTCCCCAAGATCACCAAAAAGTCATTCGAAGAAATTACTTCGCTCCATTAGTTCCAATCATCTGACTCCACGACAAGGTTCAACTACGATTCATGAAAGTTCTTATCACCAACGATGACGGAGTGCACTCGCAAGGCATCATTCAGTTGGCCATGGTTGCTCGAAAACACTGTTCGGACGTTTTTGTCGTTTCTCCCAGTGTCGAGCAGAGCGGCGTTAGCTCGGCGATCACATTTTTGCGACCATTGTTTCCCAAGGCCTTGGGTGGTTTGGATGATTCTCAGGACGCAGGGATTCCAGGTTTTTCACTCAATGGCACGCCTGTCGATTGTGTGAGACTTGGACTTCATGAACTTTGTCCATTTCGTCCCGATGTCATTTTGAGTGGGATCAACGATGGTCTCAACGCCGGCCCCAATGTCAATTTCTCTGGCACCGTCGGAGGTGCGATGGCTGGCGCAGCGTTTGGAATTCCATCGATCGCGATCAGTCTGGAATCCAGTTCACTGATGGATTTCGGCAAGGCCGCCGAGCTCGCGTGGCCCATTGTTGAACAGTGTGCTTCGATTTCCGTCCCAACTGGTTCATTCTTCAATTTGAACTTCCCCACTGCCGGTTGTCGGTCGGACGCTGAAATTCGAGTGGTTCCCGTGGAAACGAATCCGATGGGATACGATTTTGATCATGGACACGATCCAAAAAATCGACGCTATTTCTGGGCGACGAACAACCCAGGACCACAACCTTCACCATTTTTGACCGATACGCAAGCGTTGCTCGAAGGTCATATCACGATCAGTACACTTTCGTCCAACTTAAACTGCGTCGATGCGAGATCGTCTTTGCAACACGCTTTTGACTCAACCGTCGAATCGTAAAACTGTCACCGAATCAGTGGTTTAAGCAACGAGATTTTCAGGAATCGGGTTGTTCAGGAATTCATAAGTTATGTCAGACGAAAACAACGACACGAGCAATCCATCCGCAATCATTGGGGTCGTGACGATTTCAGATAGAGCAAGCTCAGGTGAATACGAAGATCGTTCCGGACCGGCCATCAGGCACTACTTGGAAGACGTCCTATTGAGTCAGTTTGAAATCGAATATCGTGTCATCCCTGATGAACAACCATTGATCGAATCGACACTCATCGAATTGGCCGACGAACAAAACTGCTGTCTGATCGTCACGACGGGCGGCACAGGCCCTGCCAGTCGCGACGTGACGCCCGAAGCCACGGAGAATGTCTGTGACAAAATGATGCCAGGTTTTGGCGAAACGATGCGAGCCGTCAGTCTGACGAAGGTACCAACGGCAATCCTCTCACGGCAAACGGCCGGCATTCGCAGTAGCTCTGAAAATCAAGAACAGAACTTGACGAATCGCAAAGGGCAGAGTGGTTCATTGATTGTTAATCTTCCCGGCAGCCCCAAAGCGATTGCCGAATGTCTCGACGCCATCTTTGCAGCGATTCCTTACTGCATCGATCTGATTGAAGGACCCTTTCTGGATACCAATCCGCAACGCATCGTAGCGTTCAGGCCAAAAAAATAGCGTGCGATCATCAAGTCGAGATGATCACACGCTCAAGTGAAATTGTCTGCAGCGTTTTTGCCAGTGTTAGTCGCCGACTTTGACGCTGTCGATCATCTTCTTAAAACGCTTAAAGTGTTTTCCGATCGTCTTCTTTGGACCGTACAGTTTGACGAAGTAGTTGCCATCCATTTCGGTTTCGATGATCGCAGCCAACATTCGGTAGTCGGGACGCTCAATTTTTTGTCCACCGCTGAAAGGTCCACCTGGAGCGTCGATGAATGTGCCTGTGATGTCGACCATGGTGACTTGTTGGTCATTTATCTTCTTTTTCATGACGGCCATCATGTCTTTGTCTTCAGCATCTTTGGCGATCTCAAATTGCTTCTTCCAGCGATCAATGTTGGCATCGATTGTCCCACCGGCACCCATGATGGTTAAGCGACCGTCTTTGGTGTCCCCTTTCTCTTTGGGAACCTTGATCTCAAATTCGACGATGCGGCTGCGAGGTTTGACTTTTTCCCATTTTCCAGATGCGGAAAAAACGATTCTGCCGTCACGAATCTCGACATCAAATGGCTTGACATCGTCCCCGTCGACTTCGTCGTCCTGTTTAGTTTCTGACGCTTTGTCTTGTTTGTCGCTCTCTTGTTTTGGTTTTGCGACATCGGTTTCCTGAGCGACGGTCGCGCCGATCAAACCGATCATCAACAGAAAAACAGCCGGCATCACGAGCCCGGTTCGAAGGTGGGAGACAAAATATTTCATGGTTTTAATCCTGATTGAAAACGCTGTGAGATTGCGATGATTGTTGCAGGAAGTGTGGGTTGGCATCAACCTGCCACGGAGTTCGCTCGCAAATTGAAAATGCAAATCAAAAGTATGTTCGTTGGGTTACGTTCGGATCGCTACTTTTTTTGAGGCGGCTTCTTTTTGAATTCAGGCTTCTTTCTGAGTTCTTTACGAAGCGGCTCATCTACGACCATTGCTTCGGGGAAATCCGCAGCGTTGACGCCGTCGCGATCACGAAGCCGCTTGTTCTGCTGACGTCCTCGAGGTGGGTTGATCGGAATGGCCATGCCTCCCAGTTCATCCATCATTGCATACAACCGATCCTGCATCTGCTGTTTTGTCTGTTGATA
The DNA here is from genome assembly GCA_038534355.1 of Planctomycetota bacterium. Taxonomy (GTDB): domain Bacteria; phylum Planctomycetota; class Planctomycetia; order Pirellulales; family Pirellulaceae; genus Mariniblastus. The sequence continues at coordinate 41,056 of JBCAWX010000037.1, forward strand.
CTCAGGTTGATGAATCAAATTTTTCTGTTCATCAGGATCGGCTTTGAGATCGAACAGTTCGTCAGTGTCCCAAAGACCGTAGTAGGTCGTGTACTTGAACCTGTTTCCCCGCAACGAAAAATGGGTTGGCGTTTGAGGAAAATTCTGCTCCCAATAATAGGCGTACAGAAAATAGTCGCGCCACGGAATCTGTTTGCCTTCGGCCAACGGCAAATAGCTTTGGCCATCCATGTGAGGTGGTTTCTGCAATCCCATCGCTTCCATGATGGTCGGGGCCACGTCAATGTTGGCGACTACTTCTTCAACGACCTTGCCCCCTTTAAACAACGCTGGGCACTGCATCAGCATCGGTACTCGGCTGGACGTCTCGTAAGCGACACGTTTGTCGATCAGTCCATGCTCGCCAAACATGTAGCCGTTGTCGCCCATGTAGATGACCAGCGTGTCGTCATGAATGCCCATTTTCTTGAGTTGATCCATCACGGCACCGATGCTGTCGTCAACGGAGCGCAACGCCTCGCAATAACTTTTGTAAAACGTTTCGACATCGTTGCCAGTGTGCAATGGGAAGTCCATGCCATGCCAACTGTTGCGTTGATCCAACAGCCATCGCGGGCGATTGCGTTGATTGTTGGTTTGCAGCTCCGCAGATTCAGGCAATTCAAACGGCGACTCTGCCAGAGAACCCTCGTATTTGGGCTCTGGAGTAAACGGTCCATGAACGGCCTTGTGAGATAGATACAAAAAGAAGGGTTGCTCGTTGTCGCGCTGAGCTTCCAGAAACTCAACCGCCTTTTCGGTCAACAACGTCGTGATATAACCATCTTGCGGAACCCGTTTGCCATTGTCATTGATCGTGTACTTCTTGTTGGGCGGGTAGTATTGCCCCTGGCCTTTAAAACTGAACCAGTAATCAAAACCGGGGCGAGGATTATCGTTGGCATGTCCCATATGCCATTTCCCAATGAAGCCCGTTGTATAGCCGGCTTTCTGAAGATACTGCGGAAAGAAAAGCGTCCCTTCAGGTACCGCTCTTTGGTTGTCGATGACACGATGGCGAAACGTGTACAACCCCGTCAGGATCGAAGCGCGGCTCGGTGAACAGAGTGAGGTGGTCACGAACGCATTCTTCAGGTGAGCGCCGTTGCGAGCCATGGCATCCATGTGGGGCGTCTTGGCAATCGAATGACCCATAAAACTCATCGCATCGTAACGATGGTCATCGGACAGGATGAACACAACGTTGCGCGGTTTCGCCCCCTCCATTTTTTTGGGAACGACTTTTTCAGGGACTGGTACGACATCGCCATTTGCGTTTGTCCCGAAAGAGAGTTGCATCGCAGCAACGCTGGCGGCCAGAAACAGGATCGAGTGAAATATGCGCATTGGGTTTCTCGCGTCAGGTGAATCGAACCTTGATTTTAATCAAAAGGCCGGCCGAGCGTAGAGGCTTAGAGCGGCTGTAGACATTCAAAGTGGATCGAACGTTTTCGCAACCGTTTGCGTTCAGTCATTTTGTCTTGAACGACGACCACTACTTCGATTGGAATGTTTCTTTCGCTTGATCAAGCGCAGCGGCTGTGGCAGGTGAGGGTTTCAGGCTGCCGGGGCGTTTACCAGACGCGATGTCGAACGGTGTCCAACCAAAACGATTCTTTTTGTTCCAGATCGCGGGATCCGCACCAAGCGAGGCAAGCAGTGAAACCACTCGAGGGTAGTTTCGATAGGCAGCGCCGTGCATCGCCGTTTCGCCATTCGCGTCGACGGTATTGATGTCAATGTTTGCTTCCATCAACCAACGAATGGTGGCAATGACTTCATCTTCGGTCCCCGGTTCCTCGCCAACGGCGACCGCTCCGATGCCTGCACAAGCCATCAAAGGGGTGCATCCATCGGCGTTGTTGACTGTCGCATCCGCACCGAGTTCGGCGAGCAACTTGAGCAATGGCAAATCAGCAGTTTTGGCGGCCAGCATAAATGGCGTTGCGCCTCGGTTGTTCAGCTGAGCTTTGCCGGGCGATCGACCGGTTTTTAAAACCAGATTCACATCCGCGCCGCGCTGGACTATCTCGCGGACAAAGGCCAATGTACCTGACTTGCCATCGATTCGAGGTGGCGGATCTCCTTCAGGATTGTCACCCAACTTGGTTTTGCGTACCCAGGTGATCGCATGCAATGGCGAAAACCCGCTTCGTTGATCATTCGGGTCCGCACCTTGATCCACCAGCTTCAACGCCAAATCGAGGTGGCCACTCTCAACAGCCAACATCAATGCCGACATGTTCTTGCGGGGATTGCGCCCACCGGTACGAATCGGCTTGAGCGTTTGATTGACATCGCAACCCGCGTCGATCATTCGTTGGATCACTGCTGATTTTCCTTCACGAGCTGCGAACAAGAACGCATTGAAGCCAGATTTCTTCGTGGCGATGTCGCGGTCGGCACCTGCGTCCAATAAAGCGTCGACGATCGTTGCGTGACCGGCGGCAGCCGCCCACATTAGTGCGGTTTGGCCGTTCTTCTCGCGAGCGTCCAGCTTGACCTTGGCGGCAATCAAAGCTTGGACAATGGGCAACGATTGGCTCCTGGCCGCCAGCATTAAAGGTCGCTCGCCACCAAGTCGCGTTGTTTCGATGTCAGCTTGCTGTTCGATCAACGTCTTCGCGCACTGTTCGTGACCATACTCGCAAGCCAAACTCAGCGGTGTCACTTGATATTGATTGGGTTGATCCACTTTTGCACCACGCTCGATCAACCATCGCAACTCGTTTGATTGTTGATGAAAGACCGCCCAATGAACCAAGCTGGTGCCGTCTGCATCAGAAACATCTGCAGTCGACTCTTCTTTGAGCAGTCGACGAACCGAAAGCCAGTCGTTTTGCCGGGCGGCTCGAAGGATTGAGCGCTCCTCAAGCGATGCCGGTTGTGCTTCAGGCGTCGATGCAACCGCGTTGTGCTCGTCGGCAGGTTTGTTCTGCTGAGCCAACAGCGGATCAGCCAATAGCGTTGCGAAAACCATTGCGATCCACATCGCAACGAATCGCTTCAACTTGGCGGTGTTCGCGATTAAACGGTGTCGTACAGTTTTTGCCAGAAGATGTAACACATCAAAGCTCGACAGGATCAAACAGTTGGTCGACGGTGCCAGTGCTGTCCGCAAACGACTCCAATGGAACGCCAACCTTATTGAGCAACGTCAAATGGACGTTGGACAACGGCGTGGGATCTTTGAAACGGATATGGCGGTTCCCTTTTATGTTTTCCGCCGCACCACCGGCAACGAGCATTGGCAAATTGGAATGATCGTGGGCATCCGGGTCACCCATGCCACTGCCGTACAAATAGACCGAATGGTCCAGCAGCGTTCCTTCCCCTTCTTGGACCGCATCCAATTTTTCCAAAAACTCCGCAAACAGCGACACGTGATAGCGATTGATCTTGGCAACTTTCTCCAGTTTGTCAGGATCGTTTCCATGGTGTGTGACCGGGTGATGCGGATCAGGTACTCCGACTTCAGGGTAACTGCGTGTGCTCGCTTCACGAGCCAATTGAAAACTAACCACTCGCGTGATGTCGCCTTGAAAGGCCAGCAGTTGCAGATCGAACATCAATCGAGCATGATCGCGATAAGCAGCAGGTACGCCAACTGGACGGTCGAGATCCGGGAGCGGATTCTCATCGGCCGTTTTTTCAGCTAACTGAATTCTCCGCTCGACTTCGCGGATGTTTTGCAAGTACCCGTCGATCTTGTTGCGATCCGATGCTCCGACTTGCAATTTCATTCGTTTGATTTCTGAAGTCATCGAGTCCAACAAACTGGCACGACGCCTCAACGCTTGTTTGCGTTCTTCAACAGAACCGCCTAAACCAAACAGCGACTCAAAGACCAGGCGTGGGTGAGCTTCCGAAGGGAGTGGCTGAGTTGGCGATGCCCAGGATAAATTGTTTTGATAAACGCAGGCGTAACCGTTATCACATTGACCGACGGTAGAAAGGAGATCCATCGCCAGTTCAAGCGATGGCAGCTGTGTCGCTGTGCCAATTTTTTTCGCAGCGATTTGATCGACAGTCGTGCCGTTGTAGTAATCGGTGGATTCCGTCCGTTTTGCTCGCGCGGCGCTAAGAAACGCGGAATTCGAGGTCGCATGCGAACCCGGATAAGCGTTTTGCAAGTCGGTGTTCGTTAAAACGGTAAGCTTGTGTTTTACTTTTTCCAATGGCTGCAAGCTGAAAGGCAGCGTCTTCAAGTCGTCGCCATCGGGAATCCAACGTTCCGGGTTGAACCCCATTGGAATGTAGACGTAACCAATACGCTTCAAATTTCCAGCTGCAGCGACGGTATTTGCCGTTGCGGTCATCGCCGGAATCATCGCATCGAGTAACGGCATGGACAACGCTACGCCTGCACCCTTGAGCATTGTTCGTCTGGAAAGCGATCGTTTGCGGATCATCGGTCTACCTTTTTGTCTTGCTGGCGGATGGCAATGTTTGATGGGATCCCGGTACACCGAGAAATTGATCGCTCAACACAATCGATTTGATCAATTCTGAAAACTGAAAATCAGATTTTCTGGCTTCTGCGACAATGTTGCGAATGGAAGGTTGATCATTGGCATCTGCCATTCTACCAAGTGCATAGATCATTAGTTTTTCGGTGATCGTTTGCGCGAACAACTCAGGGTGTTCGATGATTTTGGCCTCGAAACTGGCGACATCATTGACTGTCGCGCCGTCCAGAAATTTCCCTAACGAATCGACGGCAATCTCGCCGTCTAATTCCCTCCATCGTCCAACGGCGTCAAAATTCTCAAATGCAAATCCAATCGGATCCATCAAGTTGTGACAGCTTGCACAAGCGGGATTTTCGCGATGCACGGCGAGCCGCTCGCGAACGGATGTCGCCTCGAGTGCCGTTTTTTCTTTTAAGTTGGGCACGTTTGGTGGCGGTGGTGGCGCCGGCAGCCCCAAAATATTCTCCAGTACCCAGTTACCGCGAATCGTGGGTGACGTTCGAGTGGCATAAGACGTCGCCATCAAGATACTTCCATGTCGAAGAATCCCGCCGCGGGGCCATCGATCGTCAATTCGAAATTTTCGAAAATGCGAACCTTGGACTCCCGGGATGCCATAGTGAGTCGCCAACCGCTGATTGAGAAACGTGTAATCTGAATCGATCAAACGCAACACCGAATGGTCTTGCCGCAGCATATCGCGAAACAACGCTTGCGTTTCAGCTCGAAATGATTGACGAAGATTGTCGTCAAAGTCGGGGAAGAGTCGAAGGTCCGGTGTGATCGATTCCAGATTGCGCAGATACAACCATTGATCTGCGAAGTTAGTGACCAGCGATTCCGCTCGAGCGTCAGCGAGCATCCGATCGACTTGTCGCCGTAGCGTTTGGCGATCACGAAGTTTGGATTGCTCGGCAAGAGTGAGCAACTCGTCGTCTGGAATACTGCTCCAAAGAAAAAAGGACAAACGCGAAGCCAGCCGCAACTGATCGCTTGGACCATCGTCGCGAGCGTCCCCTTCGTTCGGCTCGATGCGGAACAAGAACGCCGGGTTGACCAGAATCGAAGCAACGGCCGTTTCCATCGCTTCGTCAAAACGATCGTCGTTCGCCTCGAACGTCGACTCGGCGATCGTGCGATCGTAAAGCTTGATGGCGGGTGCGAGATCCTCATTGTCGCAGGGTCGCCGATACGCGAGTCGAGCGACCCGTCGAAGTGTGTTTATCGCAAACTCACGTCGTTCAGCAAGATCGTTGGGCACCTCTTTGCCCAGCAGAATCCGCTTTGATGGTTTTACAGGTGTCGAAGGCGTTTCAGGCTCGCTTTCCGATTCGCTGGTCGCCAATGGACCGACAACGGTGACTTGGTATAACGCTGGCGTTCGTCGCGGGTGACGGTGTCGATTGAAGTTGGCATCAAACGGTTGTCGCTTGTCTTCGACCAGTGACGAAAATGTTTTTGGAAAAGTCACGGCGACTTCGTGATCACCCTTTGGCACAAACAGGCGAATGACCAAATGGGCATCTGTTTGCGAGTAGTCCTGATAGTTAGCCGTTTTTCCTTTGGGTGGTTTAATCGAGAATCGTTTGACCAAGCTTCGGTCAAGTAGCAAGTCAATCGAGTGAGCGCGATTCAACCCTTCCACTTTTTCATCGCGGTCACGCGTCAGTTTCATCGCAAACTCGTAAACGCCCGATTCGAGAAAACGGTAAGTGAAACGAGTGCCCCCTCGCGTTCCAAAAGGAAGCCCGTCGACATGTTCTTCTTGCGACCGATCGGCCGGGAGTCGAATCGTCACACCGACAGGTTCGCCGCTGCCAGCGACGACTTGGCGCGCGATCACCTGGGCCGTGCGGAGGTAGCGATTCAGCAACGTCGGTGAGAGTTCGGTCACTGTGATGTTGTCGAATCCATGGCTCGATGGATCTTTGGGCAACAGCTGTGACGCATCGATGTTGATTTGAAAGAGATCGCGAACAGCATTCTGATACTCTGTTCGGGTTAAACGCCTGAGTGAACTCAGCGGAGTCAGATGTTGCTGATGCTGGTAGCGAGCTGCCAGAAGTTTCGTCAGTTCTTGTGTCGCCGTTTGATACTCTCGCATGGATGGTCGATCAGCACTGGTGGGTGGCATCTGTTGAGCTTGCAGCCGTCGGACAATCTTTTCATATGCGTCCGCCGACGGCGTATCAATAATTTCGGTGTTACCCCAAGCGAGTTGCTCAATGCTAAAGTCCCGTTGCGGGTCGTCGTTGGAGTGACATTCGAAGCAATAGTTCTCCAAAAAGCTTTTCAAGTCTGCTCGCGGTTCATCCTGTGCAAACGCTGAGGATGGGATCAGCATCATGGCCATGAGTACGCTCGCAGCTCTGACCACCAAACTGATCAATGGTTGGGCGTCGAGGCATCGTTTTGATTGAAAGCTCAACATCGCTAGTGGTCATTCAGATAATTTGCGATTCGTTTGTCTGACGTTACCAGTTTACACAAATCAGCGAAAGATTGAGAGCTGCAAAACGAAGACGGTTTGCACATCACGTTTTGCGTCACAACACATATAGACTTAGGATAGCTGGACGCGAGCTCGAAATATTGTGAAACCGTTTCAACTACCGCGTACAACCTTCTTTAATCGTGTGTTCAGGGCTGGCTTCGGAGAAATTCTTTGGATGAAATGGTTTGGATGTCGCTTGGTTTTTTAGCGTTCTTCACGGTGGGGATGTTGGTGCTTGTCGGTATCCGCGCCTATGCGATTTACCAAGTGAACCAAATCATTGTTCGAATGGGTCACCATTTCAATGGGACGGTTGTTCAGAAGGGCAGCTTTTACTCCAAGGCAATCGTTCGATTTCTCCACGGTGGCAGACACTGTCAATTGGAGCTGGTATCAACAAGACTCAACCAGCGTATCGGAGATCCAGTTGCGGTTAAGCTGACCGTCCAGTGGCCTGAGGGGGACTTTCGTTTTAGTCTGACGCCTGAGGGTTATAAGGATTTTTTCTCGCGGATTTTTCTGGGCACCGAAGACATTTTGATTGGTGACTTCTTCTTTGATAAACGCTATTTCATCCAGTCAGATGTGCCGGCCATGTTGATGGCTCGTTTCGATGAACGCGTCAAGACTTTGGTCAAGAAGATCGATGTCGGGCATCTTCAATGGGATTCCCGAGCAACCAAAATCAAACAGATTTCGGCATTTGGGACAACGTTTTTCGCCGTTGTTTCGATGGTCCCAGATCAAGACAAGTTGTTGAGTATGGTTAGGAACGGAGTCGCCCTGGTCGATGCGATCGGCGGTGATGGAGAGACGATCCTCTACGTTGAAGACGATGTCATCGGACTGAACCTGGACTCCTGCTTGAACCGCGGGATTGGAGCGGACTGTCTGGTTTGTGGTGACGAGATTCATGGACCAGCGTACGTCGTTTGTAACAAGTGTACGACTCCGCATCACGCAGAGTGTTGGTCGTATGTTGGCTGTTGTTCGGTATACGCTTGCGGGAGCAAGTTTGCCAAGCCCGCCAAGTAAATCAACCGGCAAGAAAACGAATCGGCCTAGAAAACAGATGCGAATTGGGCATGAGAATTGGGCATAAAAAAAGGCGGCCCGTTTGGGCCGCCATGAGGCATCTTATGCGATTTGATTTGTTGTGTTGCTTCTGTTTTTAAAAGCCCAACGCAACCGAACTTACATGCTGGACAATCGAGGCGCCAGGTTTCGAGCCACCGTTGCTTCGCCGATTTGCGGAGTGGCTTCGTTGACTTCTGCTGCCAGTCGATGGAGGTCGGTGATGATGACTCGGCGACGAGCGATCTTCAACAGATTCTCTTTTTGCAGTTGGCCGAGCACCACGGTGACTGTTTCGCGAGTCGAGCCAATGATCGAGGCCATTTCCTGATGTGAGAGACGGATGTTCAGCGAAATGCCTTCTTCGCCGCGATGTCCGTATTTTTCACAGAGTTCGATCAGCAAGTGGATCACGCGTTCACGGTTGGAGCGGAAGAGAAGATTGCGAAGCCGTTTTTCGACTCGTTGTCGACGCAAGCCGATCAACTTGGTGACGCCAAGGACCAGTTCGGGGTATTTTCGAAGGACTTGCTGAAGCCCTTCTTTAGGGAGCAAAACCAAGGTGGTTTTTTCGGTCGTCTCGACGTACTCGTCTCGGCGTTCGCTTCCAAGAATGGAAAGTTCGCCAAAGATTTCACCGACATCGACAAAACCGAGAATGGACTGTTTGCCATCTGGAGTTGCATGGCAGATTTTGACGCGACCTTGAGCAACCAGAAGCACGCCATCAGCTTGCTCGTTGGGCAGGTAGACTGGCTCGCCTTTCTTCATCTTGCGAACACGAGATTGAGCTTCAAGTTCGGCGATGTCTGACGCCGCAAGTTGAGCAAAAAGATTGCAATTTTTGATGTACCAGAAACTGTCCGCCATGGTATCGCCTCATTTAAAAAGTCATGTGATGCCGTGATCTCGATATCGGGCGATACAAAGATTGGAACATCGTCCAGCCCATTCCCATTTTTCAGACCAACGCCTGAGTCGCAATGACGTCAATTCGCGAAACAACTTACGGTGTTTTGAGTGATTCGTCGAATCATTGCGAATATTTCCACAATTGCGGTAAAGTTACTACTCATCTATGTCGGTTTCGGTTTACCAAATCGCACAAAACGAGTCAGTTTTTGACAAAAACGCCACAAAACCTAGGTAAAAAACGTCTCGACGCACCAACGATCTACGGACGAATTGAACGAATGGATTCAATTCGCTTCGATTTTTGATTACCGACCACCACCGCGTCCGCCACGACCGCCGCCTGCACCTCCGCGACCGCCACCGCCCTGTGCACCACCACCACCGCCACGAGCAGCGTTGCTGCGGATGGCATTCATAAATGCCGCACGAGCTGCGTCACTGGTGGCTTTGGCTTGAGTCGAGGCTGCCGTGTTTCCAGAGGAAGGACGGCCACTGGTTGACGAAGAGCCGTTCCGGTTGGTTCCGGTTTCTTCGTCGCCCATGTCGATAATGATGTTTCCTTTGTATTGTTCTTCGAGGATCTTGGCCAACGATTCAACGTCGCCAAGTTCTGCAGGAAGCAACATCGACGTCTTAGGTTTGGTCAAATCAGGAACATCGAGCTTGAGGACTCTCAGCAGGATTTCGTCGTAGATAAATGAAGGGCCGGTGACGAGCAACTGGTTGGTCATCTCATCGACGCCGAGTAATGCTTTCGGCTTCTTTTCTTCGTTGTCGGCCGAGCTGGCACCTTGTTTTTTTCCGGTCATGGCCTGAATCGCTGCCATCATCTGACGGGCCTCATTGTTTCCACCACCGGATTGCTTTTCCGCTTCGGGGTCGCGAATGAGATCAGGAATCTGGCTTTTGATGATTTCAACGAGCTCTTCTGCATCACGATGAATCACATCGATCGTGCGAAACTCACCGGCAAGTTCGGGTTTGATCGAACCTTCAGGACGGTCCCACATATCGATCAGCTGATTGATCTCTGCGAGGTCATTGTCAGTGGCTCCTCGAATCCATAGCGTGTTGAAGCGGACGTCCATGCCGAATGTGACATCACCTTCGAGCACGCCGCCACCACCGCCACCACCTGTATCGAGCAATCCTCCAAGAAGGTCGCCGGCGCCTCCGAGCATATTATTCATCATGCCACCCATGAGGCCTCCTCCGCCACCGCCGCCTCCACCACCGCCATCTTCCATGCCGTAGTAGATTTCGAGCATCTCTTTAATTTCGATGACACTTCGATGTGCCAACTCGTAAAAGACGGGGAGCTGAATGGTTGATTCTTCGCCGAGAAAATCACGGATGGCGTATTCGATATCATCAGCAGCGTCTAAGTCTTCCGATTCGATGGTCAATCCATATTCGTTAAAACGAAAAGTGATCGGAGCTCCAGGGACCGACTGAACTTTCGGCGGCGGCGTGTAATCGGGATCCTGATAGCCTTTCGAGGAATCATCATCGGTCGATTCTTCCTCTTGCCAAATCAGACTGGTGTTGGCGACGACAGGCGAAATGCCGAATGCCTGGGTTCCGACGAACAACCATTCGTCGACGGTTCGTTGAACGGAACCTTGGTCATTTCGACGACTTGGCGTGTTGCCACGTTGGTTGCTTGTACCTTCATCGGGTCGTGTCGCTCTTTGTGGGATCAACAGTGACTCACCGGGTAGCGGTTCTTCAAGAGCACGCGGGTCATCAAACTCGCCACTGCGAATCCGCATGTTCATCGACTTTCGCTCTTCAGGCAGGATGACACGGAATTTGTTGCCTCGGTTGACGGTGCCCAAAAGCGACTCGATCATCGGAGCCAATTTTTGTTGCTCGGATTCATCCATTGGGATGATTCGAACGCGAGATCGAGGTCCAGGGGGAACCGGGTCTTCGTACTCATCGTCCAATTGCTTCAGCATTGCTCTGACACGTGCAACTTCCTGAACCGTGCCCGAGACGATGATCTTGTTGGTGTAAGAGTCGGCAATGAACTGCGGACCTTTTTGGGCGGAATCATCATCAAGCGTATTTTGCTGGAAGATGTTTTGCATGATGGTCAGAGCTTCTGCAGCTCCAATCTTCTCAAGTTTGATAATCGCAAAACCATCTTGATTGTTTTCCAAGATCGCCAAGCCAGACTTGACGCGTTGATGATCTTCATCACGAGCGAGAACGACAATTGAACCTGTGACTTCATCTTGCTCCATTTTTGCATCGGTTCCCTCGAGAACATTTTGCAGCAAATTGAAGGCGAGCTTGGGGTCACTTAATACCGGGTATTTGAAGAAATAGGGGGCATCGACTTCGACGACTTCCGCTGTGTTATTCGGATCTGAGTCGACCATGGTGGCGAGAGTCTCAAAACGATCACGCATCTTTTTTGTGCCGCTGACAAAAAGACGATCGCTCAGCGGTTCCGCAATGATGCTGATCGTTCCTTCTTCGTTGGTCGTGTTTTCGCCGCGAAAACCAAGTTCGGCACCAACAATTGCGAGGAATGTTTCCGGGTCTTGATACTTGAGCGTGTAAATGAAACTGCCACGCTGGTTGGATTCCATGATCCGCATGGCATCCATGATCAAGTCACGCATGTTGCGAAGTTGTTCGCCGGTACCGCGAGCCTGCAACTGGTTAGAAGATGGGAAAAGTGCGTACTGGTTTCGAAATTCGTCACTGACGAGTTGTTTCAACTCATCGTAAATGACTTCTCCGTCGAGTTCGCTCAGTTCAAACTTGACATCCATGATTTCGTATTTGCCGCGGTTTTGCAGATCGGCAACGTTGACCGTTTCGATCAATTCATCAGGATAGGAATCGGCCACACGGGTCAGAATCAACATGCGTCGATTTCGAATCAGCGTGTAGGCATCCGGTTTTTTGATCCGAAGCGCGTGATTGAGTTGGTCGAGGGCTTCGAGCACGCTGTACTCATCTTGATCTTGCAAGCTGAATACGCCTTCGGGCCAATCGTCGACTTGTTGCAATTGAAATCCAGCTTGATCGGCGAACCACGGAATGACGTCACGCCAATCTTGATCCTGAAACGAGAATCGAATATTCCCGTCATCGGTCACTTGATTCTCAACAACCTTTTCTTGCGGAGTTTCAGCTGGTTTGTCGTCCGTCTGGGCATTTGCCAATGGGGCTGCGATGACGCTTGCCAAAAGGGCCACGGCGACCAACGATGAGTGCAAAATGCGAGGGGTTTTCATCTTCATTCCTACGCTTGAAGTCCTAAAAAATCCTGATTTGGATAGACTGTAATATTAGTTGAGGGTTGTTGAATTACACAAAAACAACGGTGTGCATTCTTCACGGTCACATCCCAACGGTGATTCTGACCACCTAACACGGATGTGATGATTATTCGGCCAACCATCTGATTGTTCAGTTCGATAAAAATTGGGCAATCGCATGCTGAGTACTCGTTGCGACCGAGTTGGCAAATGTAGAAAATCAGCAGCGGGGGACTGGGAAATGACCATGAGCCATTAAATTAGCCCCTCATTCGTTCGCCGCCGAAATCCATTTTTCACATTCCAACACATCATTAAACTCGCTGTTTCCCGAAATGTTTCGCCAATTACCGGAATCTCGTACAAACTTCAACATCCTTTGCCTCGAAACGACTTGTGACGAGACGGCTGCCGCCATCATCAGCCAAGAACTTGAAGTGCTTGGCAGCGTCGTTGCGACGCAGGAAAAGCTCCATGAAGAGTTCAGTGGCGTCGTCCCGGAAATTGCCGCTCGGGCACATGTTGAGCGAATTCTGCCGGTGATTGATCAGACGCTTCGACAATCAAAAATGGAGCTTTCAGAGTTGGATGCGGTCGCTGTGGCGAATACTCCAGGCCTGTCTGGATCGTTGTTAGTGGGTGTTGTCGCTGCCAAAACGTTGGCGGTGGCCTTGGGGATCCCTTTGATCGCTGTGAACCATTTGCATGCCCATGTCTACGCTTGTCAGTTAGACGCCGACGAATCGATCTATCCCTGTATCGGAATGGTGGTCAGCGGTGGGCATACGCATCTCTACCAATACGAGGATGCTTTGACTGCCGTCTATCTTGGCGGGACGATTGACGACGCGGCGGGCGAAGCGTTTGACAAAGTTGCCAGCATGCTTGGGTTGCCCTACCCAGGTGGTCCTGCGATCTCCAAAAAAGCGGTCGATGGGGACTCCAAGGCGTACGATTTTCCCAGAAGTTTCCTCAATGAGGAGCGGCTTGACTTTAGCTTTAGCGGTTTGAAAACCGCAGTCCGATATGCGATAGCCGGGCCTGGCGAAGTTGACTTCGAGGGTTTGCAGCTGGAGGAAAAGACCATTTGCGATGTGGCTGCCAGTTTTCAACAAGCAGTCGTCGACTGTTTGGTCCACAAAGCATTACAGGCAGCGAAAACAACAAATATGTCGACGTTATGCGTTGGCGGAGGTGTCGCGGCAAATCGCTCGTTTCGTGATCAACTCGCCGAGGCCTGCCAACGAGTCGGGATCACTTTGCGAATCGCGCCGCTGAAATACTGCACTGACAACGCAGTGATGGGCGCGATCGCCATCGAACGCTATCGAGCGGGCTTGTTTGAATCTCTCGACTTGGACATTCAGCCAGGCTTGATCCGCCACTAGCAATGGGATCAATCGACCGTCAAGTTGAAGTCCAACGGGCAACTTAATTGAGAACTTGCAGCTGATTCTCAATCCGATACACACCAGGTTGGAGTCGCAGTTGACGAATGATATAGTTCGCTTGTTGCACGTTTTCGACGGTTCCTCGCAAGGTCGCGGTTTTGTCTTGAACCGAAATTGAAAATCGACCCGCGACCGGAGTGGCGGTCGGTTGTCGTGCCATGACGCTGGTAAACTGGTTTTCAATTCGCACCGGTGGCACTTGCGGGGAAAAGAAATTGGGACGAACACGAGCACGTACGCTTCGTCGAGTGATCACTGAACCGTTTTGCGGTGCGGCTTGGAAGCCGCTATTGGCAACGTTGGGCACAACGGCTGACCGCGCGTTGTCTCCATTTCCTGGTCCGGAGTTGGTGCCGTTTCCATACGAAGCACCCTCGTCAACGATTTCTGGCCCGATGACCGAACCCGCTCCAACGTAGCCCTGCAATGTCAAGCGTTCGGTTTGCGGACCAATGAAACCCTGATTACGACGGTTCGTGGTGTCGGTGCCAAAATCCAAATCAGCGGAGTCGTCGAAATCGACGGGTTCCGCTTCGCCTCCGAGGTTCGCATCATCCGTTGCCGGTGCTTGCGCCGGTTGCTGGGTGACCGGGGCTGCTCCTCCACCGGCATTTCCACCACCGCCAGCATTTCCTCCACCTCCGTCTTGTCCATAGATGGTCGACGGTGCAAACAAAAGGATGCCGCTGAGCACCCAAACGGCAAATGTAAGCGGGCGAGATAGGTTTGGCAGGTTCATTGGATTCTCCATCATGACACGCGGTGTGGCGATGTTAGTTGTCACGTCTTGCGCCGATTTCGCGCACCCTCATTCCTTTGGTCGACCAAACCGCACGATTTCCGAGCGTCACTGAACCAATTCTGACACAATCGCGATCAACCGCGCGATGCAATTGGTTCAATGATCAAACTTTATCAATGCCGGAAACACTGGTTTGGTAGCACATTTCAATGAAACACGTAAAAAACCGAAACCGATCGGCTAAAATCAGGGTTTAATCGCTGAAACTCCGTTTAAACGACTTCCAGGAATAGGGACTGACATGTTGTCTTCATTTGATTCGTACCTTCGCGATTTAAGGTATCGACGGCCCACTCGTATCACGCTGGCTCCAGCTGGTTTTCTGGCGATCCTGTTAATGATCTGTTGTTGTACTCTGTCATTTGCCTCACCCATTCAAGAGGAAGATGAAGACGGTATTCCGGAACGACCGTCGACAGAACTGTTGCTGCCTGAAACGACGGTCGCTTTTGTTCAGATAGACAATTTCCGCGATCTCGTCGAGAAACTTCGCGAATCAGCGGGAGGGCAACTTTGGAATGATGAATCGATCACACCGCTGATCGATGGGATGTGGGAAGAAGCCCAAAACTCTTACGACGACGTCAAAGATGAAGTCGGTCTTGAGTTGGAAGATTTGACTTCGTTGCCCGCTGGGGAACTGACGTTCGCCGTCATCGCGCCGCGTCGCAAAAACCCTGAGTTCATGCTGATCATGGAACTTAACGACGAAAACGAAGTCCTTGATCGCGTCCTCAACCGCGGTCGCGAGCTTGTTGAAGAAGAGTCTGGCGAATCGATCGCTACTGAAACCAGTGAAGATGGTTTCGAGATCGAGTCGTTCAACGTCGATGGTGAAAGCGTCAAGTTCTTTCGGCACAAAGACCTCGTCGTCGGCTGCACTTCTGAAGACGAATTAAACGCCTTCATCGATCGATGGATGGGCCGCGAAGTCGAAAAAGTCCGTCCTCTTACGGCCAATCGCAAGTTCGTAACGATCATGAATCGTTGCGTCGGAACGGATGAATTGAAACCCGAAGCAAGATTCTTTGTTGACCCGATCTCGCTGGCCAAAAGTGCAACCCGCGGAGACATCGCCTCACAAGCGGCCATTAACTTTTTGCCACTCATTGGACTGGATGGTCTTCTCGGTATTGGTGGCAGCATGCTCCTGTCCGAGGAAGAATTTGACTCGGTCGTCCATGGACATGTGTTGCTGGCTAACCCGCGAGGTGGCGTTTTCGAAATGATTTCGCTCAAGCCGACCTATTACGAGCCAGAATCATGGTTGCCATCTGACGTCACCAACTATTGGACGACCAGTTGGGATTTTGACAAAATGCTCTCCGAATTAACGACGATCATCGAGGCTTTTCAAGGCGAAGGCGTCGTCGATGAGTTCATCGAAGAGCGAATCAACGCCGAGCTTCAACTCGATTTTAAAGAAGACATCATCGGCCAAATGGCAGGTCGTGTTACTTACACTCAGTGGATGGAGCCACCTGCGACGATCAACAGTGGTGTCAACATGATTGCCATCGAACTGAGAGATCCCGAAAAAGCACGCGAAGTCATCCAGGCAATCTTGGACCGCATCAATCAAGACCTTGATCCAGATGAAGAACCACGTTTGGTTGAAACCGAGTATCGCGGCATTTCGATCTGGTGTGAATCCGATAAACGACTTGAAAATCGTCGTAATCAAATTCAAGAGTTTCGCGATCGTCGACGCCGTGAACGCGAAGAACGGACGGGTGAAGCTCGCGAGGAGCGAATTGAATTGTCGGTTCAACAGCCACGTCCTGCGTTTGCAATCGTTGGCAACTCGTTGATCATTTCACCACAAAGCCGCGACTTTATGGAACACGCGATCGATACCGAGCTAGGCAGTGCCCCTGCCCTTCGCGACGACGAGGACTACTTGGCAATCGAGAAGCGGATGCGCAAGTTGCTGAAAAACGAGATGCCGTGTGCCCTGTTCTTTCAAAACCCGGAGGAGACCATCAAGTCGCTGATGGATGTCGCAAAGGCTGAAAACACGAACCAGTTTCTGAATCAAGCTGCAGAAGGGAACGAGTACTTACAGCGATTCAAGTCGCGTTTGGACGAAAACCCACTGCCCGAATTTGATCGCCTTAAAAAGTACTTCACCAAATCGGGCGGCTTCGCGACCACCGATGACACTGGTTACCACTTCCTGTTCTTTAACCTGAAACCTGAAAACGAAGTGGACGAGTAAGTCGGCGAGCCATCATTTTGTGTCGCCAAATGATCTAGCGTCTTGCGGTACCGATTCGGCTCAAGAAGAATTGAGCCGTTTCGGCCGCGGTTTGCCGGCTAACGCTGAAACCGCTCAGCTTCAAGGCCACTCAATTTCAGAGTTTGAATTTTCCTGAGTTGAATTCAGCGACTGAAATCGGCAACTCAACGAGTCACATTGATCATGTCGTTGCGCGATACGTTCTCTTTGCCGTTGACTGTCAGGACACCTTGGACTTTTCCCGGTTCTCGACCGACCGCTTTGACCTTGAACGTTGCCGTAACAAAAAGCACTCCGTTTTCGTTGTCGTTGCCCAACTTGGATTCAAGATTGTTTAGCATTGGCGGATCAGGCTGAGCCCAATGAACGGCGCCATTGGCGCTCGATTCAACCACAAGGGCTGTGTAATTTGGTTTGTCTGCAATCAATTCAACCTTGACCATAGCGGCTTCGCTGTTTGGATCGATGCACGCACCATAGCAACCAAAATCGCCACCAACGACTTGGAATCGCGTCGTCATTTCACCAAGTTTCAGAGCGAACGCTTCCGGGACCTTGTTGGCTGCCTTTTGATTTTCTTTGGCATCCCAGGG
The DNA here is from genome assembly GCA_038534355.1 of Planctomycetota bacterium. Taxonomy (GTDB): domain Bacteria; phylum Planctomycetota; class Planctomycetia; order Pirellulales; family Pirellulaceae; genus Mariniblastus. The sequence goes on from JBCAWX010000037.1 coordinate 58,413, forward strand.
TTTGGAAAAATCAAACTCCGCGTAGTGCTCGGGATCGATGTACTTCAACAAGCCGATTCGCCAGTTGAATTGTTCGGGAATGGTGGCGTTTTCGGTCACGACGCCATTTGGAGGAAGATGACCATATTCGGCTTGGTAAGCCTTCATCGCATCAGCCACGACTGATAGTTGTTGAACTCTCGAGGCGACATCAAACTGGTTTTTTGAATCGACGATGAGTGCTTTGACAAATTCTGTCAGTCCGTTGGGACGGCTTAGTGAAACTCGGACGTTGGAACCTTCCAGCACGACCGAAAACCGATCATTGTTTTTGATATCATCAGCGACGACTTTGCCCGGCTCGATAACCGTAGGTGTGATCATCGTTTTGACGTCCTGAACACGACTTGCCCGTTGACCGCCGCCACCGCCAAAAGGCATTCCACCAAATCCACCTAAACCGCCAAGACCTGGAAAAGCCCCGTTCGCATCATCTTCGGTGCTGGCGACCTCTAAAATTGATTTTGCGACATCCTCATCGTCAAGTTCGATTTTCAGGTTGAGTGTCTCGCTGCCCGTCAGTGAAATCCGGAAGTTGGTCCCTTGAAGTGAGGCCGGAAGTTTTTGCCATTTCTTCATTCGTTCACCACCAAAGCGAGCCATGGTTGCCGTTAGCTCGTCGATCGTAGAACGGAGTGGGTCAATGGAAAACGCCCCCTCGATGTCGTCCTTGAACTCTAAACGTCGCACTTGTTCAGCCAACGAAGATCTTGAATCCCCGTTGGATGCCGCGATCTTTTGAACCAGCTTCGGCGTGCCGAGTGCCAAGCGGCGCGAGTTGAGCGATACCGCGGTGATTTCTTTTCGACCTGGTTTTCCCAGATTGACTTCGGCATTCAGTTGTTGAATCTTCTCGAATTCTGCTCGATTGGCTTCGTTGGCTGTTGCCAGTTCGTCTTTGTCAAAAGGACGAAGGTAATCAAAAATCAAAATGTTTGGATCCGGTTGCTCTTTGCCAAATGAGGTGAGCCCCTCTACCGCCGAGCGATCAACCAACCACCAGACTCGTTTTAGTTTGTCCAGTTTTGCATTGGACTCGCCCAGCGATTGGGCAAAACGACTCTCCAGTAAATCCCAGGGGATCTCCGAAAGCGATTCGTTCTCGCGAAGCTTGGAAACATCAATCGCCATGCATATAAAATGGTCCGACGTGACGAAGCTGGTATCGACGGATGAATTGACGGTCGTCACTTCGGTCGCCAGCGGCTCAAAGATCGGCTCGAACTTCGGGGATCTCGATTGTGCCGGAGCAACCGAGCGATCACAGCCGACGGTTAGCGGCGCGACGACGGCTAACAATAAACAGAGCATTCCTGAGTGGCAGATTTTCATTTTCGCTTCCAAGAGCAAGTTTGCGAGACGATACCCAATGTACCAACGGTTGGCAGATAGTACCCGTCACGGCGGCCATTGTTTTCAGATTTCTGGCTGTGCAAAGACCAACCATGCAACCAACGACAATGAAGATTTTGCGGCGTCGTCGCGGTTCTCATTGTTTAACGAAAGAATGCTGACGTAAGCCCGAGCCCAATGGTGAGACCGATAAACGAGCCGACTAACAGACCCCGAAAACCGAACATCAGAAAACCAGAACCTCCAGTCACAACCACGGTGGATCCAACCAATCCAAACATCAATTTATCGATCGATTGATCCAGCGGAACAGGTTTTTGATTGGTTGGATCAATCGGTACGATAGAAACTGATTTCTTCGGTTTGATGCCAAGTTCGAGATTCTGTTCTTCACACGCCTTGCAGATCTGCAAGTTGTTTTCGATAGGTTGACGACATTGATTGCAAGGGCGCATGGCAAATTTACTGCGATTCGATTTGACGGAACAGTTCGGCGTCTGAATTCTCGAAATCGACCGAGGCGTCGGTCAGCGGTGAAGGCGTCCGACAGCAATTCGACCGACGCAATCGAGTCACTCGCGCTGCAAACCAAATACGCGAACGACTGGTTGATCCTCTTTGCTTTTTTGATAGTAATTGATGTTGATCACCGCGCTATTGGTGTTTTCGGGGTTCGGTTGAGGACGTTGAAAGTTTGCTTGAAAACCACCGTTCTTAAATTCGCTCGCACCGCTCAAATCTTTGATAGAAACGGGTTTCAATTTCAGACCTTGTTTCTTGATTTCTGCATTAACAAAATCGAGGATTTTTTGTTTTCGATCCCCCAACACGTCGATGGCGACCAGCTGGCCCACTTTTTTCTTGATGGCGGCTAAATCATGGATCCCTTTGATTTTGGGGAACTGTTTTTGAGCCAGAAACAAAGCGTAAACAGAAAATGAATTCTTGCCTTTGGGCAAATTGATGGACACTTCGGCGGAAGTGGCATCGGCGATCTGGTCTTGTGGCAGCTTGCCCACTTTCTTCATTTCGGCCACGAGCCCTTCGGTGGAGTATTTCAAGGCGTTGTGTTGGTTGACGACAAATTGAAGCAATTCTTGCAATTGATCGTCGTCAAGTTGGATTTCGCGAGCGCCATCGTCGTTGGTAGCGAGCACTCGGCCATCGGCGAAGACCTGGAAATCCTTGTGTTTTTTGGGGATTCGCCGAAAGCCACCGGCGTTGTCGTAGATGAAAACCGGTTCTTTCTGGTTTTTGGGAAGCTCGATCTTTTCATCCGCGGCCTGTGGTTCCGTCTCTTGACCCGCCGCCGGTGAAACCTCGAATTGTGACAGCATCAGGCAGATGGCCAACCAGGCAACCAGCAACCGAAAAACGGGGCTGATGAGGCTCGAGCTGGGATTGGAAGGAAGGAAATTCATGTTTCTTAAAGCCTGTAGGATGTGGTAGCCGAAAATGATGATTCAGGGGCGGGGTTGTCTGAATTTGACTTGACGTAAACCCTGCCTCGCCGATAATTTGTCTCATTGGGATCGACTTCGGACCATCTGACACACTGAGCTCTTGCTGCCTGCGATGGCAGTTTTCTCTTTGGCCGACTCGATCGTTTTATTTTATGTTACTGACACGCATTTGCACGCGTGCAACCCTGTGCTTTTCCTGTCCCTCAGGCAGGACGACCGCACCCAAAAATTTATCATGGTAAACCGTAACCTAATCCATTCTCTCGAAGACCAAGACATCGAAAAAGAACTGGGCGAAATTTTTTCGACCAATTCGATGGAAGAGCTCGATGAGATTAATCTTGCCGAGTTGATTTTCCCCGAGGGAATCGACAATGGCCAAAAGTATGAACTGAACTCGATCGTCGAAGGAACCATCGTTCGAGTTGACAATGACCACGTTGTGGTTGATGTCGGATTTAAAAGTGAAGGCACGGTTGGCCGAAACGAATGGACAGAGGAACAAGACCCACCAGAAGTTGGTCAGACTGTTCGCGTCTTGATCGAAGACCTGGAAGACGAGCAAGGTCGCGCCGATGATCCTTCCGGTTTGATCTCGGTCAGCAAACGCAAAGCTGACATCATCGAAGACTGGATCAAGGTCGTTTCGAAAGTCAAAGAAGGCGATATCGTCACCGGTACTTGCGATCGAAAAATCAAAGGCGGTTTGCTGGTCAACATTGGCGTTCCTGTATTTTTGCCAGCATCTCAAGTCGACATTCGACGCCCAGGTGACATCGGCGATTACATTGGCCGAGTCGTTCAGTGTGAGATCCTGAAGATCGACGATCAACGCCGCAACATTGTCGTTTCCCGACGATCGCTGATTGAAAAAGAACGGACCTACGCCCAGCAGAAACTGATGGCCGAACTCGAAGTCGGTCAAGTGCGAAAAGGCGTTGTCAAAAACATCGCCGACTTTGGTGCGTTTGTTGACCTCGGAGGCATCGACGGTTTGCTGCACATCACCGACATGTCTCACACACGTATTAATCATCCATCGCAAATGGTTTCGATGGATGAAGAACTCGAAGTTATGGTCCTCAATATTGATCGTGAAAAAATCAAGATTGCCCTGGGACTTAAACAGCTTCTCCCAAACCCTTGGGACGACGTCGAAGAAAAGTACCCAATCGGTACCATTCACAACGGCGAAGTTGTCAACGTGATGAACTATGGAGCGTTCGTAAAATTGGAACCTGGCATCGAAGGTTTGGTTCACATTTCCGAAATGTCATGGGTCAAGCGAGTTAACCATCCGAGTGAATTGGTCAATATTGGTGACGAGATTCAGGTCTCGGTCCTCGGTATCGACAAATCTGGCGAGCAAATGTCGTTGGGCATGAAGCAGACTCAGGATAACCCTTGGGACAAAGTGGCAGAGAAGTACCCAACCGGTACTGAAATCACCGGCAAGGTCCGTAACTTGACCAACTACGGTGCGTTCATCGAACTCGAAGAAGGCATTGATGGTTTGCTGCACGTCTCAGACATGTCTTGGACTCGCAAGATCAGTCATCCAAACGAAGTGCTGGAAAAGGGACAGGAGCTGTCCTGCCGCATTTTGTCGGTCGATACCGATCGCCGACGGATCGCACTTGGTCTGAAACAGATGAGCGAAGATCCATGGACAACCGATATTCCTCAACGCTACACACCGGGGCAAAAGATTTCCGGCAAGGTCACCAAGATCACCAACTTTGGTGTCTTCGTCGGCCTCGAAGATGGCCTCGAAGGTCTGCTGCACATTTCAGAATTGTCGGATGACAAAGTCGACAATCCGGAAGACGTCGTCAAAGTGGGTGACGAACTGGAAGTCAAGGTTTTGCGAGTCGATATCGACGAACGAAAAATTGGCTTGTCACGCCGACGAGTCGACTGGAGTCCGGAAGAAGAAGCCGAGGCCAAGAAGAAGGAAGCAGCCGAAGCCGGTGCCGCCGGTGGATCTGGTCCGACAAACATCCCAGATTCTGCCCTCAAAGGTGGATTGGGTTCTGCAGGTCCTCTGATTCAGACTCCCAAGGCCGAAGACGAATAACCAGGTGATTTCACGCGGTCCAAAACGCCTTTAAACGGTGGCTTGGGTCGGTAAAAACACGAACCATCAAAACGCCCATCCGTTCATTCGGCTGGGCGTTTTTTGTTGAGCCGATGTTCCATTTATAGCGGTGTTACCGGTTGCAAACGACAATTCGTGGAATCATTGAGCGAATGTATTTAGTCAAAGTTTCAATGCTGGTAATTTGGGCGGTTTGTTGGGAAAATGGCAGCAGATAAAGGGTGATTGCCTCGCTCAACCTTGACATTTTGAACGACAACTTTTGATACGAGCGGCAACGATTAACGCCACATTGATTCAAAAACGCTCCAACCAAACCCGACCCGTCTTGGCTCGAACGCCTGCTCCCGAAGTACACGCTTCGCTGGTGGCTGGTCGCGATTTGGATCAAGCTCTTGTCAAGCAATGGCAAGCGATCGTTGATGCGAACACCCGATTCGCCAGTCCCTATTTTTCGCCGTGCTTTAGCCAAGCGGTCGCAAGCGTTCGTGATGATGTTGAGATTGCGGTTTTCAAGAACAGGTCGAATGAGCTCGTCGGTTTGCTCCCCTTTCAACGAATGACCGACTCACTTGTCGAGCCGGTCGGTGGGCGTCTGAATGATGTACACGGGATCGTGTGCCCAGAACACGAGCGTCCACAAGAATGGTTTCCACTTTTGCAACAACTGGGCATCACCTCGTTTAAGCACCATGCCGCGATCGACGCAGATCCACTTTGTGCCCCTTCAAAGTTTCAGCAGCTTCAATCGCATTATCTCGACCTGAGCGATGGCTGGGAAAACTACTATCGTTGGGCCAAATCAAACAGTCGTACCATCAAGCGGCATGGCCAAAAGACGCGAGCACTGTCGCGCGACCTGGGAGAGGTGCGATTTGAATTTCACTCAGATCGTCTCGATGTTTTAAATCGAATGATCGAATTGAAGCGTGGCAAGTACCAGCGAACGCGGACCTTCGACATTTTGTCCGTCCAATGGGCAGCAGATTTGTTGCGAGCGATTCATGGCATCGAACAAGCAAACTTTCGCGGCCTGTTGTCAACGCTTTGGGCAGGAGATCAATTGGTCGCCGCCCACATCGGGATGATCAGCAACGACGTTTTGCATTACTGGTTTCCCGTGTTCGACCCGAGGTTTTCAAAATACTCACCAGGCACCGAGTTGCTTCTTCGCGTTGCACAACAGGCGTGTGAGATGGGAATCAACAAGCTCGATCTTGGTTATGGCGACGACGATTATAAGTTCCGATTTGCCAATGCCTGTGAATCAGTGACTCATGGGTTGGTGACCCAAAGTAACGCTGCGTTTCAAATTGGCAAGCTCCGCTATGTCTGGCGGCAACGTCTCAAAAAGATTCCGATGAAGCCTGCTGTCAAGAAGATCTTACGGACAGTCTATCCAGGCTTCGGCGGTTGGAACTTTAAGTAGACTGCGTGCTATTTCTTCTCCATGTTCATTAACGGGGCAAGTCTTAGCAGGTCCTTGAACGGCAGTCGGCGCAAGTAGCTCTCGCGTGGCTTTTTCAACATCAATCGATCGCCAGTAACGTCAAAACATTCCCAGCCCTGGGCTCCGAGTTCATTGAGCTTTGATTCCAGTTCTGCATTGTCCATCGATGCGCTGGAGATAATCTTGTACTCCCAAGACTCCATGTTGTTCCAATCCGTCGTCAACCACTCCGACGTATCCGAAGCGGTGGTCAGTCCTTTTGCCTTCAATGACTCAAACGTTTGGTTCGCCCAGGCAACAGCATCGCCGGAGGATTCCGTCGCGCCATTCAGTTTGTCTTGAATCCAACCGCCGGCAGCCTGCGCGGAATCGGAGCTCGATTTTGTAGCTTTCTGGAATAAATCAGACGCTTTGCCGAGCAGGTTACTTGGTGGTTCGTCGGTCGAATCACCGCTCGCTGGCTCCTTTTCCTGTTCAGCAGATTCCTGTGCGATGGAGTCATCCGGCTCGTGACCACCGTCGTCATGGTGACTGGGCGACCCATGACGAACATTGATAGGTTTGAAACATCGTGCATTGATAGGTTTGAAACATAGAGTTTGCAAAGTCTAAAAATTGGCTCTCCAATTGAGCTGGCACTGGTCTTCACCGTGCCATTTGACGGCCCTGTCTTTCGACTGGCCAAATGAATTAACTTA
>JBCAWX010000038.1:0-63979 GCA_038534355.1 Planctomycetota bacterium
AGGCAACTCTCAATACAACCGTCCGAAAACCTAAACCAGGTTTAGTTTGATGCTGCGCGCACAGAATAGACACCTACAGACGACCATCGATGCTTACTTGAAAATGTCGCCTGACCAACTCCGTCAACTCGATGATCCGTTCATGAAATCGGTTGTCAAGTTACACCCTGAGTACATTCGTATGCGAGAACTCAATAAGCAGCGAGATGGCGAACTGAATCAACTGTATGGCGATCTGATTACGATCAAGCAGGAGTTTCAAAAGGCGAACTTTGTTCCTGACGCCAATGCAACGCTTCGCTTGACGCATGGCACAGTTCGAGGGTATTCACCGGAGGATGCGGTTTACATGCGACCGGCGACAACCTTGTCAGGCGTGATTGCCAAGACGACCGGCACATCGCCATTCGAAACGCCGCAAGAAGTTATCGACATGCATGCTGCAAAGAACTTTGGGAAGTACGCTCACCCAAAATTGAACGACGTCCCGGTAGCGATCTTGTATGACACGGATACGACCGGTGGCAACTCGGGCAGCCCGATCCTCGATGGCAATGGGCGTTTGGTTGGAGTCAACTTCGACCGCGCGTTCGAAGCGACGATCAATGACTTTGCCTGGAACACCAATTACAGCCGTTCGATCGGAGTCGATATCAGGTATGTCCTGTGGATTACCGACTCGGTTTACGGCGCCAAATTTTTGATTTCAGAAATGGGCCTTTAAGAATAGAAATGAGTGATCGGTTGCTGCGGGACCGTGTGCGTTACGCGTCCCAGTTTTCAGTCGCCGAGTACCTGAATGATTGCAATCGAGGCTTGCGAAAATACCGGATTGGATTAAACAAGAACTTCGGCGAGAACGACTCGCATTACCACTTTATTGCAAGGCAATGAATGCCTGGACAGGTCATCCGTGAAATATGCTGCCGTTGGGCCGATTGCCCTCCATTTTCCAGAGAAGGTTGAAACGAACGCCGATTTGCAGGCGGACAATCCACGCTGGGATGTTGACCTGATCGCGTCCAAAACGGGAATCTACAAGCGTCATATTGCTGGCGAAGATGAATGCTCATCAGATTTGGGCGTTGCTGCGGCCGAAAAACTCTTTCGCGATTTTGACATCGATCCGAGTTCGATCGACTTCCTGTTGTTCTGCACTCAGACTCCAGACTATCCGCTCCCCACGACTGCGTGCTTAATGCAAGACCGACTTGGGTTGCCGACAAGTTGCGGCGCACTCGATTTCAATCTCGGCTGCAGCGGTTTTGTCTATGGACTTTCCATTTGCGATGGTCTGATTCGGTCCAACGCGGCCAAACGGATTCTGTTCATTACGGCCGAAACCTATACCAAGATGATTGACCAAAAAGATCGCAGCCTGCGAACGATTTTTGGTGATGGAGCGGCGGCGACTCTGATTGAAGCAAATGATCAGCCTTCAATGCATTCCTTTCGATTTGGAACCGACGGCAAGGGAGCCAATACACTGTTGGCGACGCAAAATGGATTTCGTAAAAATCCAACGATCGCTCCACGTCATCGTCGTCGATGGAAGAGCGACCTCTACATGGATGGGCCCGCCTTGATCAACTTTACAGTCGGGGCCATTCCTGGACTAATTGATGAAGTGTTGGCCGACTCCAACTTGAAAATGGATGATGTTGGCTTCCTACTGTTTCATCAAGCGACCTTGAAAATGCTGGACATGTTGCAACAGGCGTTGGGTGTCGACGAAGCGAAAGTCCCCATCCTGCTACAGGACATCGGCAATACAGTTTCCTCAACGCTGCCGATTCTGATCCATCAAATGCGGAGCCGAGGTGACATGACGCCCGAAATGAAAAACTTGCTGATCGGTTTTGGCGTCGGGTGGTCCTGGGCTGGCTGTCTTTGGCAGGACATCGCTCAACCCAAATAGTGGCTCACGCGACCCATCAACTGGCGAATCAACCCGATCCGAGAACCGAAACAGCGCTACTCCCAACGTTACTCAAAGATATTGCCGTAACGGTGAATCGTCTCTGAAATCGACTGCTCTTTAAGGTAGTTCAACAGTTCAATCCGACCATTGGCCAGTGGTTGATTCTCGATGATCGGCAGATTCCCAATGACCGCTGGCGCGAACTGATTGCGATCGATCACCCCAAAGCAACGCAGCGTTCCGCCATCCATCGACTTGAGTTGTTCTACTAACTCAATCGTATGGTGTTCTTGAAACGTTGCTCCACACGCCTTGGTAAAACGCTTGGCCCAGTCTCGAAGCTGTGATTGCAGTTCCGTATCAAATGTCTCTTCGTTTTCGACTGGACTAACATTGATGATCAGTTTCGTCGACGTTGTTTTGCAAGCCAACGCGACCAACGCCATCAACTCGGCACAATCAGCAGGTTCGACTTGATGCAAATTAACCAAATGAAACGGACGAGCTCGATACCGGAAATGGTTGTTTTCACCATGCAAGTCCGACGGATCGTGCTCAATGCCAAACTCATTTTCGAACCAGTAGGCATAGTTTTCAGCAGCGACGGTCAAACGCTGAGCGACCCGCCCGTCGGTCGTATCTCCATCTGACGAAGGCGTCTCTGGATCCGGTTCGAGCGTCGCCGTGACCAGCGTTCGCAAACGACTCAACACCGAGCGAGTTTCAGCGGCAGGACGTGATCGCAATGTTGGCAAATCGGTTTCCTGCCACAAACCAAACGTCGATACATAGTTAGGGCCGCCCGCTTTGGGCCCCGGGCCGACACACGAGTCTTTCCAACCCCCAAACGGTTGACGGCGCACAATCGCACCGGTTGTCGTTCGGTTGATGTAGGCGTTTCCAACTTCGACCGATTCCCGCCAACGATCAATCTCATCTGGATCCAATGAATGCAACCCACCGGTCAAGCCGAATGAACTACTGTTTTGGATCGCAATCGCCTCGTCCAAATCCTCGACACAAATCACGCCCAGAACGGGGCCGAAACATTCGACTTGGTGATACCATGAACCGGGTTGCACATCCATTCGAATTCCCGGACTCCACAGGCATGGATTGTCATCAACGATCTTAGGCTCCAACAACCATGACTCACCTTCATCCAGTTGAGTCAGTCCGCGGTGAAGATTTTCGTCAGGTTCGCGAATGATCGGAGTGACGGTCGCAGAGGGATCCCATGATCCACCGATCGTCAAACTGGCCGCAGCATCCTTCAGTTGCTGTCGAAACTGACGACTGTGATAGACGTCCTTTTCTACCAACGCCAACGACGTCGCCGAACACTTTTGTCCTGCATGGCCAAACGCGCCGCGCACGAGATCTTTGACGGCCAGATCAACGTCTGCTGCCGAAGTGATGATCATCGCGTTCTTGCCACTGGTCTCTGCAAAAACACGCATCTCCGGACGCCATGACAAAAACAGATTCGCTGTATGAATACTTCCCGTCAAAACGACGGCACCGACGCGAGGATCCGAAACCAGTGATTTGCCAATCTCCCCATCATCCGTTGGCACGAACTGCAAGACATCCTTGGGAACACCAGCATCCCAGAACTGCTTGACCAGTTGCCAGGCAACCAACACGGCCTCAGGTGCGGGCTTCAAGATCACCGAGTTACCTGCCATCAGTGCGGCCAACACGCCACCAGCAGGAATCGCATAGGGGAAGTTCCAAGGTGGAGTGACCACCACGACGCCAAACGGTGTCAGTTCCGTTCCATCAAACCAACCGTCGGATTCCAATGAGCCGGCATAGTAATTTGCAAAATCGACGGCTTCGCTAATTTCAACATCGGCTTCGTGAATCGATTTTCCAGCGTCAACCAGCATCGATCCAATCGCATCCGCGCGACCCTTGGCGATCTCAGCGCCAACCGAACGCAAAATTTCCGAACGCTTGCTTCGTTCCAATCGGTTCCAGTGCTGTTGTGCATCGATGGCAACGGTTAGCGCTTCGTCGACCTCTGACTTCGTCGCACGACAATAGTGATACGGCTTGAGACCTGGACGAGATGGATCGGAACCCTCACCGCTCGGATTTTCTGATCGAAACTCACCGCCAATCTGAACCGGAATGGTCTCAATTTGAATCTCTTTCCATTTCTCACCAATCTGTTGGGACCATTGTCGATTCTGGGGCAATGAGAAATCCGTGTCCGGCTCGTTGTGAAAAGGATCGCCATTGCGAGATGGTGAAATCGATTCGGTCAATCGATTCTGAGTTCGGTTGGGGACTCGCGACAACTCATCTGACTGAGCCAAGTGGCACGCATCGAGAAACGCCTGCTTCTGTTCCTCCCATTCTTCACTCCCTTTGCGTAGTGCAAACAAAGCGCCGAGAAAACTCCCTGGCGCGGTGTTTTCATCAAGCCGACGCACCAGATAAGCGATCGCTGCTTCAAACTCTTCGTCCAACACCACTGGAGAGTAGACCAAAATGCCGCCTGTCCGATCTCGCACTTCTTCGGATTGCGCGTTCGCCATGCCTTCAAGCATTTCAAACTCTACTTGATTTGCAACGTTTCTAACTTTGCGTAGTTGCATCGCCAGCGCGATATCAAACAAGTTGTGGCTTCCAACACCAATCCTTACGGCATCGGCGTGCTCAGGTCGAGTGGAATACTCGAGCATTCGCTTGAAATTGGCATCGACCTCGAGCTTGGATCGATAGGGTGCTTGTGGCCAATCTTCCAACGAAGCCTCGACCTGTTCCATGGCAAGATTGGCACCTTTGACCAAACGAATTTTGATTCCTGCACCCGTTCTCTTCTTTCGTGCGATCGCCCAATCGGTCAGTGACTGCAATACGGAAAATGAGTCGGGCAAGTACGCCTGCAAAACGATTCCAGCCTCGAACGCTTCAAACTCCGGTTCGTCCAACACCGAGGTAAAGACGCTGACGGTGAGGTCAAGATCGCGGTACTCTTCCATATCAAGATTGACGAATTTGGATCCACTCGCGCCGCCACCTTCGATCGCAGCTCGATAGATCGACCGCAACCGAGGTTTGATTTTTTCAATCGTTGCTTCATAACCAGTGAGGCTGATCTGACTGACGATGGCGGAAAGTTTAATCGAGATATAGTCGATGCCCGGGCTCTTGAGTCGTTCGATATTGTCGTTCAAACGTCGGTCAGCCTCACGATCACCGAGGACGGCTTCGCCCAGCTGATTGAAGTTGACTCGAATCTTCTCCTGCTCGCGATTGGCCAGATATCGTTTGAAGTCGTCTTGTTCTGCTGAGATGATGACGTGGCTTGAATCGTCGCGAACCTTCTTGCGGATCTGCGGCATCACAATCGACGGCATCCAATCGGCCATCGTTGTCCCGACGCGAAAAGCCAACTGGTCAAATCCAGTGAAGTATTTGGGGACGCCGTATTGATCGACCAGTCGATTCATCCGATCGGCCGCACGAGCAGGGCGTCTCATTCGAAGAACTTGATCCGCCATGGCGATCGTAAACTTTTTTCCATCTTCATCGTGCATCATCCGAGCCATCATGGCCGAGCGATTCTTTTCCTCGCTCGACTCTCGGTCTCGGGAGGCTTGTAGAATCTCAGCGGCCAACTCAACTGCCGCATCTCCGAGAATGCAAAGATCGTCGCCATTACCCTTGAGTTCCGGGGCGTCCAAGTCCGGTTGCTTCGAATCGATTGCCATCGTCCACCTCGTAATTGTTCAATACCTGACAATTATCACGTGGAAATTCAAAACAGAATTGTCGTTTCTCCGCCCTCTGGACCCCGTTTTTGCACAATTGCCTGTTCGAGATTCTTTACGAACGTCCTTCGTCTCGAGACGGCTTGAAAGACGTTCAACGCTTCAAGTATCAATCCCTGGTCCAAAAGTAGAAGTTGTTTTTTTCAAGCTCAAACCCGACGGCAGGGTAGAGTCGATTGCCAATATCATTGGTGGTTTCTGTTTCCAACAAGATGCCGCACGCATCGGTCGTGCGAGTGAGTTCTTTTGCTGATTCAATCAACTGTTTCGATACGCCACGTCCACGAAATTTTGGATCGACGAACAGATCGTTTAACAGCCACATTGGCCGCATTCGAGTCGAACTAAACAGAGGGTAACACTGCGTAAAACCGATCGCTGATGGTTCCGATTTGTCTGGACTGTCTTCGTACGCAACAAAGACGACTGATTCCTGCTGTTGCACTCGCTCACTCAAAAAGCTCACGGCTCCATCGATATCGCTTTCTTTGCCGTACCACACGCGGTAGTCGTCAAAGAGCTTGGCGACTTGGGGGACAGTTTCCAGGTGTGCACGTTCAATTCGAATACTCATATCAACCTCGTGTTAATCCGCTGAAACTTCTAAAGACGGAACAACATGGACGATGATGGCGTCCGCCTGATCGTGATTCAAGGCAATCGAGTCTCCACTGGAGATCATCATGTTCCAAACTGTCCCATGATCGGATCGAGCCAACATTCTGACTTCCTGTCCAATTTCCAGTCCAAACTCTGCCGCCGCTCCTTCGATGCGAACAATCACAGCAGACTCTCCATTCCGCATCAAGCTGGCGACCATTTCGGATGAAGCTCGATCGATGGGATCGATCGGAATCTCTGTTCCATGTGGGTCGGTCAATGGATGACCAAGTTTGTCGTCGAGATACGCGACCGTCGCTCGGTCGCTGATGTGTTCGAGTTGATGAGCTTTGTCGTGCAACTCGACCTGGGGCATCCCTGTCTTTTGCAAATACGTTTCCCAAAGACGATGCGCACGAACCAGACGATTGGCTTCGATGCGTCCTTCATCGGTCAGCGTAATCAAGTCACCTTCGAGTTCAAGTAAATCCTGTCGCTCAAGTTTTTCGATCGCGCGGCGGATCTTCAAGTTGGGCGAAGTGACTTTTTGCTCAATATCACCGATGGCAACCCGCGTCCCCTGTTCTCTCAAGACAGCTCCGAGAATATCTTCCATGACTTCCTGCGGGATCGAACTTGTTCGACGAATCCAGTCCGCAATCAACCCGTAGCGTGGTGCAAACGCCATAGCACCTAGAAACAAAAGGGACATCACGACGACGACGGAGGGCCCTGGTGCGGCTCCCAGCCAAACGGCGACTGCGAAACCGAGCCAAAAACCGATCACCGATGCTCCAATTGAACACCAGATCATACGATCCAAACGATCCGTTAACAGATAGGCCGTCGCCGCTGGAGTGATGATCAAGGCAACCACCAGAATGACACCAGCGATCTGAACTCCACTGACGACGACCAACGAAGTACAAACCGTCAGCAAGTATTCTACCGCCAGGACTGGAATGCCAATCGAAGCCGCCATAATTGGATCGAAACTGGTGAGTTGAAGTGGACGGTAGAAAAGGATCACGACGCTCAACACGATCGAGGCCACGATGGCCAACAACCAGAGTTCTTCATCTGGCACCGTCAACACACTTCCAACGATGTAGTGATAGATATCAATGTGGATCATCTGCGAGATCGACTTGAGCGAAATCACAAATGCTCCGAGAGCAAAAATGCCGGTATACATGATGCCGATCGCCGTGTCCTGCTTGATCCTGGAAAAGCGAGTGACAAACCCGACCATCCCGACGGTCGCAACGCCGGCCAACATCGCGCCGATCAACATGGCGGTCAGTGGCGCCTCGCCGTCAGAGACAATTTTGATCAACAAGTAGCCTCCGATCACACCTGCGAGCATCGAGTGTGCAATTGCATCAGCGAGAAACGCCATTCGCCGAAGGATGATGAAGCAGCCAATCACTGCACAGACAATGGCGACCAACGTCCCCACGATTAATGGGCGAATAAAGTGACCGTACTCCAGTTGGATCGATTCCAGCATCTCCATCACTGGTCCTCCCCATGCTTGAGCGAATTCTCGGCCACGCTTGCCTGTGCAAACTCTGCAAACACTTTCATCGTGCCTTCATAAACATCCGCCAACAGCCTTGGATCGAGAATCTGGTTGGGTGGGCCAAAACCAAAGAGTCGCTGTTTGAGCAATAGCAAATAGTCGAAGTACTCAGCCGCCGTTGCGAGATCGTGATGTACAACGACAACGGTTTTCCCTGACGACTTTGTCTCTTGCAAGACATCCAGAATGGCCGCCTCGGTCGCCGCATCGACGCCGGCAAATGGCTCGTCCAATAAAAGAATGTCTGCCTGTTGAGTTAACGCCCGCGCCATGAACACACGTTGTTGCTGACCACCAGAGAGCTGGCCGATCTGACGATTGGCGAACTCGGACATTCGCACTTTCTCAAGCGCCTCATCCGCCAATCGGTAGTCATTCCGCGTTAGATCCTGCCACCATCGGCGTTTTCCATAACGCCCCATCGCGGCAACCTCGCGAACTGTCACAGGAAAATCCCAGTCCACCGATCCACGCTGGGGCACATAAGCGACCCGTCCTTTGACCGTGGCCACATCGCTTCCAAACAACCGGACCGAACCCACGTCCGCTTTGACGAAACCAAGAATGCTTTTGATCAACGTCGACTTTCCCGATCCATTGGGGCCGATCACACCGATCAGTTGTCCCGCCGGAATGGCGACAGAAATGTCCAACAGTGCAGGGACAGGCCCGTAACTTACAGTCAAGTTTTCAATTTCAATCGCAGTCGATGTAGCAGCGTCACTCATGATCGTGCTCCTGGGAAACACGAAACACGACCGAACCGCTGACCGTGGAAAGATCCGGTTCACTGGTAATTGTCTGTCGACGAATTGCGACATCGTTTTGATAAAGCGTGACACCAATCGCGGCAAACTCGGTCGCCAGGAAATCGCGATTTGCCGCAACCGAGATCTCGTTGTCACCGATCTCGACATCGCGAGGAATTGCGAATCGAATGGTTTCTGTTGACTTGACGGGGGCGTCGCTGGCGAAAAGCTCCTGATCCCGAAACCGAACTTCAATCGACTTCAGCTCAGCGATTGGGTCAGCCACGCAATCAAATGTGCGAGTCAGCTCAACTTCAAATCGATCAACTGACGTTTCGGCTTGAAACTCAATTGGCGGTCGTCGCACTGAACGGGCGAATTGAATGTAGGCGGAAATGCCACCAATCAATCCAATTGTTAGTAGTAGCGCAAGTACAGGTCGCATCAGTAAACTCTAAAAACGGCTTGGCTGAGTAACGCGGGTTGCAGAACGCAACTTCACTTCAAACTTTTGACGATTGTCAACACATTCTCCCGGTACATCCCGATAAAGGATTCGCCCGCCGATCCTGGTGGTCCCATCGCATCAGAGTAAAGCGTACCGCCAATCGTCACACCCGTTTCCCGAGCGATGCCATCAACCAGTTCCTGATTGACCGACGTTTCGACAAAAATGCTTTTTACGCCCAGTTGCTTGATCTGATTGACGGTTGCCTGTCGGTCTTCAATCGTGACCCCGGTGATCTCCCCGGTCGACCAACCGACTGGGCTGACCGCTTTAAATCCATATGCTCGAGCGAAGTAGCCAAACGCATCATGATGGGTCACCAGCAAGCGTTGTGATTTTGGGATTGCGTTGACCTCCTGGGCCACCCATTGCTTAAGCACACGCAGTTGCAACAAATAGAGCTTTGCTCGAGCGTTGTATTCGGCGGCATGCTCAGGATCGAGCTTGCGGACAGCGTTTCGAATATTTGCGACGTAGATCATCGCGTTGTCAATGTCGAACCAGGCATGGGGATCGTTTACCTCTTTGTCTTCTTCTTCGGCCATCAACGGCTCCACACCATCGACGCAACTCACGAGTGGCTTGCCGGCGTTGGTTGCCAGCGTTCGCATCCATTCGTTCCCTTCGAGATGCCACCCATTCTCCAGACAGAGTGTCGCCTGCTTAACGATCGCAACATCGTCGCTGGTCGGTTTGTAAGTGTGCGGATCCTCCCCGGGAGCCAATACGCAATTCACCACCCACCGATCACCTACAACGTTGCGAGCAAAGTCAGCCACGTGGGTCGTGGAACACAACACCATCGGCTTATCTGTTTCCTGGCCGACCGCCACGCCTGCTGGCAGCAAAAAACTTGTTCCCAAAATCAGGGCCAAACAGATCCCCAAAGCAGAACATACGTCTTTTTGAAACTTGAACATCCAGTCACACCACCTGATTTCGATCATCGTGTTAACCACCTTTGTTGCCTGCGAATTAGCGCACCGCAACTGCCGCAAGCCAAATGTAGCATTGGCTACACTTTTACATTATTGCGGAAACAGGTACCGATCGTCAACACAGGTCGGCCGTCGAGAATCATCAAAACTGCAAATCATCGGGTCATCCCCGTTCCATCAGGCCGAACGCTGATCACGTTTGGCTTTAAACAGGAACGTCAGCCGTTCGCATGTCGCTACATGTGAACCATCGGACCAAACAGCAAACGGAACGAACGAATCCGGCTCCATGAACTACGGTTGCTGTTTTCGCAAATGACGATCGAGACGAGACGTAATCATGGAGCTTGTGATCAAGTCGTGCTGGTCCAAGCCGAGTTGCTCCAGCACGATCAAAGCCGTTGGGTCCAGCACCTGAAGCACCAACGGGTCTTCAAGAGAAAGAAAATATCCGAGCTCAACTTGCATTGGCAAGTTTCGACAAAACGAATCGATTTGTTCGTCATCCCGAATATCTTCACTTCGGTCCAGCACAAAAACCGCCAGCGACGTCGAAGAGAGCGGTGCGGTTTCGGGACGATGACTCACCGAGATCAAGTTTGCCAGAACCAACTTGACTGAGTCGACACCCAGTAGCGAACTCTTGCCTTTGGAGCGAACCAGCGGCAACATTTCGATGCGACTTGTGACGACATCGTAGGCAACTTGATTCTCTTCCAAGAGCTGTTGAGTCTGCTCGTACACGTCTAGGGCGTGAACCACGAGCCACACCGTTCGTCCCAGCGATTGTTGACGGTCAAGGGCTTCGATGACGGCAGCGCCCAATCTTTGGCGATCTCGTGCGTAAGCGTCATCGTGGCGGCGAAACCGCATCCAACGACGAAACCATTTGAATACCATTGCGACTCGCGATCCAACTCCAACTTGGCCAAGGAGCAGCTTCGCAAATGTTTGTTCCCGGATGCTCCACTATCGCCAGATTGTATCAGAGGGTTGGTTGGCGGATCGATCTGAACGTTTCTTCCTCATCTGTTGCACGTACCAGCTCGATTCATTGTCGATCGCCGAAGCTACTTGTTCGGTTCGCCTCGGTTGAGGTTTTTCGGCCCTTGGTTGAAGGCGAACCAAAGGGCTGCTCGGCTTGACGGTTTGTCGTTGCTGTTGGTTCGAGGCGATCGCAAATGTCTGCTCGACCTTGGAATACTTGGCGACGTCGGCCTGTTGGCTGCCACTTTTGACCCAACGAAGCCAAGCGATTTGGAGCTCGGAAAGATCTTCAAAGTTGTAATACTCTTGCGTCGCATCGTCCCACGCCGTCAAAGCGTCTCGATTCGATTCGTACTGCATGCCGGTGTTCACAAAATCCAGAAAGTGCCGACGCCCTTTTTGAAAGATCAGGAACTTGGCCAGCGAGTAGCCTTGCGCATAAAGCGGCAAGATATCTTGTGGGTACTGCTTCATCGTAAACATACGATTAAACGGGATGCCTCGCGAAGGTGACGCAGTCAAGAACTGCATCAACATTCGATGGTTCTTCTCACGTTCGGTTTGATGTTCGAC
This sequence comes from Planctomycetota bacterium, assembly GCA_038534355.1. Taxonomy (GTDB): domain Bacteria; phylum Planctomycetota; class Planctomycetia; order Pirellulales; family Pirellulaceae; genus Mariniblastus. Next base: position 11,644 of record JBCAWX010000038.1, read on the forward strand.
AGTAGTACAAGCCCCTTCGTCAGCCCAGCGTGGCAACGGCCGACCGAAATATGTGGCGAAGATCGTGTGCGTCACTTCATGGGGAAGGACAGCGTCGAGCAGCCGATCCGGCGGACCAAAAATCTTCATTTGCCAATCAATGGGTGTCCCGCGAGATTCATCGTTGGGATTGGAAAAGACAAACGCAAAACTGGTTTCGCCACCTGCATCGGGTGCGATTTGAACATAGATGGGGCATTTCTGATTCCAGTCCGGCAGTTCTTCGCCAATCCACTCGACGGCCAGTTCTTTGCGATACCGTTCGGCTTCTTGTGCAACACGCTGTGCGAGCATTGCGTCCGGAGCGTAGACGACAAAATTGGTGGTTGAAACGGGCGCCGGTTTCGGTGACGCGGTGCGTTTTGGGAAGAGTCCCCGAAATCCGGACTGAGCAGAAGCAGTGCTGGCAAAGACAGAAATCAGCGTGATGCAGAGCACCGCTGACGTTGGTGCGAATTTAGGTCTGGCGCGACGTAACCAGGCGCGGAACAGGAACGCGAAAAGTAACGAGATCATGCAGTTTCCTTCCATGGAGTTGCAGTCAGTTCGCTCCAAGTAGAAGCGATGCTGGTACTTTATGAATCATTTCGAAACCCGACAGCGACATCCATTGTCACAACATCTTGGGTTTCGGCCCCCATCCAAAAGCGGTCGATCAATTCAATGAGTCAACCCATCAAGGCAAACCGAATCGTTCTCGGCGTTGCCAGTTGGATTACGTCGGGCGCGATCGTTTGTTCAAACTTTTTCGATCCATTGCTGGATTGGAGAGTTCTCATGCCAAAAGACTATCCCAACTCGATCGAATCACCTAGTCCGATTCGCTGTGACAGCATTGGCAGATTGGCCTTGAGCGTTCGACGACAAACCGTTTGACGCGCAATTTCCGCCTGGTAATTTCGAATTTCTGACTAATAACTGACTGCCGTCCACGTTGCCTGTTTGATTCAACACTCAATCTATGCCGCTTCCAAGCTTTGAAAAAGTTGTTGCCATGAATTTCTTCTGCATGATCGCCTTCATTCTTTTCTCAATCTTCGTGACACCAATGTTGGCTCAAACAATCCCGCAGGGAACTCAACAGCAACTGCCGAGTATCGGCATTGGCGATGCTCATCTGTCGACCCTGTCGGAACTGGTCCAAGATTCGAAGGCGGTCAGCGAAAATGAACTGCAACACGAGGTGTTTCGCTGCATCGTTCAGAAATTGGTCGCCGAAGATCGCGTCGCGGCCGTTAAGAAACTGATCGATGTGGGCGTCAACATCAAGTTTGTCGACCGTGATCAAAACTCGCTGCTGCATATTGCGATCAACCATCGCGCCGACAACGTTGCTCGCATGTTGATCGATGCTGGATTGCAAGTCGACATGAAGAATCGAAACCAGCGGACACCTCTATTCATTGCCGCGATCAATGGCGATCACGAACTGGCGGGTATCCTGTTAGAGCGAGGCGCGAAAGTCAACGGCATGCCAAAACATGCGCCACTCAATGCAGCCGCTTGGTACGGTCACACTGAAGTCGTCAAACTACTGCTTGAGCACAACGCTGACGTTGGACGGCGAGACGTCGATGGCAACACACCGCTGCACAAAGCGGTATGGCAGAATCAGGTTGAATGCGTCGAGTTGTTACTGGCCGCGGGCGCGGAACGATCCAGAAAGAATCGCGCTGGCCTGACCCCGCTTAGCTTGGCACAAAGCAATCTGAAAACAGAAAAATCATCCAAGATCGCTTTCCGTGCTTGGGGCCCTGAGCAAATCACCGGGGCGCCAGATGCGGGCAACGGTTACAGCGAAAAAGAATGGTGTCCCTCAGCAACCGGAAAACAGGAATGGATTCAGTTACGCTACGCCGAGCTAATTCGCCCTGGCGCCGTGCAATTGTTCAGCAAACCAACTCCAGCGTTGGTAAAGAAAATCAGCTTCATCGATCAACAACAAAACGAGCACGTCGTTTGGGACCGCGACAAACTCGCAAAGGGGACAACTCTGACACCCGACGCACCAACGACACCCCACATCGCGACGATCAAGCTGGCTGACAACCGAATCAAAACCAAACAAGTAAAAATCTACACCGATGGGACCACCCACAACGGCTGGATTTACTTGGACGCTCTGGGAATTCGAGACCAAGCTGGCAAGATGCACTGGGGACAAACGGCAACCGCCAGCAGTACGTATGCATCGGGGCCTCAGCCGCGCAAGAAAGCAACCGAGATCATGCAACTGCTCGTTGGCCAGAAGTCAAATTAAAACGATGGCTGCGTTACTGCGAAAGTCGAGGCTTTGGTTGACGCGAGGCTTTCGTTAACGCGAGGCTTTGGTTGACGACGTCTGTCGCTTCGCTTGGTCAAGAACCTTAAGCCATTTCCTGTTTGACGTCGCGGATCAATCCAAGGAACTTCTTCATCGTACTCGGTCGCTTGTCCGGGCTCACTTCAAGGCATCGATGCACCGCTTTGGCGAGTTTGGGATTCAAGTCAGGACGATGTTTCATAATATCGGTGACCGCCACGGTATCATGCGCGAGCGCTGTCTTTCCCGTCGTATCCGTCGATCCCCATGGATGTTCAAACGTCAGGAAACGGTAGATCGTCACACCAAAGGCAAAAATATCAACTCGTTGGTCGGTCGCGCGTCGACGAACAATCTCAGGTGCCATGTACTGAGGTGTTCCGGTTCGGTTTCCAGGTGTGCGGAATTCCGGTTGATCGGGGACGGTCAAGCCAAAATCGATAAGCTTCAACCAAGTCACTTCTTTGTTACAGATGAAGTTACGCGGGCAGACATCTCGATGAATAAAACCAGCTTCGTGTACAGCTTGAATCGCTTGGGCCATCTGTCGGATCAGATTTAATCGATTCCCCTTGAAAACTCTCACGTCCCCTTTGCGCAACAACGAGTCAAGTCCTGGGCCATCGATATACTCCATCAAAATGTATTCTTGTCCTGTCGTCGTTTCGCCGTACTCAAACGTCTCCACAATCCTTTCATGTTTGATCTGAAGTGCGATCTCACCTTCAGATGGCTTGTTGAGTCCTTTGAATCGGTTCTTGAAGTAAGTCGTTTTTTCGTCGTCGAGGAACTTGATCCCGAAGACTTTGCTGGAACCCACTTCGTTGGCCGCGCGAAAGGTTGACATGGTGCCTGCAGTCGACTGTCGCTCCAGTCGAAAACGTGCCGAGACGTCAAGCTTGGACTGCTTGTTGGAACCAAATAGTTTGTCAAAAATTCCCATTGCTCAAACAGTCATAGCGGAAAAGAAAAAGGAAGTCGGTTGGCGTTATTGTTCGTTGCGGCTTCGGATCCGACAACCGCAAGTGGCAAAAACAAAGCCGGATCGAAACAGCAAAATTGCTGCATCGCCCGGCTGAAAACTGCAATTCGACGGTCCAAGCGACCCACCAAGATAGGTCACGATTGAGGACCAAAGATCGAAACTAAAGCGGTTTATTCCTTGATATCGTAACAATGAATAAATTCCTGGTCTCGCAAATAGAGTTTTCCATTGGCGATCACAGGGTGGACCCAAATCATTCCGCGTGGGTTACGTCGTTTTGTCTGAGGCGAAAGTACAAAACTCCCTTTGACTTTGACTTTTCCTGATTCCGTCGCATCGAACAACAGAACTTCGCCACCACGTTCTTGCACATGGTAAAACAATCCATCTGCGTAGCTGAGTGCCCCTTTCTTGATCGAGCGATCACTCCACATCATCTGACCGTCTTTTTCGGATTGGCAGACGAACGCTTTGGCACTGGATCCGTAAAAGAAGTCGCCGACCTTGATCACAGAACCATGGTGGTTCTGCATGGCTTTCGTATACCACGTTTCGTCGACTTGATTGTCATCTTCAAGACTGATCAGCTTGGAACCCACACCGTAACCAGCAGTCACATAAACGTCACCGTCATCAAAAATTGGTGAAGGAATGACTGCGACACGACCGGGAAATGGATTTTGCCATAGCGTTTTTCCTGTTTCAGCATCGAGGCCGACGACTGCAAGTACCGTCAGCTGCACATACTGTTTTCGGTTATTGAATTCGATCGGCAAGACCGATGAGTAGTGGGCGATCGCCGGCTCGGTCTTTTTGCCGTCACCCATCGTTCCGCGAATCGGCTCTGACTTCCAAACCGTTTTGCCTGTCAACTTGTCCAGTGCAACGATCGTTGTATTAGGTCCACCCGGCGTGCAAATGACGCGACCGTCATCAACCAGCGGCGATTCGGCATAACCCCATTTGGGAATCTTACCACCAAAATCTTGCATCGAAGCGGTCCATTTTTCGGTACCGTCGGCGGTCGTCAGACACGCGACATTGCCGACCGCACTCATGAAATAGACGTACTCACCATCGACTGTCGGCGTGCTGCGAGGACCATCTCCCCAGCCATTCTTGAATCGCGGGCCGATGTCTTTCCGCCAAACTTCTTCGCCCGTGTTCGCGTTGAGGCAAAGGGCGAATTCGTTATCGTCCTCGAGCCCCATCGTGAACAGTCGGTCACCCACGACAGCAAATCCGGCGTATCCCAATCCGGCGTCCTTGTTGACCCACAACTGAGTAGGACCACCTTCGGGCCAAGACTTGAGCAAACCGGTTTCATTCGATTGATCGTTCCGATTGGGGCCACGCCATTGTGGCCAGTCGTCAACCGCGCCAACGGTTGAGATGAAAAACAGGACCAACAACAGTGTTGGACAGATAGATTTTTGAAGCAAATGAAAGGTCATTGGAAAGGCACCTGAAGGGGAACACCGTTATGTGGTTGCAAAGCTTTTGATCGATTGACCGTCTTCCAGATACACTGGCGACGATCGTTATTGTATCTCGACCACGACCGTCGTCGAGCGAAGGGGCTCGGGCAGTGAAAAATGACACGTTTTACCGGCGAACTTAGCTGAGTCGCTCACAGATTCGTCAATCCGCATCGATCGTTGCGAGCAATCCAACGTAGTGAGGGCTGCCAGCCCTCGTTGGCCAAATTCGTGGAAACAATTCAACAGGTAATGGCAAGAAGCCTTCGCAACGTCGTGACCGCCAACCCTAAGCAACGTAGTGAGGGCTGCCAGCCCTCACTGCCCGATCTGAAACCCTCAGCGACTAGATTTCTGGATCATCAGATTCCGTCTTGCTGCCGATCATGCTGACTCCCGAGGTCACCGCAAAGCCGACGCCAATCAATGCCAAAGCGATCCACGGCTGAACGAAGTTGGGCGTGAACACTCGGGTCGGCCAGTCATCTTCCTCCAACTCCGCCAACGTTTCAGCGGTTAGCGGCCGGCCTTTCACACGATCTCCAATCTCAGGGCGATACCCTTCCTGAAACGGATACAGCCCAACCACCGAACCGAGTAACAAGCCCAATAGAAAGCCCAGCGTCTGGGTGCGATAACGATTTAACAACCATTTCAGCAAGTTGCCAACGACCACGACTCCGATCAATACGCCAATCCCAACAGGCAACAGCACTTGAAGTCCTGGTTCCATCGCTGCTGACAAATCGCGATCTTTGAGAGCGTCCTTGAGCGCGTTGACCGCGTCGAGAATCGGCACGTACTGGCCGAGCAGCAACAACAGGTACGCGCCCGAAAGTCCCGGCAAGATCATGGCACTGGCACCTGCCAACCCGGCGATCAACAGCATCAAGAAATTAGAACCGCCACTGCTTTCGATACCAATCGATTTCAAGTGAACCATCAAAGCCATCAGCGCGAAAGCGACGACAGCCGGAATGAACAGCTTCGCATTCCGTTGTTTGGCCAAACGCCACACGACTGGCACGCCCCCCAATGTCAGGCCGATAAATAAGCTGTACATGATCCAGCGATAATTCACGACCAACGATTTCAGTGTTCCAGCAAGCAACAAGATTGCCAATCCCGCTGACAGCGCAACACAGCCGAGAGTCAATAACGAACGCAAGTTGAACTTCAAGCGAGTGACACTGGACAACGACTCAATGAACGCCGGATAAATCCCGGCCGCCAGCAACATGGTTCCGCCGCTTATGCCCGGCACAAGATTGGCCAGCCCCATCAAAAAACCGCCAAACAGGCTGCGCCCGGCCAACAGTCCATGCATCCCTGTCTCTTGATCGTCGCTCGAATCGGATGGATTCTGTTTGTCGTTCAAGATCATGATGTTGCCGCGCGAACCATCGAAGGTGAGAAACTCTGCTGAGCAGCTATAAAAACGAAACTCAGTCTTGCAAGTTGTGGTTGCCGATCAACTCGCTGCTAAATCCGTATCGCTTTTCTTGACAGCGCCATGCTGGTCCGCCTTATCGGCTTCGACAGCGCGAAACGTTTTCAGTTCGCCGTTGGACTGAATGCGGTGCCATTCCCGCGCAATGACGGCGACCGATTCACGAATCTGCTGTTCAGTATGGGCGGCCGTCATAAAAATTCGAACTCGAGTCTCTTTCTCAGGAACGGCAGGGTAGAGGATCGGTTGTGCATTGATCCCTTTATGAAACAAAGCTTCCGAAAGCCGCAGGGCCTTCATCGAGTGGCCGGTCATGATCGGAACAATCGCGGTCCCTTGTGCCATTCCGGTATCGATCCCCGCTTCGTTGGCCAGCTTCAAAAAGAGCTGAGCGTTGCTCAACAGTTTTTTGACCAAGCCCGGATTCTTCTTGAGCACGCGGAGTGAACCGAGGGCAGCACCGACGTTGGCCGGAGGCATTCCCGCAGCGAAGACGTAACCGGGTGTGGTGTATCGCAAGTACTCGATTAGAGCTCGTTTTCCGCCAACATAACCACCACATGATCCAAACGACTTGGAAAGGGTTCCCATCCAAAGCTCAACATCACGTCGATCAACTTCTGCAAGTTCACCCAACCCTCGTCCGGTCTCGCCAAGCGTACCGATGGAGTGAGCTTCGTCGACGTACAACCAGGCGTGGTGCTTGTTTTTGACATCGATAAATCGTTGAAGATCAGGGTAGTCGCCGTCCATCGAATACAAGCCTTCGACGGCAATCAAGACACGACGGTAGTCACCCCGAATGTTTTTCAGTGTGCGATTAAGTTCTTGCCAATTGTTGTGCTCAAACGGGCGTCGACGAGCACCAGAAAGTTCGGCGCCTTGAACAATACTGTTGTGAGCAAAACTGTCATGAATGATCAGATCTCCAGGACCGACCAGATGACCAATCACCGACTCGTTGCACGCGTGCCCACCGGGAAAGGTCATCACATCTTCGACACCAATGAACTCGGCAAGTTCTTGTTCAAGTTGCTTGTGGATTGTTTTTTCACCAGAAACGATCCGGCTGGCCGAGACGCTGGTGCCAAACTCGTCGATCGCTTCCTTCGCCGCGGTCGCCACATCCGGATGGCCCGACAAACCGAGATAGTTATAACTGGCGTAGGAAATCAGCTCCCGACCGTCGATCATTGTCGTGTCACTGATCCGCCCTTCGTGAACGCTGAAAAATGGGTTTCGAATCCCGGTCGCAGCGATGTCTTGCTGCATGCTTTGCAACCGCAAGAACTCAGGCATCTTTTCGAGGACGTAATACGACTCGGGGATCGGGCCTTTGGGTTTGGCGGCCGACTTCGGTTTGCCGTTGAGCGAACCTTTTCCGACGGGTTCGGTGCCAATGTATTTTTCAATCGCCGCGGCGACTTCGCGGACGGTTGCGACTTCTTGAAGGACCTCATCAGGAATTCGGCCACCGAAGTGAACTTGCAGGCTCTCGGCGACGTCGAGTCGCTCCAGTGAGTCGAGTCCAAGATGAATGATATTCGTGTCGAGATTGACCTCGCGAGCGCGGTCCTCACCGACCTCCTTTACATAATGGACGACGGCATTGACGACGACAGTTGACAACTCACAATCATCCATCTCAATCGAAGGGATGATCAGCGCTGGGTCAGTTACATCGGCTTCGTTTTCGACGGGCGAGTCTTCCCAAGCGGACCATCGCGCGATGACGTGCGATTCGCTCCCATTTTCAAACTGTTCTTTGCACGCGTGTCGTTGTACTTTTCCGGACGATGTTTTGGGGACGCTGTAGGCTCGAACCAAGACAATCGCATCAGGTGGTAGTTCATGTTCGTCCGTGACCGAAGCGCGGATTGCATCGATCACCGCTTGGTTATCTTCAACGACCTGGCAGCGTTCGATCTCGCAAAAAATCACCAGATGTTCACGATCCCAGCGAGTGAACGCAAACGCTGCAGCTCCACCAGATCGTGTCAACGGATGACATTGTTCGACCGTCGACTCGATGTCTTGAGGATATCGATTTACTCCACGGACGATGATCATGTCCTTGAGGCGACCGGCGATAAAGACTTCGCCGTTATCCATGAACCCCAGATCGCCCGACCGCACGTAGTACTTGCCGTTGTCTGGATTCAAGCGAGCCCGAAACGTTTCTTCCGTTTCTTTTTCACGGCGCCAATAACCTTTTCCGCAACTCGGGCTATTGATCCAGATCTCGCCAATTTGGTCATCGGTCAGCGGACGTCGGGTTTCAGGGTGAACAATCAGCACCTCTTCTTCTTCGATCACGGCACCGCTGCCGACGAGCGGCTTGGCGTGTTTGTGATCGGGTGACACTGGAACGACGCGGTGTTCACCAATTCCATCTTTGTCGAACCAGCGAACAATCGGCTCCTGTTTCTGAGAGCCACCTGTGACGATCAACGTCGTTTCGGCCATCCCGTAACAGGGATAAAACGCCTGATACCGAAAACCGTACGGTTCAAACTTTTCAGCGAACTTTCTCATCACGTCTGCGCGAACTGGTTCTGCACCGTTGAAGGCAACGTCCCAACACGACAGGTCGAGGCCTTCGCACTCTTCCTCTTTGATCTTCATCGTGCACAGAGCGAACGCAAAGTTCGGTCCACCACTGGCCGTGCCACGAAAACGGGAGATCGCTCGCAACCATCGAATCGGTCGCGTCAAGAATGCGATGGGTGACATCAACGTTTCTTCAATGCCGCTGTACAACGGATTGAGAATTCCTCCCACCAAGCCCATGTCATGATACAGCGGCAACCAACTACACGCGCGAGCAACGACAGGTTTGATCTGAAACGCGCGAGCGATCAATCGGCAGTTCGCCAAAAGATTCTCATGAGTCAACATCACACCCTTTGGTGTCCCAGTGGAACCTGAGGTGTATTGAATCAGCCCGACGTCATCAGGGCGAATCGTAGGCTTGACCCAATCGTCAGCATATTCATCAGGAATTGTTTCCGTGGCAATCCACGGAATCTTCTGTAGCCCAGGCGCCTGGTCAAGTGTTCCTTCGCATCGCTTGACGATGCTGGTGGTGGTCAATGCGACCGAGGCCTCCGCGTTGATCGAGATCGCACTGATGCGACCCATGTTGCGATTTCGACGTGGTGGGTACGCTGGAATTGGAATGACACCTGCGTAGTGACAACCAAAAAATGCCGTGATGAACTCCAACCCCGGTTGGTAAAGCATGATGGCGCTTTTGCCAGCAAACCCGCGCGCAACGAGATGCGCTGCAATCGCGCGAGCTTTCTTGTCCAGCTGCGCGTAAGTCAGTGAGTCGGCAACTTCTTCGCCCCCGTCGAGATACCGAAAGGCAGTCCGTTCCGGCATCGCAACCGACCAATATCGAAGCCGTTCGAGCAGATTGGTTTCAGGTGGCGAAAATGGTTTAAATAATTCTTCAAGATTCACAGGGAAGTGACTCCGAGGCAAAACTCCGAAAACCGTTTATCAAGAAACCCTGGCGAAGCGACTTACCATGAAGGGCAATCGCCAAAAACAGCATCGGCAATATGGGGAGGGATTCCGCAATCCGCGTTAGTTTTAACCGCAAAAGTATAACAGGATCGCAGTTTTTAATTTAGGGCCAAATTGTCCCGTTTATCGCGACTTCGAGCGTATCCACTGCTTTGGATTGGAGCTTAAACAAAAAGTCAACGTAACTGGCATAATCGCAGCGCCATCGTCGCAGCACTGTATTTGAGGCCTTTATTAACGGAGCCTCCAATAAACGAAGCTCCAATCAGGCCGTGGCGCCAACCGACGCTTCAAAGCGCCAGCCGCCACGCAACTTAGCCTCTCATGATTCTCATGCAAGACGAACCGAAAACCGAGGCATCAAGAGTAAACGAAAAAGCACCGAGTCGTTCAACTCGGTGCTTTAAATGTAGACCTTGCAATGTCAGTTAACTGACTTCTTAGCGTCGCCACTCGACTCCAAACAGGAAGCCGGCTGCGGTGAAGTCTTCATCAAACGGCTGGAACGCAGGACCGATTCCTTGAATCGAGTTGCCGTTGAGCAACGTGGTTTCCGTATTCACACGGACGATTCCGTCCCACATGAATGTCCCTTGGACACCAAGTCGAACCGACAAGTCACGACTGACGTTGTAGGCCAGTTCGATTTGACCGTCGATGACCGGCACGAAACTCTGATCGCTACGATCTGTTTCAACAATCCCGATCGAGCCATCAATCTGCTCGCCGATGTCCGTTGAGAAGTAACGTTGCTGGTTGTAGGTCGTCGCAACCGCTGCGTCTCCGGTGAATCGCCATCGACCACGTCGAACACTGTAGCGACTACCAGCTTGCAAACCGACCGAGCTGTTAGACGCTCGTTGCTTGAAGCGGTTGTCCAACACAAAGGTTGTGAACGTCCCGTCACCGTCTGGGTCAGCCAAGACAGACGATGTCGTGTCTTCGATCGACTCATCCGAAAGACCGTTGTATCGAAGCCCAAGGTATGGCTCGAAGTAACCGCCACGTGAAAGCGATTGACGGAAGATACGGTTGATCTCAAAGGTTGAAATCTTTGATTCAACCAACATGGGATTCTCAACCAGAGTATCTCGTCCGTTGACGAATGAAGATGAGTTGATGTTCTGATAAACCAGATTCCAACCCGCTTCATTCTCACCAAACCAACCACCCTCGTATCGAGTTCCCCAAGAGAACTCAGAGCCAAGTTGCTGTAGCTGCAACTGTTGCCCCTGAAACTTGGGTGCCCGTGTGACGCTGGTGTACGTTTTGTCCAACGTAAAATAGAAGCCGGTGTTCGGCTCTTTCTCTTTTCCGTTGGTAAATTCCAGCGGTGCGAATATCTGGGCGTCGTAATCAAACAACCCCGGTGACGCAAAAGGTAAATTGTCGGCTCCCTCTGGTAGCCGTCTGAATTCCGAGCTCGGAATGTCTTGCCCGAATACTGACCCCGTTACTACGAACGAGATCAAGAGGGCCCCAATCATGAATGTTCTTTTTAAAGCCATCGCTTTTCTTCCTGCTGATGCAGAGTGCAAGTCTACGAAGAATCTGTACGATTCCGTTCACAGGAGATATCGGATGTTGGTTTGTAGGGGTTGAATAAGAAAGCAGGAATTTGCCGAACATATCGGTTTTTTGCGTTTTTCGCGTCATTAGGCCTGCTTGAGCCAGTGTTCAAAGCCACAAAAACCGTGCCCTGAGGCAACCCTCGCCGCCCAGCTTTCCCAGATTAAAAAACCTGCCCATTTTTCAGCTTGGTGTATACTAGCGGAACTTTACGTCGATTCAGCGACTATACAAAGACTGCAAAAAGGGAACTTTTTTGGCTTCCCGAGCGTCCATTGATCGGTCGCATCCCCTGAAAGAACGAAATAGAACCGGAGATTGGTTGATGGTTTCCAGATTTAAAACCAGCTTGCTCATCGTTTTGGCCGCCTTGGTCATGATCCCTATGACTCCCAAGCAAAGCGATGCGGGTGACATTATCGAGTTGAACTTGCTAGAAGTCGATCCTTCCGTTCGTCATCTTTTCTTCAGCGCTGAAAAGTTCTGGGAAGATCGAATCAGTGCTTACAGCTACGAACTGCCCAACTTGTTGCGTAGCCGAATTACCGCTTTGGAGATCGTCGCGACAGTCGAGTCAATCGACGGTCCCGGAGGCACGCTCGGTGCAGCTGGCCCTGACGCCACCATCAGTCTCAATCGCGTCGGATCGCGTCCGTATGTCGTCGCCGTACGTTCTTCCATGTTCTTTGACATTGACGACTTCGCTTCCCTGGAAGCTGACGGGATCCTTGAAGATGTCATCATTCACGAAATGGGGCACGCACTCGGATTCGGCTCGCTGTGGGTTGAAAATGAGTTAATCGAAGAGATCCTTGGTGTTGGTGAGACTCAGTACTTCGGTCCATATGGGCTCAACGGTTTCGCTCAAGACACGAACAACCCAACAGTCACTTTCGTTCCGATCCAACAGCCAAGTGAGTTTGTTGGACCTGGAACCGCGTTGTCTCACTGGGATGACGCACCACCATTCTTCAACCAAGTCAGCGGACCTCGACCAACCAAAGAGATCATGACCGGTTTCCTTTGCGATGCTGACCCCAACGGTGGCGGTGGAACCATCTGTGCTCCAAAATTCCTGGCACGGGCTTCACTGGGAGCGATGGCAGACCTCGGATTCGCAGTCAACGGATTCAACGGCCAATTCGCGGCACCGAGAAACGAAATTGCGTCGGAGCCGTGGCCTAAATTCATCACGCCTCAAACGCAGAACAACCTTTTCAATTCGCTTGAACGAAGCTCAGGTTTGCGATTTGATATCCGCCGATCCTTCTCCGTCCTCAACGCATCAGTATCGACTGCCAACGGAAGCGGCAACGAAGGCCAAGATGATCGCAGCGGACCCGATCCTTACAACTTGAGAAATCACAACTGGGCAAAATAGAGAACCCAGGCATTTCTGAAAACAAGAGCCGCTTGAGAATTCACCATTCTTGAGCGGCTTTTTTCGTTGAGATCCTGCTCAATCGCTTGCCGACCAGTGCTCGTCTGGACGTTGATCGCCAGTTTTTCTAGTCTTCTGGCTAAATGTTCGACCCGGTCAAGGATAGATCGATGCAGTTTCGGTTCTGGAAGTACGTAAAAATCACGGCAACGACTCTGATCGTTTGTTTGCTGGGCATGTTTACCCTGACCCATGATGTATCGGCTCAAGGGTCACTCACGCAAGCAGCTCAAACCAAACCGCGAACGCTCGAGTTTCGCATCGATTCCAAACTGTTCGTTGCCGGAGACGACCGACCGCAATCACACAATGTGACGCTGTTCTCGGATGGAATCGTCTACGACTTTCAAAGCGGCCCCAATCCCGAACAAGAGTCGACTGAGATTGTGATTTACAATTCTCGCACCAAAGAAACGGTGTTGCTGGATCAAGCACGACAGATGCGACTGGACCTGCACGACATTCAAATCTTGAAGATGTTAGACGGACTCAGGAAAGACGTCTCCAATGACAAACGAACTGAGTTTCTGGTCAACGATCGATACGAAGAAATCGTCGACGTAGACCAGCGAACCGTGACACTGGAAGGTGAGCACATTACGTATCGTGTCAAAGGCATCGATCCGTTTGACGAAAAAGCGATGCCGATGTACCACGAGTTCCTGGCAGCCTTCACGCGGCTTCATGCGACCGACCCCACCAAGTTGCCACCGTTTCCAAGACTACGTCTCAATCAGTCAATTCGACGTGTCGCCTGGATGCCCATCCGAGTTGAAATTCGAGTCGAAGCGAACAGCTTCTTCAAAACACCCTTCTCGGCTCACACGACACACCAAGTGATCGAGCAGTTAAGTGACGCTGATCGTCAGCGCATCACGGACGCAAAAGTTCATTGGTTGAACTACAAGCCAGTCACCTTCTCCGAGTATCGTGGATTGAAAGATCCATCGAAGTTGGAATCGTTGCTGCGGACAGCACGTGTCAAAGACGATTCGTCCAACAATCAAAAACCCAATCTCAGACGTTAGTCCCATTCATTTCTACTCATCCGATTGTCAGCCGGCCCAACAAATGAGCCGACTGCTAGATATCGGACTGCACCGACCATTCGATCGCTTGCTGGCGATGGACTACGTGGTGAACGGCGAGAGCTTTTCCAAAAGCCCATCGACGGCAGGTTTTAGAATCTGCTGAATCGCTTCACTTTGATTGCCCAACAGTGATTTGATTGTCTCAATAAATTTACCGATCAAACTGCTGGCGGCCGTTTTGCCGGCTGCTGGCAAGTCCCCCAATCCCATCTCGCCTACCGAACCTGAGAAATTGGTGATCGTCTCACTAAGTTTTTGCGCGCCGTCTTCACCGGAGTCGTTCAAGCCCTCGAAGCCACTGGTGATATCGCTAAACCCTTTGGTCAACTTGGTTCCTGTGGCACCCAATGGCGATAGATCGAGACCATCTAAATCCATCCCTGGAACGGTTAACTGTTGATTATTATTTTGCTCCTGATTGCCATTTTCCTCACCCCCGCCACCCAAATAGGTCCAACCGAGATAGGCCAGCAATGCGACCAGCGCAATGGGAATCAAAAACTTGATCGCGCCGAGTCCACTCGATGCTGCAGCCCCGGCACCGAGGACGGCTTCAGTTGGGGTCGTTGCTTCGTCAGCTGCAGCTGAGACTTTTCCGCCAGTCGCTCTTGCGATTTGATCAAGCCCCGAAGCCGCTGAAGTCGCGTCTTCCATCGCTTTTTGTCCAGCACCGGAAACACTGGACATCAAATCGCCAAAGCCAAGATTTTGAGCCAAAGGTCCGGGAAGCGAGCCCGCGAGATGTTCTTTTTGATCAGATAAAAGGCTACTAAATCCGTTGACGTCGAGTCCACTCGCGGAGACCTGCTTGCCAATCACGCCCATTAAAATTGGCGCGACCAAGGTCAAGAGTTTCCCCATAACCGATTCGTCGAGCCCCAGAAATTTGGAAATAGCTCCGACCATTCCACTTTGACTGTTGGCTCCAAGAAGTCCGTCCAACATCCCGCTTCCAGATTTTTGAAGGCTATCCAGATCATCGCCACCACTACCAAGGATGTCGCCCAATTTTCCAAGGATGCTGGTGTCCGCCCCTTTGGCCATCTCGAAAACTTGCTGGGCACCTTCGGGGCTGGATGCTTTGTTGACCATCCCGCCCAGAATCGAACTGGCTCCGATGTCAAAAGCCGAAGACGCCTTTTCTTCGTCCACACCCAGCATGCCGCCGAGCTGCCCCATGATCTGTTTGCCTACCGCCCCTTTAACCAAGTCCATTAGATTCATGACAACTGCCCTCTGAAAAATTTTTAAAGCCAAAACGATGAGGTGTACCGCAGGGCACGTTGGGTCAAAACGCTCATGGCTCCCTTGGTAGAACTACCCGATATCGGTAAGTATAGGAACTCGGATTTGAGTCGCAACCAAATTACCGGAATTGATGGATCCCTACGCATGTCAGTACAGAAAACTTTGCGTCGCCACAAACCCATGGTTACGATAAACTCGAATGAGGATGTCTGATCGATGATCCCAAGGCGACCTGCACCCCGCTTCGACCCAACCCAAACAACGACCAACCATGAACCTCCAACTCCACGTCAAAAAATTGCTCTGTCTGTTTGTTCTGATTTCAGCGTTTGCGGTGACCGCACAGGCCGACGAAAAAGCGGAACCAAAACCAGACCTTCCTAACATCGTGATCATCTTCATGGACGATCTTGGTTACGCCGACATTGGCCCTTTTGGCGCGACGGACTACCCAACACCCAACCTCGACGCGATGGCAAAAAACGGCCGCAAGTTTACCGATTTCGTGACTTCGACAGCCGTCTGTTCCGCTTCACGAGCGGCCTTGCTGACTGGCTGTTACCATCGCAGACTCAGCATCTCCGGTGCGTTCGGTCCCAAAGCTGGCGTGGGGCTTAACCCTGACGAAATGACCATCGCCGAACTCTGCAAACAAAAAGGTTACGCGACCGCCTGTTTTGGGAAGTGGCATCTCGGTTTGGAGAAAAAGTTTCTACCTCTTCAACACGGGTTTGATACGTACTATGGGCTGCCGTATTCCAACGACATGTGGCCATACCATCCACGTTTCGCCAATCTGGCCCCAGACGACCCGAAGCGGAAGAACAACTACCCGCCACTGCCGCTGATCGAAGACAACGAGATTGTAGATCCCGAAGTCGATGGCGAAGATCAGAAACAACTGACGACCGATTACACGACCCGCGCGGTCAAGTTCATTGAAGAAAACAAAGACCAACCGTTTTTCTTGTACGTGCCCCATTCCATGGTTCACGTGCCGCTGTATGTGTCGGACAAGTTTGCAGGGAAGAGCGGTGCAGGATTATTCGGCGACGTCATGATGGAAGTGGATTGGTCGGTTGGCGAAATCATCGGTGCCCTCGAAAAGAATGGCATCGCGGAGAATACGCTGGTCGTGTTTACTTCCGACAATGGTCCATGGCTCAGCTATGGCGACCACGCTGGCTCCGCCAAACCGTTTCGAGAAGGCAAAGGAACGATGTGGGAAGGCGGTTATCGTGTTCCAACGTTGATGCAGTGGCCCGGCAAAATCAAATCGGGTTCGACTTGCGATGAGCTTGCTTCCACCATCGACATCCTACCGACGATCGCAACCTGGATCGATGGCGAGCTTCCAACGCACAAGATTGATGGACTCGACATCTCAAGCCTGATGTTCGAAGAAGGGAAAACGTCGCCGCACTCCCATTTCGCGTGCTTTTACGGTGGTGGACAGTTGCAAGCGATTCGTGATCGGCAGTTCAAGCTGGTCTTTCCGCACCGCTATCGATCGATGGACGGCAAACCTGGTGGAACCGATGGCAAGCCAAATCCCTACAAACAGCTACAAGCCAAATTCGCGCTCTACGATCTGAAAGCAGACGTCGGCGAGACGACCAATGTGGCCGCAGAACATCCTGAAGTCGTCGCGCGGCTGCAAAACTACGCTGCTGAGATGCGACTTGATCTTGGCGACCGATTGACCAAGACACAAGGTTCAGGCGTGCGGCCGATCGGCAAAGCCAAATAGCAGTGTGCAGGATCCCGTGGCTGCAATGACGGCAGCCACTTGGTGTGCCGGATCAAGATGCGCTGGAATGGGATGCGCTGGAATAGTATGCGCTGAAATCAGGATGCGCTGGAATAGAATGCGGCAACTTAGCTACCTGCGATAAACCTAACCTGGCTTCAGGTTGTTTGCCGATTTTGACACGCTTCGCGTAATTTTGTTGTCGTCATCGACCAGGATGATCTGTGCTTCGTGATTTTCGATTTCTGCTTCGGTGTATTCGCCGTAGCAGACGATGATCACAACGTCATCGACTTTCACCAACCGCGCCGCTGCTCCGTTAATGCAAATCTTGCCAGACCCACGGACGCCTGGAATGACGTAGGTGGTCAGCCGATTGCCATTGGTCACATTCAGGATGTCGACTTTCTCAAAAGGCACCATCTTGGCGGCCTCAAGCAACTCAAGGTCGATGGTGATGCTTCCCTCGTAGTTCAAGTCAGCTTGGGTGACTCGGGCGCGGTGGATCTTTGAGCGTAGTAAAGTTCGAAGCATGGGGGCCAATGATTAAAGTGTGAAACTAAAGGCGTTACGGGTGGCATCTCGCACCGCCGAATCGTCCTATTGTTTGTTAAATCACCCAGGAGATCAAGGACTGAGCATCTGAGTTCAGTACGTTCTGCGCACGACCCTGTATGGGACGTAGCCTTCTATCCAATCTGAGTGGCTACTTTGAACGACCAACCGACAATAGTCCCGACGCAAACATTTCATCCCAAAAGGCTTCATCTTCAGCTAACCAGATTGGCAGCAATGTTGATCGAACGCGCAATCGCGTTTGATTCTGGTCGTTCATCGGCAGCGATTTATATTCATCAGCGACTTGATCTGGCTCTAGTGCGGCAAGGGCCAGGAAAAACTCTGGGGCCGCACTAAGTTCAACATCGATCGATACCTTATCAAACATCTTTTGCGCCGAACGCTGATCGAACTTTGCCAAACACGCGATTGCACGAAACATGTTTTGATCCGAACGACCGACGATCGAATCTGGCAACTTGTCGATCTCGTTAACCGTGATCTTGAGACAACGCTGCATGTGCTGGGGCGCAACTGCTGCGACGATCGTCAAGCCTTTCGCAGCAATCAAGGCAGTTGGAAAGTTGTAGCTCGCTTGGTGTTTTGGATCGAGGTCGCTCAACATTTCATAACTCTCGAGGATCAATTTACTCGCTTCTGCCGGACTCCTTTGAGCGATCCTGGGTGACAACTGCAACAGCACCCAGGACTCGACATATCCATTTGGCGCCTGTCGAGCTAGTCGCAACGCCTGCTCAGGTGCAACGTCAGCGACCCGTTTCAACTTGGAAACAGTCTGTATCTGCTCATGGGGAAATTGCCCAAACTTCAGACGTTCGATCGTATTGAGCCGCGATTGAATTGGCTCGAAGGCCTGCTGGCCATTTTCTGATTTCGCATCCAGTTCACTGGCTTGCATCACTGCCACCTGGAGCTCAACTTGAGACTTCAACGCTGCCGGAACTTTAACCTGATCCCGCAATGCTTCCGGGGCATGCTTCATTAGCATCGCATAAGCGTTGAGCTGATACCCTTCTTGATTGACTTTGCGAATCTGTTTGATCGTCGCTGAGAACCGCTCGCTGTTGTAGAACTCTTCAATTTGCCGGCGAACCTTAGCCTCGGCCTCTGCATCTTTTGACGCTTTTGCCAGACTGAGCCGAGCGCTAAGATCCATGAGATTTGGCGGGAGTGACTCGTCACGTTCTTCGTTTACCAATCCCAAAAGACGCTGCCTTAGCTGACTTCGTTTTGGAGAAAGTTTTTCAAGTGCCGTTCGCACTCTGATTTGATAGATGCCCTGAAATTTCTTCATCGCCTGAAGTACTGAGATCACAGAATCATCATCTAGCTGGTTGATACGATTCATCAGTTCAGCAACCGCTTTGTTGTCATAAACAACTTGCGGACCGTCCTTGGAATCTACGGGATGGTCAACGATGAAACGAGCCGTCCATTGCGGGTCGATCCGTGCCCAGTGTTCGGCGAACTGGTACCTCCTCTCGGGTGAAGACAAATCAGAGATTGCTTTTTCACGCGTTCGTTTCAACAGTTGTTTGGCGATCGTCAACCGTTGAGAACGCGTCAGTGGGACCTCGGGTTCTTGTACCTGAGCATTAACAACAGCAACGAGCAACAATGCAAATATCTTTATCACATTCAACATGGACCAAACCGATCTATTACTTGTTGTTTCCTGAGCCAGCATCGCTGGAAGCCACATAGTTTCAACTTCAAAGCAGGCTAAATCTTTAAACGCAAACCATCACGAGCAACTCATTTGGCGTGAATCTTTGGCCGTTTGCTCAATCAAAATCTTCAAATCGTTGCCCCTCGGGCTGCAGGTATTTTGGTTGGGAAACAAATCCCCAAAATGCTTCCTTCTCGTGGGATAACAATTGCACGAGTCGTTCGATGTCTCGATGTTGTTTCATTAACTGGAGGTGTTGATCGTCGTCCAGCCAATTCTCCAGCACTTTCGCGTCGAAGACCAACTGCACTGCTGCCGCATCGGAAGCCGTCGGATCGACTCCGTTGACGATAAGATCGTTGGAGATGCCGGGCCAGAATCGCTCAAGGGCAGCGGCTGCATGGCGACGGGATTCGTGACGAATTGACTTCGATTTGACCCAACGACTGCGCGGGATCGTCAACCAAACCGTTTGCCAGGCCATCGATTCCAGTTGCTCAGGACAAACTTGTTCGCCCACCGGCAATAGTCCGCCCAATGTTTCGGCCGTCGATAGATACGAATCGAATTGCTCGGCAGCGGTAACATTCGCCAGCGTTTCCGTCGCGCGTTTGAGTAAGTCTTTGGCTCGATCGGGATCGTCGTCTGCGAGACGCTTACTGATCAGCCCCAATCCCCAAGCACGTTGATTCGGCTCGGGTATCCGTTCGACGAGATCGATGGCCTTTTGCGGATGAGCTGTTGCCATGCGTGCAGCAACGCGTGCAAATTGGTTGTAGCCTGCGACCGAGTTGGCGGGGACCTTTGATTCGAAGAGCAGTGTTTCGGCCAACTGAGGGTTTGAAACACACGCGTGAAATGCCAAGCGGCATCGCGATCTGAGCCGTTCATTCTGATCATTAATCCCATCGATCAACGCGAGTGCACGCTCTGGCTGCTCTTCTACGATGAGTGCCGCGAAGAGGCTTCTTGGAAAACCGGACCAACCTCCGCTGGGAAGCTTTTCGACCTCCGGCAAGTATTGCTCGACCAACTGATTGGCTTCCGCGATTCGACCGGACTCCACGAGCGATGCCCCATGACTGGCCAACGCCGCCAAACGGTAAGCTGGATTTTGAACCGAATTGACTGCTCTAACCAGCTCGTTCTCGACGGTTCGATTGCGAGGATCCTCATCCGACAGTTGATCGGCGAGCCTCTTCAACAGCATCGATTTGAATTCAGGCTGTTCCTCAGATTCGATGAGCTCGATCGCTTTTTCAAAATCGTTGTCGACATAGCTGGCGATCAGAGCTTGTTTTGTCATCCCGACTAACGGGGGTGGCAACTGCCGATCGACGACGAATTTCGTCGCCTTGTCTGGGTCGATTGCTGCGGCGATCGGTAAGTACATGCTCAACAAACGTGTATCGTCGGGCTGTGATTCGATGGACTCCCAAACTCGCTTCTGAACCAGCTTCAACAGCTGCGTTCGTTGCGTCTTTGAAAAGGGGATTGGCTGGGTCTGCAATTTCCCTCCAGGTTCATCAAGCTTTCGCATCACCAGCGATCTTCTCTCCGTCCCCAAGAGCAGCCCACAGTATTGAAACCCTTCTTTGTGGGCGACGACCAAGCCATGGTTTGGCACATCGGCGATCTGGCCATCTTTGGGTGACAACCGTTTTGCCAGCTGACCACCGAACCAGTAAACCTCGACATCGTCGACGGAATCGTCTTGAGAATCGACGATGGACAGATCCACAGTCTCTGCGACTTGTCGCGTCGATTGTGCCCAACAACTTCCGAACACAAACGTCACATTCAAACAAAGGCAAATCAATAATTGAAAACCATTCTGCATGACGTCAACCTATTTGGGTGGCTCGATGTGAAGGTTAATCTGCTGACGAATGTCCCCCTTGATCGGACCGGTATCGATCGCTGCATCGACGCTCCATGAACCAAATGCTGGAACTCCCGGGCGCCCGACGGGCACCGAATACAACTGACCTCAGCCGTAACAACTGGATCCCTTGATCGGTTGCCGATCGCGATCCTCCGTTCCGTCAATTGAAAAGCTTGCCGAAACGCGGCGCAAAAGGTCGGTCGGCTGATCCAATTCGGCTGGGTCGTTTGTCGATTGACGAACCAAATTGGTGACGACCAGTCCACTCGCCGTAACCAGTTGTGGTTGAACGTGAGTCAGATGTCCCGAGTAGCGGTCCTTTAGATGAATCGGCTGCAACTGAAACTCCAGCGATTCCAAAAGCGAATGTTCATGTAACTGATTGGGCACGACGTCAATCGTCCGGCCCTCTGAGCCCTGGGCGAGCGTCATGTGCCAGATCGATCCGTCAACGTCGCGAATTCGTAGCAACAGGTTTGAAAACGTGTACTTACCCGCAGGAATCTGTTTGGGCTGATTGGCTTTGCGAATGGCAATCAGCATGCCCGATTCGTGCCGCAGACTGCCTTCCAACTTCAAAATTTCAGGTTTGCCCAAGTCATCAGATTCGACTTTTGGTTGAAACTGAATCGCCAGTCGGCCCATCTCCATTCCCGACGAAAGCTTTAAAGAATGTCCAAGTGCATCCGAAAAAACCGAATACAACTCCCCTTCAATCGTCATCGCTCCACGTACCAATTGACGTTCGCTGGCGACTGCGAATACACCATCTTCGTTGAGATCCAGCAGGATTTCATCATTTGGGCCAATCATCATTCCATCGCCATCACGATCGACTCGCCGAACGTCGACTTGGCGACCGTCAATCGTGATTTGCCCGCCCACAAACCCCAACGTCGTGACCTTGAGTATTCGACCTTTTGACTTCAACGTCAGGCCGATGTTTCGTCGACTCAGAATTCGTTGCTGACGATCAACAACTTCCACATCCAGCGTTGCCAACATGGTCCGTACGTCGTTGACGCGTTCATTTAACTCTTCATCAGGCGAAATGATTCGATCGCGATTCTTATCCAGAAAGACCCGTTCGATTCTGCCTACCGTTGTCTGTATCAAGACCGCGACGCGACGTGATCTTGAGTTTCCATATTGCCACTGAGCAAAACGAAAGTCAGCAACATCGATCATCGCGGTCACGGAAATGTCGTCAGGGATCGAATCCGCGAGCACTAAATCCGTTCCGCCAAACAGAAACATCGACGAGTCGATTTTGTCAGTGCGAGTCGACTGCCATGCCCAATCGCTGTTATCAAGGCGAACGACTTTTGGTGTTTCATCTTCCTGGACGGGCAACAGATTGGCAGACGATGATTCGTGTAACGGCTCAAACAACGACAGTGACTGACAAACAACAAATGCCCCGCATCCAACCATCGCCAACACCGCAGCGACCGACATGATTCGGATGAACGGCTTGAGCAACCATGAGTTGTGTCTCGATGAATTGCTCCGATTGTCCAGCAAGAAATGGACACGCTGGGTTAGCTCGGAGGCACCATTCCCGGTCGCCGAGAGCTGAAACGCTCGCTCGTAATCTTCTCCAAACGAACTTTCCATCTCGGCGCAGGTGACCAACGTCTCTGCATAGTTAACTCGATCATATGACTGGCTGACACGTTCATCGCAAGCCAGTTCGCGAAGCCGCGACACGCGTCCGCTAATCCACCAGACCGCCGGATGAAAATAGAGAATCGTCTCGATCAGACGTTGGATCAACTGAGCCAGTGGATCAGCTCGCAGAATGTGGGCAAGTTCGTGAGCAATGACTTGCTCTAACTGCGATGGGGTCAATCCACTAACAAGCGAAACATTGACCAACACGACCGGGCGCATGATCCCAACCACCATCGCCGAGCCCTGTCCCATGAATGCACCAATGCGCAACGTTTGATGGAACCGCAAAGCCTTCGCAGCAGCGAACGCGGCTCGATTGATCGACGGTGAAACTTCAGCAACCTTAATCCAATGATTCAGCTCAGGCTTGGCAAGAAGGAAACGCCGCAACTGGCCCGATCGCCTTAACAGCATGCAAATCGCGCCAATGAAATAGGCGGCAGCAAATCCGACGCCGACGATTGAACGGAAACCCGGCAGCATCGTTCCTGCCGCGACTCCCTCAAAAGGTTGTGCTGACGCTTGATGGGTTAGCGCAGTCGTGGGCCTGGTTGGCTGTTCAGCCTCCCATGTGCCAACCGAGCTATCCTCGTCGCCGACGGGCAACAATGGAACGATCGAATGGCTGTTCTGATTGCGTTCAAACTCCACTACTTGCCAATTCGCTGCCAAACCAGGCTGCGCCGTGGCAACTTCACCATCGACGACCCAAGTGCTTTCCGAGTTGAAGATCAAACAGAAGTTCATCAATGGCAAGGCGCCCAAAATCAACAAGCATCCCATGGCCAAACGATACTGTTGATGGAAGGACACGGACCGATTGCCCTTGCCCATTCCCGATTGCAACATCTGCCAGCAGACGACTAGCAGTAAGCCTTGCCACAACACGTGAACCATGGTCATCGTCACGCACCGGCTGAACTGTAATGCAACGGAAGCAACGTTGGGCAATAGCTCGCCGATGATCAGCTCTGACGAAAACATTGGATTAACCTCGCTTCTTGAGGGTTTGATTAATCAGTTTTCGCAGCTCCAAAAGTTCTTCGCGTTCGATATTGCCATCGCCCAGAAGATTGGAAACCAGAAGTTGTGGGCTGCCATCAAATGCGCGATCGACAAAATCTCCAAGCATTGCTCGCATCGTATTAGGCTCATCGACGATCGCCCAGAAAAGATAACTCTTGCCATCCTTGCGTTTCGCAACGTATCCCTTGTCCACCATGATGTTGAGGATGGTGATCACCGACGTATGAGCTGAATCACGTCCCGCGTCGCTGAGCCGCTGGCGGATGGTGCGAACCGTCAACTCATCCGCATCCCAAAGAATCTTGAGAATCTCCAGTTCGAGTCGAGTCGGGTATTCCGAAGGTTGTCGAGGCATGTATGCATCCAAATAGCTACGCAGATTCGATTCAATCCTTTTTGCATTGATCTATTTTCTAATTCATTAGAAAACAGACCGCAAGCGAATTTTCTAAATAATTAGAAGTTGAGTCCACCGCTAAGTCGAGTGATCTCATCCGCCCATGGGCGTGCACAGCTCAATCAAAATACCGTCTGCCGTTTTGACATAGGCAACCGTCTGCCCCCACGGTTTTTCAGATGGCGGCGCCAGTTCCACCGCCCCGGCCGAAGTGGCTCGAGAAAAGTATCGCTCGACCTCTTCTGTCACCAGTGCGATCTCAACGCCGGCAGGGCGGTCCAGTTCGACAAGTCGTGTAAACCCGTCCTTGAAGTTTGCGTCGCCGAGCGAGTGAGATGCAAAGGCCAACGTTGTTGTCCCTGTCTCCAGCTCGGCATAGTCACCGCTTTCGTGAACAAATCGCGTTGCCAACTCAAAAACTTCATTGAAAAATGCAACGGTCTGATTCACATTCTCGACATAAACGATTGTATAACCAAACTTCATTTGCCTTCTCCTTTTTTAACAGCCCGTTCTTCACCCGTCATAGCTGGTCAGTATAACGACGCTGCGGGGGACGTTTCCCTCCAGCTCAACGAGTGATACATTGACTCGTTCGAACCCAGAGCCAACCCACGTTGAAAGCGATCGATGTTTGAGGCAGCACCACTGAATCCGCCTGATGCGATTTTCGGTTTAATTGAGCAATTCAAAAAGGATCCGACCCCCAACAAAATCAATTTGTCTGTTGGTGTCTATCAAAATGAAGAGGGTGTAACACCCAACATGAAATCGGTCCACTTGGCCGAAGAGAAACTACTCGCCGCGGAAGGCACCAAGAGTTATCTGCCGATCGATGGCTCGCCATCCTATCGCGACGCAGTAGGCCGGCTGGTGTTTGGCGATGGTTTAGTAACGAGCGATCAAACTTTCTTGACGACGGCTCAAACCACTGGTGGAACTGCAGCATTGCGTGTCGCTGGTGAACTGTTGTATCGAGTTCTCGATGTTTCATCGATCTGGATGAGTGAGCCAACATGGGCCAACCACAAGAACATCTTCACGGCCGCCGGACTGGAACTGAAGTTCTATCGATATCTCGATCAAGCGGGAACGGGTTTTGATTTTGAAGCGATGCTCGAATCGTTGGATGCTGCCAAAGAGGGCCAAGCGATCTTGTTGCATACGGTTTGCCACAATCCGACCGGTGTTGACCCGCAACCAGAACAATGGAATCGATTGTTTGAAACGATTCAAGAAAAATCGATGATTCCTATTTTCGATTTCGCATACCAAGGGTTTGGCGAATCGATCGAAGCAGACGCGACGCCCATCCGGACGTTTGCCAAGCTTGGGGAATGCCTCGTATGCAACTCTTTCTCCAAAAACTTTGGTCTGTATGCGGAGCGGGTCGGCGGTGTTTCGGCCGTCAGCAGCACGCAACAAGCGAGCCAGGCGATTCAAAGTCAGATCAAGAAAATGATCCGGATGATGTATTCCAATCCCCCGCTCCATGGTGGCGCAATCGTTGACACCGTTTTGAACGACCAACAGCTGCGTCAAGTCTGGGAGCAAGAATTGGGCGAAATGCGACAACGGATTGCTCAACTTCGTGATCAGTTCGTGGCAGCAATGAAAGAGCGTTTGCCGGATCGTGATTTTGAGTACATTCGCCGCCAGCGTGGCATGTTCAGCTATTCCGGCCTGTTGAAAGAACAAGTGATTCGCCTCCGTGAAGAACACGCAATCTACGCACTCGAAAGTGGTAGAATCAACATCGCCGGGATCAACCACAAGAACATCGATCGACTGTGTGATGCGATCGCACAGGTCATGTCCTGATCGGGACGGAATCATGAAAAGTCATCTTATTGCTGTTCGTCATCGACGTCGTGCTCAGCGCGGCTGGTCATTGATCGAGGTCCTCGTTGCGGTCGGAGTGATCGCACTTCTGCTGGCGATTGCCTTTCCTGCAATTCAATCGCTTCGAGATGGCTCACGTCGCGCGCAGTGCATGAACAATTTACGTCAAGTGAACTTGGCGACGCAGAATTTTGAAACTGCCAACATGTCGTTTCCATTGGGGATCCATGTTCCACCTGGCACGACCAGCAACAAACCCAACGAACTGTTCACATGGCTCGCTGACGTCGCGAGTTTTACTGATGGGTCATCGGTGGACGTGCTGGAACATGCGGCCACCGACACCATCGCCGACATCATCGCCTTGCAGGGCGAGCGAGCAACTGATTTACTTCATAGCCCCCGCCCTTGGGCGCGTTGTCCGGCTGATTCCGATGCATCGATTCGCAACGCTCGTCGCTCAAGCGAAACGGATGTTGGTGATTTGGCCTTGGGCCATTACGTCGCTGCGAATAATGTGGGCATCTGTCACGGCTTGCGAAACGGAATCACTCGAGCAGCACCCAATGGGACGTTTCATGGGATCGAAGCAGAAGACTCTGCCAGCGTTGAAGACGGGTTGTCCAACACCGTGTTCTATTCAGAACGCATCTATGGTTCCTTTCGAAGCAGTCAACCGTTTGCCAATGCGGCATTAATCTACGGCAGCCGAGGTGTGGGAAATCCGGCCGACCCAACACGACCCGGTGCTCATGATGCAACGTTTGGTGCGGCGGGACAAGTCAATCGCTTTGACTTTACCATTGAAGGTCTGGCACAACATGGCGTTTCCAGTGGACACGCAGGTGGCGTCATCATCGCACTCGGCGACGGATCGGTTCGATTTCTGCAACAAGATGTCGATTCCTACTATGACGACAATGAATCCATCGAGCGCCCCGAAACCACCTCCGAATATGGCATCTGGGAACGACTGATTGCCATCAATGATGGTGAACCCATGGGCTCGTTTTAACCCGTGCTTGGAACTTTGCCTCGGCCAACTTGAGTCGGTTGAGCCGAACAAGTTGATGGTGCTCGGCGGTCAGCATCGAGTGTTAGAATGAGTGTTCCCAATTTGATTTACCGAACCAGCACCACTTAACTTTGCAACCAAGAGGCGATCTCATGAGTCCGTTTTTCTATCGTTCAATTTCGCTGTCGTTGTTTTGCATTTTGATCCAATCGACTTGTCTGGTTGCTCAGCAAGCTGCAACACCGACTCAGTTTAAAATCGAAGTCCTCGATGATGCCTTGCTCAAGTTGATCGACCCAGATGCAAAAATTGAAGTGTTGGCGACTGGTTTCCGTTGGTCGGAAGGCCCTGTTTGGAGAAAGGCTTCACAACGGCTCCAATTTTCCGACGTCCCCAACAATCGAATTCATCAATGGGCACCCAATTCCAAATTGAGCGTCTTCATGGAGCCCAGTGGCTTTGAAGGTGATAACCGCGAAAAAGAACCTGGCTCGAATGGTTTAATGGAAGACGCGCAGGGACGACTGGTCGTATGCGACCATGGAAACCGGCGCATCTATCGAGTCGAGCAAGACGGCAGCAAAACAACGCTGGCCGATCGTTTCGACGGAAACCGATTCAATAGCCCGAACGATTTGGTGATTCATTCAAACGGCGACATTTACTTCACCGATCCACCCTACGGCTTGCGCGACAAAACCAAACGGGAACTTGACTTCAATGGTGTCTACCGGCTGCAACCTGACGGCACCGTCACACTGCTGACGAAAGAATTTGAACGCCCCAATGGGATCGCCCTCTCGCCTGACGAAAAAACCTTGTACGTTGCTCAATCGCACCGACCGGCGCCAGTGATCAAGTCGTTCCCAATCAAAGAAGATGGGGGGATCGAATCGACCGGTGGACACGTTCTATTCAACTGTAAAAAATTAGCCGAAACAGGCGGCAAAGGGATGCCTGATGGAATGTGCGTGGATGTCGATGGGAATCTTTGGGCGACCGGTCCCGGGGGTGTTTTGGTGATATCGCCAAAAGGTAAATTGCTCGGTCGAGTCCTGATGGGTAAATCGACAGCGAACTGCGCGTTTGGTGAAGACGGCATGACTCTGTTCATGACCTCAAGCGATCGACTTTGTCGCGTCAAGACAAAAATCAAAGGCCTTGGTTATTGAGTGCAACCATTTGAGTGAAACATTTGACCCGAGCTTGAGCCAATGACCCAATGACGCTGCTATTTTCGCAACAGATTTTCAAGTGCGGTGGCAACTGATTGTTGATCGCCAAGCATCCAGGCGGCCGCGCCGATTGCGAACAGTGCAGACAACAAAAGCATTGGCGCGCCGATCAGATTGGGCCTCACTGAGAGCCTTTTTAAAGCCTTCTCCAATTCCGTCTCCAGCTTCTTCCAACCTTCGAAGCTTTGTTGATTCCCGCCCGAGGACAGTTGCACATTCCGAATCCAGTCGACAGACTCGGCGTGCAAATGAACGTTGAGCGTGGGCAGCAACAGCGAATCACCTGCCCATCGGCTCTTGGAATCGATCTCGGTCGCGACCTTGGTCAAAATTGGTCGCAATTCTTCCATCGACACGTTGTAGATGACCAACCGAGGACGCATCAGCAGCACGATCAGGGAAACACAAAGCCCGTAAAAGACCAGCATCAACACCCAGACCCAGGGCCCGAATCGACTCGCTGCGCCTTCGGGAAAAAAGAGCTCCATCGGGCCGGCAACGACAAAACCCATCAAGCCAATACCGACGACCGCAGAATCCCGGGCACCGGTCGTCAAGAATGGTCGTCTGCGAAGATTCAAGTAGCCAACCATCAAGAGATAGACGGAAAGCGGTGCAATCGCGATACAGAAATGCAAAGGGTCCATAATTTAGATTTTAGTTGGTCAAACTCCCAATAGGAAAGGGGATTGTTTCAATTGAGCGCCCCTCGTCAACAATTCTGCCCTCTTCCTGATTCGACGCTCCTCAAACGGATGCAGGGATCCTGCCAGATCACCTCAATTTTTCGCCGTCAAAAGTTTCATCTTGAAAACGGAGGGGATATACTCGACGCCTGCAAATCCAAAATTGAACTTTGTTTTTAGGTAAATTCATGCTCGAAATCATTATCATTATCGCGGTGGTCCGTGGGTTTTCTTCGGTCGCCGAAAAGAAAGGCCGCAGCAAAGTGCTGTGGGGATTCATTGGTGCGTTGAGCTACTACGTACCGATTTTGCTAATGAGCTTCTTGATACTTCCCATCATGATGGATGCGGGAATGTTGCCTTTCATCACCCTCGACAACGCGTTCTTCATAGGAATTCTGATCAATCTCGCTTCGGGCGTCGCCTGCTGTTTCGCCGCCTATTTGGTGCTCCGAGGACTATCGAACCTGAAAGAGGATGCTCGGTTGCAATCCGCTTACGATCCAACCTTCGAGCAAACACCCATTAAGAATCCGACCGACGACAACAATCCCTATCGACCGTCGTTGTAGTCGGGACAAATGAACCGAATCATCATAAAACCCACAATATTTGACTTCCATTAGCGAAGAGTGTGCGAAAACGATTGCCATCATTTTTCCTGCTCGGCTGTGAGCCAGGCTATCGAACCATTGGTGCGCTCGGTCCGTTCCTTTCGCAATAGAAATTAATGTCCAGACAAAAGAAAAATGGTGGATGCTTTGGCATTCTGATTGGTCCCGGCATCGCTTTTTTTGCGCTGGTCGCAATTTGGAAGAACGAAGCTCGCTTTGACTATCACCGCGCTGCCGCTCGAACTCCAGAAGTCGCGCAACTTGAAAATGCCAGCGAGGACCAAAGGCTTTCTCACACAGGACCGATGGATCAGTCACTGACCATGCCCGCTGGATACGTCGAGTCGTTTTCTGGCTATCTCAAAGTCTGGCGAACAGCTGAGATCTACGCTTGGGACAAAGATACGGACTCAGACAATCACACGACGTGGAACAAAGAATGGATGAGCAGCGTTGAAAGTAATTCTCGCAACCGCGGCATCAAGCAGACCCTCGCGTCAAAAAACTTTATCCCGGAACGGTTTCAAGTCGGTGACTTGTCGATCGACGCTGAAATGATCGAGTTCGTTGATTCCAGTCAGCAGATCTTGCCAAAACAACTTGAGTTGACGCGCCAGGGCTTGAGGGTCGAGGGCAAGTATTTCTATTTGAGAAAGAATCAGGCCAGCAATTTGGGAGACGAGCGAGTCTCGTATTCAGGAATTCCGGTTCCGGCCACCGCAACTTATTTTGGAAAATACAGCGGCGGCATTGCAGTTGCTGATACGACGAACATGCGGACCGGATTCATCAATCAACTCATTCAAGATACGGGCATTCTTCACCACCTCGTTGCCGGGGATCGCACGACGGCGCTGGCCACGATGAAAGCTTACATCGGCCGCTTGAAATGGATCATCCGCGGGATTGGAACAGCCGCCGTTGTGCTGGGCATGTTCATCATGTTCGCATCGATGTTTGGCTTCCTGTTTCACATTCCGATCATTGGCCGAATCGCTGAGTCGGGTTCGTTTCTGTTGGCGTTAGCCATCGGGCTTCCGCTGGCCATCGTCACGATGGTCGCCAGTTACTTTGTGGCCCATCCGATGATTCTTGTTGCCATCATCGCGATTATCATTGCAGCGTTGTACTTGATGCGAAGACGCGCAAAGAAGACACAGGACGCCGTGCAATCGGATCTTTACCAGCGATATGGACACACGCTGCAGCCTTTGGAAGTCAAAGAGCTGGAGTTTGTGGAATTGGCCAAACTGGCGATGTCAGACGCTCAGTTGGGCAGCGACGAAGAAAAGTTCTTGCGTGAGTGGGCCAGCAATCACAAGTGGGACGATGCGAAATTTGACCAGATGTTGCAGCGTGCAAAAGACGAAGAGCACGCCGATGGGGCATCTGAAGTGAGCAATGATGAACACTTGATGAATCTGATTCGACTCGCACTTGCCGATGGCATGGTTTCCGCATTTGAGATTCGTGCAATTCGAACGACGGCCCGAAGAGTCGGTTACGACGACAAAACGATCGACGATTTAACGAACCAAGTTCGCGAGATGGCACTAACTGGGCAAGCGGTTTGAGCTTCCTTCGTGGAGTAACGCAGAGCACCGGGGCCATCTCGGCGCCGGTAAACACGATTGTTTAGCGCGATGGTTCAACCATCAAACGCACCGTCCATGCAACTTCGATAACGAACGAGCGGGGCCAACACATCTCTCAAGCGCTTGGCTAACATTTTCATGCGGCATCAAAAAAAGCGACTGACAATTTGATTGCCAGTCGCTTGATCATGTTTCGCTCGTTGATGGTACATCAACCTTCAACGTTGGGACGATTAGTACCCAATTGTCGGTGGGTTATCCATCAAGAAGTCGCGAGGTGCACGAGTGGTGTAGTAAGGGTACACATAGGTTGGAACCTGGCCGGCACCTGACATGCCCATCGAACCTGGTTCGCGATGTGGAATGGTATCAGCACCATTGCAACCACCGCAAAGTTTTCCACCAAATCCGCATCCGAACTTGCCACAACCTTTGACGCGAGATAACAAGTTACCGTCGCCGCATCGGCCACAAAGCTTGCCGCCGACACCACAACCGCCAACGCCACAGCCAAGCCTACTCTGGACGCGATCACGAAGTCCGCCACCCATCGCCATTCTGCCGGCGAGTCCTCCGCCGATTCCGCGGCCACCGTCGCAACCACCATCACATCCGCCATCGCAACTTCCAGATCGGCAATCGGGACCGGCTTCAAACAGGCCCAAACCGAGCCCGCTGGAACCACCGCAGCCACCGTCACATCCACCGGAACATCCTGCATCGTTGCAACCACCCATCGATGGTGCAGGGCGGGTCATTCGGTTACCGAGTCCACTGAGCCGGCTTCCTAATCCACAGTTGCATTGTCCGCCCGCCATCATGGATGACTCGCATCCACAACTGGCATCATTCGTGCTGGCAAGCTTCGAACGGAGTCGCTGTAGCAACATGGGGCGTTGCATCATCGCTCCACCGCCACAAGAATCACAGCCGCCGGAGCAACCGTCATCACAAGAAGTACATGTTGAACCGCAATCGCCGGTCACTGCCATGCCGCTGGAAACGCCACTGCATGAGTTGGACACGGTGCATGAGCAGCCAGCAAAGTTGAGCGCGAGGAGGGCGACGCTCGCGGCTAGCATTAAAGAACGCATGGTTTCAAATCCTTCTGAAAACTGGGTCTGTTCCATGAGGGAACGATTCACTTGATTGCCGTTCATCCTACGGGCAGAGAACAGCCAGGCGAGATTGCATCACGCAACCAACGAAAGACTAACAAAGTCGATCGTTCGCTTTCATTCATCGTCACTACGACGGGAGGAATTGAACAAATCAGAAAACTTGATGAGTTCCTTTTGAGTGTTACAACCGTTGTCGATTGACGCTGGATAAGCTGCGTCAACTTTAACGGCAGTGCAACGCTAGGAAGCGATCGAACTGGCCCAAAGACCCAAGTTCAGTACCAAGCTTTAGCCGGCCATGTTCGTAGTACCAAGCTTTAACCGGCTCATGTTCGTAGCACCAAGCTTTAGCCGGAATCAGACTGAACACAGTCGTAGAGCATACCTTTGAACGCCCATCAAACCGCGACCAGCACAATTCATGCACCAATCGCAAGTTACACCGACGACTAAGAAACCCGAACCTATTTCGCGTTCTCGATGGCACGCACCATCGCGGCACCCATGTCAGCAGGACTTTGAGCGACTTCAATGCCAGCGGCTTCCAAAGCCGTAATCTTTTCTGCTGCTGTCCCTTTTCCACCACTGATAATCGCACCGGCGTGCCCCATCCGTTTTCCGGGAGGTGCAGTTCGCCCTGCAATAAATGCAGCCACTGGCTTGGTTACATGTTCCGCCACGTAAGCAGCTGCTTCTTCTTCGGCCGTTCCGCCGATTTCACCCATCATCAGGATCGATTCGGTCTCTCCGTCTTCTTCAAACATTCGGAGGCAATCGATAAACGAAGTTCCAACAATCGGGTCTCCACCAAGCCCAACGCACGTCGTTTGGCCGAGCCCAAGATTGGAAGTTTGCCAGACCGCTTCGTAAGTCAGCGTTCCTGAACGAGACATAATGCCGACGGATCCTTTCTGGTGAATGTATCCGGGCATGATGCCGATCTTGCATTCTTCTGGCGTGATCACACCAGGACAGTTGGGTCCGACCAGCGTTGAGCTGGATGCCTCAGCTGCTTCATTGACCCGAATCATGTCCATAACCGGAATGCCTTCGGTAACGGCAATAACGACTTCGATTTTTGCGTCGATCGCCTCAAGGATGGCATCGGCCGCGAATGGAGGCGGCACGAAGATCATCGTGGCGTTGGCTCCCGTTTGAGCGACTGCTTCCTCGACGGTATCAAACACTGGCAAGCCCGCCACTTCCTGACCGCCTTTGCCAGGCGTCACTCCGCCCACCATCTGGGTTCCGTACTCCAGGCAGCCTCGCGTATGAAATTCGCCGACACTCCCGGTAATTCCCTGGCAGATAACTTTGGTGTCTTTATTGATCAGGATGCTCATGAAGTGGCCTGTTTAAATTACTTTAATGATTGGTTGGTCGAAGAAAGGATCGTCTGCTGAAACGGGTCGTTAGTTGCCCAACGTTGCCACCACTTTTTCAGCGGCGTCGGTCAAGTCAGTGGCGGTGATTAAATCCACGTCGGAGTCTTCAAGAATCTTTCGTCCTTCTTCGACTTTGGTTCCCTCAAGACGCACGACCAAAGGGACGGTGAACCCAACCGACTTGGCTGCGGCAACGATCGCTTCAGCGATCGTTGTGCACTTCATGATCCCACCGAAAATATTGACCAGCACTGCTTTCACATTGGGATCGGAAAGAATGATGCGGAACGCTTCGGTCACTTGTTCTTCATCAGCACCACCGCCAACATCGAGGAAGTTTGCTGGTTCGCCGCCGTGAAGTTTAATAATGTCCATCGTGCTCATTGCTAGACCAGCACCATTGACCAGACAACCGATGTTGCCGTCAAGTTTGACATAACTGAGACCTGCATTGGATGCGCGGACTTCGGATTCCTCTTCTTCGCTGAGGTCTCGCATCTCCTCCCAGTCTTTATGTCGAAACTCTGCATTCGAATCGAAGTTGATTTTCGAGTCCAAGGCAACCAATTCGCCACCGCTCGTTACGACCAGCGGATTGATTTCCATCAAGCTACAATCTGTCTCCACGTAAAGCCGACAGAGGGCTTTCATGAATTTGTCCGCCGCTCGAACCGACTTGCCTTCGATACCAAGTTTTTTGCAAAGCTTGCGAACTTGGTAGCTTTCAATGCCTTGAGCGGGATCGAAATGTTCTTTGAAGATCTTCTCGGGAGTCTCATGTGCGACTTTTTCAATCTCGACGCCACCTTCCTGTGAGCACATCAGCACAGGTTTCATTGCAGCTCGATCCAGCACGATCCCAAGATACAACTCACGCGCGATATCGCAACCGGCTTCGACGATCACCTGGTTGACCGCTTTCCCTTCGGGACCGGTTTGAATCGTTACCAGATGATTGCCAAGCATATTGCCTGCCGCAGACTGAGCTTCGTCGGCCGATTTGACCAATTGAACTCCGTGCTGCTCGGGGCTTTCGATAAAAGTCCCTTTGCCGCGTCCGCCTGCGTGAATTTGCGATTTGACAACGGCAATCGCTCCGCCCAATTCCTTGTATGCCGCTGCCGCTTCAGCAGCCGTAGTACAGACACGATTCTCCAGCACGGCGACACCGAATTTGCTGAACAGCTGTTTGCCCTGGTACTCGTGAATTTTCATGGTGATGGTTTCTTAGGTTCAAAATTTTGAAGCCGCGATTATAGGAAATACGTTTTTTGCAGGTCAACGGGATGCAGCGATTTTTAACAGTCAGGAAAACTGGAATCACTGAATCGATCGTGTCGCAATCTTGAAACGTGCACGGCGTCGCTAACTGGCATATCTGGACTGAAACGCCGCTGCCTGCAACGAATTGCACCAATTGTCGATACTTCCAAGTGAATCTCTCTGCCCAAGGCAACGCCATGAATGATCCACAATTATCTTCATCATTTCCGAATCCAATCAATGCGGAAGATGTCTTTCAAGTGCCGACAGCAGCCGACGCACAACCATCCAACGCAGAGAATTCGCTCGACATATCGCCTCGTTCAGTTCCAGTTTGCAACGATCCCTTCGCAGCACCTTCCCTAATTCAGGCCAGTGCACCTGATAACGCCGCGACAGAACGTGTTGAGCAATCTCTGTCCCAGCTGGCGGATATCAAGAATCAACTGGCCAATGGTGAGTCGGCAGGCGCCTCACTCGCACCACCTTCGCGGGCAACCGCAAAACCGACCGTCGAAGTGATTGGAGCGGCGGAGTCGTCATTGACCGCTCCTTCGACATCATCTCCCAAGATTGAAATCAACTGTCAAGTTGCCACCAAATCTTCGCTGGAAGTAACGAACCTCCGTAAAAAAGAAGATTCATTTTTCGTCCCGCCTAGCGATCAATCGACCGTTGAAACAACCAGCGATCAAGCTGAGACATCGACCGAGTTCGAAAACGAACAGACAATCCACGAATACGAATTGGCACTCAATGGGTTGGTCAACGACCCCGAAGCCGTCGAGCAAACTGAGCCGACGCCCACCGACGTTCGGATTCCACTTGCCCATGATCCCGATTCGAATGAACCCCTGTATGACGTGCGGGATTTTGCAGATGTCGACGGTACGCCCAACCCGATCGCTGGCTCGTTCGTTGTGGCACCCGATACGTTTGATCATTGGACCAGCGAATCGATCGCATTGCCTGAGACCGATTTACCAAAGCCAATACAACCTGCCGAACCGAACGACTCACCTTCGGTCACTGACCACTCGACGAGCTCAGTTGACGAACCAGCCACAGAATCCGACATCCAAGCTCATGCGAATTCGGCATCCACGACGCCCCCACTCAACGCCACCACCGATGCGACGACCCACGAACAAGTGTTTCTCGCCGAGAACGATGAGACGATTCAGCTGAGCGGGAATGACGGCTTTGATGTCATCGATCTAAAATGCTTCGATGTCTCGTGCGCAACGTTTTCACCCAACTTGATCCTGGTCGACGACGGACAGGGAACGCGCATTCGAATCGAGCACGTGGGAATTGAACTGGCAATCTTCGCCAACGACTTCGAAGTCGATCTAACGTCACCCCAACCGTCGATCTAGCTTGGCTTGAACTGGATGTGCCATCGCTCGGGACGCCATTACCGTCCAGCTGCGACAAGGTATCCCTTAACCACGCAGCATTTCAGCAGCCGCATTTCGACCGCACGCGCCCATCACACCGCCCCCCGGATGACTGGCAGCGCCACACATGAACAAGCCATTGATTGGCGTTCGATGATCTGCCCAACCAGCCACCGGTCGCAACATGTGAAGCTGGTTCAAGTTCATTGAACCCTGGAAAATATTTCCCCCAGTCAGTCCGTAGATCCTTTCGATGTCGACCGGACTGAGCACTTGTCGGTGCTCGATCACATTGGGAATGTTCGGCGCGTATTCAGCCAGTCGTTCGACACAACGATCAGCAAACGACTCTTTCAGGTCATCCCAGTTTTGCCCATTGGCCAATTCATAGGGTGCGTATTGAACAAACATCGACATTATGTGTTTACCCTCCGGTGCAATCGTTCGATCAACGCTGGTCGGAATGGTGATTTCCAAAATTGGCACTTGGCTTGGATTGCCATATTTTGCATCGTCGTACCCGCGTTCGATTTCTTCGATGGTCTCGCCGATGTGAATCGTTCCGTTGTGTTGAGGACCGATCTGATTTCCAGGCAGGCACTTGAAATCGGGGACCTCGCCAAGCGCCAGATTAATCTTCGCGGTCGCGGAGGAGTAATCGATTCGATTGATCGCCGCTAGAAATTCAGTCGGCAACAGATTCGGTTTGAGGAAACGATTAAACGTCAAGTTGCAGTCGACGCTGGAGCCGACTTGCTGCCCTTCGAGATAAGTGCCGTCAGCCAATGTGACGCCTCGGACTTGATTCTGGCTGACTTCGATCTGTTGGACTTCCGCTTCAGTTTGAATGTCAACGCCGAGTTCAACGCAGACTTTTTCCAGAGCGTCGGCCAACGCTCCCATCCCGCCTTCGATATATCCCCACACGCCACGGGCGCCGCCGGCAGTCCCCATGACATGGTGCAGTAGAACATACGCAGTTCCCGGTTGTGAAATCGAAGCGAAGGCACCAATCACGGCATCGGTCGCCAACGTTGCTTTGAGAACCTCCGTTTCGAACCAGCGTTCGAGGATCGGCCTCGCCGCGGCGGTCAGCAACTCCAGCCCTTCAGGAATGTTTTGTTGCATCGCCGCCAAAGCCCGGCGCAATCTCCAACCCTTCCTCAAGTCTCGAAATTTTTTCATCAGGCCAATGTTTCGCCAGCTCGATGGCATCGGCAAAAGATCGGGCGCCGTCTCATTGAGAATTGGCTCAAGATTCATGGCGACCTGTTCGAGCAACGATTCATATCGCCCGAATGACTCAGCATCCTTTTCGCTGAACTTGGCAATCTCTTTCTGATTGGCCGCATCATCGGCACCAAGTGTCAAGTGTCTCCCATCACGCATCGGCGTAAACGAAGAAGGACGGCGAGGCAAAATCGTCAACCCGTTCTGCTTCAGTTTCAGCTGCGAAATGATCTCAGGCAGCAACAGGCTCACCACGTAAGATGCCGTGGAAACTTTGTAACCAGGCCAGAGCGACTCAGTCACGCTACATCCGCCCAGCATCTCACGACGCTCGAGTACACAAACTTTTTTACCGCCACGCGCAAGATATGCCGCGGCAATCAATCCGTTGTGGCCACCACCAATGATGATCGCATCGTACTTGTCGTTTTTTGTTGTACTGTTCAACCTTTAATTCCCGTCGTGGAGATGCCTCGGATAAATGTCTTTTGTGCAAAAAAGAAAAGGATCAGGATCGGAATGGTAAACAGTACAGCCGCAGCCAACAACAAGTGCGTCTGATCACCATACGAACTGACAAAACGTTCAAGCCCATAAGCGAGCGGGAATTTCTGCGGGTCGCTCAAGTATAACAACGGTCCACCAAAGTCGTTCCAGGTGTAAACAAACTGAAACAACGCTACGGTAACCAAGGCGGGCTTCGACAAAGGCAACAGAATCCTCCAGAAGATTCCCCAATCACTGAGCCCGTCCAATCGGGCGGCCTCAAAAATTTCCTCTGGCACGGAAAGAAAGAATTGTCGCAGCAGAAAGATAAAAAACGCGTTCCCCAACAAGGTCGGACCAATAATCGCCCAATAAGTGTTGTAAAGACCGAGCTTGCTGATCAAGACAAATTGGGGAATCATGGTCACATGCCATGGCAGCAACATCGTCGCCACGACCGTTGCAAACACCCATTTTCTACCGTTCCACTGAACTCGCGATATCCCATAGGCAACCAGCGCACAACTCAGCGTTGTTCCGGCAACCGAACCCGCACACAATATCAATGTGTTGATCAAGTACGTCACCAGCGGCATGCTCTCGAGTGCCATTGGATAGTTCGATAGCGTAACCGGATTCGGTACCAGACCATGCGGATCAACGTCCAACTGGCCTTTGGTTTTAAGCGACCCGGCCACCATCATGATCATTGGCAACGAAAACAACGCAGCCACGATCAACAAGGCAAGAAGCGTCGTCCAATTGGATCTGGGGGAGTTCATGCGGTTTGGGGCAGGGGACTATCGCGTGGCTTTCGGTGCTTCTTCAAGGCGACGTTGTTGACGATCGAGTTGTTGCTGAATTGTCTGATTGGTCGATTGCAGGATTTCTTCAATCGGCTTATCCGTAAACATCGCGTCGTAAGAAGCGGACTCAACGGCTCGTTTGAACATCGCCGCCCCAACAACAGGCGGAGTCGGAAACTGATTGGGGCTCGAGGCCAGTTCGACAAACTTACCAAACAGTGGATTCGCGTCGGTGTACTTCTTGAATTCAGGTGACTCAACGACAGATTGTGAAACGGGGATCCAACCACCTTCAATGCAAGTCTTTGCAGCCTGATCCGTCGACTGGTACCCGATCCAGAATTTGGCAAACTCCCAAGCCCCGCTACGGTTTCTGGCGTTTCGCGGAAACACAAAAAAGTTACCATTGACCCAACCGGCGTTGGATCTGGCAGTGACGCCCGGCGGTAGTTCAGCCGGTATCGGCAATGGACAAACACCGAACGAAGGCGCCGGTAATCCCTCAGCTTCCCTTCGCTGTTGAAGCGCCAGAATCTTGCGAACTTGCCACTGTCCATCCATCACCACTGCATACCGACCAAACATCTCATCATCGCGTATCGGCAATAGTGGAAACGTTTTTCCGGGCAGCGATTGGTCGCCGGTACGAAACGCTGCGATACGATCGGCGCTATACTTGTCTCGATAGCTGGCCATCCATTTCAATGCGGCGTCAACGGCAGGCGAATCGATCGTTGCCTGATGATCAACGTCATCGTAGAACGAGCCTCCAAACACGTAGCCCCACGCCCACAATCGACGGGTATCGGGCAAGTACCCGTATCGTTGAACGTCGCCGGAGCCCTGTGGCGCGATCGCTTCCGCAATGCGATCGAGGTCGTTCGTGGTTTCTGGCGGCTCAAGTCCGTACTTGTCCAGCAACGTCTGGTTGTAGTACAACGCGCGAATGTCCAGGCCATTGCACAACGCAAACATCTCGCCTTCATATGTCGAAAGCTTCTCAGCTGCCGGCAACAGAAAATCACGAACCGCAGCGACTTCTTCGGCCGGCGCGACTTGCTCCAGTGAGTCGATCACTCCTCGATGGGCCCAATCGGGAACCACCGGGTCGTCCTGATTGATGATGTCGGGTGGATCACCTCCTGCGACGGACAGAAACAACTTGGCCTGCAAGTTGTTTCCGGGCATGGCAATCGCTCGCACAAAATACTCGGACTGCGACTCATTGAAACGACGTACAACATCATCGACGACATCGCGATCTTCGCCTCCCCAAAAATGCCAGAACACAACCTCTTCACGATCGTCAGGAATTTGAACGGCATCTCGGGACGATCCATATTGAATCAGCAAAGACCCAATGGCGATCAGCAGTGCCAGCCCGATGGTATAGGAAATGTAGCGACCCATCATACTTGCGTCCGATAATGAACCCAGTGGCGGGAAGTTCGAAACAACGCGACGGTGGCCATCAACAACAACACAAACAGCACCCACGCCATCGCAGAAGCGTAGCCCATTTCAAAATCGGTGAACGCCGATAGAAAAAGCTGAAGTGAGATCATCGTCATCGATCCGCCCGGCTCACCCGTTCCCTCGCTGAGCACATAGATTGAAGCGAACGTCTGCACGCTGCGGATCAACCCCATCACGAGATTGAAAAAGATCACGGGAGACAACATCGGGATCGTCACGTGCCAGAACCGACGCAGCGGTCCAGCGCCATCGATCGCGGCCGCTTCGTACATCGCATTGGGAATGTCTCCAATGGCCGCGAGATAAATCACGACAAAATTGCCGACGCCCCAAATTGTCATCAGAACCAAAGCGTCTTTGCTGCCCATCAATTTCAACGGCTGCCCATCCAGCCATCCAGTGACAACCGCCAAACCCTCTCCACTGACGGCGCTGCGAGACTGATTCAACCAGTTCTGACTCTCGACCCCGACCCACGAGAGGACGTAGTTGATAAAACCTGATTGTGGGTCCAACAACCACAACCAAAGCACGCTTGCTGCGACAACCGGAATGATCGACGGAAGAAAGACCAGCGTACGAAAGATGCCTTGACCCCGAACATTGGCCGACAAGAGTGCTGCCAAACCGACGCCAACGATGACCGACAGAGGCACTGACAACAACGAGTAATACAACGTGTTGGTCAACGCCAACCCAAATCCGCGATCCGTGCCAATCTCGCTGACAAGCCGCTGATAATTTTCAACGCCAACAAACTCGGGCGGGTTGATCAAGTCGTAATGACAGAGGCTCCAATAGAACGAAGCGAGAAAGGGCCACGCAAACAACAATAAGAACCCCAGAATCCATGGCGAGCAAAACAGCCATCCAGCGCGCGAACGCGAGCCTCCCGAAGGCGTCACTTCTTCGCATGAATCGGAGTCATCACCAGTTTCAGTTGTTGAGTGGTTGGGCATCGACCGGATTATAGTGCAATGTCAGGATGTTCTGGAATCGCTAACCAAACACACAACGATCCACGGAACCATGACTGGGAACCAAGAGTCGGCTTACAAAGTCTTAAAGTCTTTTAGTCAAAAGTCTTCGCATTAAAAAACACAAATCGCGTTACTTCGCCTCAGCGTCAACCGCACCAAAACGGTCAACTACTTGCCCGATTCGCTGATTCTCGCAGCCACTTCACGTTTCACAGACTGCCAACAGGGCTCAGGCACACCATCATTCCAGATCACGACAATCACGAGTCCATCCCGTTCGACATGGGCTCGGTCAAGCCCGGAATTGTAGGCCCAAATCTTGCGCAACTCAGACTCTCGGCGGTCAGCATCCGAATTTGACTTGGCTTTCAAACCATAGATCCCCAACTCGTTCTCTGCCGTCACATATCGAGCGTAAAATGCCGAGCCAATTCCGTCGCCATCCAGTTGGCCTTGTGAACCCCCGCTGGCAATGGCCTTTATGAATTCCGAATCTGTAGAAAGATAGGGGTTTTTCGGCAGTTCAGCATTCAGTGGTAAATCCTGAATCGAATCAAGACGTTGAGTTTTCAGCGACTCATGCAGTTCTTCGCCATCCACCATCAACGCTTGCAACTGGCTCGATGTGGCCTTCCGCGCTTGCTGTGGTGGAGTTGGTGACGCCTCGCATCCAAGAAGGGCCAACGCAAGAGCAGGAAAAACGAATGAAAACCCACTGCACCGAGGTCGTACATTCTTGAGACAAAATCGTGTCATACGAATCAGGACTGCCTGGAAAAATCTGATAGATGTTGGCGTCGACCCGGGACAGGAGTATTCTGGTCGCTGACTCAGACGAGCAAAGGGCTGCTCAGTTTAAGCTGACAAACACATCAATATCACACAAAGCACCGAATTTCCAACATTCGCCAATTTCCGACATTCCCAATCTATTAACGAATAATATGAGCGACATTTTTGCTGACTTGCAGTGGCGCGGCTTGATCCATCAGACCACCGCGGATGACATCCTTCCAGAATGGTTGAACACGGGCAGTCGCACGGTGTATGCAGGGTTTGATCCGACCGCTGACAGCCTGCACGTCGGTAGCCTGTTGCCCCTGATGATGCTTCGTCGATTCCAGAACGCGGGACATCGTCCGATTGCCATTGCCGGTGGTGCCACCGGAATGATCGGTGACCCCAGCGGCAAAAGTGCCGAACGAAACTTGCTGTCTGCCGATCAACTTGCGGCCAACCTTGCAGGAATCGAAACTCAAATGCGGTTGTTACTGGACTTTGAGTGTGGCGATCGGTCGGCAATCCTGGTCAACAACAATGACTGGATGAGCAAATTTTCGTACACCGAGTTTCTGCGTGACGTCGGAAAAAACTTCCCGGTCAACGTGATGCTTGCCAAAGATTCCGTCAAAAGTCGGCTGAGCAGTGAAGCAGGACTGAGTTACACCGAGTTCAGTTACATGCTGCTGCAAGCGTACGACTTTGTGCACTTGAATCGCGAATTTGAGTGCGAGTTGCAAATTGGTGGCAGCGATCAATGGGGGAATGTCACTGCGGGAATCGATCTGGGAAGACGCATGTCCGGAGTCCAGCTTTACGGCATGACATGCCCGCTGCTGACAAAATCGGACGGTACCAAAATGGGAAAGACTGAGTCAGGTGCCGTTTGGTTATCAGCAGCTCGCACCTCGCCGTACGAGTTTTACCAATACTGGATCACTATTGATGACGCGGATGTCAGCATGTGCTTGCGTTTTTTAACCGAGCTCGATCAAGAGGAAGTCGAACACCTCGATGCCTCTCGCCAAGAAGATGCTCAAAAACGGGAAAGCCAAAAACGACTGGCCGAAGAAGTCACCAAACTGATCCATGGAGACGAAGGTTTCGCGATTGCTCAAGCTGCAACCAACATATTTTTTGGCGCCGAGATCGAGAACCTCAACGATGCCGATCTGGTTTCGATTTTCGCCGATGTCCCCAACAGCGAATTCTCGAAAGACCAGTTGAATGGTGAAGGACTGCTGATGATCGACGCTCTAATGAGCACCGGACTATGCAAGAGCAAGGGTGATGCCCGACGAATGATTCAACAGGGAAGTATCTACGTCAATAACAAACGTCGCGAGGACATCGCAACGGTACTCGGTTCGGCTGATCTCGCCAGCGAAACGACGATCGTTCTGCGCAGCGGTAAACGCAAGTATGCACTGCTCCGATTCATCTAGCAGGACCGATTGTTTTCTTACAATAACAAAAACATCGCGGAACGGCCGATGTCGTCCCGCGATATTCGTTTTTATCATGACCTGCCGCTGATTTCCTGTTGGATACGGGCAGGTGTCGGCTGATAGCCGATTGGCGTCATGTTGAATACGCCCGTGCCTTGCGTCACTGAACGAAGTTCGTCCGAGTAGTTGAACAGCTCCGCCAACGGTGCCTCCGCGGCCAGGCGACAACCAAGGTCCGAGTAGCTCGAGCCTGTCACCGTCCCGCGAGCCCGAGCAAGCTGACTGGACACAGCACCCTGAAACTCCGTGGCGCACTCGATTTCAAGTTGCATCATCGGCTCCCAAAGCTGCAGTTGCAGTCTTGGAAACACGACTTCTTTCATCGCTTGACGAGCACAGTTTCGAAAGGCGACTTCACTGGAATCATTGGAATGCTGTTCTCCATCTTCAAGGACAAAACGGACACCGACGACTGGATAACCGCCGAGCGGACCTGACTCGATCGAATCGAGTACGCCACGTTCTACAGCGGCGATGAACTTGCGTTCAATTCGGCCGCCACTTACTTCATTGACGAACTCAAACTCTTTCGCTGCGTCCGGCGGCAATGGCTCGACACGTCCAATCAGTTTGGCAAACTGGCCGGGGCCACCCGACTGTTTCCTGAACTGATGCGTAAACGAAACCACCTTCGAAGGTCGCTCCTGATAGGTCACGCTCGGAGATCCGACCACACACTGGCAATCGTATTCCGTTTCCAATCGTTCAACATAGACCTGCAGATGGAGTTGCCCCATACCGGCGATCAGAGTTTCCCCTGAGTCCGGATCGGTAACGACTCGAAACGTTGGATCTTCTTTTTTGTATCGATCCAACGCCACTGCCAGTTTGCCATTGTCGTTGCGATCAACCGCGGCAATGGCCAGATGAACGACAGGTTCGGCGATCTCGAACGGCTGCAATTCAAACGCATCAGCTCCATTGTTGAGCGTATCGCCTGAGTAACATTCGGCGCCGATCATCCCGACGATATCACCTGCCTCAGCAAGCTCGATATCTTCGTATTGATTAGCGTGAATGCGGACCAGCCGTCCAACTCGAACACGTTTTCCACGTCGCACATTGAAGTAGCTCTGACCTCGAGTGATCGTTCCTTGATAAATGCGCAAGAACGCGACCAAACCAAACTTTTCGACCAACGTTTTGAAAACCAACCCGACTGCCGGTTGAACTGCGTCGCAACTCAACGAAAACAAGGCGCCATTCAAGTCCACAACCCGGTCTGCGTCCAGAGGTGACGGCAGGTAGTCAACCATGGCATCAAGCAATGGCTGAACTCCCTTGTCCTTGAACGCACTTCCAGCCAAAACGGGTGTGACCTTCCGCGCCAACGTGGCTC
Source organism: Planctomycetota bacterium (assembly GCA_038534355.1). Taxonomy (GTDB): domain Bacteria; phylum Planctomycetota; class Planctomycetia; order Pirellulales; family Pirellulaceae; genus Mariniblastus. The sequence goes on from JBCAWX010000038.1 coordinate 56,519, forward strand.
GACGAATTGCCGCCTTGATGGCGTCGGGACTCGGCGTTGGCCCAACAACCAGCTGTTGCATCAACGAATCATCATGCATCGCCAATGATTCGAGCATGCAATGTCGCGCCTGTTGAGCTTGTTGAATCAAATCATCTGGAACAGGATTCAATTCAACGACTTCACCTTGCTGGCCGACAAACGAAATCGCCTGCAGCGTGACCAAATCGATAACTCCCGTGAACGCGCTCTCCGAACCGATCGGGATCTGAATCGGAATCGCTTCGGTTTGCAGTTGCCGGCTCATTTGATCGACGACGGAATCAAAGTTCGCACCGATGCGATCCATTTTGTTGACAAAGGCAACGCGTGGAACTGCATACCGCGACATTTGTTGATCGACGGTGATGGTTTGACTTTGAACTCCTCGTGATGCACACAAGACCAGAACTGCACCATCGAGCACTCGAAGACTCCGTTCCACTTCGACCGTAAAGTCAACGTGACCCGGTGTATCGATGAGATTGACGCGATGATCGTTCCAGCTAACTTGCGTTGCTGCAGAGCTGATCGTAATACCGCGACGTTTCTCGATCGGATTGAAATCAGTGGTTGGCCCTCCATCTCCTCCACGCACCTCACGAGTCCGATGGATTCGACCTGCGTAAAACAGAATTCGTTCGGTTAACGTTGTCTTGCCGGAATCGACGTGTGCCGAGATGCCGACATTTCGAAAACGTCCAGGATTCATTGCGCTGTTTGGCTGGCGTTGCTTTCGTGTTCTTGTTCGTTTCTGTAATTTCTTCATGTTTGGCTCCTGATAGCGACGCGCGCAGGGTCACCCTGCGCGGTAAAGCGAAGGCTGGCCAATCGATGGCAGCCGAAGGAAAGCGAGAGCTGGAGACGACAAACAACCCGAACGGACTGCCGTGTCTCATTTGCGCTCAATCGCGCGGAGAGTTACTCAACGAATTGAGCGCGTACGTTTATCGCGGCTCGATTCCCCATGAATCGAACTTGCGAAAGACCAAGCGCAAGAATGAACGTCGAGTAAACAAACATGATGAAAAACCTGTTTTGAAACTGAGTCCCTACAGGATGGGACTTCGGGTGGACACATCCAGACGGAATCGGTTCGCGCAAACGGACGGTCGTTGAACAATGAGGGTAATTGGACGTGTACAAGCAATCAATATGGCAGCCAAGTTGCCCAAAGGGACTGGCTAGGGCATCTTGCGTCGCATGTCGGTTTTCTCTTGCGATTGACAACCTGTTGGGTTAGGTTTTTGGATTCGATTGAGCGGCGTGCCAGACAGAAGATGACTCTCGTTGGCCGCGAGCCCATCCTCAGGAATTGAATTCAACGGACAACAAAACATGCCACTGGTTGTACAGAAGTTTGGTGGTACCAGCGTCGCCGACAGTCAAAAAATTCTGGCAGCGGCTCGTAAAGCGGTTCGCGCGCACCAACGAGGCAATCAAGTCGTGATGGTCGTCAGTGCGATGGGCAAAAACACCGACACGTTGATTGAGCTGGCGGCAGAAGTGAATGAAAATCCACCGGCTCGTGAGATGGACATGCTCCTTTCAACCGGCGAACAAGTCAGTGTCGCATTGATGGCGATGGCGATCGCTTCGTTAGGCTATAAAGCAGTCAGTTTGACCGGCGCACAAATCGGAATCCGCACCGACAGCTCTCATACCAAAGCAAGAATCCATTCGATCTCGACCGATCGTGTGAAACACTTGCTCAACGAGGGTAACATCGTCATCGCAGCCGGTTTTCAGGGCATCGATGAAAACTATAACATCACGACGCTTGGACGAGGCGGCAGCGATACGACCGCCGTTGCCCTGGCCGCCGTTTTGGGCGCAGATCAATGTGAGATCTACACCGACGTCGATGGTGTTTATACGACCGATCCCCGTGTGCTCCCGGAGGCATGCCTGCTGCGACGTGTCTGCTACGACGAGATGTTGGAATTGGCTTCGTTGGGCGCCGGTGTCCTGCATAGTCGGTCGGTCGAGTTTGGCAAAAAATTCAACGTGCCCATTCATGTTCGAAGCAGTTTGAGCGATGTCCCTGGTTCGCTGATTGTCGATGATGCGGAGACGTCTCAGATGGTCGTCAGTGGCGCTGCGCTGACCAAAGATGAAGCGATCATTTCGATCCTTCGCGTCCCCAACATCCCTGGAACGATCTATCAGGTTTTTGCTCCGATCGCCGAAAAGAAACTGACGGTCGACATGATTGTTCAGAATGTTTCCGAAAATGGAACCGCAACGATCAGCTTTACCGTGCCGCGGAATGAGCTCTCGGCCGCACTGTCGATCGTTACGCCAATCATCGAACGGCTTGGAGGTGAACTTGGACCTGTCGACGATCGCGTATCCAAAGTGTCGGTGGTCGGTCTGGGAATGGCAAAATCGAAAGGGGTTGCCAACCGAATGTTCCGGCAACTCGCTGATTCCAACATCAACATGGATGTCATCACGACCTCTGAGATCAAGATCTCAGCACTGGTTGCGCGCGAAGAGGCCTTGAATGCGTTACGCACCGTCCACAGCGAGTTTCAGCTGGACACCATCGACGCGCAACCAGGTACCGAGGAAGTCAAAGCTCACGAAACCGTCAATCCCAGCAAGGTCGTCGAGCGATTGCAAGGCGTGGGGATGGAAGGCTTGACGATTGATGAAATCGACCTGGATGAACAACAGTCGCTGATCACGCTGGGCAAAGTTCCGAACGAGCCGGGCATTGCCGCTGCATTGTTTGATCAGCTGGCCGATGCGGGCGTGTTTGTCGACATGATTGTCCAAAGTTATGGCAGCACCGATGTCGCCGACATCACGTTTACCGTTCCGCAATCAGACTTTGAAGTTGCCGTCACCGAAGCCGAAAAAGTGAAGAACAAATTTGGTTGCGAACGTGTCGAGCACAAAAAACGGATCGCAAAACTGTCGGTTTCCGGGATCGGGCTCCGTAGTCACACCGGCGTTGCGATTGGGATGTTTGAAGCACTCGCAAAAGCCGGGATCAACATGGACTCGATCAACACCAGTGAAGTTCGCGTTAATGTTGTCGTCGACGGTGATCTGGGTGAAGCGGGCCTCGCGTGTTTGAAAGAGCAGTTTGCCGAATCGCTCAAGTAGTCGCCGTCGCAGCCGGTGGAGCCAGCAACGCGTCACTTGGTCGCGGTCACTTGGTCGCGGGTCACTTGGTCGCGTTAAGCAACTGTTGTCGATACAGGTCCAACGAAAGATCATCGTAGGTCCGCAGAGACGTTAATCGATTTTTTCGACCGCTTCGTTTGCCATCGGCAACTTTGGGGCCACGTGCCAGTCGATTCAGCTTACCGTTGTTCCTGCGAATCGCCTTGGCAGCAGCATTGATTTCCGAATCGATCTGACTTAACTGTCCGTTGTAATTTCGACGCGTGCGAATCAATTGATTTCTCAATGTAGCAACCTGGCCCCCCAGGGAAAATGCACTCGCGCGGGCTTGCGACAGCGCGTACTCAGCCTGTTGGATTCGCGTCCTCAAAAAGAAATCATCACCGTAGTAATTGTTTTGGTGGTTGATGTTCCATTGCGTATACAGATTGAACAGATCGAGTTCAATGGAATTGACGTTCGCATTAGCAGTGTTGAGTTGAGCAAGTGCGGAGCTCGCCTGCTGTTCCAAAATTGAAATTTCCGAGTTTGCCTGAGAACGGATGGTGGCTTTTTGGGGCTCCAATCGCGTTTGCGTCTCTTCGAGACGTTGATTGTCTGCCTCGATTCGTTGAGACTCTTCGTCGTTAACGATCTTTGCCTTGGCCAGCTCCTTGACTTCAACATTCGCTTGCGACTGTTTCATTTCATTGAACTTTTTTGTCACGCCTGAGCGGGCGTCATTGAATGTTTTCAAGAGATCAGCCGGCAAGTCTTTGGTGAGGGTGTTTCTGGCCGCGATCAGTAAATCTTCATTCACTGACGAGTGAACCGGTCCCTCAAAGTAACCGATCAACTTGCCCAGTCGCCGATAGATCGTTTGTTTGGTTTGATCATCGAGTTGAGGCTGTTGCGACATTGCGTTGTGAAACGACTGGACGGTGATCAGTGACTTGTCATAGTCGTTCACCAACGCCTCAAACCAGAGCGTCAGCATCCAGCCATCGAGGTTGGTTGGGAATCGCCGACTCATCTCTTTGCTGATTTCCAGACCCTGATCTTTCGTTCCGTATTCGAATCGATTGAGCGCGTATGACAGCAAAACGGCCGAGTTCGATTTTGGTGCCTTGGCAAACGTTGACGGCGTCTGTTTGGACTCCGACAAACTCCATTCCGGACCGAGCATCTGTTGAATCGATTGCTTCGACTCCAATGGCAAATCCGCTGAGGGAGGTGATAGCAGCTGAAACCCGCAAGCCGGGGAGGGGATTGCGAAGATGCACATTAGCATTGCAAAGCCAAAACACCATCGAAGCATGGTTCGATTCTCGCAGCTACGATAGCAGGAATGAACAATTGAGCGGTCGCGCATGAGTATTCGCCAAGGTTGGTGAGAGACAACGATAAAATCAAGCGATGCGGGCCATCCTCATTATCTCCGCGGAGACGCGCCAAGGCAAGTTTTGATATGAATTTTCGATGATTTGCGTCCTTACCGGCAAACTCGAGCGTGGCACGGCCTCGGTTGCAGCCAGTTCATCGTCGCCGAGCGCGCCTTTGATCGCAGCTACGGCCTGACAAAGAACTACTAAACGATACATCGTGCGACTACGAATCTCACGCGTGCAAAAACGAGCGCATCCAAACCGGTTACCACTCGCTTCGTTCTTTCTCATCAAGTAGCGTCAGGGCGCAAGCCCTCCGGTCCGTAGCGTTAGGGTAGGTAGCGTTAGGTAGGTAGCGTCAGGGCGCAAGCCCTCCGGCCCGTAGCGATAGAGTAGGTAGCGTTAGGGCGCAAGCCCTACGGTGCGTAGTGATAGGTCCGTAGCAATAGGTAGGTGAGTAGCGTCAGGGCGCGAGCCCTACGGTGGGTAGCGTTTGGGCGCAAGCCCTACGTTAGGTAGCGTTAGGTAGCGTTAGGTAGGTAGCGTCAGGGCGCAAGCCATACGGTGCGTAGCGTTAGGGCGCAAGCCCGTCTACCCGGGCGGTGGATCTGTCTTTGAGTACCAACGGCCTGAAGTTCTCAGACACGTAAATCGTTGGCGAGTATGTTGCTGAACGACTCGTGGCGAATCCAGTGATTGAGAAACTAAAAGCTTTAAACGAGATCAGCGACGTGTTTGCTGCTACGTGTCTCAGTTAACTAAATGCGCCAGGACAGCCGATCTGCCTTCTCATGAATTTTGGCAAGCCAAGAGTTGAAGTAACGCGATATCGGCTTTAGCAATCTGTGTTCATCCGTGTTCATCTGTGGCCTTTTCCCAAAAAAACAACTGCAAACCTTGGCTTGCAAACCGCCGGCGTTGTCGCAACTTGTCCTGCAACACTTCGAATACAGTTTCTGCAACCCATCGCATACTGTTTCTTGTTCGTCGCCTTCGTCTTGGACACTTCCCTTATTCGTAAACAACTATTTGTTGAAATGTTGGGTTGGGGTCTTCACGGATAAAATACGCCTGTTGGGGTTCCAAGAAGTACCGGTGCCAACGGGGCATCCTAATTTTAATTTTCCCGGGTGCTGGATACCCGGTAATCTCCCAATTCCAAAATATTTCTGACTGGTATAGGTCTTCTCCATGCGCGCGTTCCGAGCTGTATCCGATAACGGTTGAGTCCACTGCAATTAGGCCATCCACTTCGTCATCGGAAAAATCTATGGTCGCGAACTTGGTCTCCACCTGGGCGAACAAGAATATCGCCAAACAAATGAGAATAATCACAAGTGGGATAAAAACAATCGCTGATGCGACGGCAATTCGGTAGATAAACTTCTTCATGCTTTGCTGCTTGTTTCCCGATGTGGGGCCCCATAAACGATCGGCATTCTTAATGTATCGGAGCGACGCTGGGACGCTCTGGGTCGACGACCAGTGTCGTTTGCGTTTGATCGAATGCTTCCAAAAGCGCTTGAGTCCCCGATTCGATTTCCAGGTTCCGTTCATCCGAATAGATGGGAACCACTCGGTACAACTGCACTCGCTTTCCATCGTTCCGGGTGAATGACTTATCGGCAAGTAACAAGAAAGACGTAAAACTGACTCCCGGTCCAAGTGGCTCAGGCGGGTTTTCGTTTGCCAAGATGGTGACCTCGCCGCCCAAGCACACGTTGTTGTTGTGCGGGTATTGTGCGATTCGTCGCAACCATTCCATGGGCCAAGTCCACTTACGATCTACCGATTCCAAATCCCAATCGATCGGAAGCTGAATAAACAGCTCTGCATACGAATACTCATCCAGTTCCCTTGGAGTATTCATTGGCTTCAATGACAGACCTGATGTAAACAAAGTCAAATACTCCCTGTTCGACGAAGCGCGAATAACATGGATTGAAATGGGAAGCCCAGTTGGCACAATCTGAACCATTGCCTGAGGGTCCACCGAACCAAACACTTCTTCGAAGAAGTCAGTGACTTCCTGAAGTTCGCTTACCGGAGGTGCTGGGGCATTCGGATTTGAAAACTCTAGTACTGATGATTTCTTGGCCCCCACACTCTTCAAGTATTCGATGACGACTGGATCCTTGGCCCAGTCGAGCGCAGTAAATATCTTAGTGGTACCTTCAAGTTCGTAAATTTGATTCACCTCGACGCCGTGCTTGACCAGAAGTTTCAGCACAACAAGAGCATCTTGTTTACGGTTTACCGCACCGATGATCGTTCGTCCTGCATTGGGGTCGGCGCCATATTCCAACAAACATTCAATGACTTCCACACTACTGGACTGCACTGAAAGACTGAGAGCAGTCCGTCTAACACCTTCTGGGTCTGTCGGCAAGCCAAATTCAATTAGGGCTCGAAACATCTCGACGTTGCCACCATCAGTCGTTGCCGCCCGACCGAGCCACCCACTTCCAACCAGCCTGGTGTTCAGCTCCGACGGATTCTCCTCTAGCAGCATCAGAGCAAGTGAACAGTCACCACTATTAATTGCCTCATAAATTTGTTTTTGAATTTCGTTTACCATCGTGTCCCGTTTTTACAAACCCCGAAACTGTATCCCTTGGCTAACTTGGTCGCCAATCTTCTTCAATGCAGCTAACACCTCCCTTTTTCCGCCAAATTGATCTGCTTCACGTAGCGCTTTTGCCACTAAAACAAAATTGCACGGGCACAACAAAATTGTACGGGAAGCAAAATTGCACAACAAAATTGTACGGGAAGGGCTGGGGGATGCTAATTGTCCCGCAACCGTTCACATACATTTTCTTTCAGGGCGCAAGCCCTCCGGTCAGTAGCGACAGGTAGGTAGCGTTTGGGCGCGAGCCCTACGGTTCGTAGCGTTAGGTAGGCGGTGGATCTGTCTTTGAGCAACAACGGCCTGAAAGAAAAT
>JBCAWX010000039.1:0-60273 GCA_038534355.1 Planctomycetota bacterium
TCCACGATCACTACGTTGGCCACGAGTAGATCAGAAAGGTACTTGCCAACGACCCAATGTATTTGGAACTTTAGACGTGTATCCGATCATCTTTTCCGTCAACGCGTTCAGATCGCCGATATTCATCTGCGTTAATCCGTGTTCATCTGTGGCTAATCAGTGCGAAAAAAAGGTACCTGACACCTTTTCTCTTTCGTTTTACCAGATAGCAATTCTCTCTTCTGTTGGTTTGTAAAGCTTGTCGCCTGGTTTGACGTCGAACGCTTGATAGAACGCTTCGATGTTAGTGACCGGGCCGTTGGCACGATAACGCGATGGCGAGTGGGGATCAGTCAACAAACGTTTGACCATCTCTTTGTCGCGATACTTACGTTGCCAAACACGGCTCCAACCAACAAAAAACAATTGATCAGAATTCCAACCAGCGACCATTACTTCCGGTTTTCCTTGACGTGCGATCGTTAGTGCTTTGTGAGAAATGGTCAAACCGGATAAGTCGGCAATGTTTTCTCCTAGCGTCAATCGACCGTCGACGTTCTTGCCCGGCAACGGCTCGTACGTGGCATACTGAGCGACCAGTTGCTGCGTCAACTTTCTAAACGCTTCGCGATCCTGGTCCGTCCACCAATTGTTCAGGTTTCCATCGCCGTCGTATTTGCTTCCCTGATCGTCAAACGCATGGCTGATCTCGTGACCGATGACCGCACCGATACCGCCGTAGTTCAACGCTTCTGGTGCGTCAGCATCAAAGAAGGGTGGTTGCAAGATCGCGGCAGGGAAAACGATTTCATTCTTTGTCGGACTGTAATAAGCGTTAACGGTTTGTGGAGTCATGCCCCATTCTTCTCGATCGATTGGCTGACCAAGCTTGCGAATGTTTCGATAATGCTCAACTATGTTGGAGCGATAAACATTTCCAAATAGATCCTCCGCATTGACCGTCAGCTGCGAGTAATCACGCCACCGATTGGGATAGCCGATCTTTGTCGTGATCTTGGAAAGCTTCTCCTTGGCTTTGACTTTCGTTTCATCGGTCATCCACTCAAGGTCATCAATGCTCGCTTCGAACGCTTTGAGCAAGTTATTGACCAGCGTCTCCATCTTGGCCTTGGCTTCTGGCTTAAAGTGCTTTTCAACGTAAAGCTTACCAACGACTTCGCCAAGTGTTCCGAAACCGCGACCACCGGCAACAAGTGCTACGGCTCGTTTCCAACGATCTTCGGAGACTTCGATTCCCTGCAGTTGCTTCTCGTAAAGTTCAAACTGTGCATCGACGAAGTCTTGAGAAAGGTAAGCCGCGAACGAATCGATGACGCGGTATTTCAAATAAGCGTTCCATGTCGATTGCGGTGTTGTTTCAATCAAGTCTGCCAAGCCCTGGAAGTAGCTTGGCGTGTTGACGTTGACATCCGCAGGCTTCTCTTCAACATCAGCGGAAACAAAATAAGCGACCCAGTCAACGTTGGACTTTGTCAGCTTCGACAGCTCTGCAAAGCTCATCTTGTTGTAACGTTTGTTGGCGTCCCGAAGCTGAACTCGGGTCCACTGAATCTCTGCCAACGCCTTCTCCAACTCGACGACCTTATCAGCATTCGCCTTCAAGTCATCGGCACCGGCAAGCCCTGCGATGGTCTCAATGTAGGCCTGTAACGCTTTGCGAGCGGCAGTTGAGTTCTCGTCATCTTTGAGGTAGTAATCCCGGTCCGGCAGTGTTGTACCGCTCTGCACCAGATTGCAAATGTATTCCGTTGCGTTGCCAACATCTTGCGAGACATAAAACCCGATCGGCGAATCGACACCGATTCGGCTGTGATAACCGAAATGTTCGATCAACTTTTGCTTGGTGTCGATCGAGTCAATCTTTGTCAGCTCCGATTGAATCGGCGTCGCACCAAGTCCATTGACTCGTTCCTCGTTCATAAAGCTGCGGTACATGTCCGCGACTTTTTGCTTATCCGTTCCCTTCGGATGATCCGATTCACTGACCTCTTCCACAATCGTTTTGATTCGCTCTTTCGACATGTCAGCCAAAATTCCGAACGAGCCATAATTGGATTTGTCATCGGGAATCTTGGTTTTTTCAAGCCAGGTCCCGTTCACGTGATTGAACAAGTCGTCTTGAATACGCGTCGATTTGTCGAAAGCAGTCATGTCGATCGGTGAGTCCTGAGCCGTACAAACTCCGGCGATCAACAGCAAGCTAAACGAGACGGAAACAACCAACGGTCGAATTGAGAATCGAATGGAAGTCATATGAAATCTTGATGCATTAAGTGCGGAATGAAAAACAGATGTTGCGGAACACAGAATCCCGCAACCAATCGTCAGAAGCTAGTTGCCGTCGTTCTTTTCAAGGATTGAAAAAGTTCCTTTGCGTGGCTCTGGCTCGGACGTTTTTGGGGCAGGTGCCGTGGGGGTCGGTTCGACTTCTGCGGCAACGGCTGGAGCGACATTGGTCACTGGCGGGCTTAACGCTGGTGTCGAATCAACGACAGGCTGGGGTGCCGTTAGCACAGGGGCGACTTTCGCCTCGGCAGGTGCTGATGGAGTCGCTGGCTGGATGGCTGTAAATGTCTGCTGAACTGGTTGAGGATTGGAAACGTTGGGTGTTTGTCCGGCAATATCCGACTGAGAGTTGGTCACATTGCCAAGTGCTTGAGCATTCGGCGATGGAGTTGGACTGACGGGACGCAGAACCGTTCGTCCAGTTTGTGGGTCGTAGAACACGGAGTATCGTGTTCCCGCACGCAGTTGTGTTGCCGGTTGAGTTTGATAAACGTTTGCTTGGTTCGGCATCGTCACTCGCATCGAGTTCTGCGCTGCCTGATATTGATACGGTAGATTCGGCTGAGCTTGTCCATACGCTTGAGATTGGCAAGTGCACGAAGAGGGTTGGTTGTAGCCGTAGGGCGTCGCAGTCAAACGACCTTGATAAGCCGGATAGTACCCGTAGCCAGCGTTTGCTCTGCGAAAAATCTGTCCTTCTGCGTGTTGCGACGCGACGGCAATTAGCGTCACTGCAAAAACCAACGTGAATAGTGCTTTGCGACTCATGTATTTCTCCCGATGATGATGGTTTTGCGGTTCCGTCCGTCTGTACACGCGTTTTGGACTCGTTTCCGTACCCTTAAGCCGCAGATTGTGACACGAAACGAGCGACATTTGAAGTCTCGGACGACGTTCGTTCAAAATTTTCAGCCCACAGCGGCGAAGATTCGCGAAATCAGGGCGTTCTGCGAACTCATCACGCTAGCGAAGGGATCGAATTGGCGGTTGTTCGATTATGCCAGCTGATCCTGTTAACCATCTGCACCGGTCGTGTCGCTCAGACTCGCCTTTTCTGTTAGGTCGTGCTTGATGCGAGTTTGACTCCACTTAGCTGGGGTTTAGGTTTCCGTACCACTTGAAATGTTGCGTTTTGGCAACACGTGGATTCATGGCAACTTCGGCGTGCCAAAAACCACCGCCCTTAACTGCTCCCCACTTGCGCATCGCGCTGCGGAACTCAAATGAACGTCTCCAACGATAACGCTCTGTCAAATTCTGATTCACTTGACGCGGTCTCATTCGCTCAGGCCTCGAACGAATCCACTCGTCAGCACCCATCGGATTCATCGACGATCCAAACCGCTGACAACTCATTGGATCAACTCGACTCGTTGGTTGAAGAAGCGATTGATTTGGAGCCACTTGAGCTCTCAATCGTCATGCCTTGCTTGAATGAAGCGGACACATTGGCCACGTGTATTGAAAAATGCAACCGCGTGATCGCCGAGCATGACCTTCGTGCAGAAGTGATCATTGCCGATAACGGCAGCACTGATGGCAGCATTGAAATTGCCGAACAACACGGTGCTCGCGTGGTTCACGTGACAGCCAAAGGATACGGAAACGCCTTGCGTGGCGGCATCGCCGAAGCTCGCGGTACCTACGTGATCATGGGTGACGCAGACGACAGCTATGACTTTTTGGAAGTTCCAAAGTTTGTCGAGCAACTTCGCAAAGGACACGATCTTGTCCAAGGCTGTCGACTTCCTTCAGGGGGTGGCACCGTTAAGCCAGGAGCCATGCCTTTCTTGCATCGCTGGTGGGGCAACCCGATGTTTTCAGCGATGGTCAAACAGATGTTTAAGGCACCGATCAACGATGTCTACTGTGGCCTGCGAGGATTTTCGCGCGACTTTTACAATCAACTCGATCTGCAATGCTGCGGGATGGAGTTTGCGACTGAGATGATTATCAAGTCCAGTCTCTTTCAAGCAGATATTGCCGAAGTGCCGATCACTTTGCATCCGGACGGGCGCAAAGCACACGCACCACACCTGCGAACCTTCCGAGATGGCTGGCGTACGTTACGTTTCTTTCTGGTCTACAGCCCAACTTATCTGTTCCAGATTCCTGGGATCGCGATGCTGCTGTTTGGACTGATCGCTTACGCGTTGGCATTGCCGGGAGCATCGATCTTTGGAGCAAACCTCGGTCCTCACACGATGCTCTTCGGCACGTTAGGGATCTTGATGGGGTACCAACTGCTTCAATTTGCTGTCTTCAGCAAAACGTTTGCGATCGAGCAAGGCTTGATGCCAGATGATCAACGACTCAACCGATATACCAATCTATTCACGTTAGAACGTAGTCTGATTTTTGGTTCAGCGGTTTTCGTGATCGGCGCAGGATTGCTGGGAGTGGCGCTGAATCAATGGCGTTTGGCTGGGTTCGGCCCATTGAATTACGAACACACGATGCGGATCGTTATCCCGGGGATCACCACGGCAGCGATCGGTTTCCAAACGATTGCGTCCAGCTTCTTCTTGAGCGTGCTGAAACTGGCACGCCGCAGCGAAGCGTAGTCGGTTTGAATCTCAGGAACGTGTTAAACGGTCTTAAGTCGTTCAGTTTGCGATCCTGCTGCCAAGATTTCGACGAACGAATCCACAAAACGCCGACACATATTCAACCGTCGCATGCCGAACAAGGTGACGAGCCTCGCTCGCCACCAAGTTCCCTTTGGCATGCCCTACTCTATCACGAATGACCCGCCAACAAAGTCGACTTTGATTCGTCTTTCGCTGTGGTCTTCACCCAGAGTCAACAGCTTGCTGGCCAGCGGATTTTCCAGACGACGTTGGATCACGCGTTTCAACGGTCGGGCACCATACTGCGGATCGTAGCCTTCTTCGGAAATTGCATCGATCGCGGCGGCCGTTACCTCAAGCTCCCAACCAAGCTCGGCAACGCGTGCCTTCAAGTGCTCGATCTGCAACTCGACGATCCGATGAAGCTGGCTTCGTTGAAGCGTCTTGAAAATGATCTTCTCATCGATTCGATTCAAGAATTCAGGTGCAAAACGAGCTCGCAAGGACGTTTCCACAGCCGTCTGCATCTCTTCATCAGAACCGTCATCTTCGGTGATCTTTTGAATCAACTGGCTTCCAACGTTTGAGGTCATGACGACAATCGTGTTGGTAAAATCGACGGTGTTGCCATGGTTGTCCGTTAATCGACCATCGTCCAAGAGCTGCAGCAAAATGTTGAAAACATCGTTGTGGGCTTTCTCCATCTCGTCGAGCAAAATGACGCTGTAGGGGCGACGTCGAACCGCTTCTGTCAGCTTGCCACCCTCTTCGTAACCGACGTATCCGGGCGGGGCACCGATCAGACGACTGACGCTATGGCGTTCCATGTACTCGCTCATGTCGACTCGAATCATCGCGTTTTCGTCGTTAAACATGACTTCCGCAAGTGCCTTGCAAACTTCCGTTTTTCCGACTCCAGTGGGACCAAGAAACAAAAACGAACCGATCGGCCGATTGGGATCCTGAAGTCCGCTGCGACTGCGTCGAACCGCATTGGCGACCGCCGCAATCGCTTCGTCTTGACCAACAACTCGTTGATGCAACCTTTCTTCCATGACCAAAAGCTTCGCGCGTTCGGTTTCCACCATTCGACTGACCGGTACGCCGGTCCACGTGCTGACGACTTCCGCAATCTCTTCTTCGGTCACCATCTCCGAAAGCAGACGCTTGCGATCGGTTGAATCTGGCTCGGCGGTCTCTTTTGATTCGGCGAGTTCTGTTTGCGATGACAGGCTTTCAACTCGCTTTTGCAGTTCGAGCAAGCGTTGGTAGTCATCTTCGTCGACGGACACGCCGGACGATTGTTTGTTACGGATACTGTTTTCCAGCTGGCCGTATTCCAACTGTGTCTGAGCCAGTTGCTGCCGTACAGACTGTATCCCGGTCATGCCGAGCTTTTCGGTTTCCCATTGTTCCCGAAGACTGGCAAGCTCTTTCCGTTTTTCTTCCATTTCCGATTGGACTGCCTCGAGGCGAGCTTTGACGCCTTCGTCATTCTCATCGGCCAACTGACGCGCGGCCAGTTCAAGTTGGGTCAGGCGTCGTTGAACGGTATCAATTTCTTCCGGAACACTGTCCAGTTCCATCGCCAAACGGGAAGCGGCTTCATCCACCAAGTCGATCGCTTTGTCGGGTAGAAAACGATCTGTGATGTATCGATTCGAAAGTTCTGCAGCGGCAACCAGCGCCGAGTCTTTGATTTGAACGCCGTGATGCGTTTCGTATCGTTGCTTCAGTCCGCGCAAGATCGAGATCGTGTCTTCGACGGTCGGCTCACCAACGTAAACTGGTTGAAAACGACGCTCGAGCGCAGCATCTTTTTCAATATACTTGCGATACTCATCAAGTGTCGTTGCACCGATGCAGTGCAATTCGCCGCGAGCCAAAGCTGGCTTTAACAAGTTTGCAGCGTCACTGCCACCTTCGGCCGCACCTGCACCCACCACGGTGTGCAATTCGTCGATGAACAGCACGATCTTCCCAGCGGCTGCCGTGACTTCCTTCAGGACCGCTTTCAATCGATCCTCAAACTCACCCCGAAACTTTGCGCCGGCAATCAGAGCACCCATATCGAGGGCCATGATCTTTTTGTCACGCAAAGACTGGGGAACGTCATTGTTTACGATGCGCAGGGCCAAGCCTTCGGCGATTGCCGTTTTGCCCACGCCGGGTTGTCCAATTAAGACCGGGTTGTTTTTGGTGCGACGCGAAAGCACTTGAATCACACGGCGGATCTCTTCGTCACGTCCAATGACGGGGTCAAGCTTTCCGGCTTCGGCAAGCGCGACAAGATCGATACAAAACTTTTCAAGCGACTGGTACTTCGCTTCAGGTTCCCGATCAGTGACGCGTGCGGATCCACGAACGTCTTTGAGTGCTTCTTGAATCTCGGATTCACCAATCGCATTCAGTTTGAGGATGTCTTGCGCTTGGCCAGAGTTGGCCGCCAGTGCCAACAGCAGATGTTCGGTCGAGACAAACTCATCGTTCATCGATTCTGCTTGTTGCGCCGCGGACTCCAGGACTTTCTGTAGGTCCCGATTCGGCGCAGGCGTTGAACCGCTGGTCGATGATGGCAGGCGATCAATTTCGGAACTGACGATGGAGCGTAGTTGATCAAGCGGCGCACCGATTTTCTCGATGATCGCTTTGGCAATTCCATCGTTGTCTTCAAGAAGCGTGTGCAGCAGGTGAATGGGCTGGATCTCCACATTCCCTTTGCCACCGGCAAGCACTTGTGAATTAGCGATAGCCGCTTGTGCTTTGGTCGTTAATTTTTCAAATCGAAAAGACATTTTATTTGCTCCCTAAATAGGTTTGGCAGTTCTTATGTTGAAACCTAATCAGTGCGAATGGCGTGCCAATTCAGTCGATCACCCGAGATTCAAATTTGTATCGCGACTTGGCTTCGTAACCATCCAAAACGCATCTCACTTCGATTGTTTCTATGCACCGAGGTGAATTCCAGCAGAATGCCTGGCAAGATTTGGAGCCGAGCGGCGAAGGGGCTCACGCGACGCTTTGTAGGGAGTTGCTGTTCTGCTGGCAACAAAAAAACGGCAACCAGTGATAACACTGACTGCCGTTAGCAAGTTCGTTTGTCGCATCTTGAGGGCGAAGCGGTTCAGCTGCGACGCTCATGGACGAGCCGACAACGTTTACTCTTTGACTTCGAATTCTGCGTCGATCGCATCATCTTCGGTGGGTGCCGAATCGCTGCTTGGAGTTTCATCATTGCCACCAGCTTCTTCCGCGTTGGCGTACAAGGCAGCGCTCATTGCGTGCGAAGCTTGTTCCAATTCGGAAACGGCAGACTTGATTTCATCCGTGTCGACGCCTTTGATCGCTTCGCGAACTTTACTGATCGCTGCTTCGATTGGCTCTTTGTCACTATCGTTGAGCTTTTCGGTGTTTTCCTTCATCAACTTTTCGACCTGGTAACACATCGTTTCGCCTTCGTTACGAGCGGAAACCAGTTCGTACTGTTTGCGATCTTCCTCTGCATTCATCTCAGCGTCTTGACGCATTTTCTGAATTTCGTCATCCGACAAACCAGACGATTGCTTGATCTCAACTTTGGCTTCCTTGCCAGTGCCCAAGTCACGAGCGCTGACATTCAGGATGCCATTTTGGTCGATATCGAACTTGACCTCGATCTGCGGGACGCCGCGCGGCGCGGGAGGAATGTCTTTCAAGTCAAATTTATCAAGCAAGCGGTTGTTGGCTGCCATCTTGCGTTCGCCTTGAAAGACCTGAATCGTGACAGCGGTCTGATTGTCCGCAGCCGTACTGAACGTCTGCTTCTTTTCAGTTGGAATGGTTGTGTTTCGTTCAACCAATGCCGTCAGAATTCCACCTTCGGTCTCGATACCGAGCGTCAGAGGGGTTACGTCCAACAGCAGTACGTCTTTCCGATCACCGGCAAGGACCGAACCTTGGATCGCGGCACCGATGGCGACGACTTCGTCAGGGTTTACACCTTTGTTGGGGTCTTTGCCAAAGATCGCTTTGACCATCGCCTGGACTTTGGGGACTCGGGTAGAGCCACCAACCAAAACGATTTCGTCAATGTCCGAAGGCGACAGCTTGGCGTCTTTGAGTGCTTGTTGGACTGGCTTCTTGCAGCGTTCGACCAACGGGTCAATCAACTCTTCAAATTTGGCACGCGTGATGTTCATCTGCAAATGCTTGGCGTTGTTGTCGACTTGCGCGATGAACGGCAAATTGATTTGTGACGACTGGGCCGCACTCAGTTCCTTTTTGGCTTTCTCGCAAGCCTCTTGCAAACGTTGCAGCGCCATGGTGTCTTCACGAAGATCAATGGCGTTCGACTTTTTAAATTCGTCAGCCACGTAATTGATTAGAACTTCATCGAAGTCATCACCACCAAGGTGCGTGTCACCACTGGTGCTTTTGACTTCAAAGACTTTCATGCCGTCATCGTCATTAAGCTCCAGGACAGAGACGTCGAATGTTCCACCCCCAAGATCGAAAACGACAATCTTTTGCTCGGACTGATTTTTGTCTAAGCCGTACGCCATGGCGGCGGCCGTCGGTTCGTTGATGATCCGGGCTACCTCGAGACCGGCAATTTGACCGGCGTCTTTGGTTGCCTGACGTTGGGCGTCATTGAAATACGCGGGGACGGTGATTACCGCTTTGTTGACTTTGTGGCCAAGGTAAGATTCGGCCGCTTCTTTGAGTTTGCGAAGCGTTTTTGCGGAGATCTCTTGAGGTGTGTACTCTTTTTCGCCAACGCCAATCTTTACGTATTCTTCAGGACCGCCCAAGACCTTGTACGGAATCATTTTTTCTTCAGAAGCAACTTCGCTGTGGCGTCGTCCCATGAATCGCTTAACCGAGTAGACGGTGCGTTCAGGATTGGTCACACGCTGGTTGCGAGCAGGAGCTCCGACGATCGTCTCTTCGCCGTCAGTAAACGCGATCACGCTGGGAGTTGTACGATCCCCTTCCTGGTTTGGAATCACGGTCGGTTCAATTCCATCCATCACGGCGACTACCGAGTTGGTAGTTCCGAGGTCGATGCCGATAATCTTTTCGCCTTGAGCCATGATGCTCTCCTTTACAGTCTTATTTTTGCAACCGAACGCAATGGATCGAGTCGCTTATCTTTTTATTTGATTCAGGGTCCTATCTGTCAGACAGACGACCGTAAGATCAAAGTTTGCAAAGCCCGTGCCAATTTTCATGTTGAGGCTTCGTGCGAACCTGGATCCACGTCAACGAACGCCAGATGCATGAAAAGACCGGCGTTTACGGCATCAGGACGGCGGCAACGCGTGTTTATCGTTTTTGGCCGGAATACGAGGTCCGCGTCAAGAGAGCTTTTTTGGGTGCCAATTGTCAAGGAAAAAGGCGAATCTGCATTTCAAAATGACATTTTGTCACGATATACTTTCTTTCGATTCGTGCATTCGAGCACCAATTCATCGTGAGCCTCAGAAATTCGTGGATATTTGCCAATATCCAAGGCTTTTTGAAAATAATTGCTCGCAATGAGCGTACTCAAATAAGTAGCAGTACAATCGCAAAAAACCGATCTCAAAACGAGCGTGATTCATGAGGAATTTACCTCCAATTCGATCAAACCGAGTCACGTGGGCGATCCAATTGGCGATTGGCCTGCTCTTCTTGGCATTCTTCCAGGCGACAGCAACCAAGGCCGTCGCTCAATCTCGCGATTTTCGCGATCTGGGACCTTATAACACGCCGGATCCCGGGTTGCTGCTTAAACGACTTGCTGCATTTCAATCGACGCCAACCACAGCGACGCCTATCTTCTCTGAGATTCAAAAGGCGGGCAAAGATATCTTTCAATCGCTGAGCCCAAAAGAACAGCAGCAGGCACGTGAGTTCGCCGAAAAGCTGATTCGCAACAAAGGTTTCGAGTCACCTCAAGTTCAAACGCTGATGGACCAGATGGGTGTCGACGAAGGCGTCCGCAAGCAATTGGCCGAACAGTTTAAGAACAGCGAGTTTGAACAACTTCGCAAACCGACCACCAGTGGACGTCGTCCCTACAATTCAGATCGTCGCCGATTTGAGAAAGCGCTCGAACAATCCGAATTCGTCAAGAACTCAGAACTCACAAAGCTGTGGGGCGACAACCAACTTGACCTCGAGTCGCAGCAATCCCCGCTTGATCGCTCGCAATCCGCGGACCCAAACAACGCTCCCCCCAAATTCAACGATTGGAACTCGACAGAGAAACCAAATTCTTCACAGCGCTCGAATCGATCCAATTCCAATCAGCGACAGTTGCCAGTTCCCGGTCAACTCAGCGACGAAGATATGCAGAAGATCGTTGAAACGATCAGTCAGTCTCGAACTCGCCAAGGCAACCGAGACAACACTCGCAATCGGACCGTGCCGACGACCGATCCCAATTCGCCAACAGATACCAGCGAACTGATCAAGCAGATCGAGAACGTTCTGAAAGATCAACCCGATGTCAGTAAAGAGCAAATTCAACAGCTCGTCGAGAAAGCTTCCCAAGCCCAACAGAAATCAAATCGAACAACCGAAAACCCAGGCAGCCGGGAAAACTCTGAGCGAACCCGCAACTCGCAACCAACGGCCTCCAATCGAACGGATCCAAACTCCGCCAACCGTCGCGACACGAACCAACCTTCCAATCGCCGAACCAACGGATCTGACAACAATCAGACGAGGCCAAAAGGCCAATTCTCTGACGAAGAGTTTGCGAAAGAATTTCATGAGCTCGCCAAAGACGTGCTGCCCAGAATTGGAAAGTCAGGGCCCGGCAGTATTAATATGGAACGACTGAAAGAGCTAAAGGAGTTGATCAAAGAAACCAGCGCGAATAATGACGACAATTCCCTAGGCGCCTGGATGAAACGCGGGTCCGACTTTCTCGCTGGTAATCGTGTCGCGCCGGTTTCCAAAGAAAAAATCGAGGCTCGATTTGATCGTCTCCTTTTTGACATGGCCAAAAAAAGTATCAAGACCGTCCAGGACAACAAAGACGATCCGATGGTTCGCGATACTTTCAACAGCGTCGTTGATTCGGTTTTGGATTCAGCCAAATCTGGCATCAAGAAGATCAAGGACGACAAGAAGAAGGAACGCCAACGAGCGAACAACAATCGGGATTCAAACAATCGGCAATCTCAGGACTCGATGGTTCAAAACGTTGAACAGTTGCTGAACCAGATGGATGACCAACGCGGCAATCGCTCGTCGGATCGTCAGAGCTCAGCAACTTCGCCGCCAAGTTCCGGTTCGTCCAACAACCGATCGTCTTCGATCAGCCCTGCAGATCTGGTCAGTTGGATTGACAGCACAACGGTTCTCTACGGCGCAGCCCTCTTGGCTGTGATTGCCGTACTGCTGGTTGTTTTTGTGAAAGCCAAGCCGGAAGAAGACCCTCGCGAGATTCACAAAAAACAATTGGCCAAAAAGCTTCGCTCGGCAATGAGACAGCCGGACGATTTGGTCGACGCGGTTGATCTCTATCTGCTGGCCCATCATGGCAGCGAATCAAGCTGGTGGAACGCCCAAGTTGCCGAGTCGGTCGTCACTGAGTCAAAACCACAACTCAGAGAACGCATCATTGACTTGTTCCAACTGTATGTTTCGTCAAGGTATTCAAAACGGGACCGAACGATCGACGAGCAAGACCGTCAAACAGCGGAGTCCACTCTCAAGACTCTCGCCTACAATCGCAGTTCAGCTACGGAAAACGGAACATCGACCGGACAACTTGCCGTACCGTCGAGTGGAGTGCAAGAATGATTCGGAGTCGTCGAGTTAATCAAAGCTATTGGACTTACGATTCCTTTGCTCTATTGCGATATCTCATGCCGCTGGTCCTGTTCCTGACGGCGTGGTTCTGCCTGCAAGGCATGGGCAATCAGAATGCCATCGGGCAGGATCAAGTTGCACTTCAGGATTGGAAGCAAGGTTTTCACGGGCTCAACATCCTTGCCCAGGGGAACGAGTTTCAGGTTTGCACGTTGGAACAATGGCAACAAACGCCAATGAGCGAACGTTGTGTCATCGCGCTGGGTTGGATCGACAAATTACCAGTTGATTTGACCGATTGCACCCGGCGAGGCGTTCCAGTTTTGGTTGCATCCGATCGAGAGAACAATATTGCGTTGGCGCCTTATGGCATCTTGATTCGGGACAGTTTTCAACAAACTGCCGACTCGCGTTTTTACTTTGGATATTTTGATTGCCCTCGCGTGCCGCCAATCACCAACAACCGGTCCAATTTGGCTCATCCCATCTTCTCTCAAGTCGATTATGTCATCGCGAATCGCCCCGGCACATTGATCGCCAACCCGGCCGCATCTTCCATCCCCATCGAGCCGATCGCGTTCTATCAAGGCAGCCCTCGAAATGGTGCCTTTGCGTTGGCAACTCCAAGAAATTCGAAAGACCAATTTGTCTGCCTTGGCGATGACACTTTGTTCAACAACC
This sequence comes from Planctomycetota bacterium, assembly GCA_038534355.1. GTDB lineage: Bacteria > Planctomycetota > Planctomycetia > Pirellulales > Pirellulaceae > Mariniblastus. Next base: position 13,323 of record JBCAWX010000039.1, read on the forward strand.
AAATGTTGACGCTAGATTACAATACCCGTTTTGCAACCAACTCACTCCAGTGGTTGTCGCAGAATGGCCAGCGTAAAAGGTTGCTGATCATTGTCGACAACCAGGTCATGCCGCGTTCGGATCCATCTGCGCTGGCCATTTTGCCGCCACCACCATCGACCGAAGAAGTGGTGGATGCAATTAAAAATTTACCGGTCAAGGCATGGCCCAATTTTGCGGGTGATCTGATCAATACAGCACACGCCCAGAATCTGCCGAACGAATTTATCAATCAATTGCAAAACAAGATGTCGAATCGATCGGCACTCCGAGCAGTTCTGTTGGCTCTTTTTGTTGCGGTGGCGATGTTCATCATCGTCACCTACGTCTGGCAGAAGAAGTTACTTCGAAAATCAGCATCGACAGTTGCTGAACGTCGTCAGAAAATTTTCTCAGATCGAAGCAAGTTGAATCAGTTGAAAGAACGGCAAGTCGCGGCCAACCTGCTGCTCAATTCCTTTTGCATTGACATTTGCAATCGTCGGCTCGAAGACTGGGGAATGTTTCCTCAAGGTCTTGAGCTGGGTAGTGATCAGGAAGCGAATGAAATTATCAATCAGATGTCTGATTACAATCAAGCGTTGCGAACGCAACCGCCAAAGTTCTGGACAGAGGCAAAATTACGAGGGCTGGAGCGCGACGTGACGCGATGGCGAAGTTTTGTGGTATCGAGAAACTTTGGCGATGAAACGGAACGGGCAGCGACTTCCGCTGTTTGATTCCAAGCTTGTCGAATGATCAAACCATTACGAATCATTGAAAACAACCAATGCACCCGGAGTCGGCGAAAAGACTGACCTGTACACGCCAGCTGTCAACAACTTGCAGTATGATACGCACGTTGAATGCAAACCCTTTTTGCACTTGAGGAATAAGTGAACACACCAGTCAATCTCCAATCGATCGCTTCATCGGCAAAACAGTTGCGAGAAACCGCGACGACCAGCCTTGGCCGTATGCTGATCGATCTTGAACCTGTCATTGAGAAAGTTTTGATCGCGACGATCGCTCGCGGACACGTCTTGCTTGAGGGCGTACCGGGCACGGCCAAAACGACGCTTTGCCGGACACTCGCTGGTACCGTTGGACTTGACTTTCGACGCATCCAGTTCACGCCCGACTTATTGCCTTCCGATGTGACCGGAACCAAAATTCTCGATCAAGCCAAGTCGGAATTTGTGCTGCAAACGGGGCCAATTTTTTGCCAACTGTTGCTGGCAGATGAGCTCAACCGTGCACCAGCGAGAACACAGTCTGCCCTGCTGGAGGCGATGCAGGAGAACCAGGTCACCATCGAAGGCGATACGCTGGCGTTGCCGCAGCCGTTCATCGTGTTGGCGACTCAAAATCCTGTAGAGCAAGAAGGCGTGTACCGGTTACCAGAGGCTCAGCTGGATCGTTTTATCTTCCGAGTCAATGTCGGCTACCCGGATCGTTCCAGCGAGATTGACTTGCTCGATCTTCAAGAACGGCCTCAGCCTCCGATCGAGCATATTTGTAACGCGCAAACGATTTTGAAACTCCAACAAGCCGTCTCGATGGTGTTGGCGAAACAGGAAATGAAAGAGTACGTTGTTGACTTGATTCGCGCAACTCGTGAACATCGCGACGTGCTGTTGGGAGCGAGTCCTCGAGCCGGCATCTATTTGCTTCGGGCTGCCCGCGCAAGAGCACTTCTGTACGGGCGGGACTTTATCGCTCACCAAGATGTTCAGGCGATCGCACACTCAGTGCTCGAGCATCGCGTTATCATGCGACCAGAAGCTGAATTGTCGGGCCAATCGATGACCGATTTAGTCGCCGAAGTCGTTCGCTCGGTGCCGGTCCGAGAGGCATAACATGCTGACGATTCAAGGTAGTTTTCTGGTAGCTGTGGCGACGATCGCGACGGTTGTTGGCGTTGCCGGACAAATCGAGTCACTGGCGATCGTCGGACTGGCGATGTTGATTTGGCTGTGGGTCGAATGGTTGTGTTTTGAATGGGCCCGTTTCAAGCTTGATTCATTTGCCGAGTCCATTCGACGAACGGTGAACTCAGATGATGCCGAAACGTTGACGCTGGTTACCGATCGAGACTACGACGTCGAATTTGCAGCTCCCATTGCAAATCTTCCGCGTGGCTATCGAATCACTTTGCGGGATGTTGTACCTGACACGTTTGCCGTCGGTGGTAAAACGTCGACGGTTCTTGAGACGAATCTGCTCTACTGGTTTAAGACGGATCGAAAAGAAATTCGCGTTCGCTACAACGTTCAAACACCCATTTGTGGCCGTTACGAATTTCCGGGCATTCAGATTGAGCTGATTGACCAGCGCGGCCTGTTTTCGTTTGAAAAGTTTGCTGCAATTCCCCAAACGGCGACTGTGCTGCCATATTTGATTCGACCGCAAACGACTGTATCGGTGCTGAAGCATAACAATGTTCAGCGGCACCTCGGGCATCATCGACACACGAGTTCGGGAATCAGCTCGGAACTACATGGTATCCGCGACTATCGCACGGGCGATCCGCCGAGGACGATTGCCTGGAAACCGACCGCACGGATGGGCAAATTGATGACGTGCGAATTCGAAAATGAAGTCCCGATCCGCGGCACAGTTCTGGTCGACTTGGCGGCATACCAATTCAATGGTCGACCCGGCCCAACGGCCGGTGATCGAGCGATCAGTACTTCGGCATCGATCGCCAAATTGTTGCTCTCTGATCGCGATCCGGTCGCGATGGAATTGATCAACGACTATCGGGCAAATCGAATCAATCATGGCTCCGGTGAACGGCAACTGGCGAAAATCATCCAGAATCTGTTGATCTACTCCAACCCAAGTCCGCCGATGGACCATTTCTTGCTCAACGACTTACTGCAAGTTGTGTTTGAGAATGCGATCCGTCGATTTCCTCAATTGTTTGACGAGCGATTTAATCAGGGGCGAACGTTTTTTCGATGGATCTTCTGGAACAAGGCGCCTTGGGATCGGATGCGTCGAGCGCTCAGCGTGGTTTTGGAACACTTGTTCAAGCTGTCGCCTGGCATGGCCAACCGTCTCCAATGTGATGACCGGCTGTTTCGTAAATATTGTCTCAAGTACGTCGACAAGTACAACGTGGTTTCAACATCGACGACGGTGGCGATCGATCCACCCTACCAAGACGTAGGGCAATGGCTGCGAGCGAGAAACAAGCTGACGTTGAAGTTATGCAAACGTCTCAATCAGATTCGCTCGCGTGCCAAAGACAATGAACTGTTCATGCTTGTCGCGCCTGAACCGCATGATCTGCTTGGATGCGAGATGCTCGAACCAGCGATCAAGCAATGCGTCGCCAGTGGCCATCAAGTCATGTACATTGCACCCGAACGTCCAATCATTCGCCATGTCGTTACCGACGCGACGGCCGCCGACATCATCCAGCGATATAGCACGGGCAATTACCGAAAAGCGTTTAGTGAGCTTGGCGAGCGTCTTCAACGACTCGGTGTGCCATTCGCCAGGATCGACGACCCGCGACTGATGCAACTGGTCGCGAACGAGATCGGCATTCTGCAATCCTCGTCCAACCGCGCACGCGCGCGACGCCGAGTTTTCAGTTGACATGAAGAACCCTCGATTTGACCAAGCAATTTGAAACAACTAGCCATCATCAAGTTTTCAGGAATCGATGCCACAAACACCAACCACTGCAACTGTCCCCGACGAACTGAGCGACCGTGAGCTACGGATTTCGTGGCAGTATCGATGGGTCTTGATGTTGTTGGTTGGATTAACGAGCTGGTTAATGGCAATGCTGATCCAGCCCAGTCGTTTTGGCGCGATGTTGCTGTTGTTCATTGGCATTATCAATCTCTGGCAGGCCAGGTTCACGTGGTCGCTCGGCTTTTTGTTTTTGATTGTGTGGATGCTTTTTCTAAGAACTTCCATCGTCGCAGAGGGCCTGGTTGGCAGCCACTACTTACATGCCGTGCTGGTTGTGGTGTACCTGTCGTTGTGTGCCCGGTATTCGGAAGCCGCCCGGTTCCAACGCGCCTATCCACTTGAATCGCATGAAGGCAAACGGCTTGAGTCGGTTGTTGACGCAATGCGAACGGTTGTTTCAAGCCGTTGGCATCTGGCGATCCTCGTCTCCTTTGCTGCGTTGGTGATTTTGGTGTTCAATCCCGACAACGACTTGATGATCTATCGATACGGTTTGGAGCCACAATGGGGTCGTTTGATCTTCATTGTTTTGGGAATGGGCTTTTTGTGGATGATCTGCCACGCTGCGATTTCAATGCTGGCCAGATATCGAGCGACCCAGGACATGCGAGAAGTTGAAGCACGAGCATTGGTGAATTCAGAGTTCTGGCGCGACCAATCTGGCATCGAAGTACGGCTGGCCCGACTTGTGAGTGCCGATCCAAAATATGAAACAACTCGAGATGATGAAGCGGAATGACCCGCGTTCAGATTTGAGACCAAGAGGAATTGTAAATGTTAACCAGAGAAATTATTGCCGGCTTGATCGTGCTCATCGGACTCGGTCTGATCCTGGCGTTGCTCGTTTTGGCACTGAATAAACAAGTCTTCGAAGCGATGTTGATTGCTTTCCCAGCCATTATCGTGTTTCGAGGAGGCATCTCGCTGTTGCGAATGGCAACCGCATCCCGAATCGCCAAGTCGCTGAAAGAATGAGCCACACAGAAGTTCAGTCGCTTGGTCGTCGAACGAATGTCGACGTACTTCGTGAACATGTTCAACTCGATCACAAGTTCGTGGTCGATGCCGGCTGCGGCAGCCTGACGTTCACCAATCTTCTCGCTGAGGAAGGCGCTCAGGTTTTGGCGATTGATCCTGACCCGATTCAAGCGAAACTGAATCGTGAATCGGGGTTCGATCAATCGATCCAGTTTGAAGAATGTGGTGCTGATTCGATTCCCGCCGCAGATCATTCAGTGGACGGCGTGTTCTTCAGTTACTCATTGCATCATATCCCGACTTCTCTTCATGGAGCCGTCTTTCGCGAAGCACGTCGCGTCTTGAAGCATTCCGGATTCATCTACATCATCGAGCCTGTGGATTGCCCGCTGAATCAAGTTATGAAGCTGTTCCACAATGAGGATGTCGAGCGGGCCGAGGCTTGGGATTCGATTGTGCAGTTTGGAATGCCGATGTTTCAACATGGCGTCGTGGCAGAGTATTTTGGGATCGTCAACTACGAAAGCTGGGATGCGTTCAAAGAAAACTTTGGACGACGATCGTATAACCCCGGTTACTCCTACGAGGATGTCGCTTGCGAGGCAGTCCGCGACGCTTTTGAAGTCCAAGCTCGGCGGACTGAATCAGGCTACGAATTCGATTCTCCAAAAAGGATCGTTTTCTTGTCGGGAATCAAATAGGGTCGCGGTCGCCGATTCGCGACTGTCCAGCTTGCAATGCCATCAAGTATCGAAGCTTGGAAGAGGCAACCGGACAATCTCGCGCTGTTCGTGCCGCGACTTCGCAGCTTTTCCATTGCGAAACTTTCTACGTGCTGCGCTCACGCCCGCAAGCAGTGCATGTTGGCCATGGAGATCCCGCTCATCATCGCCCCGATGATCCCAACGAAGCCTTGGTCGGTTCCGCACAAAAACAGGTTGTCGATATGAGTGGTGCCATCCAGAACTTTGTCTGGGGCACCATAGACCGCTCCATTGTCATGCCAGGTGAATCGATAGATGGTCGTCGGCGTGAACACATCGGTGTCAATCACGTACGGACGAAAGTCAGGCGTAAATTTCACGCTCGCGGCAACACTTTTGTCGTACCAACGAAGCTTTTCGCGTTGGTAAGCGTCTTCGGAAAGTGCATTCCAACGATCAAAATCCGCAATCGTAGTGATGCGGACAATGCCGTCGGGCAGCTGGCCACTCTCGTCGGCATAAACGTAGTTGTTTGGCGAACAAATCACTCCGGTACGCGTATCACAAAGCGCTTCTTCTGGACGCTCCCAATTAAAGTGATCCGAATCGTTGTAAAACACGATCGTGTCGTCATTGCCCAGCTTGGACGGTTCTCGATCAAGGATCGAAATCGACTCAATAAAGGTCAGCTTGCCGGCTGTGCGAGGATCCGGCTCGATGGTGTCCGAGCACATCCTCAGCGTTTCGAGTCGTCCCGCTGAAGAAAGAATCCGTTTGGCTTCGAGTTTTTCTCCGTTGTCCAGTTCGACACACACTGCATGTTGATCGTCCACATGGATCTTGCTGACGCCCTTACGCAACTTCAGTTCACCGCCCAAACTGCGAAAGCGTTTGACCAAGTTTTTCAGGATCAGCCGCACGCCTTTAAAGGGTCGGGCAAATCCTTCGATAAAGATGCTACGAAACATGATACAAAACTGCCCCCAGACCATATCGTGCTCGGCAGCGTTGCCGTACCACATGAGCGGGCAAAGAATCATCTCGATTAATAAGGGTTCCGAGATCGTTTCGTTGAGAATCTCGCGAGCTGATAGTTCGAACGACGATTGATCAAGATCGTCGTAGTCGTCAATCTTTCCGATCAACCTTTCAAACGCGTCGACCTGCGTCGGAAACGCGGCTTGAACCTCACTTCGCAGCAGATCGAGATCGTTGCTAAAACGTAGCTCGGTGTCCGGGAAAGCGATCCGTGACCCCTTTTGTGGCGCCAGTGCGAAGTCTTCCCATTTGAATCGGAGTTGACGCAAGATTCGCGCAAGTGGCCCCTTTTTGGCGCCTTTGGCGGTGAAGTTTGTGACCGCATGGAGCCCAACATCGTAGTCGCGACCGTTGAGCCGGTAGAACGAATTGAGCCCACCAATGGTGTAGTGACGCTCAAGGATGCAAACTTTTTGATCGTAATGGGCCAGACGAATTCCAGCGGCCAGCCCGGACATTCCCGCACCGATAATGATGGTGTCATACATAATGGGCTGTCAGTTCCATCCACGAATCCATCGCCTGATCCACCCGGTTGCAACGAGCCAGCGATCCTTCGAAAACAACTCGTTCGGGAAACTCGGCGTTAACTACGAAGCAACGCAATCGACCATCTTTGGCGTCAAGTAGGTCACGGTGCTGTGCATCGATGCCAATTGTGGGTAGTCTTCTTCGGGAACATTGACGCTGTATCGTTTTCGCAATTCCATCACGATGTCGAGAAAGTCCATCGAGTCAAGTTCAAGTTGGTCGCGAAAATCAACGTCATCTTTCAAATCGCTCAGATCTTCATCAGGCGCGATGTCGTTAAGGATGTCGATGATTACTTCACGAATTTCTTCAGGTGCCACGATTGTCTCCGTTACTATCTTTGAGCAGTACCAACGACTGCGGGTGTTCCAAAAATTCGCCACCGACTGAAGGGAATCAAACGATTCAATGGGTCGACGTTTGGTTTCTGGTTCAACTGTTTCAAGGCGGGAAGGGAAAACGACTGGTGACCCTCAACGAATCAACGAGCCAATTCCCTTCTGGGGTTACATCCGTTTGATGACGGTGGCTGAGTTGATACCCAGCATGCCAAACGAATTGTTCAAAATATACTCGATTTTGCCAACTTCGCGAGGCTCGTTTTTGACCAGACCGGTCAATTCACATTCCGGATCGAGATCATCGACATTGATGGTTGCATGAACGACTCCATCGTCAAAAGATGGCAGATTACCAGCCAATTCGAGCGCTCCAGCGGCACCCATCGTGTGCCCAATGAAGCTTTTCGCGTTATTTATGTTGGTTTTTTCCGATTTACCAAAGACTCTTCGGACAGCATCACACTCCAGTGTATCCCCCATCCCGGTCCCGGTCGCATGAGTGCTGACGATGTCAATTTGGTCCGCATTCAAGTGTGCCCGCTGAAGTGCCATGTTCATGCACTGAGCCTGTCGCTCTGGATTGGGTAGCACGAAATCGGTCGCGTCGGTATTGATCGCGTAACCGATGATCTCCCCGTAGATCTTGGCACCGCGCCGTTTGGCGTCTTCGAGTCGTTCGAGCGTATACAGACAGCCGCCTTCAGCAACGACGATTCCATTGCGGTTTTTGTCAAAAGGTCGCGACGCTTTGGTTGGATCATCGTGCGTCGCCAAAGCACCTTGGCTATTGAAACCAGCAAAAATCCCAAACGTATGGATGCTTTCGGACACACCGCCAGCGAGTGCCAGATCGCACTCTCGCAATCGCAGCATTTGGAGTCCTTGAATCAGCCCCGCATTCCCAGCAGCACACGCGGCACCGATCGTGTAGTGGGGCCCAGTGACGCCCGTGCTCAACGCGATCTCACCAGCGGGGTTATTCGCAACCGTTCGCGGGTTGTGGTGATGAGACCAGACTTTGACGTCGTAATCAAACTGTTTGATCTCGTGGATCTCGCTTTCCGTTTCAACGTTTCCATGCTCGGTAACGCCGACGTAGATGCCAACCCGCGAAGTATCTGTGTTCTCCCAGTCAATGCCTGAATCGGCAATCGCTTCTTTCGCGCAATAGCAACCCACGCTGCCGGCACGTGTTCCGCGGCGGGCTTCTTTTCGTGTCTGGTGTTTGCGAACATCAAAATCACAAACTCCCGCAACCGTCTTTCCAAAGTAACGAATCTCGTACTCGGAAACTCCGCTCTGTCCGTTCAATAACGCCTCACGAAAATCGGAATGGGTGTTCCCATTAGGTGAAGTCAGCCCGAGACCGGTAATTACGATTCGTTGCGAATCCGGCAGTTCGTCTGGTTTTGGGTAGGCAATCATGAATCAACGTGCAAGGTAAAGATTCGTCGTTTTGAAACCTCGGCAGCCCCTCACTGTTGGAATCAGAAGGGATACTCGTGCTCCAGCAGCAGATTTGCTCCATCGCAAATCTTCGCCGCAAACCGAAAGCGTATCAGATTTTTACAGGTTCATGAATCCCATGAGGAATGGGGACCAAATCATGACCGAACTCGACCGGAACTGGTCTTTTGCCGAACTCAATTCTCATTCTTGGAGTTACGAACGAATCCGACTCATGGAAAGGTCCGTGCATAATCGCTCGCCGCGAACTTCTTGGCAGAGCTGTCAGGAGAACGATAAGTATCTTTCCTCGGCGTTATGATTGCTTACTCATCGAAGCGGCCAAACGTTTCATTCCTTCATCATTGGACACCCGAGGAAAGTAGCCAAAATCACGTTTGGCACGGGAAATGTCAAAGTAATGACTCTTTGCCAACTGGGCGGCAAGGAATCGGGTCATCCTCGGTTCCGACTGAAGGTTGAACGCTTCGTGGTACATCTCCAAACCGTGACCGATTTTGGATGCCCAATACAACGAGATCTTTTGCTTGACCCGTGGCAGCCCGGCAAGTTCCAGCACCTCGTTGATCCATCCCCACAGGTTAACCGGATCGTCTTGGGAAATGAAATAAGCTTGGCCGCACACTGGCGAACCTTCTTGCATCGCCTCGGCGGCCATCAGATGAGCCTCTGCGGCGTTGTCGATGTAGATCGTGTCCACTTGATTGGTACCATCTCCGACGCGACGTAGCTTTTTTGACCTCGCGCGTTCGATCAGTCGAGGCACCAAATGATTGTCACCCGGCCCCCAGATTAGATGGGGCCGCAACGCACACGTCATCAGCTCTCGATGATCGTCCGCTTCCAGGACGTATTTTTCGGCGAGTGCTTTTGAATGCGGGTAGTGACAGAGCCATTTTTTTGGATACGGAGCGGTCTCATCCGTATTGACTTGGTGCTGCCCGTCAAACGTCACGCTGGGACTGCTTGTAAAAACCAGTTTTGGAACTTTGCATTCCCGGCAGGCTTCGACGACATGTTTTGTTCCGACCGTGTTGGTCGAATGAAACAGTTTCCAAGGTCCCCAGATGCCCGCGATCGCTGCGGTATGAAAGACAACGTCCTGATCGCGGCAGGCATCGAGCACATTTTCATAGCTGCGAATATCGCCAATGACCGACCGTACATCCATCCGGTCGAGGAATTCGTGCGCTCTCCGCGTCATCCCTGTCACTTCGTACCCGCGTTCCAGCAGCATTTCGACGATTCGAAATCCCAAAAACCCGTTCGCTCCAGTAACCAGTGCTTTCACCAAAAGATCTCGCTGTAAAACTTGAGTGCGTCCGCCCTAGTCTAATGGAACTCCTCGTTTTAGCTAAGAGCATCCAAACTCACTTGGCCAAGAATCGCGACGAGCAATAATTGACGTGAAAAGCTGTAAAAGCTAGTCTGTTAGTATGAATTCGCTCATGAAAACCAACGACTCCAGCCAACAGCGTCTCGTCCGCCCTGCATGGACCATGGCCTTGGCTTTGTTTGTTTTGCTCGTTACCGGATGCCCCGATCCGCCCTCAGGCGTCGACATCAAGAACGGGAAAAACAAGAACGGCTCTAATGTTGACGATCCGCTCAACAAGAACACTACGCCCGTGACTAAAAAGATGACGGCGCTGCAGCGAAAGATTCTCGGCATCACTCGATCCGAAGAGCTGTTGCAAGCACTCTCGACAAAGATGAAGAAGTTGAGCGAGTCCTTTAAGGTCGACAATGCGGACACCTCTAATATCGCGATCGATACGATCACGATTCAACATGACCTGCTCGACAAAAACCTCGCTGAGTTTCTCGCCGCCAATGATGATGGCAAAAATGACTTGGCTTACATGTTCTACTGGCCACTGACGGAAGCTTCTGACGAGCGACCGTTGAACTCCATCTGGAGCCCTATCACTTCGATGCATCGAATGGAGGATGCTCAGATTGGTACGCTGAAAGGCCATTTTCCGGACGATACTTGGCAGACGTTTGTGATGGAAACCAAATTCGAAGGCCGCATCCGCATGGATGACGACCGTCGTGTTGGGCTTAAAGGAAAACAGTCAATTACCTGGAAGGAATTCGACGATGGCAATTGGAAGATCGTCGAATGGAAACAAAAAGAGCTGAAACTGATCACTTCGCCGGATTCGCTTTTCGAGAACGTCACCGAGAAAGTGATTCCTGATCCAAAGTTATTCGAAACGGTATCACGCTCTTCGCACCAGGAAATGATTCTGAAACGGAGTCGTGAAATTGGAGCGGACACTGCGATTCGAAATGTACGCGAAGAGTTTTCCGCATTCAGCGACTGGGAATCGACCGGTCAGTACCCCAACATCAGCGTCGTCGACTTTGACAATGACGGGCACGATGACCTCTTTTTGACTGACCGCTGGCAATCGCCTTCGTTGCTGCGAAACAAAGGTGACGGCACGTTTGAGGATGCTACCGCTGAATCAGGCTTGACGTTCAAAGAGTTCGTCAACTGTGGCTACTTCTTTGACTTCGACAACGACGGCGATGCGGATTTGCTGGTCGGCTACTCGGTCAAGCCCAGCCGGTTTTTTGAAAACAAAGAAGGCAAGTTTGTCCCTCACGAAAAAATCAACGCTGTCTTGAAGGATGCGCGTGTTGTTGTTGCTGCCGCTGCTGCAGACATCAATCATGACGGCTTGCTCGATCTTTATCTCTGCACGTATTCGTCGGCGACTGGTCCGATCAAAGACTGGATCAAGCACGTCACCAAGCCGTCCGAGCGAGTCAAGACGCGCCTCAAAGTGGAACGTGCTGACAAGTTTGTGAATCGTGGCGGCCCTCCAAACATTTTGCTTCTGAATCGTGGCGATACGTTTGAATGGGCGAAGATCGATGACGCACTCAAACAATACCGTAGCTCATATCAAGCGTCTTGGATGGATTTCGACGACGATGGTGATGCTGATCTTTACGTGTGTAATGATTTCTCGCCGGATGTATTTCTGCAGAACAACACGGAGCCGGGATCGTTTGAGCCCAAGTTCGAAGATGTGACGAAAAAGATTGCGCCAACCGTGCAAATGGGTTTTGGCATGGGCACGTCATTCGGCGACTTTGATAACGATGCCGATCTCGACTTGTATGTCTGTAACATGTATTCCAAGGCGGGCAACCGAATCATTGGGCAACTTGACGAAGACAGAGTCGATGAACGCTTGGCCGTCGGAGCCCGTGGAAATTTCCTTTATGAAAATGTCGACAATGAGTTTCGACAGATCGCTGGAGACAGCGATGACGAACAACACATCAATGTCGTGGGCTGGTCGTTTGGCGGCCAGTTTGCTGATTTTGATAACGATGGCCGACTGGATTTGTATGTGCCCAGCGGATTTTACTCGGCGCCCAAAGAAGTCAAAACCGACGTCGATTTGTGAAGTTGCCTCTGGCGTACGGCCGTACGCCATGGTCCCGGGACGGATCAGGAATTTGAGATGGCTGAAGAATGGGGCAGCGACGCCGATATGAATACGGTGTTGTTCGCGCCGACGGCAGATCCAACTGATGGGCAGTTGTTTGAAAGCAATTCGCTCAGCGGTGGCGAACGAAATCGAGTCTTCTTCCAACGCAACGGCAACTATAAAGAGTTCACGCTGGTTTCAGGTGCCGACTTTCGCGAAGACGGCCGTGGGTTTGCACTGTTTGATGTCGATGGCGATGGTTACCTCGACATGGGCATCACCAGCCCTAACGCGCCCCGCTTTCGAGTGATGAGAAATCGAATTGGAGATCGGTTAGACAATCAACACGGGTTTGTTCAAATCTCTTTGGTGGGAGGGCAAGACTCTGCTGAGCCTTCTTCCGAATGGAGCCCGCGCGACGCCTTTGGAAGCAAAGTCCTCGTGACCATCGGCGATGAAAAACGGATGTACCATCTGTCATTGGGTGAAGGACTCTCAGGACAGAACACAAAACGTATTCATGTCGGGATGGGCGAAGCTGCCCAGATCGATTCAATCGAAGTTCGCTGGCCCAGTGGCAAAACAACAACGACCGAGGACGTGAAAGCGGGCAGCCGAATCGTCATCACTGAACGCCAGGATTAAGCAACGAGGCTGCGGTCATATAAAGCGTAGTCTTTGTTTCCTAGGACAATGCTTTTCTTTGGTGAACATTTCCGCAACCAAGTGGCGTCAAGGCGCAAACCCTCCGGCATGTAGCGCTTGGGCGCGAGCCCACCGGTATGTAGCGTTCGGGCGCAAGCCCTACGGTAAAACTTCCAAAAAGCTAAGCCGTGTTTTAAGGTGCCCGACATCTTTTCTTGTTCGGTTGGCAAGTAGCGTTAGGGCGCGAGCCCTACGGTAAAACTTCTCAAAGACCATGCATTGATGAGAAGTACCTGACACGTACCCAAAAACTTTTCTTGATTAACGCCGGCCGGCTTGCGCCGGGCCGCTACATGTTTCAGGCGAGCCGTTCGGCATGTAGCGTTAGGGCGCAAGCCCTACGGTAAAACTTCCAAAAAGCTATGCCATGTTTTAAGGTGCCCGAAGACTTTTCTTAATTGACACCGGCCGGCTTGCGCCGGGCCGCTACATGGTCCAGGCGTGCCAGTCCATCGGTTCTATCATCCCTCTCCGCTAGATTCGATGGCTACCTTCTACAATCACCCCAATGTCGTTAGTCCCAAAGCGTCAAGCCATCCAGCTCATCTTTGCTGCGGCGTTCCGGGAAAACGAAACTCATCAACAGACCGACAAGATAACAAATACTGATTCCTACAAACGCATATAAGTATCCGTTGATTCGATAGACAGGTACCCCAGTGGTATCGAACAGACTTCGAAGGTCGACGCCCAATAGCGACCTGTCATTTGCAGCGAAAACGATACCAATCATGGCGAGAATCGCCACCGTGGCGCCGATCAAACTCGCCACACCACTGACACGCTTCGTTGTTGCACCCAATGCAAACAGTCCCGCAAGGACTCCAAGAAACATGCCCAGGATCCCGATGAACTGATCAAACAGACTTTTGATCGATGGGTCGACAAACAGCAACCCTGTCCCCATTCCCAACAAGCCCATCAACAACGTTACGATACGCGCAACCCACAGCCAACGACCATCCTCTCTTTCCGTCTCTTGAGAACGTTCGGATCGTTTCGAGCTGCGGAGAAAGTCAGTCACAATGGTTGTCGCGCCAGAATTCATGCTGGTCGAAACCGTCGATTGAGCGGCGGCAAAAATTCCTGCTACAACCAATCCTGCCAGACCGATCGGTAACTCTTGGCTGATAAACATCGGCATGATTCGATCCGCTGCAATCGTCGGATCCAATTTGTCTGGATGTGAAAAATAGAACATCCAAAACGCAGTTCCCATTCCAAAGAAGATCAACGCGGCAGGAATCGCCATCCAGCCATTGAGCCAGATCGAACGCGCTGCCATCGCTTCATCCGAGGTCGTCATGTATCGCTGAATCACCGCTTGATCTGCGGTGTAGCTGGCCAGGTTTTGCCCTAATCCACCAAGCACAACGACCCAGATCGCCATCGTCATGAACGAAGTTGAACCAAAATCGACATCCACCAGATGAAATTTTCCTTGCTCCAGCGCGGCAGAAAAACTGCCGGGCTCCGAACCAACGATTGCAAACGTCAAACAGAGTAGCGCACCACCCAACAGAACAAACGTCTGGATCGTATCGGTCCAAATCACCGCTTCAACACCGCCAAGCGTACAATAAATGATCGAAAGCACACCCATCACGATCACGCACTGTGCCGGAGTCAACGGTGTGACGCTGGCCAATGCCAAAGCTGCCAACGCCAAGACGACTCCCATCCGAAAAACGTGAAAGAGACTGAAACTACCCGACCCGATCAGTCGCGCAGTTCGATTGAATCGAAGCTCCAAATATTCGTAGGCACTCGTCGCGTCAATGCGTCGAAAGAATGGTAACGCGTAGTAAATGGCGATTGGCGCGACCAAGAGAATGAAAAGATTGCCAACCGCATAAACCCAGTTCTGATAAAACGCTTTGGCCGGAACCGCCATATAGGTAATCGAGCTGAGCATCGTGGCAAAGATACTACAGCCCGCGGCCCACCAAGGGATCTGTTTGCCACCCCGAAAGTAATCATCAGTCGTGCGATTCCGAAACGTGAAGTAAACTCCGACGCCAACCATGGCCAACAGATAGACGACGACTACTGTCATGTTGAGCCAGCCAAACGCCGATTCGTTTGAACGAACCGAAATCTTCCAAACTTGATTGGTGCGAACTCTCGGTCGAATCTCTCCGCTGACCAACAGGATTTCATCGCCCCATCGAACCGCCGGCGTGGTTACGTGTGTTTGTGGCGTTGCCCCAAAAGGGACCCACCGATCGGTCACGGTGTGATAAGCATACGCTTGTTTAGGGAAACCGGGATGAGCAAAGTCTTGCATCGCAACGCCTGATTCGACCACTTGATGAAGTATCTCAAGCGTTGCGGCACCCGGTACGATGATGTGCGCCGGTCCATACGGAACACAGGTGCCTGCCGTCAGTGGAACAGGTGAATCAGCAATCCGTTTCCATGGAGATTGGCCGGAATAATTTCCTTCTTTGTCGACTTTCGAAGCATCGAATTTCGTTGGATCAAAAACATGACATTCTTTGGTCGCTTGAAGGTTACGCAGATCGGCCGGATCTCGCCCTGTCAGGATTCGACGACCGCCGATGACATACAACCTGTCGCCAAAACCATCATGTTGTGCCGTGACCAACGGAAACATGCGACGAGGTGAGTTGTTGGGGAGGCTGGCAACAATCTCCCAACGCTCAGATTCTGCATTGACATCTTTGTCGACGTCTCGCTTCAGCTGTTTCAGGTTCATCCGCCAGACCAAGCGACTGGCGGCCCGATTCTCTTCATTGACCTCGACTAGTCCCGCCACAACGTAAACAAAATCTCCCACCACTGCCGCGCCGCCGGCCGTACAAGCGATTGGCAAGTCGGGCACGCCGAGATCATTCTCGAGGAACTCGACTTGGTCGTCCGCCACACGTTTCGCCTGCATCAAAAATGATCGACTCGTTGGGCCGGTCTCATCTTCGCCCCCCATGACCAACACGCCCAGCGGAGTAGTCACTACCGAAGCATAAGCTAATCGTTTCGAGAGGGCACCTTCAACATTCGTTATCCATCGATAGCCCGTTTTACCTTCGACATCGGCTCGCTCCATCACCCAAACGTCCGTGTGATACTTTTTGGACAGTTCCCAAAGTTCAGGGTCATCATGGGATGCGAAATTTGCGCCACCCGCCACGATCAACAGGTCGTTTGAAATACCGACGGCTGGTCCTGCCACGCCAATGGCGTCCGGAAGCGGATCGAGCGACTGATAATGGAGCCGATCACTGAGCGAATCATCTGGCGCCTGATTCGCAACTTGTGCAAATGAACTTGGCGACGAGGCAAGAATCAGAAGCAGAATCGAAACAACACAGATTCGTCGCGCGAGCTTGCACCTGATCGTTGAACAATACGTCGATGTTCGCTTTAGATTCACGCTGTTACACCGCTGTTGATTCTTTAGTCTTTAACACCTCGAGTGCGTCCAGCCGCCTGCAATAATCGGCAAATTCCTGATCGGTCAACGGTGCATAAGGGAGTCGTGCCGCGCCGCAATCAAAACCCAGATATTTCATGATCGCTTTTCGGTAGGACCAGTTTTCGTATTGGATCATCAGATCCGTTACGGTATTGATCTTGCTCTGCAACTGTGCGGCTTCTTCGATCTGACCTCGGTGATACGCGTTGTAGATTCCGGAATAGAATTGCGGTGCGAAGTTGAATGTCGAGCCAATACCACCATGAAAACCAAACGACAAGCTTGCGACAAACTGTTCGTCAAATCCGCTCATCAAGGCGACCGGTCGATCCACGCGTCGCATCAGCTGCTGAACAGAAAAGAAACTGGAGCCGGTGTACTTCAAACCGCAGACGTTTGGCAACTCAAAAAACGCCGCGTCGCGAAGCGGTTCAATCACGCCTCCCAATGAGTAGACCATGAACGGCAGATCAGTCGCACTGGAGATCGCTTGGTAATGTCGCATCGCACCATCAAAGGTCGTGCCATGATAAATCGGAGCAACGGAGGCGATCCAGTCAGCGCCGTCATCAGCGGCACGCTTGGCAAGCTTGATCGATGTTTCGGTGCGAGGGTGGCCCACATGAGCGATCACCGTCGCCCTGCCGCTGGCAATCTCAACCATACTTGCAACGACCCTTTGTCGTTCTTCTTCGGTCATCAAAAGCCCTTCGCCGGTTGAACCACAAACAAAGAACCCACGGACACCATGATCCATCTGAAAATTTGCAATTTGATGCAACATGTCGTAGTTGACTTCGTTGTTTTCATCAAACGGCGTAAAGATCGCTGAAAAAGCGCCGCGAATTTGGCTGGTTGGATCCGTCATTTATTCCTCAAACAGTCTTTCTTCGGTTTCTGTTGAAAATGGACTGGCCGGCAAGCCGTTGGAGTTGATCAGATTGGGGCGAGGATCTGGAAATGGCCTCCAGGCGTACCGGGCGGTCACAGGTTGCCCAACGTTTGCGCTCTTGAGCACGACCGTTTTATCGCGGATGGTCGCTTCCGCTGGGTAAAACATGTGATCGCGTCCGGCCAATTCAAAATGATTCGGAGATCGTCCATCGGTTGTCTCTAAAGAGCCACCTTCGAGTTCAAACTGGATCACCATTTGTTGATTGTCGACTCGATGGCGTTTGTAAAGCGGCCCCATCGATGTGCCCGCCCGTTGGTAGACTTTGACTAATGCCCAAGCCGCCAATCGATCGGCAACAGGTTCTTTCACAGCTGGATGGACGTTGTTCATGTCACCGGTATCGATTGCAATCGCCATTCCAACATTTTTTAAACGTGCCAATGACCGGCGTTGCAATTCTCGGAAACGAGGCCAACCCGTACGTGAAAGAGCAGGCAACTGAACGAAGGCAACCGGCAAATTTTCAGTTTGAAACTGACGCCGAAATGTGTCGACCAATTTCGGGAAACACCGATTGTAAATTTTTGCTCGGGCGGCACTATCTGCGTTCGATTCGCCTTGATACCAAAGCACGCCCGCGATGGACAACGGGGCGAACGGCCGAACACTCGCCTCGAACATGAAACCCGGTTTGAACGGATGATTGGGACCATGCTCGTCTCGCGGCACACTCATGACATCTGCCGCAGAAAGGTTCAGCTGCGCTCGCTTGCGACACCACAGATCAAGCTGATCATTACTTCGCCAATCGCCGCGACAAAGATGCCAAAGCTCTACGTCGTTCGACAACGTTTCTCGGCCAAGCCAACTCTCGATTGGAGTTCCACCGGCGGATACGTCGATGATCCCGATTGGAACATCCAACTCGGTTCGCAATTTCTTGCCGAACCAATAACCAATTGCCGAAAATTCAGAAGTCGTTTGCGGCGATGCCACTTGCCATCGACTTTGGCTGAATTGATCTGGATCAAGATAGTCAAACTGGGCGGGCTCAAAGACAACAACACTCCCCCGAACGCGGCCGCTGGCCTGATGCAATCGAAGCAGCGAATCATTGGATTGAGTTGCTGATTCTTGCCCACCGGTCGACTTGTTCAGTGGCCACTCCATGTTGGATTGACCAGCACAAAACCAGACCTCTCCAACCACAACATTTTTGATGTCGATCGTTTCAAAGTTGCTTTCGACCGAAATCTCGAATGGAGATTTACAAACGGGTCGAGCCGGAAAACTTGCTAGCCATTCCCCTTGTGAATTTGCGATCACCGACTTCGATTCGTCGCCAACGACGATTTCCACTTCGCTGCGAGGTGAAGCTTCGCCCCAAATCCGAATGGGCTGGTTTGCCTGAAGAACCATATTGCTGGTAAACGGTCGCGCGACACGTAAACGGTTGCTTAATTTTGACCGCTGCCCAAAAGGAAGCTGCATCCCTACTGTTGCCGGGTTCTTCGTCTTTTCTGTTTTTGGTGGCTCCAGAATTTCCTTCAGCGGAATGCGCTGAAACGTCAATTGCGACTGACTACCCTCGTAGAGGATGCCTACTGTTTTTTCGTCGATCATCGTCATACAGGAATACCCTGCGCCGGTTCCTTCATCGAGTAACAACTGATGCTCAACAGGCCAAGTGTTCCCCATGTCCAACGATGCCTTGATCGTGATGTGATTTCGCCCGTTGGCTGAATCCGGGTTGGAGAACAGCAACAGGCGATTGTGTTCGGAGTTCAAGTTTCGCCAAGCAAGCTCACGAGGAACGTTAATCAAACTGGCCATGCACGCTCTGGGTTCCAATAGAGCCTTCAGATGGCTTGCATGTTGCGTCCAGGTTTGACCCATATCGCTGGTCGTTAGAACCGCTCGCCGGGAGCTTCGATTGGTACGGCAATTGATCATCAATTTGCCATCCGTCGTCTCAACAATTTGGGATTCCGTCGTGTCGTCCCAAGCACCGGTCGCGGTCTTCCACGTCGTTCCATGGTCACGACTGTAGATAAATGTTGATCGCGGCAGGCGATTGTTTTGTGGAGTGTCCTGATATTGAGCAGGAAAGACGAGCGTTCCGTCGCTCAAGGTGATTCCTTTGCCGGGGCCTTGCAACAAAAAGCACCACTCAGGGTTTTTGACTTGCTTGGTAATGTTAATTGGCTTGGACCAGGATTTTCCGTCATCGTCGCTGCGGGTCAAAATCCATTGGCCGGTTTCCTCAGGAGCCAGGCCGGGACCGCTGCCATGCCACGATCGATTTCCATGTGACCACGTCGCTGAAACCCAGATCGTTCCAGTTTCTTGATCAACCAGAATCGAAGGGTCACCAATCCCGTCGCCGCGCCACTTCGGATCGTGACCCATATCCAAAATGATCTTCATACCCTCCCAAGTTTGTCCACCATCAGTCGAACGTGACATACCTACGTCGATGTTTCCGGGCAGGTCGCGTCCGACATCACGACGAACATCGTAGACTGCGATGAGGGAGCCTTTCGTGGTGGTTGTCAAACCGGGAATTCGATAAGTGTGAACATCACTATCACCTGAGTTCCGCAGTGCAATTCCCAGTCGCTGTGTTGATCGCGAATCAATTGCGATTCTTTCGGAATCCGATGTTTCAACGATGTTAAAGGAGGCCGAGATTTTTTTGTCGATGTCGGAGCCTTCGATGGCCTTCCCGACCAACCAGAAATAGTTGTCCCCTTCGGTCAATTGAATTGGCTCTCGGGATAGCCACTTCCCCTCGGAGTCCCGTGCGACGCTTATCCTTTGTTTCACATTTTTGGGAAATGTGAACTGATTTCCTCCCGGTACAATCCGAAATTTTCTAATGTTCCTGTTTTCAATTTGGAGGTCGACAAAAAAACGGGTAATCGATTTGGGACGAAGCGATCCAACTGTTTTTACGTTGATCTTGGCCAACGGCGCATACTCGTTGCCGATCAAAACTGGCAAAGCAAACGGCACTGGTTCGATCTTTACGATCTTCTGCAGCACGGGTACCGCGATGGCAAGGTCATCAATCAGAATGCCTGTGCCTTTGGGAGCCGTGACGACGAATCTGAGTCGCTCGATGTCGGCGTCGTTCAGAAAAAGTTTGACGTATGATTTAAACGACCGACCAACCTTGATGGTTTCATCACCGTTATAGATCTCCGTCCACTGCTGATTGGCAAACTTTTCGATGCGAAACTGAAAAGGAACCCGTGAAGTCCAACGCTCCGCCCAAAAGCCAAGATAGCCATCACTGCGAACAAAACCCTTAAGCTTCAATTCGACGGAAGCTGTTTCGCCGCCCGCGAGGTGCAGGCACTTTTTTCCGGACTTCGCATGTTTGGGATCAACCAGTGCAAGCCCTTTTCCATTTTCCCAGTCGCCGAGCTCGGTCGTTTGACCACGAATATCGCCATCGTTGAGAGATTCAAAATCGACAACAGTTGGATCGGGGGTTTTCGTTTGAACCGTCGCCGTGATCGACCGAGGCGCCACCACCAACGTTAAACCGATTGCGAACAGACAACTGAGGAACAACCGATATCGGAATTGTCGAAGTTTCACATTCATTTTGATTGATGCATTCGAACTTGCGATCGTCCGTGTCGACGACTGAGGAAACGGTTCTAGGAAACGGTTCTAGGAAACGGTTCTACAACGACGAGTTTAACAGGTTTCAAGGTCGCCAGTTTTCTCAAACGATCCTGTTGTCCTCGTTTCGTTTCAGTTAGCTTATCTTGGGTTGAGAGGCGATTGCATTTCTTAATTTGGCTGGAGCAACGTTTTTGTGGACGCAACTGAATGTCAATCGCTGATGGAATTCTATCGCAATGATTTGCTTGGCAGCACGCTCCCTTTTTGGCAGGAGCATGCGATCGACCAGGAATTTGGCGGCTTTATGATGTCGCTCGACCGTGACGGGTCGCTTGTTGATACGGACAAAAGCGTTTGGCAACAGGGTCGATTCACTTGGCTATTGTGCGAGCTGTTCAACAACGTCGAGCCGAGAGACGAATGGCTGCAGTTGGCTTTGCATGGAGCAAGCTTTCTGGAGGCTCACTGTTTTGACCCAAACGATGGTCGAATGTGGTTTCACTTGACGCGCGAGGGACAGCCGATTCGCAAACGACGATATGCGTTTTCTGAAAGTTTCGCGGCGATTGCCTTTGGTGAGCTTTTTCAAGCCACTGGAGAACAACGTTTTCGCGACCGTGCAGTTCAGTGCTTTGACCAGTTTGTTCAACACAGCCTGGATCCGAAAGGCGTTCAACCCAAATTCACAGATGTCAGGCCGATGCGTGGAATCGGTTTTCCAATGATTGCTTTGGTGACCGCCCAGGAACTTCGCGGGTCGATCCAGTTGAGCGTTGCTGACCAATGGATCGATCGATGCATCGATACGATTCGTGATCTGCATGTTAAGCCAGAAATCGAATGCGTGATGGAGTCGGTAGGCCCAAACGGCGAGATGATCAATAGCTTCGATGGGCGGATGCTCAATCCTGGGCACGCCATTGAAGCGGCATGGTTCATCATGAATGAGGGTCGTCATCGGTCCGAGCAATCACTGATTCAACTAGGCTGTCAAATGCTCGACTGGATGTGGGCCCGGGGCTGGGATAACCAATTTGGTGGCCTGCTCTATTTCTGCGACGTCGACCAACGTCCGGTACAGGAGTATTGGCACGACATGAAGTTCTGGTGGCCGCACAATGAAGCGATCATTGCAACTCTGATGGCATGGGAGCTGGCTAACGACGAGAAGTACCTGCAGTGGCACCGACAAGTTCACGATTGGTCGTATCAGCATTTTGCCGATCCAGAACACGGCGAGTGGTTTGGATACTTGCGTCGAGACGGTGCGATCAGTTCGACATTGAAGGGCAACCTCTGGAAGGGGCCATTTCATTTTCCTCGAATGGAATTGTCCTGCTGGAAGATTCTGGAGCGAAAATTGGACGAAAAGGGTTTTGGTTCTTGATGAACTTTGTCAAATGTTTTTTGCGTTCACTTCGAGACCACGCTATCGGCGACAAGCTGACCTAATCAACCTTGACACTATTGATTTCATAATCGTCTAGCTGGTATCGGTTCCCCTTCTTCAGTCGCGGATTGCTTTTCGAATCTTCTGCAAGGGTTCCTTCAACGATAGCCCAACCAGTCTGGCGTTCACGACTCACACGATCGACCTTCAGCGTTAACTCTTCAAAACCGAATATAGGCTCATTGCAAATCACATGAATGTTCGGCAGTTGTTTCGTTGGCACGTCGACGAACGGATTCAATGCCGTGCGAACTTCCAAATTTGATTGATTGGTCTCAGAGGGTTCCAGACTGATCTTCGAAGGCAGATAGGGGCCACTGCCGGCGGCCAACTCGGCCATTCGAATGGCAGATTCATTTGCGATGGATCTATATTCATCTGCAGACATCCAGAAATAGTTAAGACTCAAGTAGTGAACCCTGTGGCTTGGGTCCGCTCCAGCTGTCATTCGTTGGATGAATTCCGATTTCCAGCGATCGACTTCAGCTTCCGACGTCGTTGTTCCGCGCACGATGCACATCTCGATCAAGGCGAATTGATCATTGGATGCAAGATCATCAGTGAGGCCAAGTACCGAATCAGATGCAACTTGTGAAACCGACACGGCCACACGATTTTGATCGACACTACCGACAAAAAGAGTTCGATCGCCGAGATCTAATGGTTTTAATTCGATCGATTGGCCGATGGATTCCTGTATGACTTGACCAATTTTTGATTTGTCCCATTGGGCGTCATTAGTCAGAAATTTGATCCAGCGATGATTCCAATAACTCTGAAGAGTCTGTGTTTGATCACCGAGGACTTTATCAATCGAAAGTTCATTCGCCAACGGATCAACAATCAGCATTCGACGTCTATAAGACTGCAACTCCTGCATGCGTTGCTTGGCCCGCGCATTATCCTCTTTCGCCAACAGCAATAATATTTCTGCCTCTGTATCATCCGGAATGGCTTGCAGGTACCGTTCTGCCATCGCGTAATTCTTGGCCATGATCGACGAACGAACCAGATCATTGAAAAGTCCATAGTCGTACGATGAGATTTGATCGGCAAGCGGAATCAGGGCAGCTCCTTGGCTACTGGCCTCGCGATGCTTTCCTTCTCGGATCAGACGTCTAGTTTGAAATGTGTTTGCAAGCCATGGGTACTCAGACCGAACGATGCGGTCAAACTTTTCCAATTGTTTCTTGTCATCTGAGTAGCGCAGTTTCATCGCCACAGCTCGAATCACGCTCTCGTCCAGAGTTTCTTCGACGGCGAGAACTAAATCGCCCTGTTCTTCACACATGTCGACCAGCACTGAAACCCACGCTTCACGAGTGTAGTCCGTGTCGGCAGCGAAGCGTTTGGCGACTTCGTTAATGGTGACGAGCCTGTCGTTTGATGTTTGAAACTTGATTTTTAGTTCGTTGGATTGAGAACTGAATTCGGTCGACTGATCTTGCTTCATCAGTTCCTTGGCAAGCCCATACTGCTCGTCTGCGATCAGTTGGCCAACTCCGTATGACACAAGATCGTGTTCGACGGCGACCATTTGCATCTCATCCCACTTCTTGAGTCTCGTCAAGATTGAAATCAATCTATAAGCAACGTTGTACTCGGGAGAGTAGTCATTCTCGGAATCTGGAAAACCAACTTTCAAAGCTTCGCGATAGTGTTTTTCTGCGTCTTCAAGCTTGTACTTGCTTGCACTCCAGTCGCCCAGAAGCTGGTGTGTCCGCGCATCATCGGGCGCTAGTGATTGATACTCGTTGACAATTTTTAATACGGACTCGGTGATTTCAAGCTCTTCGTAATTGAACAAGTCAAACAATTGATCAAAGTGTTCCGCTTTTTTCTTGCTTGCTGAGAATACTTCATCCGAAAAATCGCGATCGACTACGTTGTACCAAAAGTCGTATTGGACCATCGAGCGGTACGATTCGTCTTCGATTCCATCCATCCAACGAACGACTTGGATCGCATCGTCCGGATCCATCGTTTCGCGAAGTCGAGCATACGCTGAAAATGCCTGAAGATCGTCGTTGGCTTCAAAGTGTTTGCGAAGCGTTTCCCCAACTGTTTTTGAATAGACCTCGTCATACATCATCTGACAGATGTAGTTGAAAACGGCATCGCGACTGGTCGATTCATCGATCCGTCCGAGCAAGAGTTTAAGTTCACTCTGGTCGCAAAGCTGGAACAGCTCCCAAAGATCCGGGTAGTACTGCTGATCAGGAATTTCCGCAAACGCTTCGATGTATCGGTCCTTGGCTTCGTCGAGCCTTCCCAATTCATTTTGATATTCAGCGTCTGTGATCAATAACGGACGAAACTTGCCAATCAGCCGAACGTATTGGTCGAGTGATTCGGACGCTTTTTGATAATCTTCTTGATCCGAGGCAATCGCGTTTTCCAAAAGATATTTGCCGGGACATTGATGGCTAACTTTCTCAAGCACCCTGAGGGCGTTTTCTGGCAACCCTTCCTGGTAATAGAAGTAAGCGCTGAAAAACAGATACTTGTCCCTCAACGTGCCAGGGCCCATGAAAGGGTCCAATGCCGCAAGGTAACTCAAACGGACCTCTTCAGAAATGCCGGGATTACTCAGTGCCTCAACGTAGCGATTATGTTTCTCGATATACCGGTTAAACTGCAGCGTGATTTGGCTTTGACAATCGTACCGTTGTGCAAGTTCGGCAGACTCCCGGACCCCGTTGTCAGACGTCACCCAGTCGTAGACAAGAAAGCTGTCTCCATCTTCAACCAGCCACCAGGTCGAGACCATGCCCAACTCGAGACTGCTCGAATAAATGTCAACTTGATACTCTTCGTCATGGATGCACTGCACTTGGAGAATTTCACCCCACTGGACGGGCTCGGGTCGTGAAGCGGACAGCATGACTTGCCCCGCCGTATGACTTGACGGATCCTTTTGAATCTCCCTGGATCTTGCAGCGACCTCGTTAAGTAAAAGTTCGAAGTCAATCAAATGCTCGCCGTACTGATCTTCTCCTGTTTCGAAGGACGAACACTGATTCAGCACAAATTCGCGGATGGAATTCAGAGTCTCTTCATCAACTTCGCTATCGGCCAGCTTGACGGATGGCAATTCGGAGATCCGTTCAAGATATGAACTCCGTTCTTGAGGCAGCTTTTGGGCTCTGGCAACTCGATCGGGATCAACAATGGCCGTCTTGACTTTGCTTGACATGACGACCACTTCGTCAGCTCGATCGTTCCAACGATTGACTGCGATGACCAAACCGACGGTGACCAACAAGATCAGCACGCCAAAGATAGATATTCCAGCGATTAAGCAACCGCGATTCCCAAATTGCTTCGTTGGCTCGCTGCTCGCTACTGGGTTAACGATCTCAGCAACTGGAATGTCGTCAAAATTTGAATTCATGGATAAGTATCTAAGCGAATAGGTGATGTCTTTGATTCGGGGACCTGACAAGAGATTTCATAGTGGAAACGACCTCGAGAACATGGAACGACAACAAAACTGGTTGCCGAACTCACTCTGCACAGGCCACGTTTCAATGTCCAACGCAGGTCCCAAGTTCATTTATACTCGAATTTTCTCGAATCGAACACGTGCCGAACACTGAGTGCCCATGATGTGTACCCTGAGTGTACACCGGTCGTGTTTAACGTTCACTCGTACTCGGGATTATGAGGAAAAAACGTGTGGAGCGGTTTGGCACGACAACTGCTTAACGAGTCTGAAGCGACTTCAACGAAGCTGTGTCAATCAGAACCAAAGACGAATTTCAATGGAAACCAACCTTCCCAAGGTGGAGCGCACTGGCTACGGATCAGCGCAGTATTCAACCAAGGGTGCACTTGAAGAAACAAACATGCCGCATCGCTGGACCTATCAAACCAGCATTGTATTGTGCGTCATCAATCTGCTTTTTGGGCTGACCTTTGCGGCGATGATGACTGCACTTTGTTCTGGAGCTGAAGGGATCGAGATATTTGGTTCGGCGTTTGGCATGTTTCTGCTGGTCGGCTTCTTTCCGGTCTTCAGTACGATCGCCGCCGTAGGATTGGTATTTAGCTTCATCCCACTCGTAAAAAATCGAATCGCTTTACATTCAAACAAGCCGTTGGGATTTGTCCTAACCGTCTTTCACTTGAGCTGCCTTTGTCTCGTGCTCTACCTGATGTTTGGTCCAACGCTGCAAGGATGAACCAGTCTATTGTTTCAGACATGTTTGTTTTAATTTTAAGAACGCCCAACGTTTTCGCGGCACGTAATTTCTCCAGAGTCACTCAATGAAAAATCCACCGTTGCCGCCGCAAAAAGGGCAGGGATAGCACTTGCACCCCAGTACGCAGCCAGAACCGAACGCGTCGCGTCCGATGAGCTATCAGACGAGCATCGTGTTGTGCATCATCAATTCGATGATCGCGTGTGGTGTGATTTCGTTTCTTACGATGATTAGACCTGGGATGGATGATGACAAACCGATTGCCACGTTTTTCGGGGTCATCATTGGGGTTTTTGCTCTCATCATCGCTTTCCCATTGTTCGGAATGCTGTCTCTGATCGGCCTGGTTTTTAGTTTGATTCCGTTTTTCACTAACAAGGATGCAACTCCGTCACAGCGGGCGATCGGCATTGGCCTGTCAGCTTTTCATCTTATTTGCCTGGGGTTTATCGTCTACCCAATTATTACATCGTGATCGATTTCTGCATGCTGTGTATTGACTCAATGCTGCTTCACCCAACGGTGCTTTTGGACGACAATCCGCTCCCAAATTTTCCAGAATTGCAAAACGATGAATGACGACCCAGCGAAGCCCACGCACCACCATCCTGAATACCCTCGAACAGGCGCACAAGGTCCATTTTTAAACGACGCAATGTTGAGAGTCTCGCTAACGTTAGCGGTCATCAACTTCCTGTTGATCCTGGGTGTGCTTTGCTATGTAGGGCCTGAGACGACGTACTCTTTTTTGATCGGCTTCAACATCTACGAACCGCACCCGGAAAACATACTCGGTGGTTTGACCGCGCTGGTTGTGTTTGCAGCACGTTTCGTTTTCTTCCCGGGACTAGCAATGGTCGCTGGATTTGGCCTCACCAACTCGATCTGGTATTTGGCGAAACAAAACGTCCCGCAGCCTGCTGCCGGCAATCTGTTTGCGGCCGCTTTGACAATGTTTCACTTGGCGTGTTTAACGCCGATCGCCATTGCCTTCTTTCGCTTGATTTATGCGTTGTACTCGTAGAGTTTGGTTTAGACGAACTCTACTCAGTCAGTGGCGAATCGATTCGATTGTCGGCTTACACTGCAAAGCTGTCGCCAATTTCTCGCAGGTAGTCGATGGCAGCTTCAAGTTCAGTCGTGACTGCCCCGGAAACGCGCCCCGCTCGATCGCACTCACCGAGCAATACCAGTTCCTGATAGCTTTCGTTTTCCCGCAACCTTCGATGCGCGCGGCTGCCAATGGTACGATCGAAAATCTTGTGGGCTTCCATATGGTGCTCGATCAACCAAAACGTTCGCTCGGTGACGAGTCCTTCCAATGCTTCTAATCCAGCACCAACATGGTCGTAACGGTCGATCGCTTTGCCAACATCATGGAGCAGAGCCGCAGTCAGAAATTCTTCATCGTATGGAAGTTCGTCACAGGCGTGATCAAAGACTTGCAGACTGTGATAAAGCGCGTCACCTTCAGGATGATAGCGCGGGTCTTGTTTGACATTTTCAAGCGGCAGCATCAACGAGCAGTAAACTTGAAAACGATCAACGGATTCGGAGGCAGCAGCGACAGCAGATTCAAGATCGATGTCTGGATAAGCTTGCTCCAACACTGGGACCAGCTCAGCCAATGAAGCCCGTTCGATCGGTTTCCCTGTGATCGAACTCTTAAAAACGTAGCTAACTTTATCCGTCGGATAGATCGTCAATTCAATTGGAAACCGGTCTTGAATATGAACGTGTTTGTAGATGTTGCGTTCGCCTTGTTTAACGACCCGCTTGTACTCGGTATCGTAAACGAAGCCGTGGTAGTCCAGCTCCGCAGTGACCGCTTCGACTGAATCTGAAAAGAGATGCAGATCGATATCGGACCCTTGTCGGATATGGCCAGTTAATACGCTGCCGATCAGCCGGGGGCGATAGCGCTGGAGAATCCTCATCACACGCAGCGCCTCGATCCGCATCTCTCGAAGGTTCGCGGTTCTTCGGTCCCCTTCGAGCATGCGAGCAAGCTGCTGAATCTCATCTCGAATCTCTGCGTTACTGGGCAGGTCTTTTGGTTTAACCCGTCCCTTGCATACCGATCGAGCCGCTTTAAGTTTTGCGCGGTAGTACTCTGATTCTTGTCGTTGATACATCAACACAGCGGCTTGATAAGCGATCTGCCGCCGCAATTTCGAATTCGAAGTCATCGGATCGGGAATCGAGTCGCGAGTGATCGAGATTGGGAAATGAAAACCGTTCTATCGACGATTCATTGAAAGATAGACGCGTCTTATTATACGAGGTTCAGGGGTTCGCTGGCAAATCTGAATCCAGTTGACCACTTGAATGATCGAGCCGATGACCAATTATGAGCGGCAGAGCTGTTGGACGATGCCGCACATTTAGATTTGCCGCATCAGGCGTCTTAAGTGGAGACGAGGGGGCTCGAACCCCTAACCCCCGCCTTGCAAAGGCGGTGCTCTCCCAATTGAGCTACGTCCCCAAATTTTATGAACGTGATTTGTGCAATTGTCTTCGCCAAAGCGACAACAGTTGAACGAAACCAAATCCCCCCACCAACACATGGATACCACGATTGGCGGAGCAGCGTCAAATTAAATCAGTTGAAAGTTTAGTTAACGATTCAATTGAAACCAGTGGGTGTACCAGAATTCGAATCTGGGACCTCGTCGTTATCAGCGACGCGCTCTAACCAGCTGAGCTATACACCCGTGCGAGTCACACGCTCCAACTTGGACCGTGTTGATTCAGATACGAAGCCGTTTCAAAGGTTCGCACCAATGAAGATGTCGTTCTGACAAGCGGGCTATTCTAGGATTTCGAGAAAAACTGTCAAACGGCGTTTCCCGGATATTTCGACAGAATCGGGACGATTTTTAGGAACAGCTCTAAATCCAAAGGCCCGATAGTCAAAATGCTTCGACTGTTTTGGGCCGTCATCTGGATTTGCATTTGACTTGATTGCTGATTTTTGCCCAAATTCATGAAGCCTCGTCAGATCGAAAGTAATACGATCAACCCTTGAAGCCTCATATCAGCACTTTTGAACAAGCCGAAATGACTCAAAATCCATTCACCAGCCCAACGACTGCCCCCGGTTTGTCAAACAAAGCAGCCGCGTCTATTTTGGCGATCGCCCGGCCCATCTTTATCAGTTGGGAGTGGTTGCGACTGGCTTACAACGTTTGCCTGGTCATGATCGTATTGGCGTTCACATCGTTGTCGTTTCCAGAAGTACTGCTGCTTCCCGAATTCTGGGTCACCTGCGTTGTCGGAGCTGTGGTTTCCAATGTTTGTTTCTTTATCGGCCCGATCGCCGAATGCTACATCACCTGGCTCGGGTTTTCAGGTCAACTTGTTCGCTGGATGATGTTTCTTGCTGGGCTCGTGTTTACTTCGATCACGGCAGTCGTCGCGATCGGTTCGATGGCGTCTTCTTGGCTAACGAATCCGATGTAACGCCTCCATGCCGTTTTCTGATCGAGCAACAGTAGCCTCACAGCTTTCGCAATCGATCAGGTCACTGTTGATCGGCGACCGAGATGCCGACGAAAAATTTGATTTCAGCCTTCCGGTATTTATTGTCAAAAAGTAGTCTATCCCAAGACGAAGTTGTCTTGACGACCCCATCCAAGTCAGTCCCCTTCCATCAGGCAGATTCATGACTTTCCGATTTTCAAGCTTTTCCCAAACGCTCGCTTTCACTTGCCTCTCCATCGTGGTGCTGCTGGTTTTTCATCCAGCGATTCAAGCACAGCAAAGCAAGTTGGATACGGCGATGAAGATCAAGCCGAAACACTTCAATGAAGTTGAAATTGAAAATCCCGGCGTCGCTGTCCTGAAGGATTGCAAGTTTGAGCAGACCAAATCGCCCAGTGGTTTTATCGTGCATCACGCCAGTGGTCGAATTCTCCGACGCTTCATCGACACCAACGGCGACGGCAAACTCGACCAGTGGTCTTACTATAAAGATGGCTTGGAAGTCTATCGTGATGTGGATGCCAACAAAGACGGCAAACTGGACCAGTACCGCTGGATGGGAACGGCAGGCACTCGATGGGGCCTCGATCGCGACCAAAACGGCGAAATTGATTCCTGGAAAGTCATCTCGCCTGAAGAGATCGCTTACGAATGCTTCCAAGCGATCAAATCCAACAGCCAAGAACGTTTTAATCGTTTGTTGCTTTCCGAAGCCGAGCTCAAATCTCTTGGCTTAAGCGAAAAAATCAACTCAGTCATTACGGCCAGATGGCAAAGAGCTCGCCGAGAGTTTGCCAGTCTGGTGCGCACCCAAAAAGTGATCAACCGCGATTCAAAATGGGTTTACGCGGGCAACGGCCAACCTGCAATGATGGCTTCCGGCGACGGCAACCAGAAAGATCTTATCGTCTATGACCACGCGTCTGGCTTCTTTCAAAACGGCGATGATACTCGTCAAATCGCATTAGGCTCGATTGTTCGAATCAATGACTCATGGCGAATGGTTGAACTGCCTGAAATCGTTGACCCACAAAAACCGCTCAGCAACGGCGGTGGCTTTTTCCCGATCGCTGAATATGGAAGCGGACGAAAAATCACCGAAGCCGTTGACAAAGAATTGGCCAAAATGTTTGCCGACCTTGCCAAGCTTGAAGAGTCAATTGAGAAGGCGTCAGGCAGTGCGGAAGAGAAACTACAAAAACAAAAAGCGGACACGCTGGTTCAGATCTACACGCGTACCAAAGAGCCCAAGAACAAGATCGACTGGATCCAAAATCTCGCCGACTCGGTCGCCAGTGCTTACCAGGCGGACAAGTTTCAAAATGGCGTCGATTATCTGAACGGGTTTATCCTGAAGAACAAGTCGGCACCAGGTATTGACTACGTCAAGTGGCGAGCGATCTTCGCGGAGTATGGCTGGTTTACTAAAAACGCAGACGACAAACGCAAGGATGCTGCTCGAGAAAAATTGATGCTTGAATTGGCTGCGTTTTGCAAAACGTATCCAAAAAGCGAGTTTGCACCTGACGCACACGTGCAGTTGGCCGTCGACGCTGAAGTGACTTCAACAGATGAGCCAGAAAAAGCGCTCGAGTGGTACAAACAATGTGCCTCCAAGTACCCAGACACCGACTTTGGTCGACGTTCGCAAGGAGCGATTGTTCGACTGAGTAGCTACGGACGAGCGTTTCCTTTCCAATCGAAAACCTCGAGCGGACGCGATTTCAATTTGACCAGCGTCAAAGGGAAAATCGTCGTGCTCCACTATTGGGAGACATGGTGCTTACAGAAAGACGAAATCGAGTTGCTTGACAAGATCGCCAAAAAATTCAAAGACGATGTGGTGATCATCGGATGCAACATCGAAAGTGGCGACGGTGCAACTCAAAGTTTCAATCAGTTTGTCAAAGCCAACAGCAAAAACATGGCTTGGCCACAGCTGCACGAACCCGGTGGCGTCGACGGCAGTCCGCTGGCCCATCAATTGGGCGTCGCACTGGAGCCTTTGATCGTGTTGGTTGATCGTGAAGGAAAACTGGTCGAGTCAAACATCTCAATCGGTGATTTGGAACGAGAAATCGAGCGAGAACGGCGACGCAGGTAAGCAAGCGGTTCGTCATTCGGCCAATACGCTGCGAGGATAAATTCTGTGGCACTGCAACACGTCCGTGTTTCATCCATCCATCGCAGCGTCCGAATCTGCTACAACCAGCAACGCAAGCCAGCAACCAAGGACTCTTTGCCCGCAATACGCTTACTTGCTCGTCAAATCTTCCAGTCTGATATCTCCGGCCCTATAATCTTCCTGTCGTTCCCAAAACCAGAACTGCTTGGAAGAAATGATGGCACGCAAACCTTCTCCTCACCGCCGACGCTTCCTGAAACAAAGTGCTGTGGTGACTGCCGCAACTGCACTCACATCGCCGGTGATCGTTTCAACGAATGAAACCAATTCTCATCTGCAAACTCGTTCTCATGCAGACGATGCTCCAACAATCTCGGTTTTCACCAAGCCATTTAATTCGTTGTCGTTCGAGGATCTGGCAAAGTCGATTGCCGATGCCGGATTTGATGGGATCGAAGCGCCGATCCGACGTGGTGGACACATCGATTTGGCAAAGGTTGAAGAAGAGTTGCCCCAATTGGTTGACGCACTCAAGCAACAACAATTGCAGATTTCGATCATGGCCTCTGACATCAACCGGGTCGACGAGCGTTCGGGGCGCATCTTGAAGGTGGCGGCAGAATTGGGCATCAAACGATATCGGCTTGCCTATTTCAAATACGACCTCTCCAAGAACATCAAAGCTCAGCTAAAGAACTGGACCAAGACGTTGTCTGATCTGGCGGCGATGAATCGGGAGCTCGGAATTGTTGGCCTTTACCAAAACCACGTTGGCACCAACACATTTGGAGCCGCATTATGGGATCTTGCAGAGGTCGTTGAAGCGGTTGATTCTGAGTTTCTGGGCATCACCTACGATATTCGCCACGCGACGGCCGAGGGCGGGACCAGTTGGAAGACGACGATGCGACGCGTCATGCCACTGGTACAGATGATGTACGCCAAAGACTTTCGCTGGACGGAAAAAGGCAAAATCAAAAATGTACCGCTGGGTGATGGACTGATCAGCAACAAGTTTTACCAACTGGCGACTGAGTTTGGTTTTAGCGGTCCCATCTCGCTGCATGAAGAATACTTGAGCCATAAAGATCCTTCGCTCGTTCCACAACACCTCGAAGCGATGAAAAAGGATCTCCAAGTTTTGAAGAAGTGGATCTCGGCTTCAAAGAAGTAGCCATTTGCCGTCTTCACAGAATCTGAATACGACCGTGGCTTGATCGCTCAACTTATGGCTGTCGCAACGACTGCATAAGTCGGATCCATTCAAGCAATAACGGTTGCCGGTAGGCAGTTGAGCCGATGCGGATTAAAGTAGCGAAGACTACTTTCTGTCCGATGACCACGTTTGAAACGTTTTGGAAAAATCATGAGTGAAGCTGTTGCTGTAATTCTGGCTGCCGGAAAAGGGACTCGCATGAAGTCCGATCTGCCAAAAGTACTTTGCCAAGCCAACGGCCGTCCGCTGGTCGCCTATGTCATCGACGCCTTGCGCACCGCTGGAGTCGAGCAGTTGGTCGCGGTGGTTGGATACGAAGCGAACCAGGTAAAACAGCAGCTGGGTGAAGATCCAAACATCCAATTCGCTTTGCAGTCGGAACAACTGGGAACTGGTCACGCCGTCATGATGTGTCGTGAGCAATTGGCCAATCACCAGGGGCCGGTTGTCGTTGTCGCTGGCGACTCTCCGATGATGCAGTCTTCGTCCATACGGGCGTTGTTGGACGAATTTGAAAGTTCAAATCCAGCTTGTATTCTGGGAACGCTGATACACGAAGACCCGACGGGTTTGGGCCGCATCGTCCGCGATGAAGATGGAAGGTTTACCGGCATTGTCGAACATAAAGATGCGACAGACGAGCAGCTGAAGATCAATGAAGTCAACATGAGCACGTACGTGTTTGATTGCCAGAAGATGTTGACCGCGCTGGATCGGCTGGACAACAAAAACAACCAGAACGAGTACTACATCACCGATTTGCCCGCAATCATGTTGGCGGAAAAAGAAGACGTTCGTGCGCTTCCGGTCCTCAAGCCAATCGAGGCCTTAAGCGTGAACACGGTCGATCAATTGGCGGACGTCGAGGCTGCGATGAATGCCAGCCAATAGGCATTCGTGGCCGGGCGTGCTTGCCAGAGTTGCAAGCTATTTATCGTCAGTGAAGATTTCACTGATCGACTTGTGTTGGTGAATTCGCTTGATCGCTTCAGCCATCATCGGAGCGACGCTCAAGATGACCATGTTGTCGAGGCGTTTTTCTTCGGGGATCGGGATACTGTCAGTCACTACGATGCTGTCGATCGGAGCACTCTGAAGCCGCTCGATTGCGGGTCCGGCGAAAACGCCGTGCGACGCTGCGACGTGGATTTCTCTGGCCCCTTTGCTTTTGACCAGTTCCGCCGCGCCACAAATCGAACCGGCGGTGCTGATCATATCGTCGAACATCAGCGCGATTTTTCCTTCGATTGGACCGCCGATAATGTTCTCTTGTGAAACGGCTTCTGCGGAGATGCGCCGTTTATCGATGATGGCCAGTTCCCCGCCGAGCCGTTTGGCATGTCCGACGGCGCGTTTGATGCTGCCCTCGTCGGGACTGACAATGACTAGTTCATCGTGTGGAATCTTCAACGATCGAAAATGGTGGTTCAGCACGCTGGCGCCATACATGTGGTCGACAGGAATATCAAAGAAGCCCTGGATCTGAGCGGCATGCAAATCCATCGTCAGTACTCGGTCGGCGCCGGCTCGAGTGATCATGTTGGCGACCAGTTTCGCGGTGATCGGCACACGCCCTTCGTCTTTTCGGTCTTGGCGAGCGTAACCGTAGTACGGCATGACGGCGGTGATTCGTTGAGCACTGGCTCGCCGACATGTGTCGATCATGATCAGCAATTCCATCAGCGTATCGTTAACCGGTGGACAGGTCGGCTGGATCAAGTAAACGTCTCGACCGCGAACATCTTCGATTTTGCAGTGAATTTCGCCGTCAGGAAACGTAGAAAACTTGCAGTTGCCCAACTCCAAATGCAGGAAACTGGCAATGTTTCCAGCCAGATCCGGGTTGGCTCGACCGCCAAAAAGTTTCAATTCACGCATCAGTTCGTTGGCTACCGGAGGTTTTTTTAGGGTGGGAGCCGAAATTGAATCCGGCGACGGCCACATCAGATTGGCTGTATGAAAAACAGGATCAAGTTTTGGTTATCATAATTCTGGAAGCAGACCGGCATCATGAAACCGGTTGGCATTCGATGAATCGTTATTCTTTGGGTGCGTCTCTTCGAAAAACCGCAACGATATCTTCGGAAGGGACGACAAAAAGCTGATTATCGGACTCAAAATCGACTGGGATTGCGTTGCCGGGGTGAAACAGGACTTTGTCATACTGCTTCAAAGGCAAATCGTCGTCATGCTCAATCGCGGCGGAGATGGTCACAATTCGCCCGGTGATCGTGGGTATTTCGGCGGAATCAGGCAATGCGATGCCACCTTTGGTCTCTTTTTTTGGCTCATCCTTGCGTACCAGAACACGCAGGCCGATTGGCTCGACGTATTCAAACTTTTGAGCACGAGCTTTTTTGCTGCCACGCTCTTTTGCCATCAGCTATCCTCGGTTCACCAACAGTTGAATTCTCATGATGCATTCTGGACTAAATGAGCGGTCGCTGGTGCACCAAATTTCGCAAGCTTGGATTCTGAATAAATTTGGGTTTGTCGCAATCCATAAAACTCAATTCCGTCCCCCAAATTCGAACTTAGTCCGCCGTTTTTTCGGATTAGGGGTCGGTGGCGGAAGAAGGTCGCTGAAACGCCGGTTTTGCACCCGGTTCGACACGTCGCAGTGAGTTGTGGCTTTCCAGTGGAAAACTCGACAGTTGGGCTTGTCAGAGATCGCTTTTCTGTAAAAATACGCGGCTCTAGTGGATTGCCAGTGGCAAAATGCGACGGGTGAAACTATTCCTCTGGTTTTTGTCTAAAACATTGGATTCAGCCCGTTCACCTCGGCGAATACGATATTCGCCAGCATCTATCGACTCACACTAACTTCGTCGGTCTAACGTGCCGGTGTCGGAGCTGGCTGTGAACCGACAAACTCAACGCGAAACAATCATTTACAGGTCAATAAAGTGTCAGAAACACTGAACGTCCAAAAACGAGAGCAAACCGGATCGCTACGGATGAAGCGACTTCGCCAAACAGGGATGATCCCGGCCGTCCTTTACGGACATGGACAGGAAACTCTCATGCTCACCGTGCCCGCCAAAGAGATGAACAAGGCGATCAATTTAGGCAGCTATGTCGTCGAACTAAAAGGCGCTTGCAACGAGAACGCATTGATCAAAGAAGTCCAATGGGACGCTTTTGGTATCGATGTACTTCACGTTGACTTGACTCGCGTCAGCGAGAAAGAAGCAATCGAAATTACGCTCCCGTTGGAATTAAAAGGGGACGCTCCGGGTGCCAATCGTGGTGGAGAAGTCAAATTTCTCCAAAACGAACTCAAAATCATGTGCCCGGCGGATCGTCTGCCTGAAAAGATCGAAGTCAACATCAGCGAACTTGACGTCGACCAGACCATCTCGGCGAGCGATATCGTTTTGCCTCAAGGTGTCGAACTGGGCGAAGACGGAACCACTCCAATTGTCATTTGCACACCGAAGGCATCAGATGAACCGGAAGATGCTGACGGCGAACCTACACCAGCAGCTGAGAATTAATTCGATCCGCAATGAAGATCGTTGTCGGATTGGGAAACCCCGGTAGAAAATACCAACAGACACGCCACAACGTCGGGTTTGATGTGCTCAGTTGCATCGCTCGTCGTTATGACGTCGGGCCACCGAAAGCTAGATTTAAAGCTGAGGTTGCCGAAACTATCATAAACAATGAAAAAACAGTGCTCGTCAGTCCGCTCACGTTCATGAACTTGAGCGGTCAGAGTGTGCGGGCGGCAGTCGAATTTTACAAAATTGACTTGGCACAACTGTTGATCATTTGCGATGATATTAACTTGGACGTTGGCCGACTCAGATTACGTGCGTCAGGATCTGCGGGTGGCCAAAATGGACTCAAGGATATCATCCAACGACTCAACACCGATCATTTCGCAAGATTAAGGATCGGCGTCGGTCGTGTCCCTCCAAAATGGGATACCAGCAATTTTGTGCTGGGTAAATTTGATTCAAACGATCGATCAACCATCGATAAAGCGATCGAGCGAGCTGCGGATGCTGTTGAAGTCTGGATCGACTCAGGCATCCAACCGGCAATGAACCAGTTCAACGCCAATCCAAACAAAAAACCAAAACCAAAGAACCCGCCACGCCAATCAACCGACACAGCATCATCGAAAGATGACGCTGAACAAGCTTCGGAAAAAACTGATGGCAAACTGGCGGACCAAACCGAACACAGAAAAGACTAAAAGGAAAATTCCCGTGGCCGAAAACGTTTACGAATGCATGTTTATCTTCAACGCTAACTCGTACGCACGAAATCCGGCAGGCGTCGCTAAAGCTGTCGAAGATATCGTGAACTCCGTAGACGGCGAGATGCTGGCCAGCCGCCTTTGGAATGAGCAAAAACTGACGTACCCAATCAAGGGAAATCGGAAAGGTGCCTACTGGCTGACCTATTTCCGTGTCGACAGCACGAAAATGGCGAAGTTCAATCGCGCTTGCCAACTCAATGATTCCGTGCTCAGACACCTCGCCATCAAACTTGACCCGCGACTCGTAGAGCCGATGGTCGCTGTCGCGAAAGGCGAAACTCCTGCGGATGCAGTCGCTGAAGGCGAAGAAACTCAAGCAGAAACAGAAAAAGAGGCCGGTAAAGAAGCACCTGCAGCCAGCTAATTTTTCGCCCACACGTCGAAAAAATTTGGCAGGACCGGCTACGCGGGCACACAGCGGTCAAAAAACTCTTATATTAGGACACTTGTTGACCTAACGTGTCTTTACGTCTGCCAACGATTGGATCAGATAAAGTTTGCCTGCGGAACCCAGGAGTGAACCGTAGGCAGAAACCTGAATTCAGGAGAGTAGTATGGCGAGCTTCAATCGCGTAATTTTGGTAGGCAACCTGACTCGTGATGTCGAGTTGCGTTACACCCCAAACAACACCGCCGTCACAGACATCGGTCTCGCCGTAAACGAGCGGGTAAAACGAAACGAACAATGGGTCGATGAGGCTCATTTCTTTGACATCACGCTGTGGGGACGGTTGGCTGAAATCGCCAGCGAATACCTGTCCAAAGGTTCCTCTGTTCTGATCGAAGGACGATTGAAACTCGATCGTTGGGAACAAGAAGGTCAGAAGCGTTCCAAGATCAAAATCGTTGGCGAACGAATGCAAATGCTCGGTAGCCGAAGTGGTGGTGGCGGAGGCGGTGGTGGCGGAAACTATTCCCAATCCTCGCCCGATTCGCCTCAAAACGCGAATCAGA
This sequence comes from Planctomycetota bacterium, assembly GCA_038534355.1. Lineage (GTDB taxonomy): Bacteria > Planctomycetota > Planctomycetia > Pirellulales > Pirellulaceae > Mariniblastus. The sequence continues at coordinate 51,938 of JBCAWX010000039.1, forward strand.
CACCGGCACAACCCGCCCAAATGCCGCCCGCGGAAGACATTCCGTTTTAGTTACGGCGAAAACGCTGCCGGCTGAATGCAATCGTTGTTGGCTGAATTTCAACCATCCAGCTTGCATCGAACCACAACTATTGACTTGGCATCCTCTCGGCGAGAACGAAGCTGTTCTTGCCGTTTGTCATTTGCTCACACTCACTTTTTCCGATCCAACTGACGAATTGGTTTGGCTTACCTTCGGTGCCCGCCAGCAGACAGTTTTTACTCCAGCGAAGATGCTGACTCGCCATCATTGGCGACAAGTAAATCTTCGACATTGCGAATTTCCATCTGGAAAAGTTGCAAACCGGGTTCGAAAAAAGTCGAAAAAGAGTTATCATGTGAGGCTTAAGTTAGGGAAAATCCCAATCCATTCCACCTTCTACCCGAGTTGGATTCCAATTCAATCGTTTCGTTGAAAACCGATCTGAGAATCCAGACTCGACTGATTTAGATTTCAAGGCAATTCGATGGCGACTACATCCAAAAAACGATCCAAACGAGTCAAGTTCGAACGGTTACCACGTGGCAAAAACGGTGGTATTGAACTGCTATTGATTCAGTCCGTTGATAACCTTGGCAAACAAGGTGAAGTGGTTGAGGTCAAAGCTGGTTACGCAAATAATTACCTCTTGCCACAGGGATTGGCCACCGTCGCAAGTGAGCACCACAAGCGAATGGTCGACAAACACAAAGCCAAGTTGCTTGAGATCGAGAAATCACGTCTTAAGGATCTTCGTGACTTGGCCAAGTTTGTGAACAAGCAAAGCATTACCATCGAAGCCAATGCCAATGAAGAAGGTCACCTGTACGGCTCTGTCGGTGCACCCGAGATCGTTGCTGCGTTGAAGCAAAACGATATCACGTTGACCAGTGATCAGATCCGCCTCGAAGGCGTCCTCAAGGAGTTGGGACTGTACACCGTTAAAGTACACTTGCACCAAGACATCGAAACCGACCTGAAAGTCTGGGTCGTGCCGACCGTCGACGCCGAATAGAGCTCGGATCGCACCAAACAATTACATCAAGCTTGCTGTGTTTTCACGGCAAGCTTTTTTTGTTTCTCGGCTCGGTCGTTCGTTCTTGCAACGCTCTCTAAACCAGGTCATTTCTAAACAGCAGGTCGTAACTGAAAATACGATCTTGCTATAATGAAATTTTGATCAGGTTTTTATCAATCGTAGAGTCGAGTTGAAAATGTTTGAGGGATTCTCCAAAGACACGTTCAAGTTCTTTTCGCAACTTGAAAAAAACAACAATCGTGATTGGTTTCAGGAACACAAGCCGTGGTACGAAGAAGTGGTACTGTTTCCTGCGATGAAGTTCGTTGAAGACATGGAGAAACCGCTCAAAAAAATCTCACCGGCATTCACAGCCGTCGCCAAGCGATCGGGGGGATCCATCATGCGGATCTATCGCGACACTCGCTTCTCAAAAGACAAAACACCTTACAAAACAAATCTAGGCATTCACTTTCGACACGAACAGGGAAAAAACGTGCATGCTCCCGGGTTCTATTTTCATATCGACCGAAAAGAAATTTTTTTCGGCGCGGGAATCTGGCATCCGGAAAGCGCAGCCATCAAGAAGATTCGCTTCCTGATCGACGATGATCAGAAACGATGGAAACGAGTGACCAGTACCAAAAAGTTTAAAAACGAATTTGAACGTCATGGCGCTTCTTTGAAACGACCGCCACGTGGCTTCGAAGCGGATCATCCTATGATTGATGATTTGAAACGCAAAGATCACATTGCAATGACTTCTCTGTCGCGGACCGACGTCTATGACCGAACGTTGATCAACAAAGTTGCGGCGAACATGAAAGGCTGCATGGCTTACGTTCGATTTCTTTGCGATGCACTTCACCTGCCTAGCTGATTGACGCAAAGGTAACGCTGGTTTGTCCAACCAACTCCCTCAACCGAACATCTTGCTCGAACGTGGTGCGGTCATTCTGGTCAATAAACCAGGAGGCTTGCTGACTCAAGCACCGCCCGGGATTGACAGTTTAGAAGTGCGAGTCAAACAGTTTTTGATTCAACGGGAAAACAAACCTGGCAAAGCGTATCTGGGCGTTCCCCATCGGCTCGATCGTCCCGTGTCTGGCGTCATGGTTGTTGTAAAAAATGTTCGCGCTGCGAAACGAATATCGGAACAGATCCAAGCTCGCACTGTCAACAAAAGATACTGGGCCTTGGTCTGTGGTCACATTTCAAAAACGCTGGGCAATGAAGGTGAATGCATCGATTTTATGCGGAAGGTCCCCGGCGAGGCACGCTCTGAAATTGTCTCTCAAACCCACCCCGATGCGAAGAATGCCGAGTTAAACTTTCACGTTTTGAGCGAGTCTGTCATCGATCGAGAACCGGTCAGTCAAATTGAAATTGAGCTGGTCACGGGGAGAACTCACCAGATCCGCCTACAACTGAGCCATCGCGGGCACGCGATTCTTGGCGATCAGCTATACGGTTCTACAGTTTCGTTTGGGCCGCAAACATTGGACTTGAGGAAACGTTGGATCGCGTTGCATGCTCGGCGGCTTGGTTTTGTTCATCCGATCGATAAAGAATCAGTCGATATGACCTGCCCCTTGCCAGCAGCTTGGACTGAGGACGAGCGACTGGCCGGCTTGGCTCTGGATCGAGACTAGCATGTGTCCGATGCAATCGCGTTTGAATGTCGTTTCCTTGCAACCGTTTTACGGCGGCAGCCACCGCGCGTTCATCGACGGCTGGATTACAAACAGCGTCCACGACTGGACCAATTTAACATTGCCGGCTCGACATTGGAAATGGCGGATGCGTCACGCTGCGATCACGTTCGCCGAAGCGTTGACGCTACGAATCAAATCGGGCCAGCAAGTTGATTTGATCGTCGCGACCGACATGCTGAATGTGGCCGAGTTTAAATCGTTGTTAATGTGTCGGTCCGGCCGTCAGATTCCAGTCGTGCTGTATTTTCATGAGAACCAGTTCTCATACCCAAGTCGATTCTCGGAAGGATCTGTCCAGCGGGAACGAGATGAGCACTTTGGTTTCACCAACTTTGTCTCGGCACTTGCTGCAGACGCTTGCTGGTTTAACTCGAATTTTAATCGGTCTTCGTTTCTTGCCGAACTCAACACGCGACTTCAACGGTGGCCGGACCATCCGCCGACCGATTCAGTAAAATCTTTGGAGTCGCAGGCAACCATTCAACACCCGGGAATTGAACAGCCAATCGTTGACTTGCGGCCCTACGATGATGCACGGTTCCAGCGCGCCGTTGATCGGGAACCGATTCATTTGGTTTGGGCCGCACGATGGGAGCACGACAAAGGCCCTGCGAGATTGTTGACGGCATTGCGTCGACTGAAGCAACGAGCGGTCCCATTTCGAGTGAGCATCATTGGCGAATCCTTTTCGCAGATACCTCAAGAATTTGAAACGATGCAGCGTGAATTTGACTCCGAGATCATGCGATGGGGATTTCAATCATCACGAGAACAATACTGGCGGGCTCTGGCGGAAGGAGACCTGTTTCTTTCAACAGCCGAACACGAGTTCTTTGGTCTTTCCGCCTGCGAATCGATTGTTGCCGGGCTCTATCCGTTGTTGCCCAACCGCCTCGCCTATCCCGAACTGTTATCGTTAACAGGTCGCTCGCCAGTCGAGCCCTATCTTTCAGCGAAGATTGAACAAGAGGCCGACGCTCTGGTTGATCAAATTGTCCAGCTAAGTGAACTTCGTTTGGATCACCCAAAGACTTGGAATCCTGGGCGAGATGATCGTGATCGATTTCTTGCAAAGCTTTGCTGGACGACTCGCTCGAAAGAAATGGACGCTGAACTGGCCGCCTTGTTCCAGAGATTGGCTTAAATCCTTCTAACGATCCGTGGTTCAACCAACTACAACCGATGCAAAGCTCACTTAAGTCATTCTGGTCCGCCTCAACGTTGGCCGCGGTTGAAGACCAACTTTTTTCCAAGCTGGTTCTTGGGAATCAAGCTTAGCGCAAACGCACGGTGTTTGCGGCCGCTGAATTGGCACAACTTCGGTAGCTCTTGGCGCCGAGGCCGATCTCTAACAAGATATGGGAATGAGCGTTTCTACTGACAAACCGAAATTCGTGATCCCACACGTACGGCCGCTGCAAATCGGTAACGTCACCGTTGACCCGCCGATTTTACAAGCGCCGATGGCTGGATTTACCAACTATGCGTTTCGACAAATAGTGCGGGAGTATGGTGGTGCCGGCTTGATCGCCACGGAGATGGTCAATGCTCGCGGTTTTGTTTGGCTCGATGAGAATACGCCCGAACATCCTGATCGTCTTTGGGGAGTTCGTGATGAGGTCAAGCCGTTGGCTGTGCAGATCTGGGACAACCAACCAGAGACGATGGCGAAAGTCGGTCGTCGATTGGTTGAGGACTACAACGTCAGCATCGTTGACATCAACTTCGGGTGCCCCGTCAAGCAAGTTACCGAGCGTGCCAAAAGCGGCAGTTACTTGTTACGCACGCCCGACAAAATGGGTGAAATTATTTCTGAGGTCGTCAAGGCGTGCGCGCCGACACCTGTGACGGCCAAAATTCGCCTCGGTTGCACGCGAGACAACATCAACGCGATCGATGTTGCTCAAGTTGTCGAAGCTTCCGGTGCTGCGGCGTTGACGGTTCACGGAAGGACTGCACAAGACATGTTTCGTGGTCATTCCGATTGGGATCGAATTTCAGAAATCAAACCGCATTTGAAAAAGATTCCACTGATCGGTAACGGTGATTTGGACAGCGCGGACAAAATGCTGCATGCGTTTAAAAACTATGACGTTGATGGCGTGATGATCGCTCGAGCTTGTTTGGGCCGGCCTTGGCTGTTCGCACAGTGCTCGGCGGCACTTCGAGGCGATCCCGTTCCTTCTGATCCAACGTTGAGCGAGCAGCGAGCTTGCTTGCTGCATCATTTTGATTTGATTGTTTCGCGTTTTGGCGAAGACAAGGGTGCACAGTTAATGCGTCGATACGCATGCTGCTATGCACAAGGCCGTTTTGGTGCGAGAATTTTTCGAACCCATGTTGCCAAAGTGAATACAAAAGAAGAGTTTTACGACGTCGTCGAGAAGCACTTCCCTCGCGAAAAACCAGTTGAAGACAGCTAGTCGCGGTTCAAACGGTTAAAGAATGATCTATTAGCGTGCGCGGTGGTCTCATTTCGTGCTTCGCCATTTCATTCGTGCTTCATCGTTCGATTCGTGCTTCATCGTTTCATTTCCAGCATGGTTGTTTCATTTCGAGCGTGGATGTTTCGTTCGTGCCTGGTGCAAAAGTTATCCAGCGCCGCTTATTCTTGCTTCATTGAGTTAAATCATTTGACCTGAGCTGCGTCGGCGTTCGGCGCGATTGATCTGACCCGTTTCGGCGCTGGTCGTGCGTAGTCCACCGTTGACCGCCGAACCTTCGGGCTGGTTGGACGATGGGTCACTAGACCGTAGGATAGCCACTCTTGGCTGTCATCAATGGACTTATCGCTGGCCAATCGCGTTGACGTTTAGAACCGCAATACACTTTTTAGAAATTGAATCACGCGACTCGGACAAGAGTGCCCAAGCCATTAAGTCCTACCATTTTGGAGCTAGCCGTGGTTGATCCACCCCTGACCGCCGATTCAACGGGTTGGTAGAACGACGAGTCACTCAACCGTAGGATAGCCACACTTGGCTGTCATCAATGGACTTATCGCTGGCCAATCGCGTTAACGTTTAGAATCGCAATTTACTTTTTAGAAATTGAATCACGCGACTCGGACAAGAGTGTCCAAGCCATTAAGTCCTACCATCTCGCAACAATCCGCGGCTAGCCACCGTGAGGCAACTCGCTATTCAATTGTGGGGCACCGTTCAGGCTCATCGCAATCTTCCTGTCTTCAATCTTCCCGTCTTCAATCTTCCTGTCTTCAATCTTCCTATCTAAGCAAGAACCTACTTGATTGAACTGAACCGAGGCCTCGTCAAGCCGTTTTTACGTTGAGCCCTCATTCCATCATTTGCTGTTTGGAATCCAACGTGGGCGTCAAACGGGGTGGTCATTGATGATTGATCGTGCAGTGCGAAGGACAATTGCAGGATTGTTTTGCGGGACATTTTGGTTGATCTGCAGAATCGAACAGTGTTAATTTGGGTTAAACTGGTTCGTCTGCGACGCTCGACTTCCGGATAACCATTTTTTATCCGGAAGTCGTTGACACGCAAAATTCACCACGATATTCTTGTCTGAGTGCCGGATAATTAAGATAGTTCGCCACTAACTCAATAGTGCAGTGTGCGATGCATGCTTGTTTGGTGTTTCTGGTTCCACTTTCAGTAGACGATAGATCGACCTAAATTCCGCGTTTCGTCTGGTGGTCACGGAACAATGAGGGGGCATCCGGGTTGAATACCCGTACTGAACCATACCAATCACTTCTCAAAACCAGCCTTCTACCTTGAAAGCGAATAGTATGAACACATGGGCACAATTTCTCGCTTCAATTGTTTTGCTTACTAGCGTCGGTGTCCCCTGCGTCGCTCAGCAAGGTGGAGGTGATTTGTGGAAACGGCTCGACAAGAATGGTGACAAGGCGATCAGTCGGAATGAGGCTGGTGCTCGCGTCTGGAGTCGCCTCAGCCGCCTCGACGGGAATGGCGACGGACAGGTCACTTCAGACGAGTTTCTCGCTCGAACCGCGCCAGGCGGTGAATCTCAAGACAACCCTACACGCGGCGCTGAGGGGCCGAAGCCGACTTTCAGCGATATCCGGTACAGCAAAGACTATAGCCGCTCAACACTCGATATTTGGCTCCCAAAAACTCCGGCGAAGAATCCGTTTCCCATGGTTGTCTACTTCCACGGCGGAGGGCTGAGAATGGGAAACAAATCGATGATCTTCTTCAAGGATGACTTTTTAAACCTTACGAATCAAGGCATCGCTATCGTCAGCGTTGGCTATCCTTTGCTCGGCGATCAGGATTTCAAGGTTGGAGGACCAAAACGAGAGCAGGCCATCGCGATCATGGAGCATGCGGGTAAGGCAGTTTCATTCCTCCGCAAGCATGCTGAGAAATATCAGCTAGATGGTGAGCGATTTGTCCTGGCCGGCAATTCAGCTGGTTGCGGTATTGCCCAGTACAATACATATGCGAAACCGCTTGGCGCACGAGCATGCTTCGGTATCCAGCAAGCAAGTAAGGGAATTATCAATTACATCGATGCAGACTCCCCACCGCTCGTCCTTTACACTGAATCAGGCCCAGACGACTCGACGCACAATCCCAGTAATGCAGCCGACACCAAGGAGCACTGTGACAAGGTGGGCGCTACTTGTTTTCTTTTTGGCAGTAAGAAGAGCGGATTGCCGCAATTGCCTGGAGACCAGAAGTTTGTTCCACATGCGATATCGCTGATCAAAGAATCGATGAAATGAATCAAGGTCGGCGAGTTTGAAAACTTCGGCGAACAATGCCGTGAACCGGAGCGGCGGAGTCGGCTGGGTTCGAAATGGACAATCTTTCGTCGCCGCCCGGTTACGGCTGCCGTTATCCGGCTTAAGAATGGATCGAGACCCCAATCCATACGCTTCGCCTCAAACAGCGTTTGAGCTGGTTCCAAGCTCTGATCCGCGGCAAATCGGCACATTTAGCATTGCAATTGCTGGCGCTGCCATTGGAGCGTTGTCTTTCTTGCTGGCAATGTCTCTGATTTCTTCGAATGTCGAATCGCTCTCCCAGCATGACCTTTCTCTAGCAAACAATCTTGGGTTCATCTTCCACCGATCATTGCACTATGGGCAGCATGGGTTCGACGTTCGGTGCTTTGGTCGATTCTGGGTTTGCTGATTGGGCTGTTGATTGGCGTCGCCTACTACCTTCTGTGTGGATATAACTTCTTGGCCGTAATGGTCGCGTTTCCGTGCGTTCTCGGTGGCTTCGCCAGCGTGCTACTGGGTATCAAACATGACGCGATGCTCAGCAACATTCCAAAAAGATTCGTACGTGGACTTCTTGCTGGACTTGCGCTCGGCGTTAGTTATGCCATTCTGCTCAACATCCTTGGTTTCTTCTTTCTTCCGAGTTTTCGACCGAGCGTTTCGGATTATTCACACATGATGTGGCGTGCTGGAACGATTGCCATGGCAATAAGCAGTGCCTTATACTTGATCATGTTTCACTGGTCGGCCGCAATCAATACCGCGATCGCCAGATAACAATACGTTCCTGAAACATTCTGTCAATCTAAAAAAGACTTTCCAATTGTGTTTTCGTACCTCTGGCGCGGCCTTGTTTGCG
>JBCAWX010000040.1:0-5790 GCA_038534355.1 Planctomycetota bacterium
GAAACCGATGAACTTTTCCATCAAAGAACTCAACTCGTCGTCATGCATCTGTGTTAATCCGTGTTCATCTGTGGCTGATTAACTGAGACACTGAACAGCAAACAGATCGCCGAAGTCCAGCGACCTGTGTTGCCCGAACTCAGCATTCACCAAGCAAACATCGCCTGATAAACTGTTGGCGATAAAGTCGAACTCTTTTCTTGGGACCGGCCACAGATAAGCACGGATGAACTCAGATTGCGAAAGCCGATATCGCTTTACTTCAACTCGTGGCCTGCCAGACCTCAGCAGTAGGCAAATCGGCAAATCGGCAGACCGGTTGCCTTCTAGTTATTGTTTACAATCAAGGGCAACTTTGCGAATCGCGATTGCGACCGCATTTTCATAGACCTTCTCCAGAAAACCAGACGCCAACATATTTGAAACTTCAATCTGAAACCGATGATCTTTTTCGTCGACACATTCAACTGTCGTCATGCATCTGTGTTAATCCGTGTTCGTCAGTGGCTGATTAACTGAGACACTGAACAGCAAACAGATCGCCGAAGTCCAGCGACCGGTGTAGCCCGAACTCAACATTCACCAAACAAACATCGCTTGATAAACTGTTGGCGATTCAGTCGAACTTTTGCGAAAGAATGCAATCGTCAAATGGAAAGGTCCAGCGCTAGATGAAGACCAATAAAACTAAAGTCTTACTTGCGGGACTTGGACGATTGGCATTCGGGTTAACGGCTGTTTGCATGCTGGTGATTCCGGGGGTTCAGGTAGACACATTCGTATCTTATCGCGGAAATGGGCAGGTTGCGAAGACTAAGTTTAATGGAGTCTACGTTGGGCAGTATGAGCATGGCTGGCCGTTCGTGTTTCTGTATCGACAAACTGAAGTCGACGAAGGGGTGAGTAGTACTTGGCCAGCGTTTGCAGAGCCTACCGCCTGGACCTTTAGTGGCTCCTCGACGCATTTCTATTGGATGCCACTTCTGGGGAGTTTTCTGGTTGTGATGGCAATGGGGTGGGCAATTGGGCACTTAATATTCTGTGCAATTGGTAGAAAGTTTCGAGTGCTCGACATTGTTGTTGCGATGACGTTGTTTGCGTTGTTAGCCGTGGTCCTAAAACGCGAATTGAGTTCGCCGAAACTCATGGCAACACTTGAAACTTTGGACGGAGTAGAACTGTCATCAGAATACAACTTTGGCCAGGCAGAGATGCGTGCTCCGCCATTATGTGTTCGTCTTTTGGGCTCGCGATTGTTGCCGCAAAAGTACTTTGCTCCGGCATTTGTTAGACTTGATAGCTCAGTTGACGTTCGGGAATTTACGTCGGTTTGTCAACGTCTTGATTCGGTAAGGATACTAGAGGTTGGTTCGAACTTTCAGCTATCAAAAAAGAACCTCGAATTGATTGGTGAAATCAAGTCTGTTAAGGAATTGGTTTTTCTCGATCAGTGGTCAGAAGAAATGCACCCTTTGATCGATACAATATCAAAGTTCGAAAATCTCCAGTTTCTTCACGGTGACTTTGAAGAAATGGATGTTGAGATTCTCTCAAGCAAGTTGCCGAAGTGTATTATTGATTGATCCTAAGCGTTGCGTACAAGCGATTTTTAGGCGCTGCAGCAACGAGAATCCAGTAGCTGCGTCGACTTGCACGTCAACAGAAAATTTGTGCGAGAATGAAGATTTGTGCGAGAAGGGTTGCCGGATGATTTCAGCTGCGATTGTTTTGTGCGGCAAGAAGCCCAACGCGTGATTGTGTAGCGATGGTCAACTGGCTTAATCAGAAGGCATTCAAGGCGAATTCAGTCGATCACCGGCCTGCTGATCGTTCTTCGATGCCAAACTCTCTTGTAGTTACTACGATACTTGAATTCAACGCCGTAGTCGTGGTCACCATTCGTGTCTAGCCAAACAAGGAACGTATGCGAGTTTAAAACCTCCAACCGCTTGTCGATACGTCCATCATGATCGACGTCTTCGAACTGAATATCGGGGAAGGCATAGCTCTCTCCCTTGGCATCTAAAAATCGAGTGAATTTTACGACTTCGATTGCTTCTTCAAACTTTCGTCGATTGCCGCAATAAGTTCTCCTATTCCAGTTAACGTAGAGCCGTTGATCATCCGCTGGCGAAACCCAAAGGTAACAAGTATCGATTGTGCCTCCGCTGTGTTCACGTAGGCGCAAGAGATATTTTCTGTTCAAGTCAAAGGGACAATCACAAACACGCAATCCTCTAATCCACGACAGAGTGTTTGAACGAGTAACAACTCCCAACGAGTTGAGGAGACCGTTGACCTGACCAACTTCCAACTCCAAACTCGTGCGTTTAAAAGTCTTGAAAGGATGCCTATGAGTTGCGTTTTCTATAACTCGAATCAGGAACAGCAGTACTCCAAGAATTGCCATAAAAGTCAATAGTGATCTAGTTGAGAACATAAACTTGTTCCGTGCTCAAATCTTGACGTGCAATTCTCTACTCTTCGGCCGCGATCGTGAAACCAGTACTCCGATGTACATTCCTGTCGGCATTCGTGCAGTGTCGTTCCTGATTCAACTCTCCCGTTGGTGCGCGATATAACCGATCAGTTTTCTACTAAAAATGTTGGGGAGGAAGCCAAATAACGGAATGCGTACTATCGATGATTCTCCCAGAACAAGCGACGGTAAACCAGCTTCTTAAATTGTGGAAAATGGTGATTCACAGCGGAGAGCTTGCAGTTGCCAGCTTCCACGTATCGAGGTGTTGCGACAAAGAATTGCGGCGAGCTCTGACAACGCAGACAACTTTCACAATCAAAACGGACGGTCGGCAGATCTTTGGTCGCCGCTACAACGACTAGCTCATGATCGATCCGCCAATCGCTTCAAATCCTCTTCACAAATGAAACCGACGCGATCTTCCAGAACCATCGCGAACGCCCATTCGCGTGATGCGTCGCCGCCAACCGATTTCACGGCGCGAATGACTGGTTTAAGACATGCTTCAATGTCCTCGGTCATCATGCCTTCGTCACTGCACTCGACTTGATAGCTACCATTTTTCATCAAGCGAATCGCCAGCACTTTCGCTGCTTCGAGGTGTCCAATTCTGATGAGTTCCTTGAACCCTCTTTCGATATGAGCGTAAGCTTGATAGTCACAAGCAAAATTGTGATCAACGTCTCGAACATCAAAATCGGTCGCGATAAGAATTGCCGATTCAATATCGGCAACCAACGCCGGGTTTTTGTACGTCAAGTTCTGATTCTTCGCACCCTGAACGCGAAGCGCAACCGATGATCTTTTTCGTCAAAGAATTCAACTCGTCGTCATGCATCTGTGTTAATCCGTGTTCATCTGTGGCTGATTCATTGAGACACTGCTGAGACTCCACGGTGTTGATTCGCATTCAATCACTTGCGTTGTTTCTTTGATTTTCGTTTCTTTGCGCGTTGTTTGCGTTTTCTATCACGTTCTCGTTTTAAGGATTCGCGTACCATGACTTCGGCGTGTTGAAGCATCCATTCAATGAAACCCTCGGATTCGATCCATGACTCCAACTGAGCCTCGATCACGATCGCCGCTTCTTCTGGACTACCCAACGTGTAATGCCCTGGCACCATGGGTGGGTGATCTGCGGAAAGAACCTCAAGAACATGTGGATTAAATCTTAGGGCAGCGGCGATTGCTTTCTTAGCTGATTTACTGGTTGGCCCTTCGCGATGGAACTCGACGTGAGCTTTTAGATAGAGCCAGCTACCAGTCTCCTCCGAGTACCGGTCAAGGACTTCAGCTGCTTCTTTTTCTCGTCGCTGGCCTAGTAATAGCGGAATGATCTCATATCGTACCCCCAGATTATCGGTCGTGTTCAGCCTCAAGATATCAAGCATCTGAGTGATCGCCTCGTTGGCCTGCCCGTCTGTTACAAGCGAGTTAGCAAGTCCGTATTTCGCTCGCATCAAAGGCCGCGTTTCGGACAGTTCCCAAAAATGCCCGATTTCGTTTTCCAACAAGTCGTCGTATTTGACTTCCCCAAGCTCGACCGCTTTAGCAAACAACTCAATCTTTTGACTCGTCTCATGCACCGATTCAGCCAAAATTACATGGGCTTCGATATGTGTTGGATCTTCTTGCAATGCCTGGCGGGCCAACTGAATTCGGCGTCGACCGTAAGTATCAATCGCGGCGTAACAAAGGTTTTCTGCGCGCTCAAATGGCGTTGCCGATGGGTAATCGAAATCGTCAATAGAACCAGTGAATTGAGTGTTGAGCAACTCGTTAAGCTGGTCTGGTTCCATTCCTTGGTTTTGCTGGATAAAGGCTTGAACTAACCTCAAGTGCCGTTCGTTCCCTCGTTGTTCAGGGATCAAGCCCCGGTCAAGCCACGCTTTTCTATCCGGAGGATCGAGCAAATCAGGGATCAAGATTTTGCACCGCTTGTTTTTCCCTTGAATCGAAACTTGCTTAGACCACTTTCCCGAGTCAATTTCCGCTTCAGTCGTTTCAGCCAATGCGGTCAGAACAACCGTGATATATTCAAGCTCTTTGGGATTCGGAGCTCGTGTGTTGTCGCGTGAGTAAAACAGGAACTGCGGAAACGCATCGCCTGTCTCGAGAGGCAAATCGTTTTCTGTCCAAAGAGTGATATCGTCTTCAATCGCTTCGCCAATCGGATTGAAAGTCAAGCTGAACACTTCTAATGAATCCATGTCCAATCGCTGTGCACGCATGTCCCAGTGCGTCTCGTTCAATTCATAAAACCCAATCCCAAATTCGCTTCGCCCAGCGCCCATAACGGTTGCGTACTTTAAATATTTTGGTGGCTTGGGCGTTTGAATCTGTAGCAAGTCGGTATCACCAAAAAACTGCCAGGGACGTGCACGATAAAATGCTGCTGCAGCTTCTGCGAATGCGCGTACTTGCGGAAGCGAGCATTTTGTGTTGACCAACGAAGGAGCTGTAGATTCCATTCCGAATAGATGCTCGACCATGTCTGCTTTGACGTCGCACCAGAATTCCGGTTCCGCCTCCCAAATGACGTTTGTCCCAGAGCCTGCCAGAAGTTCATGCAGCTGCGCGGCCAAGGTGCGATCAGTTACCGCGAGTTGTGCAGGTCGATAATCAAACCTTAGCGACTCGGCAAACTCAAGAAGGTGTTCAATCAGGAGGTCAAGGGGTTCACCATCAACGGATGGATGTCCGTGAACAAGTTGTGTCTCAGTGGAAACCCACAAGGCCATTTTGGCTTCTGACATTGGCGAATCAACTAATGGCGCACTTGCCAAATCACCGAAGTCAAAGACTCCGCCTTGCCATTGGGTTTGCGGTTGGATGGGAAGACTGAGAAAACGTTCTATTTTTGTGTTCACGTCGATGTGCTTTTATAGTGGTCCAACGAACTGCCTCAGCGGTCATTCTACAACTGTCGACGCGAATAGGCATCAGGCAATCAGTGCAGCAAACGGTTTCGATTCGATCGGCGTTAAGGAACCTGTCCGCTCGATTGAAGGCTCCTATGCGAAAGTTTGCAGCACAAAACGAGTCAACGCTGTCGGTTCGGCGGTGGCTGATTCATTGAGACACTGAGCAGGAAACGAACGACTTGCACGCGAAGGGTAGGAGGATCTGCGTTTGCTTTACTTGGGAACGGCCACGGATAGACACGGATGAACACAGATTGCTAAAGCCGAGATCGAATTACTTCAACTTGTGGCCTGCCGAACCTCAGCAGGGGTCAGGCCGGTTGCCTTTTAGGTAATTGAGACGCATTCAATTCATGCATCTGTGTCAATCCGTGTTCATCTGTG
>JBCAWX010000040.1:5797-59762 GCA_038534355.1 Planctomycetota bacterium
AGCAGGAAACGAACGGCTTGCATGCGAAGTGTAGGAGGATCTGCGTTTGCTTTTCTTGGGAACGGCCACGAATAGACACGGATGAACGCAGATTGCTAAAGCCGATATCGCATTACTTCAACTTGTGGCCTGCCGAACTTCAAAAGGGGTCAGGCCGGTTGCCTTTTAGGTAATTGAGACGCATTCAATTCATGCATCTGTGTCAATCCGTGTTCATCTGTGGCTGATTCATTGAGACACGGAACAGGAAACGAACGGCTTGCATGCGATGCCCGATTTAAGTCGCCTATTGCCAGCATTCAATTCTCGCGAAAAAGACGTTGAGCTTTCCAGTTCCGTTTGGGCAACAAAAAGGCAACAAAAAAAGCCTGCAATTCCCGAAGGAAAAACAGGCATTTTATGAGTGGGCGGTATTGGACTTGAACCAACGACCTCCACGATGTCAACGTGGCGCTCTAGCCAACTGAGCTAACCGCCCTCAATTGATCAAGATTGTAACTCGGCGATTTGGTTCGGGCAACGCTACTTTTTTTCCTAGTTTTTAGGCTCTCCCAACACGGCAGGTTGGGTTCAACCCGCTCCTGCCGATATTCCGCCTCCGACGAACAAACGCCCTCCGAGAACGAATGCCCTACGAAAGAACGATTGCCCTCCGAGAACGATTGCGTTCGAGAACGAAAACCATCAGAGAACGAGTGCCCTCGAACGAGCGCCATCCCAGAACAATTGCCACTCGGACGAGCCATTCCAGAACGTGCGACACCCACGAACGAGCGCCATCCCAGAACGAGCGCCATCCCAGAACGAGCGCCATCGCAGAACGAGTTCCCTGCCAGAAAAAGCTCCCTTCCAGAACGAGTGAGTTCCCGGAACAAATGAATTCACAAATGGATTCGTCGTGGCATCAGCATCAAGGAGACTTGCCATGTCCCAAACCGTCTCGGCGTCCAGCCGAGCCGCGGCCAATACCCTGACCTCCCCTTCGATAGCTTGTGTTGAATGAACTTGCAGCTAGAAATTTGTCCATCCATTCGACCGAGTCAAACAAACGTTTCTTCAACCACTACTTTGAGTAAACTCTCAATGTTGATGCGTACGAAAAACCAGCCGCTACCAAACCAAGTACAACTGCACCAATGACACTTACCGTCATCCAGGTTCGGCTACTGGCGACCGCGTTGGAAATCATCGCCGGCCCCAACGCCACCGCGATGAATGCAGCAACAAAGACAAACATCGCACCTAGCAAGGCGACAAAATGTTTGTAGATAGTTGAAGTCGTTCCTGTCGACTTGGCATTGGACTCACTATTCGTAGCTGGACTACTGGAACCTGGTTCGTAAGGATTAGGATTATTCTCTGATGACACTTGCGGTTCCCATGGAATCAATCAATATTCTGGACAGCAAACCAGAACCAGCTTTTAAACCGGTCCGAAGGACTGACTGATTCCGTTTCAATCAGTGGTAAGCAACTGGATGATTCAACCGGTTCTAGTCCATCGAATGGTCTTCGTCAATCAAATCGTCCGCACGTCACTTCCCATCCCATCCCGCGACCGAGTTCTGTTCGGCATGCCGCGTCCACGTTTTGAGTCCAATTCAAACGATGGACGCTTCTTGATTACGCTTCAATTCTGACACGATTTCTATGTTTCGACTTGGCGGATTTTGATGGTTCCTTCAAGTGTGCGGTGAACTGGGCAACGACCTGCGATCTCCGTAAGCCGAGCATATTGTTCGCTTGACAATTCTCCGACGAATTCAACTCGCTTGTCGATCACGTCGATGTAGCCATCTTTCTCTTCACACTCTTCGCAATCCTTGGCGTGAATCCTTTGATGTTTCAATTCAACAATCACATCAAGTAAGGGCCATTCTTTTTTCTTGGCATACATGCGTACGGTGATCGCAATACACGATCCCAGCGCCGAAAGCAGCAATTCGTACGGCGTCGGGCCAAGGTTTGATCCACCGAAATCAAGTGGCTCGTCGGCGATCAGTTCATGACTTCTCGCCTTGATGACTTGTTGAAACCAATTGTTTTCGACTCCCGAAACTCGAACTTCACCAGACATGTTTTCCTTTCAAAATTATGGTCCTACGCTGAGAGAGGCATCGCATGGGCATCGCCTTCGACAAAGATTAAACGCGTTCCTTACACTTCAATATCGTGATAGTTGACTTGAGATTTTGCCAAGCACACAACGTCGCGAACAAGAGCCATTAACACACCGTTCTGTTCCAGCTTTGTAGTTCAATCAGATTACCTTCGGGGTCACGGCAGTACACAAATGTGAGCTCACCGATGGACTCGAGATGTCGTGTGGTGACGTTGCCAAACCTCGTTCCCCCGTTTTGCAACAGTTCGGCCAACGTAGCCTGAACATTGTCGACTTCGAAAGCCAGATGGCCTAAGCCTCGCATGTTGGGCACCGTTTCAGCTTGATCGACCAAGTCATCGTATTGGTAGATCTCCAGCGTCGGGCCATCTTTACCATGTCCCGGCAACAACAAATGAACGCCTTTGAGACTGGCGTTTTTGACTCCCGTTCCAGAGGCGAGCCAATCCCCTGATTGCCGTCGAACAGGAGGAACGACTTCGCATCGAAACGTATTCATGTAAAACTCGGAAAGTCGTTTCCAGTCGCGACAAACAATATTGGTATGTGCGTACTTCATCGAAGTTCAGTTTCACCGTTATGTTGGTTGTAAAAATCTGTCAGGTAACCGGGCGCCTCGATGTGATCAGCCAGATCGCTGGCCGGTTCGAGGGGACCGACGACATCCAGGAAGGGAACCACGCCCGCCCAAACCGGCAGCGATTCATCCTCTTTGTCATCGACGGGGCCACCTGCACGAATTTTTGCGGACGCTGATTCGATTTTGACAGCAACCAACGATGTCGCCTTCAGTTCTTTGGCGTTTGGTTGCCTGGCATCATTCCATCGTCCTTCCATGACTTTGTCGGAAAGCGCTTTCAACGCCGAAAGAGTTTCGGTTTGGCTTTCAATCAATCGTCCTGTCCCAAAAGCAACTGCCGAACGATAGTTCATCGAATGGTGAAATAGAGATTTCGCCAAGACCAGTCCATCGACCAACGTGGCGGACAAACAGACTTTTTGCCCTGACGCCAACATCTTCATCAATCGACTGGTCGTGGCCCCATGAAATACGATTTCATCACCAACGCGAACATGAAACATTGGAATGATGGTTGGGAACTCATCACCAGCGAATCCGACATGACAGATCCACGCCTGATCAAAGACAGCAAAGACGGTCTCCTTGTCATAGTGGCCGCGTTTGGCAACGCGCTTCACTTGGTTTAAAGGTGTTTGCTCAAATGATTCGTTTTCTGTCATGACCTTCTCTCTCAAAGCCGCTTACATGAGTCGTCGGTGGGCACAAGCAATTGGCCATCAACACCATTGATCTGGATGCTCTTTAGTTAAATACGTTTGCCTGTTGAAGTGCGTCTGCCATCACGGCAAGCGATCTTTGAACGTCTTCTTCGGTTGTTCTCCAGGAGGAGATGCTGATCCGCATCGAGAAACGTCCTTTCCATGTCGTCGGGCCAAGCCAGGTGACGCCACTTGATTGAATTTGTTTGAGAGCCGATCGCGTCGTCGCTTCATCGTGGCACGCGAATACAACCTGGTTTAAAACCACGTCATTGAGGACGTCATAGCCGGCTGCGGCAAGTCCTTCAGCAAATCGAGTCGCATGCTGACAGTTTCGATCGACCAACTCCTCAACGCCCTGTCGGCCAAGCGTTTTTAGTGCAGCCCAAAACTCAATGCCGCGCGCTCTGCGACTGAGCTCGGGAACCAGATTGTTTGGTTGACGGTGTTCATCGCGCATCAAATAAGTTGCACTGGTTCCAAAGACATCGTTGACTGCTTGGTGATCACGACACGCATAGATCGCTGAGTCTTGCGGTATGTTGAGCCACTTGTGTCCGTCAACGCTCCACGAATCAGCAAGTTCTACGCCCTTGGTCAAGTGACGTTTGGATGCCGAAGCGCGGGCCCACAGGCCAAAGGCACCGTCAACGTGAACCCAAGCGCCGACCCGCTTTGCGCGGTTGCAAATCTCTTCGAATGCATCAAACGAACCCGAGTTGATATTGCCGGCCTGTAGAATCACGATCGTGCGACTGTCCAAATCTGGCATCTCGTCGACACGTAAACGCCCTTGTTCATCCGTTGGGCATGTTTCAATTTCGTCGGTCCCAAATCCGAGATAGCCAAGCGTGGCGATATTAGTGGGGTGAATTTCTTCGCTCATGACAATACGAATTTCAGGTGCGTTCCGAATTCCCTGTCGCTTCAAGTCAAAGCCTGCCTTGCGAAGAAGTGCAGATCGCGCGGCGGCGAGCGCAGAGAACGTCCCCATCGTCGAACCGGTTACAAACCCGACAGCAGCATCACGCGGCAAGTCCAAGATTTCAAGCATCCAATTCGCAACGACGTCTTCGACTTCCGTTGCAAAAGGAGCCAGAACCCAGGTTCCTGCATTTTGATCCCAAGTTGACGCCAACCAGTTGGCGGCGATCGTAACCGGCATCGCGCCGCCAACAACAAACCCAAAAAATCGCCCGCCCGTTGTGACCACCGTGGCTGGAGCCCCAACCTGCTCAAGCATCTCGATGACTTCCCGCGGATCGTTCGACTTCGATGGCAATGGTTCGTGAATTGACTTCAAGTTTTCCATGGCTTCAAACGTCGGCATCACGTCGCGGCGATCAATGTCGTCGACGTACCTGGTAGCTGCTTCGTATGCCAATCCAAAAACACTCTCAGCATCTTGAGTCTGAGAAGTGGGTCGGTTTGAGTGATCGTGTTGAAAGTTCATCATTGTGGTTGAATCGTGGTTTGGTAACGTTGGCCGCCCGATTGAAAACTCCAGCGGTTGGCTTGGGTTGATATTCTTTCAGGTCAGCAAGACAAAGGGTAGAAATAATTGTGCCAATAAACGGCGATATCGTGCCAGTTTTCAGGAAACCAGCATCAATATGATCGCGAATGGCAATAATGGTTCGATGGAAGAGCGCATGAAACAAAATTTGACGGGGCCAAAAGTCGTTGTCGTTGTTTACGAACAACTCTGCACGTTTGAGTTTGGAATCGCCGTCGAAGTGTTCGGTTTACCGCGACCAGAATTCGGCAACGATTGGTACCGTTTTGAGGTGTGCAGCGCCGAGTCGCAGCGTGTGGACGCGACCGGTGGCGTTCAGATTCAGGTGGACGTTGGTGTCGAGGCAATTGAAAAAGCGGACGTCGTCATCGTACCCGGTTGGCGGAACCCGCATGAGTTACCTCCCGTAGAGCTTGTGGACGCAATCGTTGCAGCGCACGAACGAGGTGCCCGCATCGCTGGAATCTGTGGTGGTGTTTTTGTTCTGGCGGCAACTGGCTTGTTGGCCAACAAATCAGCGACGACTCATTGGATGTTTCTCGATACGTTTATTGACCAACATCCAGACGTGCGTGTCGAGGATACACCCATGTTTTGTGACATGGATCGAATCTTGACGTCAGCAGGAAGCGCCGCTGGGATTGATTTGTGTTTGCACATCGTTGCCACTGACTACGGACAGTCGCGAGCCGATCAAGTTGCCCGACGCTTAGTGGTTCCTCCATTTTCAGATTCCGAGGCGAGACAGGATCGCGGCCGACCTTTGACAGCACCGGTGTCGGAAAAGCAGCAGCGCATGGAAGGATTGTTGGAGCGGCTTCGACTTGATATCGCAACTCCCTACTCGATCCAAGAAGCCTCGAAAGAACTGGATATCAGTCCTCGTACGTTCCTTCGGCGTTTCAAGTCGACCACTGGAAAAAACTATGGTCAGTGGATGACGCAGCAACGACTGGAGCGCGCAAAGACTCTGTTGGTTCAAACCGATTTGTCGGTCGAGCGAATTGCCGAAGCTTGTGGGCTTTCTTCAAGCGGTTCGCTGCGGCGAATATTCCGCGAGAATCTAAACGTCAGCCCGCGTGAGTACCGCGGTGGTCGTCATCAAAAGAGCGTCAACGAACCTTAGTGTTTGATCGTCTCAGTCGAGAGTTTGATGAAGGAATGAATCGCGGATCGCGTCGATAAAGTTCAGTCGCTTGTGGTGCCATCTTCGGTTAAATGGGATTGGCTGAACTGACCTGAACCGCAACGCAATTGTCATTTCGAATTGACTTCGGTGGTTTTCATTTGCGAGCGAACTCGCTCCTGGTCTTGTTGCCGCAAGGCCTCGCGGAGCTGGCCTTGTTGGCGGCGATTGAGTTTCCCCGTAACCGGTTCGTCGAAGAGACCCAGCGGTGTGGCCTCAAGTGACCAGTCGTCGCTTCGTTGTGTGGCGAATGGGATGTCCGATGTCCGTTCCGCTTGCAGGTTAGCCAGCGGACTTCGGCCCCAAGCGTAGCGGTAGTGAACTGGTTCAGGCACCAACGGACTACTCAAAACCAAAACCTTCTTGTCTTTCTGGTCGCGGCCGCGGCTGTCTTTGCCTGTGACCAGGTGGTCTGTCTCAGCCGGTTGAAACTTGCGGTCCTCGCCTGCGATCGCAAAACCAACAATTCGACTGCCATCATCGACTCCACCGACGGGCTCATCCAGCTGCAATTGGATCCGTCCTTGCGTCACCGTCATCGATTCAACCATCGGCGGTTTCCAGCGAATGGATCGCTCAAATCCATACTGTGTCGCCAATGCCCAACGAGCGATTCGTTCGCCAGCGGGAATCTTCAATTGCGGGTGGTACCAACGACGACGCAAATCGTACGTGCTGGTAAAACCGATGCTCTTGTCCCCGCTTCGATAGAGATCAAGAAACGTCTGGTATTGAGCCTCGCGAATAAATGGCCCAGGATTGGCCATCATCTCGCAATAGTTTTCCAGCGATTGGGCGGTGCCTTCGGTACAAAGTGAAAGGATGCCAAATGGCAACTCTGGATCGTCAAATGCAGCCCGCCAAGCTTCAATCATCTTTGGAAAAACTTGTCGGTAAAAGATCGCTCCCTCGGTGCCGTTAAAGCAGTTGTTATAGCCTTGGTGAAAGATTGCTCCTTTCACTTTCAAGCCTTTTAGTGGGCCGATCATACTGGCGTAGCAATTGCCGGGGCGATTCTGGTCAAACGCAGGGCCCGGCAGAAGATCTGTCGGTTCCGATTCGTTGGCACCCAGTTTGCGACCTTCTTTTTTGAAGCGTTCAACGCGGTCACGAAAACCTTTGATGCGACGATCCAGATCTGCTTGTGCATCCCAATTGGAAACTTTCTCATCCCATTCCTGCAGGACTTTAGACACTTGCTCGGTTTCGATCGTCTTGAGTGTTTCGGTTGGCGTCCAAGTTTCGACCGTCGTACCACCGCGCGAAGCGTCAATCACTCCGATGGGAACTTGTGTCGCCATATGAATACGTCGCGCAAACACGTAACCGATCGCTGACAACTCACGAGCAATCTCTGGCGTGCAAACATCCCAGTCGCCTTTGCGATAATGGCGTCCGAACCATCCGCTCCATTCGTACAACCGAGGAAATCCCGTTTTCAATTGAGGGCCATTCTGAGCGGGAACAGTCAAGATCCTGATGTTTGAATAGTTCGCGGAAACGATTTCGAGTTGTCCATTCTCGATTCGATCCAACGGAAATTCCATGTTACTTTGGCCCCCCAAGACCCAGACATCACCCAGCAGAATGTTGTCCAGCTTGAGTGTTTGACTGGCACCTGCGATGGTCAAGATTGTCGGCTCGGAGTTTGCCGGCATCGCTGGCAATGTGACTTTCCAGTGTCGGTCTTCATTGGTTTTGGCGACTTGCTGGTTCTCGCCAATGCGAACGGTTACTTCTTCGCCAGCAGCCGCCCAACCCCAGATGACGATCGGTTTGTCTCGTTGTAGAACCATGTTCGATTGGAACACGTTGCTGACGCAAAGATCTTTGCTGATCGAGGGCACATCGATCACGTTCTCCCGAGGCATGTTTTTAGGACGATCTTGCGCGAAAAGCGTGCTCGGTAGTAGAACGCCAATCAGAAGGATCAGGCAGGTTGCAATTCGAGTCATCTTTGGCCCCGGAATGATTGGATGGGATTCGTGGGTTTAGCTTTTGGCGTCAGCCAGAGTCGTCTGGCATGATACCATCACGCGACATGCAACTGGTGAAGTTGATCGTTTCAAGGTTGAAAAATTCCGTCGGAACGCGTTTCGAGGAAACACTGACTCGAGGCCGCCAATTTGATCAACTCAGGTTTGATGTCTTAGCGATTTTGCAAAACGAAACAGTTCGGTCATGGAACGGCCACGTTGAATGTTTGAGGATTCGACAAGTTCAGCGTTTTTGCCTCCGATAATCAGAGCGCAGTCATGCTTGTTCGCTGCTCGGTTCAGTTTTTCAATTTCGGCAAGCTGCGATTTTGATCGGATCGCTCCGGTGATCGACAAGCTGATGATTCTTGGCGATTCGTCCTCGATTGCATCCATGACGATGTCGAGTGGCGTGTCAGGTCCAAGGTTGATTTCTGAAAATCCAGCCTCATGAAAGACCAGTGAACACATCAACGAAGGCAATAAAAACGGATCTCCGGCAGGCGCTGCGCAAATTGCGCTGGGGGCATCAGGAGCAACTTGCGGCATCATCGAACGTAGTTGCATCAACGAACGGATACAAATAATTACGGCGCGGTGTTCAACAAAGATGCTCTTTTTGTCTTGAGGAAACGTACTCCCAATCCGCGACAACGCATTCAATACCGGGCCGTCAAAGAGTGTCGCGGCGTTGGAGCCTTCCAGATACAACGTCTGAAGAACACGCACGGCAAGATCGCTGTCGCCATCGGTTAATGCCTTGAAGAAGGCGTTTGGTGCATCAGCTTCGGTTGATAGCGAGACGCCCAAGAGCTCGGGACGTTGTGGCCGGATCCCCTGGTCACGTACGTATCGGATCGCCTCTTCGACCGGGATCTTGCGATGGCCGCCTTTGGTCCGGTGAACGTTTACGTGACCGCTGTCTGCTAATCGCCTGACGGACGATTCACTGACACCAAGAGCTTCGGCAAACTCAGAAGTTGACAACAGTTTTTGCACAGCGGGAGAATCCATTGAAATTTCTTGCTAACAACCCATCGTAGCGGGATCAGGCCAGAAAAAAACACGCAAACCGTTCACGATGATAGTTTTGGAAGTTTGCTACGTTAATAGAGGTCTGTAAAGTCGGTAATTCTTGCGTCGTGAAAGTTTTGAGAGTTTTTTAACTTGGCGGGAGTTACCATCCAATGTCAGATTTCGTTTTGTTCGGCATGCCCGATTTATCCGTATTTCAGTACAACCTCGTGGATAACATTTTGTCCATGACGGTGGCAACCATGGGTGCAGCGGCGCTGTTCTTCTTTGCCGCCCGCTCGACAGTCGGTTTCGCGTACCGACCTGCGTTGATGGTTTCTGGGATCGTCGTTGCAATTGCGTGTTACCACTATTTTATGATCCGACACAGTTGGCAAGACGCCTACGCGTTGTCCGAAGCGGGGGGGTATGCCGGAACCGGTGCGGCATTCAATGACTTCTATCGATATGCGGATTGGATCCTGACGGTGCCGCTACTGCTGGTCGAATTGGTGGTTGTCATGCGGCTTCCACGAGACAAAGCCACGTCGCTATTGACCCGTTTGGTAATCGCTTCGGCACTGATGATCGGTTTGGGTTATCCAGGTGAAGTCATTCAAGACCCATCTGGTGCAACCATGCGGTGGGTTTGGTTTGGTCTGTCTTGCCTGCCATTCTTCTACATTCTGTACATCCTGTGGATTGAGCTGACGGCTTCTTTAGACACTCAGCCGGAGGCCGCTCGAGGCTTAATCAAGTTGGCACGCGGTGTCATCATGGTCACATGGTTGGTGTATCCAATCGCCTATGCACTCGGCAGTACGCCAGCTGCGTTGGAAGCAGCCGCTGGTGGTGGTGGCGATCCTTCAGGTATGGTTGGTTTGCAAGTTGGTTATGCGATTGCTGACATGACTGCGAAAGCTGGGTTTGGCGTCATGATCTACTTCATCGCTCGAGCCAAGACAGCATCCGATGCCGAAAAAGGGATCGGCCTCAATGATATCCCTGGTGTCGCAGTTGCTGGGGCCTAGGGTGCTGATTGAATCTGCATCATTTGACAGGCTGCTGAAGCTAACTTCAGCAGCCTGTTTTTGGCTTACGAAAGTTTGAGGTTTTCCAGTTTGGCAAGGCGATGATTCACTCGGTGACATTAACGGCAATTGGATTCGCGGCGGCAACCTTGGTTGCTTTCGGTTGGATTCCTACCGCCGGCGCTACGCTTGTCCTGTTCCTTGTCGGTCTATCGTTTTTGGGGCTCCCGCATGGGGGAATTGATCATCGACTTGCGTTGGCAGTTTTGGATCGTCAGCAATCTGGATCCGACACACGGCTGCCACGGTGGATGGAGTTTGCGTCATTCTTCGTCGTCTATCTCGCCGTCGCCGCGGCTGTTGTTGCTGGTTGGTATCTATCGCCCCTGCTTACCGTTTGCGGATTTTTTCTTCTCGCATCTTGGCACTTCGGGCTCGAAGAAGACGAAACAGCGTCAAGCTCAACTTGGATTCACCAGCCGGGAGTGATCGCCCGTGGAGGCATGGTGATCTGGGTCACGATGCTTTTTCGCTCATCTGAAGTCGCTTCACTGCTTGATATCGTTCTGCCTACGAATCTGACGAGTGGCAGCTGGATCGTTGATGTGATCTGCTGGTTGTCACCAGTCTGGATGATGCTGCTGGCAATCGATATCGTCCGACAGTGGCAGCATCAAACTGGTCAACAATTGTTCGTGACCTTGGTGCGGTTGACGTCGTTTGCGCTGATGTTTGCCGTTTGTCCCGTGCTGCTTTCCTTTGCAATTTACTTTTGCTATTGGCATTCTGTCCGCGGGCTTGTGCATCTGCGAGCACAGTTCGACGGTTCAGCGAAACAACTGGCGATCGAATTGGTGCCGATGTCGGCTCTTGCAGTTCTGTTATTCGTCGGGGGATTCGTTGCTTATCTCAATCAGCTGACGCCGAGCGAAGCGGCGATAAGAGCATCGTTCATCGGTCTCTCGGCCGTGGCGATCCCTCACCTGCTCCTGCATGTGATTTCCGATGTATTAGAGCCCGCAGGTGTGAAAATCAACGCGAGTCTTTCTTGGAATCGAAAGGCCACATCGTGTTGAATTCTGATTTTGATTACGTGATTGTCGGCGGCGGTCTGCAGGGGTGTCTGCTGTTGGCAGCCCTAGCACACTACCAGTCTGACGCACGTGTTTTGCTCGTCGAACCTCAGGATGTATTGTGCGGAAACCACACCTGGTCGTTTCATCAGAGTGATCTTGATGCGAGTGCTTCGCGTTGGTTTTCCAGCTTGGTCAATCATCGTTGGGATCACTACCGCGTTCGTTTTGATGGTTTATCCAAAGCAGTTCCGATCAGCTACGGATCGATATTGTCTGATCGGCTTGCGAATCGGACCGAGGCGACGATCAAGCGAGCGGATAACTTTGAACGTTTACAACAGAACGCAGTCGAAGTTTTTGACGATCAAGTTTTGCTGGAAGATGGCAGGCGAATAACAGGCCGAGCGGTTCTGGACTGTCGTGGTATTGATCGCAAATCGATACCAACTGGTTGCGGCTATCAGAAATTTCTGGGGTTGGAAGTCGAGTTGATGGATGACTGGGACTCACCGGTTCCATGTTTAATGGATTGTTGTGTTGAACAATCGGATGGTTTCCGGTTCTTCTATACGCTGCCATTCTCAAAGCGTGTGGTGCTGATTGAAGAAACACGTTTCTCCAACTCGGCGGAGCTGAATTGCGAAGAGTTTGAGCTGGCCATCCAACAATATCTGGCTGAACGTGGATTTGAGAAGTTTCATGTTCGGCGACGAGAATCTGGAGTCCTTCCGATGCCTTACCAGCGTAGCCAAAAAAATGGTGCATTGGCGTTGGGCTATCGAGGCGGATATTTTCATGCAGCGACAGGTTACTCGATTCCACTTGCCGCGAACATCGCCGACGCACTTGCTCGTGTGTCTGCCTCTGAGGCAATCAACGTGACTGAGAAGTTTCTGAAGAAGCATCGATTCCAGGCAACGTTTTCATTGTGGCTCAATCGCATGCTTTTCCAGTTAATTCGTCCAGAAAAGCGAGTCGGCATCTTTAAGCGTTTCTACCGCCAGATGCCAACCGGCTTGATACGACGCTTTTACGGACATCAGTTTTCGGGTGCAGATGCTGTGCGCATGATTGTTGGGCGTCCACCAAGCGGATTAACGCCGCTCCGTTTTCTAAACTCGTTTTGGGAGAAACCATGTCCGAACTTCCGAACCTAGTCGACACTGCCTTGGCGAGCATTGGTCATAGCCGAACTCGCAAGTCACCGCTTCGGCAGGCTGCGATCGTCAATCCCGTTCAAGATTTCTTGGGTCGTGACGGAAAGGGAATCCGCGCAGAACTGATTCAGACATCGTTTCAAATTGCCGGTGGAGAAGGAGAGCCGCCCAAATGTGTCGTTGAGTTTGTCGAGTTGTTGCATGCGGGTTCGCTCGTCATCGATGACATTCAGGACAACTCGCGAAACCGGCGGCAACAGGAAACAATGCATTTACGGTATGGAGTGCCGTTGGCGATCAATACCGGCAACTGGATGTATTTCGCGGCGATCGAGTTGCTCGCCGGAATCGACTTAGCACCTTCGGCAGTTTTGGATATCGTCAAAAAATCACTTGGCGTCATTAAGCAGTGCCATGAAGGCCAAGCGTTGGATCTCACGGCAACATTCGACGAGTGTTCGCCAATTGAACTGCCAGAAGTTGTCCGCACGATCGGAGAGTCGAAAACGGGTGCGTTGACCGCCTTGGCAACCTGGCTCGGGGGAGTCGCCGCGGGAGCAGACGCTTCGGTCTGTGAACAGCTTGCGAAGTTCGGAATGGAGTTGGGGATCGGTTTGCAGATGCAAAACGATTTTGTCGAGTTGCAGAAGGTTGCTGTGAGCCGCTGCAACTCAGACGACTTGAGAAACCGACGGTGTACCTGGCCTTGGGCGTGGCTCGCCGAGGTTTATCCGGCTGAGGAAGTCCAAAGGTTGGCCAAGCTCGCACGAGAGCAATTGCCAGAGCCGCAAGATGCCGCCCAGCAGATCCTCGAGCGTATTGAGATTGTTGCCGTTAACGAGATCAACCAGAAGCTCGAAGGTTGTCTTGCAGAATTAAACGGGTTTCGGATCGAAACCGATGTTCATGAAAAACTAAATCGAATCGTTGCCACTGTTGAGTTGAACTATGTCTAGTGTATCGCTATCGGTTGTCGAAGACGAATCTCGCGGAATCGCAAAGTCAACTGACATCGCCGCTGGTGATTCAACGTCCAATGGACGGAACGCAGCTGTCGTCGGTAGTGGATTTGGCGGTCTTGCGGCAGCCATTCGTCTGCAGGCGATGGGGTTCCAAACCACCATCTACGAGCAGCGCGATAAACCGGGAGGCCGCGCTTATGTCTATCAAGACGGCGGCTTCACGTTTGATGCGGGTCCCACAGTAATTACTGCTCCGCATTGCATTGACGAGTTGTTTGAGCTGGCCGGTCGACGAAGAGAAGATTATGTCGAGTTGCTTCCAGTGTCACCGTTTTATCGGTTGCGCTGGAATGATGGAACTGAGTTTGACTACGTTGGCGACGAAGCCGAGCTGCTGAATCAAATTCGAAGAATCAACCCTGCTGATGTTGATGGCTATCGTCGTTTTGCTGATTACACTCGCAAGGTTTTTGAAAAGGGTTACATCGAGCTGGGAGCAAAACCGTTTCTCAGTTTCTTTGACATGATTCGCGTGGCTCCCGATCTGATCAAGCTCAGAGCGGATCGGAGTGTCTATGGAACGGTTAGTCGTTTTATCAAAAACGAGTACCTGCGTCAGGCGTTCAGTTTTCATCCTCTCTTGGTCGGCGGAAATCCGATGGAGACCAGTTCGATCTATACGCTAATTCATTGGATTGAGCGTGAGTGGGGTGTCTTTTTTCCAAAAGGTGGAACGGGGGCTCTCGTTCAAGGCCTGGTTCGATTGTTTGAAGATCTCGGTGGTCAGATTCATTTAAATAGCCCTGTCGAATCAATCGATTTGGTATCTGACGCCGAGTCGTTGGCGACCAAACATCGACTCGCCGCCAGCGGCCATCAGCCAGCCAACTACGATGTCGTTGTGTCAAATGCCGACGTCCATCATACGTATTCCAAGCTTTACAAAAGCCATCCAGTGGCTGCAAAACGAACAAGAAAACTTGAGCGGATGCAGTGGTCGATGTCGCTGTTTGTGATGTATTTTGGAACCAATCGTCGCTACGAAGATATTGCTCATCACACGATTCTGTTTGGTCCGAGATTCAAAGGATTGCTCAAAGACATCTTCTACGGAAAGTCGCTTCCCAAGGATTTCAGTCTTTACTTGCACGCCCCGACAATCACGGATACGTCGCTGGCCCCAGAAGGTTGCGAGTCGTTTTATGTGTTGAGCCCTGTCCCGAATCTTGGCCAAGTTCCCATCGATTGGGAGGAAACTCAGCAGCGATATGGGGATGCCATTCTCGAGGCACTTGAGGACTATTTGCCTGGCCTTCGATCATCCGTCGTAACCCGGCGGCATTTTACGCCTCGCGAATTTAAAAGTGAGCTCAACGCTTATGATGGTTCCGCTTTTTCTGTTGCGCCGAAGCTTACCCAAAGTGCATTCTTTCGACCACACAACCGCGACAACTCGATTCCGGGTTTGTACATCGTCGGCGCAGGGACTCATCCGGGTGCAGGAGTCCCCGGTGTGATCAACACTGCCAAAGCAACCACGGGCGTGATCGCCAAAGATTTTGGAGTCGTTGCCCATGGTTGAGACAGTCCCAATGCACAGCGACGCCGAATTTGAAACCGTCGTTGATCAACATCGAGTCATTCAAGTTCATAGCAAATCATTTTCGTTGGCAGCAAGAATGTTGCCCGCGGACATTCGAGATGACGTTTGCAAGTTGTATGCATGGTGTCGATGGTGCGACAACGCGGTAGATGAATCGCCATCCAAAACAATCGCGCGAACACGCTTGAATCGGTTACGTTCCGACATTGAGCTGATCTACGATTCGCAATCGCCACAACTAGCTGCTTCGCAATGGTTGGCCGAACTTGTCGACAAGTATGACCTTCCTAAAGAGTGGCCGCTGGATTTGTTGCGAGGTATGGAGTCCGATCTTGAGTTTGAACCTGTAGAGGATCAGCAAGAACTGGAGCTGTACTGCTATCGAGTTGCTGGTGTCGTGGGCTTGATGATGTGCCGACTACTCGGAGTGACCGACCCCCGGGCCTATGAGAACGCAAATCGTTTGGGCATCGCAATGCAGATGACGAACATTGCCAGAGACGTCGCAGAAGATTGGGACCGTGGCCGAGTTTACTTGCCGCAGTCGTGGGTCAAATTGTCTGCCGATCCCAACCGTCGACCTTCAGATGGCGACGTCCAGGAGCCAGTCAAACGATTACTGGCATTGGCAGATCGAAACTATCGTCTCGGTCGTCAAGGATTCAAAAGTCTGCCCACCAAAACACGTTTGGCCATCCGCATAGCAGCGACTGTTTACGAAGCGATCGGTTCTGAGATCAGAGCTGCCAACTTCTGCGTGATGGGGCAACGGCACTTTGTTTCAATTCCAAAGAAGTTGCTTCTCGTTGTCAACGATGTCGCGAAGGAATGTGTCGAGCGTTGCAAAGAAGCGTGGTCGCTTCGAGTCAATTCGCATCGCCAACAATCGATCGAAAGCCAATCGAACCAATCATACAATCAACTAGCAAGTTTGGAGAACGACACGATGAGATCTGAATTTCAATACCTAGCAGTTTTTGGCCTGTCGATGTCATTGATCATGTCGACGGTTTTGTTTTTCTTGATGGGCATGAATCCCAAGTTGGACAGCTACGAAGCGATGCCATGGATCTATTCCGGTGTGTCGGCAATTGGAGCAACGATGCTTTGGTTTTGGGCTCAACGGATCGGCAAGCAACTCGATGCAGTCGAAAATCGATAGTGCGAACAGATTCTGCGCAGTGGCTAAGTTGTTGAATCACTGAGTCACAGAGTTGCAAGATTCACGAGATGAGCAAGGCTATCGCTTTTGATTAGCGAAGGCTTTGCACCCTCAGTGCTGTCTGAGCAAAACTAGATGACTCCCAAAATCCACCCTTCCATCAGTACGGTGGCTTGTTCCGTTTCGGTCAGCGGTGGTTGCAAGTAGGGATCGAGATCGAATTCGAGGTCCGTTTCCGATAACCAGCGACAGATCGCATAGGCATCTTGCTGGTCGACTGTGCGATTTGAGCGAGGGTATCGATTTCGAAAAATGGATGGATAGACTTCCGCAACAACGCTCGTTGAATTCGTAGGGCGATGCGTTTCCGAACTGTGTTTGCTGGACCGACTTTCATTCTTGATCGATCTGCCGGCACGCTCCGCCGCGTCCTGGCTACCTTCGTTTTCGACCTGCTCGCCAATCTTGTATCCATCAAACGGCCAAAAGTGAAGTGACGGATGCGACTGTCGGAGCTGGTGCAGAAACGGGAGACCAGCGTGAGTCGATTTGGCAACTGAACCTTGAACGTCAAATTGAAAGACGCTCTTGGCTGATGAAGTCCATCGTTCAGTGAGACGGAGTTCTTTGGCACTACCACTGCGTTGTGTATTGGCGCGAAACTCTTCGACCGTGGCATCTGGCGAGTCGGTCGGCCAATTGGCGATGAAGTCAACGAGAAACTCGTCCCAGTTTTTCAGTCGATATTGCTGGAAGTAGGAAGCTGGAAATGAGAATCCATGGTCGATTGCGACCATCGTCGCTTGATGAGATTCAAGAAACTGGTTCAGCCATTGATACAGCTCGATCCTGTTCCAATTGCGTTTCGATCTGCCCGACGCGGGGCAAGCAATATGTATCGGCTTGGCATCGCCTGCAGCGTGATAAACCTGAATGGCCCCTGTCCGTTTGCTGGGCGTTGCCGCTCCGCTGTAGTCGATGCCGATGTAGTGTTGAAACCGCATCGCGTGTTACCCGCTCGAGATCGTATCGGTTAACAAAAGGTTTCGCCGTGTCATCCTTCATGTCTTACTAGTCGCTGTTTTCGCGAATCCTCGATGCCCAATCAACTGGTCTGGTTTAAGCGCGATTTGAGAGTTCAAGACCATGCTCCTTTGGTACATGCCGTCGACGCCGCACAGGCCAGCGATTCGGCTTGTCTCTGTCTTTACGTTTATGAGCCAGCGCTGATTGAGGCGTCTGACTTTGATGCGGCACACCTGCAGATTGTTAATCAATCGTTGGCCGAGCTGAGACAACGTTTGCAATCGATCGGTGGCGAATTGATTTTGCGAACAGGTTCAATGCCAAGTGTGTTGGAGAATCTCTGTCGTGACCATTCCATTGAAACGATTTGGGCTCACGAAGAGACCACCAACGATTTGGGTTATCGACGCGATCGTCACGTTCGAAATTGGGCCCGATCCATCGGGATCGAGTTCCGTGAACTGCCACAGAATGGTGTGGTGCGTCGCTTGAAATGTCGCGATG
Source organism: Planctomycetota bacterium (assembly GCA_038534355.1). Lineage (GTDB taxonomy): Bacteria > Planctomycetota > Planctomycetia > Pirellulales > Pirellulaceae > Mariniblastus. The sequence goes on from JBCAWX010000040.1 coordinate 23,414, forward strand.
GCTGGGCCAAACAGTGGCAGCAACGCATGAGCGAGCCTGTTCTATCCGCTCCAACATCGATGCGATCGGTCCCTGACGTTGATCCAGGTGAGATCAAGACAAAAGATGATTTTCAGGTCCGCGGATTTCAACGACGTGATTTACAAGTTGGTGGTGAGTCGGCTGCCCACAACTGCTTAAACGGATTTCTAACATCTCGCGGCGTGAATTATCGCAGCGAAATGTCGAGCCCTGTGACCGCCTTTGCCAGTTGCAGTCGTTTGAGTACCTATCTCGCATACGGCAATATCTCGATCAGGACCGTCCATCAAGCTGCCCTGAAACGGAGTGCCGAATTAAAACAGCTCAAAAAATCGGGCAAGACAATTGAGCCGACTTGGCTGAAGTCACTCTCCTCGTTTCAAGGACGTCTTCGCTGGCACTGTCATTTTATTCAAAAGATGGAGGATGAACCTGGTATCGAGTTTCAAAACATTAACCGTGCTTACGATGGTTTACGTGAGTCGGAGTTTAACGAACGATACTTTCAAGCTTGGTGCAAAGGCCAAACGGGTTACCCAATGGTCGATGCCTGTATGCGAGCGTTGCATCAAACGGGTTGGATCAATTTTCGCATGAGGGCAATGCTCGTATCATTTTCATCGTATCACCTCTGGTTGCATTGGCGTCGGCCGGCGATCTTTCTGGCACGACTGTTCCTCGACTACGAACCGGGGATTCATTACAGCCAAGTTCAAATGCAGTCGGGCGTGACCGGGATCAACACCGTTCGCATCTATTCGCCAATCAAACAGGTTCTCGACCAAGATCCAACAGGACAGTTTATTCGCAAGTTCGTTCCCGAGTTGGCGGACGTTCCGGACGCCTATCTTTCGGAACCGCAAACCATGACTTTGATGGAGCAGCAGATGTATCGTTGCTTGATCGGAAAAGACTACCCTGCCCCGATCGTTGATCACAAGGCAGCTTACAAGTTGGCGCGAGATCGGATTTTCGAAGTCAAGAAGAGTCAAACTGCGAAAGCCGCGGCGAAGAAAGTCTATCAAAAACATGGAAGCCGCCGTAAACCGATGAGTCGGCGTTAAACTTCGATGTTTAACGCCGTCCTCGAAAACCACGCCAGCTGTTGACGCGAGTCATTTTTCTTCGGCAATGCAATAGAGCGCTTGATTGCTGCGCAAGTACAACCTCGAATCAGAAATTGCCGGTGTTGCATTGAAATCAGTGTTGTCACCGGCCAGACTGTTTTGCGAGATGATTTTAAACTCGTCACCAGGTGCATAAACGATCGTCCCAAACTGACGCGTGACGACATAGATTTTGCCGTCGGCCATGATTGGCGAAGCGTAAACCGGTCGACCACTAAGGCCCTTAACGCGTGTCCGATAGATCTGTTTGCCGTTGCTGACGTCGGAGCAGTTGGCCAGCCCTTTGTCATCGATCCAATAAAATCGACCATCATGAATCAACGGCGTCGCCACGTAGGATGTTGATCGACTGGTCCAGTTAAGATTCGATTTGGTGACATCGCCTTTCCCGCCAGCCTTCACGGAGACACTGCCCGATGAGCGATAGCCGCCAAAGCTGTACACATTTTCGCCATCGACGATGACGGATGGCGAAACGTTGCCCGTCATTGGAGTTGTCGTGTACCACCTGAGTTTTCCTGATGCAGGATTCAGTCCCCACAGTTCGCTGGGAACACTGATGACCAGTTCCGATCGTCCACTGGATAGCTCAACCAAGCGTGGTGTGCCATAAGAAAGCTCCAACAGATCAGCCGCTTGTTTCCAGATGACTTTGCCGTCAGCTTTGTTGAGCCCAATGATCGCTTTGCTTTCTTCGGAAGCATTGACGATGACGCTGTCCTTATACAAAAGCAGGCTGGCCGCAGATCCCCACTGACGATTACTGGAACCTTTACCAACGTCTCTGCTCCAAATCACCTCACCATCGAAATCCATGGCATGCACCCCTCCTTTGCCCAAAAAGACGTAGAGGTGTTTGCCATCACTGACCGGCGTATTACTCGCATAGCCATGTTCCTGAATGTAGCCTCGATACGAATCTTCGCGATACTCAGCTGGAAACTCTTTGGTCCAGAGTTTGTCGCCCGATTTTTTATCAACGCAGATCACGTATCGCGTCAGTGTATCTCCGTTGCGAGAATAACAGGTCACAAACAATCGATCGCCAACCACAATCGGGCTTGAGGAGCCTGCTCCTGGTAGATCAAGTTTCCAGAGCAGGTTGTTCTTCTCGTCCCATGTCGAGGGTACCGATTCAGTCGTCTGTGCGGTGCCACCGCTGCCCAAGAGTTCCGGCCAATCCTGCGCGGAAGCAGAATGGGGCGACAATATCACGATCAAGAGCATCGACAGCATTGGGCCGCACATGATTCGCGAGACATTTTTGAACAATGGATGAGCCGAGGTCGGCAGTACAGTTGAAAGCGTGGGTTGCGTCGATCGCATGGAATAAATTCCTGTCAAGTAACAATCAATGGCGAGCCTTTGATTGATCTAAACGGGATCGACGGCTCGAATCTACAGATTCAACCCGATTCGTAAAGGAAAGTTTCGAATGAAGGATCACCTTTTCTCGACGCAACTTTCAGTTACGCCAGGATGTCCTCGATTAAATGAGCATCTTTGACGCCCGTTAATTTTTGATTCAATCCTTGAAACGGAACCGCAAACTTTTGGTGGTCAAATCCGAGCAGATGCAATAGCGTGGCGTGGAAATCGCGAAGTTGGACCGGGTTCTCTGCCGCACAATAACCGACTTCGTCTGTTGCCCCATACGTCATTCCGGGTTTGATACCCGCCCCGGCGAGCCACATGGTGAATGCTGAAGGGTTGTGGTCGCGTCCGATAAAGGTCATCTCCTTACCGCCACGATTCTCACGCATCGGTGTCCGCCCAAATTCGCCACTCCAGACAACCAGCGTGTCTTCAAGCATGCCACGTTCTTTCAAGTCACTAAGCAATGCGGCGACCGGCTGATCCATCTGTTGGCATTTATTCTTGAAGCCTTCATTTAATGCTTCATTCTTCGCCGCACCATGTGAATCCCATCCCCAGTCAAACAACTGAACATATCGGACGCCCTTCTCCACCAGTCGACGCGCCAAAAGGCAGTTGTTAGCGAAGGACTGTTTGCCAGGCTGTGCTCCATAGTTGTCCAACGTCGTTTTGGTTTCTTGTTGGATGTCCATCGCTTCGGGAACTGCATCCTGCATGCGAAAGGCAAGTTCGTACTGCGCGATTCTCGTCAGCGTTTCTGGGTCACCGAACTGATCGTGCGACTTTTGATTGAGTTGATTGAGTGCGTCCAACATCTTTCTGCGTTGAGCTCGTGTTTCACCTTTGGGGTTGGCGATGTTCAACACAGGGTCACCTTGGGATCGGCATTGCACACCTTGGTAAACCGAAGGTAGAAACCCACCACTCCACAACGCTTTACCCACTCGCGGTTGACGTCCGCCAGAAAGCAAGACGACAAAGCCTGGAAGGTTTTCGTTCTCGGTTCCCATGCCATACGTGACCCATGAACCGATCGACGGATAGCCAAGGCGTGCTTGACCGGTGTGGACCATCAGTTGGGCTGGACCATGATTGAACTGATCCGTTTGCATTGATTTGATAAAACAGATTTCGTCGGCAACCTTGGCCAGTTTTGGAAGTCGATCTGAAATCCAGGCACCGCTTTGGCCATGTTGCTCAAATGGATACTGGTGCCCCAGCATGCGAGGTGTGCCCTGAATGAACGCGAATCGTCTCCCGTCAAGAAAGCTTTGTGGACACGATTCACCATCGAGTCGGGTGAGTTCGGGCTTGTAATCAAACAGCTCAAGCTGGCTTGGCGCTCCAATCATGTGTAAAAAAATGACACGTTTGGCTTTCGCGATTCCCGGGTGTGGGTCATCGGGAAATCGATTGGCATTTGTGTTCCCAAAAGCTCGAGCGGTTTGGGATGCCAGCCAGATCGCGCCCAGCCCCGTCGCACAGTCTTGTAAAAAGTGTCGTCGCGTTAAATGTTGCAGTTGTTTGAATCGGAATTCATCTTCGATCGACTTCGTCATTTGGAAACCACCTCATCAAGATTCAACAGCACATGGGCGACCGCTCGCCAGCCAAGCGATCTTTCTTGGGGTGAATACGAATCTAGTAACTGTTTTAAAATGTTCAGTTCATCTGCTTCCGGACGTCGACAGGTTGCCATCAGAAAACCATTTTCAAGTTGGCTGATCGTTTCAGGATCAGATTCCTGCATCTTTCTGGCAAACGCTTCCGCACACTCGATCATCGTTTGATCATTGAGCGACATCAACGCTTGAAGCGGCGTGTTGGATCGAAGACGCCGCGGCGTACAAACCTCGCGTGAAGGTGAATCGAATGCTGCAAATACGGGAAACGGAATGCTCCGTTTGGTGTAAGTGTAGATGGAACGACGATAACGATCGGGTGAATCCGTATCAGGGGTCTTCCATTTGTCGCCACCTTGAAACGGTTTCCAGACACCTTGAGGTATCGGCGGATGCACCGGCGGCCCAAATGATTTCTCACTGAGCAAGCCAGAAATGGACAGTGCGGCATCGCGAATAACTTCAGCCGACAGTCGATGACGTGGCCCTCTGGCAAGCAAACGATTTTGTGGGTCGCGCTCCAAAAGGTCACTGCGAATCGAAGACGACTGACGGTACGTGCTGGACAATAAAATCAACTTGATCAGCCGTTTCTGGTTCCACTTCAGGTCTTGCTGAAAGTGAATCGCCAGATGGTCCAGCAATTGTGGATGTGACGGTGGTTCGCCAGAACTCCCAAAGTCTTCTTCGGTTGCAACGATGCCGACGCCAAAGAGACGAGCCCAGATTCGATTGACGGCAACCCGCGCTGTCAACGGATTGTCGGAACTGACTAACCAGTTGGCCATATCGAGTCGATTGGGCTGGGTTTGCGTCGTTAGTTCGTGAAACGACTCAGGCGTTGCTGGTTGAACAGGTTTGTCTTTGGTCAAAAAGAGCCCGCGAACAAAAACGTGCTGGGTTCGTGACAAATGCTCCGGTCGCTCTTTAAGCACTGGCGTGGGTACGGACTTGATTGCTTTTCGCTGCTCCCGAAGTTTGCTCAAGTGGTTGCGATCCCCCGAGTAACCCTTGTCGGTTTTCAAATCCCCAAACGTATCGGAATCGGTAATCGCAAGATGACCTCGGCGAATGACCAGGGGGAATGCCCCAAGTGCCATCATTCGATGGTGAAGCGAGACTTGCAGTTCAGCGTCGGCAGGTAAGTCGATCGGCGACTTGAGAACCAGAACGGCGCGGCGCGGGTGGTAGATACGCGTGTACGCAGCGAAGCCGCGATTCGATTTCGGTTTCAGACTATCGTTCGGATCGAAAAACGGGTTTGGTTCGTCGGCAAGGACTTGTGCAAATTCAATGGCGAAAGGTTCTTCTTGATCAGGCAGACGAAGGCTGGCCGTCACATTTGAGAGCGAGAATCCCCATTCAGAATCGATCCGTGCAGAGTCCGGATTCATTGGCAGCGCGTTCACCTGGATGGCCGTCAACGTCTTCATTTGCTTGGGGATCGGCGCCGAAAGAATGATGGTTGTGTTTTGGCTGACCGTGTCGACGGTGTGAAATTCATCGTGATTGGGTTGCGAGACTGTGGCCACTTTCGTTTGATTGTTGGTCTGAGCTTTTAGGCCAACCAGCGAGCTCCATTTGACGAGACGCGTTGCTTCGTTTTCACGTGCCCAGATCTGTGAGGTCAATGTTTGAATTTCATTGTCCAGGCGTGATGCCGTTTCGTAGTCGCTGGTTGCAACTGGGACATTCACGACAGGCCAATCCTCACCTAGATCAGAATCGGCGGTGTTGTTAAAAAACGCTGCAAATTGGTAGTACTCTTCGTGCCGAAACGGATCATAAGGGTGGCTGTGACACTGAACGCAACCGAAGGTGAGCCCTTGCCAGGTTTGCCACGTTGTGTTGACGCGATCGAGCACTGCAGCGACTCGAAATTCTTCATCGTCAGTCCCGCCTTCTTCATTGGTTTGCGTCAGTCGTTGATTCGTTGTCGCAAGAAAATCATCGATGGTAGGCTGAGGGAGTAAGTCGCCAGCAAGTTGCTTGAGCGTGAACTGATCAAAAGGCATGTCTGCATTCAATGCCGTGATGACCCAGTCACGATACTTCCAAACATTCCGTCTACCATCAATTCCCAGCCCTTTCGAATCGGCATAGCGAACCTGATCCAACCAGACACTGGCCCAACGCTCGCCATAAGCTGGCGAACTCAAGAGTTCGTCGACAACTTTTTCGTAGGCCTGCTCGATCTGATGATCTGTCTGACAGCTTTGAAGCGATTCAAGGAACTCCGAACGTTGCTTGATCGTTGGCGGCAGGCCAGTGATATCGAGCGTGACCCTTCTGAGCCATCGCTGAGGATCGGCAGCAGGTGCGGGTTGAATCTTTTCCAATTCCAACTTTGCCAGAACAAAATGATCCAAAGTGGACTTCGGCCAGGTTGCATCCTTCACCTTCGGAAGCTTCGGTCGATCTGGTTTGCGAAACGCCCAATGAGATTCCCATTGAGCACCCTGCTCGATCCAGCGCTTCAGCAAATCGATTTCGTTAGCATTCAATGCACGCCCATGTTCTGGAGGTGGCATGCGAGTGTCACCGTCACCGGACAAAACACGTTCCAGGAGCAATGAGTTTTCCGGGTCGCCAGGTTCGACGATCCAGCCGTCAGGAGCAACGACACTTGATTGGTAGACGAAGGAAATGTCAGCGGCCTGTTTGACACCGCCATGACACGCTGTGCAATGTCGATTCAGAATCGGTCGAATGTCTTTGTTGAAGTTGACGCTGGACGACTCGTCTTGCGGCAGATTCGTCTTCGATTGTGCCTTGCTTGCAGCGGTGAAGCAGAAGTGAATGACCATCAAAAGTGACGCGGCCCATATCAAGCGAGGGCAATTGAGCCGGTAAGGATGTTGCGTGATCAATGAGGACATCGCTAAGTGTTGTCGTTTGATGGTGTGGGTCGTATCTGAAGTCGTAACGTTACCGTTTGAACGATCTCTTACGAGTTTGCTGTCTGGGTTCTTATCGTCTTCACCGTTCGGCTTATCGGGTTGCTCTTAAAACGACGGTCAAGCTGGACGCTAACATCAAGACCACCGCGACGACTGGATGAATCAACCCTGCGGCTGCCACGGTCATCCCAACTGTATTGTAGGTGATGGCCAACAGGAGCGTTGTTTTCAGTTGCGACGTCGTCTTGCGGCAAATCTCAATCGCATTTCCGACGTGTTGGAGATCTGAGCTTTGCCAGAGAATATCCGCAGCTTCGGCTGCCAAAGAAGAACCGGACTCGATGGCGATCGAAGCGGACGCGACGCTCATCGCCCCTGCATCGTTCGTGCCGTCCCCGACAAAGAGGACTTTTTTGCCAGATTCAAGCAACTGTTGGCAACTCGCCAACTTTTCTTCTGGGCTCATGTCGCTTTGGACATCCGATACGCCGAGTCGTTGGACACGATTGGCCGAATCACCCGAAAAGATCTTGGTCGTAATTCCCAACTGCTGCAATCGCTCAAGTCCCGATTCGAGTGTGTCGATTGGTAATTCGCCAATTTCGGCGACGGCCTCGATGCGTCCTTGAATCTCAACGGCTAACAATTGATTGCCAGACTGATTGGATCGCGCGATGAGTGACTGCCAAGGGTCGTTGAGCGTCACCAGATTGGAACCGCTCTTTTGTCGCAATGGAGTCAGTCGGCCAAAGGTAAGCTTCAGGGGCCCATCGTTTTGATCGGAGAATGATAACTGGCTCCAGACATCGGTGGCAAACGAACCAGCGACACCGATGCCGGGCAACCACTGAAAGTCATCAAGAGGTATCGTCACATCATCTGCGTTGTGAAACGCTTGGGCAATTGGATGTTGAGAACCCGCTTCCAGCGATCGGATCAACAGCAGCAGGTCATCTTGCTGCCACGGCGTACCGTGTCGTCGATGCAGTTGAATCAGTGTCGGTTCGACTCTCGTTAACGTACCCGTTTTGTCAAAGACCACTGTGTCAATTTCAGCCAGTCGCTCGATGACATCGTTGCGGCGAACCAGCATCGATTGTTCTGAGAGTCGCGATAGCGTCGACCAGATCGCTACGGGTGTTGCAAATCCAAACGCACAGGGACAGGCAACGAGCAACACCGCGAGCGCGTTCATGATGGCAACTTCAAAACTTGCCAGCAACCACCAAACTAGAAACGTGGTCAAGGACGCGGTCGCGACCAACGGCATGAACCATTTGGCGACCCGATCGGCAAGCGTCTCCCAGCGGCTGGGTCGTTTTGCTGCTTCATCGACCGAGCGAGTCAGTTGATCAATAACACGTTGGTCGCCGGGAGCCGCGGCTCGAATCAGCAAGGGCGAATCGACCAGGATTGATGAAGCGAACACCGAGTCTCCCGCAGTAACCGCTTGTACGTGCGGTTCGCCAGTCATGGTCGACGTTCGTAAAAACGCGCCACCTCGAGCAACGGTTCCATCAACCGGGATCATCGCGCCGGCAGGAACCTGAACCAGATTTCCCGCCACAATCTCTTTGACAAAAACGGAGCTCAACATTCCATTTTCATCCAGACGATGGCAGCGATGTCGCTCGGGCGACCAAGCATCGAGGCCCTTCAAGACGTTGCCTTGTGACGTTCCCTTGATCCATGAACCGAGGCAGTAAATGAACAGGAGGATACTGACGACTTCAAAGTAAACGGCGCCGACGCCCGTCCAGTACGACCACATCGAGAAGCCGAGCGCCCCGATACAACCCAGCAAAAAAAGTACATCGACGGACAATTTGCGGCGCCGGATGTTCGCGATCAAACTTCGCCAGAGTTGTGGCGCCAGGAGCATTGCGACAATCGCGGTGGCGACCAGTAAACCCGTTTGCATCCAAAACCGAACAGACGCGTCATTTTCACCGGCTGACAAATTAGCGACCAACGCCACCAGTGTACTGTTTCCAGCAATGAATCCAGCGATGATCAGACAAATCAATTCGCCAGTGATTGCAAAGCTGCCATCAGCTTTCGTTGGAACTTCGTTTTGCGGAGTACAACAGCTCACTCGCCTCCACCTTGGTCAGGTTGTTCGTTGTTCTCTTCCGTGTTCCCTGGTTCCTCTGGATTGGTCTCGGCCGCTCCTGTTTCGTTGACAGGTTCGCCTGAAGAATCCTCTGAACCCTCGGGAGCTTCGAGCGATTCCAGATAGGCGACCAGGTCACCAAGTTGATCAACAGTCAACGTGTCAACCAATCCGATCGGCATTGGCGAGATTGTATCTTTGACCCGATCCAGAACGTCGTCAGTTGGCAGTTCGATCACTTCGCCAGTCGTCAGTCGCAGGCGGATGATGTCGTCGTTTTCCTCAAGGATGCTCCCTGTTTTGAAGGTGTCATCCCATAGAGCCAACTTCATCGCTTCGTAACCTTCAGCGATCTTCGCGGACGGATGCAAAATCGAATCGATGATTTCTTCCCGTTTCATTCGCTTGCTGACGCCGTCAAGCGAAGGTGCGATTGCCTTTTGAGTTTCTGTGCTGACATGGCAGGTGATGCAAGTTGCCGTTGTAAAAATCGGCTCGCCCATGACGGGGTCGCCAACTTCTTCGGTCAACTTCGCGATGACGTATGTTTCTTTCAGATTCTTCACCCAAAGACCTTCATCGACTTCGGCCATGGTTGCGACATCACCAGCGTTCTTGTACTCCAGAAAAATCTCTTCTTCACCGACAGCGTCAACGTTGGGCAACTCCAGTTTTGCCAAATCAGCGGGATTGTACGGAGTGGTCTCTTCGGCAATCTCCGCCCTGACCGCAGCAACGGTCGAAGGTGCAACGGATGGCAGATCGTTGTTCCAGCTTTGTCGAATATGAGTTAACACGGCAGCGATGTCGTAGTCAGACAGTTGTTTCCAGGCTGGCATCTGGTTGTTGTACGTCTGGCCGCGAACCTCAATCGGTCCATTGAGACCATTGAGCAAGATCCGGGCGAGGATGCGGTCATCACCTTGAACCCATTCCGATTGATTGAGCGGTGGGTATTTTCCAGCGAGTCCCTCGCCATCAGCTTGGTGACAGGTGATGCAGGTGTTGAACACACGTTTGCCGAGCACTTCAGGATCGAGTGGCTTCTTTTTGGCGCCGGGTTGCGAATAGTCGACGACCCGAAACGCATCAGGTCCATCGAAGACATCCGAACGAAAGCCGCCGTCGTATTCACTCACGTACCAGCCCGACCACATCGCGAGACCGATAAACACCAGGAACATCCAGACGGGCACGCGCTCGTTGCCTTCGTGAGGTTCAAACTCGTCACGAATCACCTCACGATGCAGCTCAGGAACGTCAGGTGACTGACGATCCGGTTGTTCATAAAGCGACGGGTCGTTGGTCTGTGACTGGTTTTCTTCGATTGGATCGGAATCTTCACTCATTTGACCACCTCAAGATCATGGGGTTGGCTCAACGATTTCAAGTATGCGACAAGTGCTTTGGCGCGATCGTCTGGGATGATCCAACTGGTTTCTCCCGAGTAGGAATCGGGCAATTGAAACGCGGTGACGCCTGCTTCATTGTTGGCATCCAACTCGCCTTTCACCAACTCAAACAGAAACTTGTGTTTTGGCATGATGGAGCCAGGGGAAGTGGTCATCGGGTCGTAAAGATGGAGGTAATGCCACTCATCGTTGGGTTGTCGAAATCCGATGCTGGAAAGATCTGGGCCGGTTCTCATCGTGCCCATCAGCGGCGGATCCTGCAACAAATAGTCTCGCGGAACCGAACGACGAATCCCCCACGCACGTTCAATGTCGGCCCCAAATCCTTCAGGTCGCACTTGTTGGCTGTGACAATAGATGCAACCCAGAGATCGATAAACTTCGCGACCTTCGGCGGCGGTTTCGGTGAGCGGTTGCGGATAGACGCTACTGGCGTCACCGGCGACGATTTCAATCGGCTGCATCGTTTGAAACTGCCACCCTGGAACCAACACCAAACCCAACAACGAAGCAATCACGGTCAACAGAACTCCGACCAGAATCAACCAACTATTATTCATTGGGTGGTCTCCTGAGTTCCAGATTTTCTTGCGCCAAACAACATCATGACCACCAGCAGGGCGAACACCACATGGCCAACTGTCATCAAACACCCAGCAATCGAACGCGACCAAAGAAAAGGGATCATCCTTTTTACAATTTCGATGAACTGAATCTCTGAGTCATTCATCATCATGCCTTGCCACCATCCACCGATGGTTAAACCGACAAAGTAGACCGTGATGCCAATGGCTGTGGCCCAAAAGTGAAGCTTGATCATTCCGGCGCTGGCCCACTGTTTGTCCACCAAACGTGGAATCACATAGTACATCGAGCCAAACGCAATCATGGTGTAAAACGCGTACAGGCCAAGATGGGCATGAGCGATGGTGTAATGAGTGAAATGAGTCGTTTCACTGACGCTGCGAAGTGCTGTCAATGAACCTTGTACGCTAACCACCGTGTAAGCCATTGCGCCAAACACGACGAAACGTAGCGTCGGACTGGTTCGCAAATGTGAGAAATGACCGACCATGGTCATGTGGTGATTAACGGCAACCGCGATCACGGGAACAAACATCATCATGCTGCCAACGGTTCCCAGCGTAATCACCCAAGCTGGAATCGGTCCGCCAATCAGATGGTGAGTCCCGGCCCAGTTGTAAAACAACGCCAGTGACCAGAATCCGACCAGCGAAAGATAATAGCTGTGAATCGGCCGTCCAATCACTTTGGGAATAAAGTAATACGCGGATGCGAGTCCAATCGGCGTTAGCCAGAGTCCCAGCACATTATGAGCAAACCACCAATTGGCAGTCGTATTCGCCACCCCGGTTGCTGCCGGCGAATGTAACAATATTGTCGCGGCAACGTAGAGCAGCGGAAACCAGATCGTCGCCCCTAACAAATACCACTGCGATACGTAAAGATTTTTTTCCAGACGTGTCGCCAGCATCTTTGCCGTCCAGGCGATCGCGCCGATGAACAATAGACCCAGCGGATAGGCGATCCAGCTGGGAAATTCCAGCCACTCAATACTCGTTCCATTCCCAATCAGAATTTGCCAGGTGCCAATCGCAACCAGCACATTCCACAGCAGACAGGCTGCGATTACGCCGCCACCCCAAATCAGTGTTCGACGACACAGCCGCGCCATCAACCACAACATGGTGCCGGCACCCGACATGGACGCCCAGCCGTAGACAATCGAATTCAAGTGGGCGGGTCGAGCTCGACCGAAGGTTAACCATTCGATATCCGCCAGAAAATCTGGCGTATGCATCTTGAAGGACGCCACCAATGCCAACATTGTACCAATCAAAAGCCAAACGACGCTGCTGACGTACCAGAACATGACTGGGACACGACAGCTACGATCGATTTCAGCTCGCAGATGGCCCGAGTCGATTGGGGATGAGGTTGATTGGGTTGATTTGGCTACCACGGACTGACCTTTGTGTCACTTCGACTCTTCCTGATTCGTTTGCTGTGGGAACGCATCGGTTGGTTGGCCAATCGGTTCATCGTCATCAAAAATGGAATCTGCCGTCTGCTGCAATGCGTGGAACTGTCCACTGGCAACCGCCCAAATCAAACCAGCTACGGCGCTGCTGCCCAGCAAAAATACGATCGTCCAGATGTAGATTAACGAGTTTAACAAATCCGAGTCTCACGCGTGTGACACGTCAATCGTATTTTTAATTGCTGTTGGTTGCAGGTGATCTGGCGGCTGCGGCGGCAAGTCAAAAGGTTGTTAGCCTTTCTTTTCTTCGTCCTTGGTGGTCGTGACTTCGATTTTGATTTCGCCCAGATCGGTTGATGCTCCGCCTTCAATCTCGATGATCTCACCATAGCGGCCTTTGCGGCCTCCCTTGTAGCCAATCGTCTCCTGCCAGACGACCAGACGACATTTGCCTTTGGGGGCGTTCTTGATCTCAAAGTTACCGTCTTTGTCGGTTACCGCGTAATAGGGATGATCAAAAATCTTCAACCACATTCGCTCCCAAGGGTGCGGTGGGCAAGTGACCTGATTGGTGATGCGTTCGGCTTTCAGATCGACCACATCCAATTCAGCTTTGGGCGCCATGTTTTGAGCAGCCATCTGGTTCTTGAAACCAGTCAAGTTGAACACATGAGCAACCGGTCCCTGGTTCCGCATCTTTAGTCCCATGCCTTCTCGAATGGCAACTGCGTGAGGAACGTAGCCTTGTGGCTCCTGGTCGACGATCACGAACTTGTCATCACCTTCAATCGGTGCTTTGAATTTTTCGTGAACATCCAAAACCGCTTTTCGATCGGTGTCAGCGTTCTCAGGTATCAGCCAGACGATCAACCATTGAACACCTTTGTTCTCTTTGTTGACGACCCAGTCTTCTGAAAGAATAGGGCCTTCCTGTTTGAACCATTTGAGGTCTTTCGGGTCGATCTTGAATTTGTCCAAATCGACTTCCGAACGCTGGGGTGCATCTCCATCGAGCACGACTCGACCTTTAATGCTGCCCCAATCCTTGTCGTCGTTGAAAGGATCGCCGCTGATCCCGACAGGCTCTGCGCGGCAAAGTTCGGCACCGGTAATCAATGCAAATCCAGTCAACGCGGTCATCTCTTTGAGAAACTTTCGCCGCTGTTCCATTAAGAATTCAAACTTGTCCTGAATTGGCATCGTTTACTCCAGCAAGATATCTAATTTGGATTGATGGTATTGTGAGAACTCTTCAATTAGCCAGTGCGATCAACACATCTCATGGTGGAGCATTTCGAATGGATCGAAAAAGCGATTGGATCGAAAAGGGTAATCGCCGCAGTTTGAAATCGCGGCTGCTTCACAAACTTTTGATCGGCAGTCCAACACAAAAGGGATGGTCGGAAGTCCTGTCGAAGTATAGCCGCTACTGCCTGTTTATTCCAACGAAACCAGCACGCGTCAGATCGTCGCAAGCACTGTAAACGCCATTGAATTTCGCGATTTTTCTCAGCGACTCGTGATTTTGATTCAATAAGCGATCAGACCGCGCATGACCATTACGCCAAGACGATAAAAAGTGCACGTTCGTCAACGGTTCAGTGATGTTTTCGTTGAAAAACAACCAGCACAAATCATTCACTTTTTTGCGACAGCGGGTGTCCTCAAGCCGAGCCAATCAGTTTTCGCGACGAGACAAGTGGTCGCGTAGCCAACCAATAGTGTCTGACTGAATAGCAAGTCACTGGAGAGTGTATTGCGGAAGAACGGAATTGCCGCAGCAAAGCATTGGGTCAGCCCCTCCAGCGTCGATGGGTACCATAGTCCACTCGACCAAACTGCGAAGTTTGTCAGCAGAAAGAATGCACACGACATCCCAAGACTCGATATCAGGAACGAGGCAAACGTCTTGCCAGATACGTTGGCGTTGGCAGGTGTCAATTTTCGACACCAAATGCCCAGGCCAAAGCAAACCATCAGGCTTGAATAAACTGCCAACATCATCATCGGTTCGTAGAACCCGAGAAATAGGTCGCTGATCAGCATGATCGCCAACAAGCTGGCGACGCCCCACCGAGTTTGTGAAAAATAGAAACCGGCAAACAAGACCAACGCACCGATCGGTTTAAAGTTCGGCTCGCCGACCAACAGGAATCGACTGAACACACCAGCGATAACGATCAATGCAAAAACCGGCAGCGTCGCTTTGCGATCTGCAATCGAACGAAGAACTTTGTGGGCGCGATCGGCGAGGGTTGGTTGGTGGTTGTTACTCATGAAAATTTACTTGTTCAGTCGTTGGTATTCGGTTGCAGGAATCTGTATTCGGTTATTGAAAAGTGGCCTTGTCATCGTGTCGTGATGACAGGTTGCAGCGTTCTTTTTGGCAGCTCAAAATCGGAGTCAGTCGAATGAGACTTTGCCATAACTCCAAATGATTGTGTCGTTTGAAGCGATCTGTTTTTCACCGCAACTACAATCGCCACGAACCTCATTGACTCGGTAGATCCAGTTGTCCTGGTTCGCCCCTGAATTCGCAACTCCTGATATCGAAGTAATGAAGACGGTATCTCCAGAGCCCGTGTGCTCAAATTCAAGGTCGCCGTTTGATTTGGCGATCTCCATCACATCGAAAACCGTTGAGTTTTCAGGGCACTCAACATCGATTTTGAGGTTTCGTTGCCCGGTGCGAGAAACCATCAATCTAACATTTACAAGATTGGTCGTCTGGTTCCCCGCCGTGCCCGGATCGGTTGTTGGTGGTTGAGTTGTTTGATCACACCCGATGCCGAACAACAAACTAACCAAAATCAGAATGGTTCCGGCCAGGCAACGTCCTTGGGAGGTCGAGCCATGGCGAAGAACCAACCGTTGATCGGCGTGCGGTTGTGGGCTGGCTAATTGATCGTACATAGGTTGCCATCGGCAGCGTGATAAAAACAAAATGGACTGCGGCAAAAAACAGAAACGGGCAGCTCATTTCAGAACCTGTAGTTTATCTGAAAACTGGCCATTGCGGCAGGCAGATTCGGCCGTTTATCGAATGACCGATTGGCAAACGGGAATCCTTCGAGATCAGTATTCTGTCATCGTACGTTTTGGGTTGCTATGGCTTACACCGGTAAATCATGTTTGCGCGTGCGACCGGTTTATTGAGAACCGGCGTGATTATCAATCTGACCATTTCCAAGTAAACTCATGCCACTCAAATACGATGGCTCTTTGATGATGAACTGCCAATGAATACGGAACCTACCTCGACCGCGATTTCAGTGTCGATGCCTGCCGACGATATCGCGCTGATCACGATGGATTTGCCTGAAACGGGCGCCAATGTGCTCAATCATCAACTCTTCAGCGAACTCGACCAGACGATGGAAGAGCTCGCGAGAAATCGGTCACTTGCCGGAGTGATTCTTTTCTCCGCCAAACGTTCCATTTTCGTCGCCGGTGCAGATTTGAAGGTGATCGTTGCCAATCTGGATTGGGCCGATCCAGAGATCATCAAGTTCTGTGAAAAAGGACGGGCCGTGATGGCACGCTTCAGCCGCTGCCCATTTGTCTCGGTGGCGGCCATCCATGGTGCTTGCGTCGGAGGTGGGTTGGAGTTGGCCCTTTGGTGCGATCACCGGATCGCCAGCAACCATCGCCGAACTGTACTCGGATTGCCGGAAGTCAAATTGGGATTGGTGCCCGGGTGGGCAGGGACTGCTCGATTGCCGCGAATTTCTGGTCTCGAAGTTGCCACCGATTTGGTAACGTCCGGGCGACTGGTCTCGGCAAACGAAGCTCACGAGATGAATTTCGTTGACGAAGTGGTCGATCAAGACGAACTGATTAATGCATCGATCGCCGCCATTCGATCACAGCAAAAGAGTCAATCGTTTATCGAATCACGCAAGTCGATCATGGGTTGTGTGCCTGGTTTTGATGTAGCCCAAGACGACGGGATCGCTGACAAAATCCAGTCGACGATGCTCAAATTTGGAACTTCAATTTTTGAAAACAATGAAATCTTTCACTATGCGCCGACGGTCGCGTTGGAACATATGACTCGAACTGCAACGGTTGATATCAAACAAGCTTGGGATTCGGAATCGGTGGCGATGTCTCAGGTCTGGGGAAGTGCGGCGAGTCGAGGTCTGTTGAATCATTTCTTCCTCGCCGATCGAAATAAGAAATCACCCGGCATGGTCGACATGACGCTCGATGTTAAACCGATCGCTCATGTCGGCATTGTGGGCGCGGGGCTGATGGGGAAAGCGATCGCTGCCAATTGCCTCAAGTCGGGCCTCAACGTGACGTTGCTCGATGCAGATCGTAAAGCGCTGAAAAACGCGGCGAAGCAACTTCGAAAGAAGTCATCGGGCAAATCGCAAGGTGAACTGAACACTGCCGAAGATTATTCTCAACTAAAAGACGTCGACTTGGCGATCGAATCCGTCGTGGAAACTTTGGACGTCAAACAGTTGGTGTTGAAGAAAATCGAAGCGGCAGTTGCTGACGAAGTAATCATTGGTTCCAACACGTCGGCGATCCCAATCGAGAAGCTGGCGCAAGCGTTGGAGCACCCTCAGCGAATCTGTGGCATCCATTTTTGCCACCCTGAGCTTATGTCTCTGGTCGAAGTTGTCTGCGGACCCGAAACCGCAGAAGCGACGCTGACTTCGGCAGTCCAATTCGTTCAGGGACTGCGCAAGATGCCGGTGGCCATTAACGATAGTCCCGGGTTCGTCGTCAATCGGTTGCTGGCTGCGATGCTCGATGAATCGTTGCGATTGTTTGTCAATGGTGTTGATGTTGAGACAATCGATTTGGCGATGCAGGGTTTTGGGTTCATGGGTGGACCCTTTCAGATCATCGATGTGATTGGAGTGGATACGTGCATGTACGCGGGGCGGACGATGTGGGAATCCGGCTTGAAATGCGTTTCGTTGTCGCCAATCTTGCCTCGCATGGTCAAGGAAAACCTGCTTGGCCGAAAAACGAAAGAGGGCTTTTATCAATACGCTGATCGAAACGATCCGTCTGGAGAACTGAGCGAAAAAACGGCATCACTGATTGCGTCTTATCGAAACGACGAAGCTAAAGACAACGACCTAATCTCCAAAGGGATCATCAATCGAATTCTGGCCGCAATGGCTTTGGAGGCAACGCGAATTCTTGACGAAGAGATCGTCGACGATCCAAGAGACATCGACCTCTGTGTGATTCACGGATTTTCGTTTCCCCAACACCAGGGCGGGATTCTGTTTTGGGCGGACCAAGTGTCGTGGCAACACGTCAAGGAGACGTTGTACCAAACAAGTGACGACGTGCCTCATCTTGAGCCGACGGACACCCTCAAGGATCTCGCGAATCAAAAACGAAAGATCTACGAGCCGGCGAACTAGCGATCGGAACCAGTCGGGCATCGATCTGCCACACTGTGTCGCTTTTTAGGATTCGATTCCCAACGCTTGAAGCACTGCCGCGCGTGATCGGGACTCGATCGCGTCGTAGTAGTCATACATGTCGATCACGTCCTGTCCCAGCTTTTCTTCGAATGCAGATTGCGCGTCAGGTTTGGCAATTCCGACGTTGGAAACTTCCTCAAGCCCAATATTGGAGTTGAAGATGTTGGTCGCGGCGGGACCAAAAAAGTCTTCGTACTGTTGGGGGACCAACTTCACAGTTCCCGCTTCAATCGCTGCGTCCAATGACTCAAACGAATGCCCCTCAATGGAAGATTCCGAGTCGATCGTGTACTCAAAATAAGCAAGCTCCTCTTTCCACAGCGTCAGTGGATCAGCGGGAAACTCGGCCAATGCTTCGCGCATCGTTTCATAGTAATGCTCTGCGTAACCTTCCTCTTTTTCGGTCAAAGTCAATCGCTGTTTCCCTTCGGCAAACAACGCTTCAAATTTCAAACGACCTTGACGCGTTAACGCTTGCAAACGCTCTTCAAACTCGACGAAGGTTTCTTGATATTCTGCTTCCTTAAACGTGCCATCACCATTGGGGAACTTCAAGACGACCGGTGGTGCCAAACAGGAGGTCTGTCGGAGGATCACGTCCTTACCAACCGGTCCCTGCCAGACGGGGATCGTTTTGATACCCCGGTTAAGCATCTCCTGATGTGCCGCTGGAACCGAGGCAACCGACGGCGTCAAATGGTTGAACGCCAGCGAATTACTGATCAATACTTGCGCGGCAACTTTGTTGATCGAGCGTAGTTTCTCGTATTCAGACCAGCTGACGAGTGCTTCTTCGGGACGTGTAAACAGTGCAACGCATTTGTCGACAAACCGTTGTGCCTGAGTCTGGTCAAAACCGCCCTGCTCTTTTCCGATCTCGATCAATGAGCAAAGTTCATCGTCGAACAAGTGACGACGACGGATGATCGATTCAATATATGGACGATGCTCTTCAGCAATACAATCCATTGAAAGCATGGAGCAGAAAATGCGAAAACCGTTCAGCTCAATCTCTTCGGTTGTCGCAGGGCGAAACGCGGTCGACTCCACCGATACTTTTTCCCGCAGGTCGTAATAGTTGACGGGCTCATTGCGCATCAGTGCGAACAGATCGCGAATCGTTTGAAGTTCATTCGGAGAAGCACATCGAATCGCCGCATGCATCACTCGGCCTAAACGCGCGGCCTCGGCTGGGCCAGCAGCATCGTTGATCGATTGAGCAACCGACATCATGTCTTTGTACAGCGGAAGTGCCGCTTGAAAGTTGTCCAGAATCTTGCGAACAATCTCTGCGCGAATCCAACTCGATTCAACCAATGAAAGTGTCATGGCAACCACTCCAACATAATGTTTGAAAATCAAACGAACTCAAATGAAAGGAAACACAAAACGAAAGGCAACTTGGAAATCGAATGGTATCCTCGGATCCCACTAAATCCGGTTTCCCTGATCATCATGAAGCGCCAGCAAAGAAAGGCAACCCAGTCCATAAAAAGAATACTCAACATCGTGAGCATTGTCCCAGGCAGCCGCCTGAAACCCACCCTCGCTGCGCTCCATCGTTTCGACAAAACCACGATAGGCGGGGACATCAATTTCATCGAACGCGACCAGGTCCATCAGTGTCAGGCCGCCGGTAAACGAGCTCAAGAGATCTGCGATTGGGATTCGCGTGTTGGCTCGCAGGCCCCCTTCGCTGGTCTGCATTTCGACCAAAAAATCGAGCGTGGTCGCAACCAACTCTGGGTCTTTCGACTCGTCGATCGCATCCAGAATCAATAGACTGGCAACCGCGGCGGCACTTGGGTTGGTTCCCGCTCGTTTACTCGCTCGGATCTCTCGCCAGCCCCCTTCTGCTTCCTGTTGGGACGCCAGAAACGCAACCACCCTCTCGGGTTCAGGAATCGGTTGATCGATTAGCTGTAACACCAACAGCACCAAAAACGTGTGATACGTGCTGCCAGCGTGACCTTCCTGGGCTTTCGCGTATCCGCCGTCCTCACGGCGAAGTGTTTCCAAAAAACTTGCGACCTGTTTGGGCCAGTTTGGATCGGCATCTTCGAAAATGTCATTTCCGGCTGACACTTTCAACAAGTTCGCGGCATAGAACAACGAAAAGAAATCGACGATCGTCTGATGCGTAGACAACTGCGGTTTCAAAAACGATTCAATGCGATCGGCAACATCGCCGTACAGCTCGCCCAGGATCGAAAGCCCGCGCATGGCAAACGTCGTGTAGTACAAATCGCTTCCGCCTTCGCGGCCGCCGAACCCTCCATCATCACGTTGCGCAGCGAGAAAGTAGTCGGTATGTCGTTGGCGTGTCGATTCTGGTAAACGCCCAACACCTTCGGCCAATCGAATCGTCAGGTTCTGCAAATAAACGGACATCGTCAGTCGGTCTGCTCAACCAGAAAGGGGCGGATTAAGTCGACAAATGAAGCGGGCGTGTCGATCGATTCCGGTTTCATGCCATTTTCAAATCGACAACAAGCAACCGTGATACTGCCTTCGGCAACGGGGGTTTCATCACGACTGAATTGAAACTGATAAGTGATGCTCCGTTTCCCAATTCGAGAGACCGAAACTTCGACATCGATGATCTCTTCAAACTTGATGGCGTTGCGATAGTTGCACTGCGCGTTGACTCGTGGAAACGAAACGTGCTCGCCATCGATCACCTGGATGACAGCCAATCCCAACGAACGCAGGAACTCGTGTTCTGCCTGCTCCATGTACGTAAAGAAATTGGAGAAATGAACAATCCCCGCCATGTCGGTATCACGAAACTCAACACGTCGTTGCGTTTTGAAAGTCTTAGGCATTTCTACATGGTCCGAAAAAAACGACGCGATTGATTTCGCCAATACGCTTGCTCACGCGTTATTGATAGAGACCGCGTTGACGCTGCCAAAGGAAACATGGTCGGAGCAAATCGTTGCAAAAAATAAACGCAAAAAACCTGCCGGGTTGGCAGGTTTCTCGGTGTATCCATTGGCAAGTAGACGCAGGGCGCCGCTTGCGGTTTAGTCGCCTTTGTATGGCAACAACGCCATAAAGCGAGCTCGCTTGATCGCTTCGGTCAACGCGTGCTGGCTGACTGCCGTGCAACCACTCTTGCGACGCCCGACAATTTTTCCGTGTCGGTTGGTTTGACTCTTCAACAATTCGACGTCCTTATAATCGACGTACATTGGACGTGGACGTTCGCCATCAACGTATAACGGATCTTTACGGGGAGTCCGTGTCTTGGTTTTCGCTTTGCGGCGATTGGTTTTTCTTCGAAACTTGGCCAATGGATTCAAAGCCTCATTGATTCATAAACAAAACAAGGACGGAGCAATCTCCGTCCAATGGTCACCTCATCCTGAGTCACGCTATTATGCAAATCGGCCAAATTTTGACAAGGCATAAATTAATCCGATCAATTAAGAGTCAATGATGGAGTCGCGGCGCCGGTCGTTGGAGGCCGTTAATCACGATCGCTCAGGCGTCGGTGTCAGGCCAGATCTGATATAATCAGCCCAATATTTCCAAGCAAAGAGGCACATCATGCGTATTTTCCTTCCCTTTCGAACTCACCGGTCCTCCGTCTTTCAGTTGCTCCTCCCAGCCTTAGTGGCCATGTTTTCGGCGACCTGTTGGGTCCAATCGACCTTCGCTCAGGTCCAACAGACGGAGCAAGAACAGCAGGAACAACTGGAACCGACCGAAAATCGGTCCACGGAAAAGGACGCCGACGGCGAATGGATGCCACTGTTTAATGGCAAAGATCTGACCGGATGGACACCAAAAATTCGCGGCCACGAGCTGGGTGATAACTACGCTGATACGTTCCGAGTCGTTGAAGGTAATCTGGTCGTTTGTTACGACGATTACGTTGAGGACGATTTTCTATCTTTTGATGGTCAGAAAAAACCAACATGGGAAAAATTCGGTCACCTGTTTTATAAGGACGAGTTTTCTCACTATGTCTTGAGAGCCGAGTACCGATTTGTGGGCGATCAAGTCAAAAATGGTCCGGGGTGGGCGTTCCGCAACAACGGTTTCATGCTTCACGGACAAGACCCAAAAACGATGACGCTCAATCAGAAGTTTCCAGTCTCGATTGAAGTCCAGCTGCTCGGTGGGCCCGAGTCTGGTGAGCGGCCAACGCTCAATTTGTGCACACCCGGAACCAATGTCGTCCTCGATGGAAAACTGAGCCGAGCCCACTGCTTGAAAAAAGGGATCAACAAGGCGCCGACCTTTCCAGGTGACCAGTGGGTCACGGTCGAGATTGAAGTTCGCGGCAGCGATGTCGTCCGCCACAAAGTCAACGGACGAGTGGCTTTGGAATACACTCAGCCTCAATACGACCCGCGTGACGCCGATGCAAAAAAGCTGATCACTGACGAGAACAATCTTTTGATTGACCATGGTACGATTTCGATTCAATCGGAAAGTCATCGAACCGAGTTTCGTAAGATCGAAATTAAAGTGCTTGATGATGGCCAGGGAAAGAAACAGTAAAAGCCGACCATGCCGGACTTCGTTGCCAACAATATTGTTAAACAGTATCCGACTCCCACTGAACCGTTGGAGATACTCAGCGGTGTCAGTGTGTCACTCGAACGTGGTGAGAATGCTGCGGTGATTGGTCCCAGCGGTTGTGGAAAGAGTACCTTTCTGCAAATCGCTGGAACGCTTGATCAGCCCACTTCAGGATCGGTCGAAGTTCTTGGCAAACGAGTCGACCAGCTCGACGAAAGTTCGTTGGCTCGTTTTCGAAACAAACATATCGGATTCATTTTTCAGGACCACCATCTGCTGCCACAGCTTTCGGCTTTGGAAAATGTACTGATTCCTGTCGTCGCTCAGTCAGCCGCAACGTCGGAGTCAACCAAGCGTGCCCAGGAATTGCTCAGTAAAGTCGGATTGTCCGATCGTATGGGACATCGACCTGCGGAATTGTCTGGCGGTGAACGCCAGCGAGTTGCCGTCGCTCGAGCGCTAATCAATCAACCGGCCTTGTTGCTCGCCGATGAACCTACGGGCAGTCTCGATCCAAAAAGTGCCGATGGCATCGGGAAGTTGTTGCTGGAACTTCAGGCTGAGCAGGACACGATGTTGATTTGCGTGACCCACAGTATGCAGTTGGCCGCGACATTTCAAAAACGATTGCGTTTGGACGAAGGAAAATTGATCGAAGTTGACTCGGCGTTGGTATGAATCTTTTTGCAATTGCTCTGAAGAGTTTTCGCTATTTTGGTAAAACCAATCTGGCGATCGCGTTGGGTGTTGCGGCCGCAACCGCGGTGTTGACCGGCGCCCTGATCGTCGGCGAAAGCATGCGAACCAGCTTGCGAGAATTGACGCTTGATCGGCTTGGGAAGATTGATGAGATGCTGGTTTCGGATGGATTTTTTCGTGCAAAGCTTGCGCGTGAGATCGAGGAAACCGATGCGTTCAAGAAGGACTATCGATTCGCCGACGCTGCGATTCTGTTTCCCGGCGGCACCGTAGAAACAGAAAGTCTGGATGGCCGTGAACCCAACTTGGCGGATGCTCCAGCGGTCCTCAGAACCAGTCAAGTAACAGTGCTTGGGGTCTCGCGAGAATTCTGTTGGTTTCCCAGCTACGCACCTGACATCGGTGATCCTACCAAACACTCAAATCTGCTGCTGCCTCAGGATCAACAAGTCGCCATCATTAATCAGGCACTCGCTGATGACTTGAACATTTCGTCCGACGACGTCCTCAACGAACGTGCCAAAATCACCGTTCGTGTTCCCAAGCAAACTCAGTTGCCCGCCGACAGTGCGCTGGGTCGTAAAACCGATTTGATCGAAAGCCTCGTTGATTTGCGAGTGATCAACATTCTTCCCAACCAAGGGCTGGGTCGATTTAGCTTGTTCCCTTCTCAAGCGGATCCCTACAACGTTTTTGTGCCGATCAAGTTGCTGCAGGATTCGCTGTCCAGGTCTGTCTTAAAACACAAATCTGATCCGAATCAAGCGAATGTGATTTTTCTCGCCGGCAAAGATGGAGTGATTCCATCGCCGACGGCTGGTGAAGCTTTGCGGAGCCAGCTCGAACCCACCTTGGAAGACTATGGGCTTAACCTGAAACAGGTAACGCAGGTTCAAGGTAACCCCGACGGCCCCAATCCGGTTCCGGTGAAAACCATGTTTGAATACTGGAGTCTCTCCTCGGACCAGTTAGTCCTTTCTGATGAAGCCGTCCGCTCAATTGATCGCGGGTTCCCACAAGCTCGGCCTGTATTTACTTATCTGGCCAACGATATTCGAAAGCAGGAAGCGGAATCGGGCGTCCCATTCTCGATGGTTGCCGGGATCAACTTTGACGACCAGTACCGATTGGAATCTGCGTTCGGTGGCGAACTGACCAAGCTCGCCGACAACGAAATCGTTTTAAACGAATGGGCTGCCGCCGATATTGGCGCCAACGTGGGCGACTCGATCGTGGTGACTTATTTTGAACCTGAAACAACTCATGGGAGTCAAGTCGAATCATCAGAGACGTTGGTGCTCGCCGGTATCGCAAAATTGGCGGAGCCTGACGCGCCATTTTCATATAGCCGTCGCAAGGGACTTGAGCCTGCCATCTTTATCGAGAATGCCCCAACCCTTGCCAACGATCCCGATTTGACGCCTGAAGTTCCCGGTGTAACGGATGCCGAATCGATCGAAGATTGGGATTTGCCTTTTTCGACCGTCGGAAAATTGCGGACGCAAGACGATGTCTACTGGGATGACTTTCGCACAACACCCAAAGCGTTCGTCAACTTGACAACCGCGAGACGATTGTGGAAGAGTCGATTTGGTTCAACAACCAATTTTCGGATCCCAATAGATTCTGGGGATCAGGCGTCGTTGGAAAACCAATTGCTGCGCCAGTTTATCGAGGACGACGCGAAACTGGGAATGCATTTGATTCGGATCAAGCAACGTGGATTGGATGCTTCATCGGGATCGACGCCGTTTGACGTTTTGTTTTTGGCACTTTCGATGTTCGTCATTGGATCGGCGTTGATTCTGGTTTCGCTGTTGTTTCGCCTTGGATTGCAACAGCGAGTCGCTGATGTCGGTTTAATGAAAGCGGTAGGCTTTTCCAATGGGCGTCTGAGAAATGTCTGGCTGATAGAAATGCTGTTGGTCTCATTGCTCGGTGCCATTCTGGGGATCGCCCTGGGTGTGGGTTATGCGTGGTTAATGATTCAAGGTTTGTCGACTTGGTGGGTCGGTGCCATTGCCAAACCGTTTTTGACAATGCACGTCGGAATGGTCAGCTTGCTAGTTGGACTGATCAGTGGGCTGTTGATTTGCATCATTACGATTGCCGTTTCGTTGCGTCGAGCCGGCCGCGAACCGGTGACAGGATTGCTACGAGGAAATTTGGAGTCCGAATCGCCGGCTTCGATGACCACTTCGAAGTGGCGAAGTTGGGTCGCTGCGTTAATGTTTATCTCGGGAATTGGTTTGGCGGTCGCTGCAACGCAGTTGTCGGGGGAAGCACAAGCTGGGTCGTTTATGGGCGCCGGATTCCTGGTATTGATGGCCGGTTTGTTGATGGTTTATCAGTGGCTGAAGCGACCGGCCG
Source organism: Planctomycetota bacterium (assembly GCA_038534355.1). GTDB lineage: Bacteria > Planctomycetota > Planctomycetia > Pirellulales > Pirellulaceae > Mariniblastus. The sequence continues at coordinate 49,046 of JBCAWX010000040.1, forward strand.
ATGCCAACGAAGCAAACCATCTATCCCTGTCTCGGCTGGCGTTGTTGAGTGCCAAAAGAAACCCGTTACGCAGCACATTGACGATTGGGTTGGTGGCGGTTGCCAGTTTTCTGATCGCGGCAGTGAGTGCCTTTCGACTAAAACCTTCAGACGAGGGGACCGCCGGTTTCGATTGGGTCGCTCAAAGCAGCCAACCCGTCTTCGAGGATCTCGGAACGGTGGAAGGCCAGGACAAGTTGCTCGGCGAGGAGAATCGGCTGGCCGAGGGAACCGAAGTTTTGTCGTTACGTTACAAAGCGGGTGAGGATGCGAGTTGCAACAATCTGTATCAGTCGACGCAACCTCGCGCGTTGGGAGTACCGACCAGGTTTGTGGACCACTTTGCCGACCCTGCAACAACTCAGTTTGCCTGGGCCGGCAACACCGCCGAGACTGACGCTCAACGAGCTAACCCATGGCAATTGTTGTCCAGCGAAACCGCTCATGCCGGAACCGAGGAAGATCCCATTCCGGTAGTGATTGACAAGAATACAGCGAACTACAGTTTGAAAATTTATCTGCTGGGGACGGTCAAACAGATCAGCTATGACTCGGGTGAAACGATCTTTGTCGAAGTCGTTGGGTTTTTGGAAAACACGATTTTGCAAGGCAGCCTGATCATGTCGGAAAACGATTTTGTAAGAGCATTTCCGAGGGTTGCTGGTTATCAATACTTTTTGATTCAGACGGATGATCAACCTGCTGTTGCCGATTCGGCCTCTGAGGGGGATGCCGTTGCGATGGACGAGTCTGTGGCGACGCTGGAGTATTACCTGGGCGATCAAGGATTCGATGCACGATCTGCGGAACGAATGTTGTCCAACTTTATGTCGGTTCAGAACACTTATTTAAGTACGTTTCAAACGCTTGGCGCGTTGGGGTTGTTGTTGGGAACGTTTGGACTGGCTGCGGTTCAGATTCGCAGTGTCCTTGAGCGTCAACAGGAACTGGGGTTGATGCGAGCGGTTGGATTTGAGCTGTCGAAACTCTCTCGTCTGGTCATGTTGGAAAATGTTTGGTTGATGGTCGCTGGATTATCGGTAGGCATCGGTGCGGCATTGTTTACGACGATCCCTCACTGGCTGGTGGGCTCTGCGACCGTCCCGTGGGCGTCACTTGGAGTCATCTTTGCAGTGATTGCAGCCGTTGGATTCTTCGCGGGCTGGTTGGCCTCTCGCCGAATCGCCCGGGTACCTCTATTGGAATCACTTCGAGCCTGATGCATGGCTGCGATCTGATTGCCTCATCATCCCGTCGTCGCCGCGACAAACCATGGCCAACCCGCCCAAGAGTTCTCAGTGGTTTTTGCCCAAGTCGCTTTGCCGTGGAGGTTGGCTTGCGACGTTGGGCAATTGTCCAGTTCTATTCAACGGTGTCGATGCAACATCACCGACCGCGTTCCCAATAGACGTTTGGAAGTTGTTGCCCATTCGAATCAATAAAGTACAACCGGGCGGTTTTTGAATCCAGTTGGAACTGATAGTTGCCGACTCGGCCATCGGAGGTCCGTAGCGTCAATTTTGATTTCGCCGCGTCGATCGCCCCGGTGCTTACGTTGTTAGTGTTCGTCGTTCGCGTCAACGAAAGATCTTGATTGACGACGATGGATGCTATGAGCTTTGCGCCCAAAAACTCAGACCATGATCCCTGCACCTGAATTGGTTCAACGTTCGCGGGTTGGTCGGGATCTGGAGCTGGTCCATTTGCGACTTCGGTGACTCTTGCTTCGACGAGATTGATTGTCACTGGTACGCTATTAAAATCGTCGGTGGCTACCCTTTGTTCGACGCGTCCTCCATTGGCGAGCGCGAAGGAGACGGGTTTTTGACCTGTTTGAGCCGTGTAGGATTTACCTGGTTGCAGATCAACGGTATTGAGGACAGGAGTTCTTCCTCCGCTCACCATGACCTCAATCGACAAACGAATGACCTTGTTGGTTTGGTTTACGTAGACAGTAGAAAGCTGCTGTGCGTCAACCGGTGGTGCAGCAACTTGTGCTTGAGATGCAGCAAAGACGACTTCTCCTTGAGCGCTCTTTGTGATTGATGTATTGTTCGCAATCATGACTGAACGAATCACGTCGCCGGATTGAAGTTCAATTGATCCAGTCTTGGGTACTTCCGTGTAGAGTTTTACTTGGGATCCATTGGGTCGAACTAAGCTCCTCTTGGTGTATCCAATCTCAACAGAAGTGTTGGTTCGGTTCACCAGTCTGGTTTTCTGGGTCAACTTTTGAGTCGCCGGAAAATCGACCAATGCGATTCCAATCGCTCGTCGTTGTTCACGACCAAAGATTTCTTCTTCGATTAACTTGAAGACACCACCTTGAGCCAATTCGAACATCGGTGAAGTTTCCATTCCGCTGCCGTCAAAAGTTTCTCCCGGCCGCAATCGTTTTGCCAGCTTGTTGGGTGGTGTGACGCTGTTAACGCAGATCCGCGGAACGAACCGACGAATTCCACTCTATACTCGGCTTCAACAGCAAGACAATCGTCGAGTCGTCGGTGTTCCAGTGTCCGGGATGCTGCAAGAAGCGACGCAAACCCAAACGAACCAGAATCAAGTTCAGCCGCAGTCCGGCTTGCTTGGATCGGGACAATAGCACGAACGAAATATGCGTCGAAGCAATCTTGGCAACTGGCCAAAGTCTAACTGACAGAGCAACGCTGCTTTGTTCCTTCAAAAAGGTCATGGAATCGTTCCATGACCTTTTTGTATGCATTGTCAAAGCATGGATGCGAACTCAGTTCCAGCAATTGCCTGTTCCAGTTCGTCGTAGTTCAGGATCGCTGAGGCGAGGTCGTCTGGAGTGGCTTTACGGATTCCGGAAAAGATCTGGACGTTGACATCGACCTCAAGAAATTCGAATAGACTCCGAACCACCGCTGTTTGATCATTGAGCAAGTCTTCATAGAAGAGCCGTTGAGTCGGCCACCGGCTTTTACCATCGAGTTGTTCGATCGCTTCATCAAACTCAGAGTTCTGTTGCTTGAGTTGCCTTGCGTATTTGAGCACTGAGGGGACGTCGATTGAAAATGTAGCATCGAATGGCTGAGTCATTCTGTATTTGAAAAGGTTGTCCGAATTCTCCGCCTGACGAATTCGCATCATGTTTTCACGAGAGATCGACTGTTTCAAAGTGTTTTGGCGTCGCAGCGCGATAATTCGCAGCTCTGGCAAAGCAGAATGCAGTTCGTTGAGAACTTCTGGAAACAGATGCACCTGGATAGGAAACTTGAACTTGAACCCGCACGCTTTCGCGGGGCACGAGTAGATGTCGTAGAAATGTTGAGTGATCTCTCGCCGTGTCGGGTTGATGATCTGTTTCTTTTTAAATTTATTTAATGCACGTCGGTAACTTGTTTTGCCGTACGTGACGAATTGACTCGCATCGACATCGTCTGGAACGACATGATCGGCAGCATTGTTTACGCCAAGTCCATTAACGCCAAGTTCACAAAAATCTTCATGACGGCAAACAACTTCTGGATGGTTGCTCAGCAGGCTGCAAAGGTGAGTTGAACCTGTGCGTTCGAGAAAGAGGATGACGAATGGAACTAGGCATCGTCGGACTCGAATCCTTCTAATCCAGTGTTCAGCGAATTGGTAAAGTGAATGGAGCACAATCGGATGGACAGCAAAAGAAAAAAGCACGCCGATCAACTTGTCGTTGAGGCGCGGGTACCAATTTATCTTCGGTCGTCGTCAATTGAGTGGCAAGGAATAAAGGCGATCATCTTTCTTAAAATCGACCAATCCATCTTCTTTCCTGGTCGAAGAATGAGTGTTGGTCCGTTGGTAAGGAATTTAATAGTGGCAGCACAACGGCGCGGAGGCACCAAGCCGCAAAGAATTCTCAGGAGGTTGCGTTTTTCAGGAGCTTGCGTTTCATCGTTTGAGTTCAAGCTAAAACTTTGAAGAACCTTGGCCGCAGGAAGACTAGCGTTGGGCAGGCACGAGTTTGGAGTCGGAGCCCAATATGCCTTTGGCGGACGACTCGCTATGGTCCAGCGCAAAAGGTCCGATGTTTCGATCGAGATGCATGAGCAAAACGGTATCTGTTTCCGGAGCAAAGCGTTTCGCTGGTTCAAAGTTGTCTTCGTACCGTGCCGACTTGGAGATTCGGACTTCGTCAATGAACGCAGGCAACGGGCGGGTTGCGCGACCTCCAAGATCCGGATCCGCGCCGATCAACAGCGGCAAAGCATTCGTGCGTCGTTTTCCGTTTCCGGCAACGGTTCCCACTAACTTGCCATCGACGTACATCTTGACTTGCTCGCCGTCGTAAACGCCTGCCAAGTGAGTCCAACGGTCAACGACCATCTTCTGTTTCGCTTTGGCAGTGACATACTTTCCGTTGAGATGGATATCAAATTGCGGAACGCCTTCGTCAGAAAAAAGTGCGTACTCAGAACCTTGCGTCTTGGCGATGATGGCGTTGTAGCCGTCAAGTGATTTGGGTTTAACCCATGCTTCCACTGTAACTGGGCCGTCGGGCAGCTTGAATTGGTCCGACTTGACGACAATTGCGGAAGATCCTTTTGACGAGATGTCTGCGCATTGATTGACTGCACCTTGAAAATGATTTGCAGGAATCTGCCCCAGCAACAAATTCAATCGAGTCGCTGACTCTGGAATTTTGATTCGCGAGGATTCTCCGAGATACTCTGCGTCGAAAACTATTTTGGGCAGGCTTGCAAGCTCCGGATTCCCTGAGGCTCTGCGCACCGAGAATTCGAATTTTTGAGTGGCACCTGCGGATAGTTTGACATGCTGGTGTCCGAGGCTGGACGTCCAGTTTCGATCGGTTGTTGGTGCTGCAAAGGCCAGCGTACACTGTATGTCGCGTGGGCAAGGGTTAGTCAATTCGACTGTGACTGTACCTTCCACTTTGCCAGTCGGTGTGAGCGTCGGCAGTTTGGAAACCAGCTTGGGGCGAATCGAACGAGCCACGTCGATCTCAGCCAGGAACTCTTTTGTAAAGTCTTTGGGATTGATCACGCTGCCAACTGGAATCGCCGCCACCGAAACCTTGTTCTTGCGAACGGTAACGATGTTGAAATGATGCAGATAGCCGGCCGATGGAAACTGAGTTGCCAAAGAACCTCCGGTGGTGGCCAACGCGTAGTATTGAATTCCATCTTTGGGAGAATACCGCATGCGGTGAATGTGTCCTGCGAAAACCGCCGATACATTACCCGCGTCTTTCAGTCGCTGATGCACATCGTCCCAATTGCAACCTTCATAGCCTCCGCCAATCCAGCGCGGGTGGTGGAGGAACACCATCACGTGATCAGCGTCCTTGTATTCCGCCAGAGCCTTGTCAAGAAACTCCAGTTGTTCGGTGGACATGTTCTGCAAGTTGCCGCGATTGAATGATTTTTGGTTGGTCTTGGGGTCGCCTTCGTCGGAGTACAGAACAATAAAGCCAGTGTTCTTGTGACGAAAGCTATACCAGAGCGGCCCAAAATGCGTTTCATAGTTGCTGTCGTGCTGGCCTTGAGGTGCTTTCCCTTTACCACGCCAGTAGACATCATGGTTGCCGGCGACAGGAAACCAGTTCATCTCCAGATTCCCCATCACTTGTTTGTACTCCTTCATTTGATCCATCCATTGGGGCGTTTCGTTGTAGCCCTGAATCAGATCACCAACCGTCATGACCAAGTCGGGATCAAGCAAGTTGGTGTCGTTGACCGCCTGTTTCAGCACTTGGATCCCTTCGGGAACGCCGCCGGTACGATCGCCATAGATGATGAAATGGAAGCAATCTTCAGACTTTGGCAACGGCAATGTTTTGGTCGTCGCTCGCGTCGTCATGATGCCATCGTGATGATCGTGCTCGCGCGTTTTGTTCGTCGGGTCCTGAAAACAGGCTGCGGAAGTCTGAGTCACCAAACAACTTATCCCAATCAGGATCAAGAAACTTTGCTTCAACACGATCATTGAAAATCTCATCAGTAAGGATCAAATCGAACGAGAGTGATTGACACTCGAAAGATCGCATCATAGCGACCCAAGGCGACGCTTGGGCTAATTTATCTTCATCCAAGAAATTTAGCCGCCAACTTGAATCACGATTTGGCAGTCTGTCAAATCTCGAGCAACCGAGACGTACGATCACCAACGACACCCACCGTAGTGAGGGCAGCCAGCCCTCGTTGGATAGTTTCGTGACGACAATTCATTTCGTGAAGGCTGGTAGCCTCCGCAACGGTCGATCACCAACGTCCTTAAAATTGCTCTCGATTACGAGCGCCTTCTCATAGACCTTTTCCAGAAAACCGGATCCCGATGTATTTGAAATGTTAAACGCGCAACCGATGACCTTTTCCGTCAACGCGTTCAACTCGTCGTCATTGATCTGTGTTCATCTGTGGCCAATCAATTGAGATGCTGAGCAGCAAATGAACGACTTGCATGCGAAGCAGGACGATCTGCGGCAACGCCAACGGTTTCGAGTTCGAGTTCAGTTGTTTGCAAGCCACAGATAAACACGGATGAACACAGATTGCTAAAACCGAAATTGCTTGACTTCAACTCGTGGCTTGCCGAAGTTCAGGAGGAGGCAGATCGGCAGTCCGGTTGCCTTTAGGTAGTTGAGACCCTTAGCGGTAAACAGATCGGGGGCGTACAGTACCTCGATTGCGAGCGCATTTTCATAGACTTTTTCCAGAAAACCGGATCCCGATATGTTTGATACGTTAAACGCGCATCCGATGACCTTTTCCGTCAACGTGTTCAACTCGTCGTCATTGATCTGTGTTAATCCGTGTTCATCTGTGGCCAACCAATTGCGTACTGAGCAGCAAACGAACGCCTTGCATGCGAAGCAGACGATCCGCAGCCACGCCAACGGTTTCAAAGTCAGTCGTTTGCAAGCCACAGATAGACACGGATAAACGCAGATTGCCTAAAACCGAAATCGCTTGACTTCAACTCGTGGCTTGCCGAAATTCAGGAGGAGGCAGATCGGCAGTCCGGTTGCCTTTAGGTAGTTGAGACACTGAGCGGTAAACAGGTCGCTGAACTCGTTAACCGCTTTCAGTTCCACGATCACGACATTGGCCACGAGCAGGTCAGCATAATACTCGCCAACGACTGAGCGTTCGTACAGCACCTTGATCGGAGCCTGTTGTTTTGTTTCAAGTTCAATTTTGCGAAGCTCGATTGCGAGCGCATTCTCATAGACCTTTTCCAGAAAACCAGATCCCAATGTATTTGAAACTTTAAACGCGCAACCAATGATCTTTTCCGTCAACGCGTTCAGCTCGTCGTCATTCATCTGTGTTAATCCGTGTTTATCTGTGGCTAAAGTCGCTTGCGAGCCAAACAATTTGGAACACGTTGAGCTTCGTCGTCGCATTATCAGCCGTGAAGGTCAATTTAGAACACCATAGTGGTTATTAAGACACATCGCAAGCCGCTAGCAGCCTGCAACCCTTCTCGTGCAATTTTGATGGTGGCTAACCAATTGAGATGCTGAGTAGCAAATGAGCGACTTGCATGTGAAGCAGGACTGCGGCAACGCCAACGGTTTCGAAGTCAGTCGTTTGCAAGCCACAGATAAACACGGATAAACGCAGATTGCTAAAACCGAAATCGCTTGACTTCAACTCGTGGCTTGCCGAAATTCAGGAGGAGGCAGATCTCGTATAATTTTGTTGAATGCAAAAGCGAAACTGAGCTAACTGAAAAAGTTAAAGGTAACTCGATGTCTATCACAATACGGTGCCTCCGGTATTGCATGCCTTTAATGCTCATTTTAATGACTGGATGCCATGCAGAACAAGAACCAGCTGTGCAACCTGATCCAGTAGCGCAACCTGAAGCCAAATCAACGCTTTATGCTTACTATGTTGCCACTCTGATCAAGGATTGGGAGTTCTTGTTGAGCAATTCATCTGAGAAGTTTCATCAACAACTATGTGCTGTTGTTTTGTTGGATTCTCATCTTACGTTGAGTTCGGAACAGGAAAGAGTAATCAAGAAACATGTCAATCGCCAGAAACTGGAGGATGCGTGGCAGTTCCATACTGGGGACGGGAAGGCGAATGAAAAGTTTTTGACGGCAATTGGTCGAGCGGTTGCAAACGAAAAACAGTTTCTCCTCGACAGCAAATCTGTCCTGGATAGAACCGAGCCTTTCTGCAAATATCGTGGCGCGAGATTTGGGAATATCGAAACGACGACGACGGGCGCCACGGCTGTGTTAAGATTGGGGACGAAGATTTCCGAATCGGGAGAAAGTGCAGAAAGGGGATTGACTGTTAGCGTCAAAGTTACACTTGTCAAAGATGGCAATAGGCTGCTTGTAGATTCCGTCGAAAGCCTGCCGTTCGATTTGTCTCAATTGACTGACTTTCAAAAAAACTTGTTCTTTCCGAAGAAGTCCCCGAAGCGGGATTAGTGTTCAGTTTTTGCGAAGAATTTGTATGCGAAGGCCTGTTGGATGATTTGCGACAACGCGCATCCGATCATTTTTCCGTCAACGTGTTCAACTCGTCGTCATTCATCTGTGTTAATCCGTGTTCATCTGTGGCTAAAGTCGCTTGCGAGCCAAACAATTTGGAACACGTTGAGCTTCATCGTCGCATCATCAGCAGAGAAGCTCAATTTAAAACACCATAGTGGGTATTAAGACACATCGCAAGCCGCTAGCATCCTGCAACCCTTCTCGTACAATTGTTCTTAGAATTTTGATGGGTGCGATTCGGCAGATATACGGACTGAATGGACTTAGTACTCAATCCAAAGGTAATCGTGGCATGGCACACGCATCAATAGCGATTAGCTTGGCGGCCCTAGGAGGATTTTAAGTGTCTCACCGAGAAGAAGGCCTAGATCCAGACCAGTTTGATCGATTTGACATGCACTACGTATACGCACCTTCGTTTGTCAAGAAGGGGATCGAATTATGTTCTTCAATGAACGAGAACTCATCGTTGGATTTTGACAATACGGATGGGCTGGCACTACTTTCTAATGGTGGCGTTTTTGTAACGAAAAAACCTGGATTTGCCGCAGTTGAATCAAGCATTGGCAGAGCCGTTCGATTGCACGTAGTCGAGAAATCTATGCAATCCGATTACAAAGAAGGTCAACGAACAGGTGGGGGGGCAATTCGACAACAGCCATTGTTGGACGCTGAAGTTGTTTGTGTTTGCACCTACAACGACAATTTAGCAAACGCGAGCAGGGATTACTCTGGGATCCGTTTCGATCTTGAGGACTTAGTCGATTTTGCAGATCGGACTGAAGTTGAAATTTCGTTTGCGAGAACCCGCGTGAAACTTGAGGAAAGTCAAATCGAGAAATGTTGTCAGGAGCAACCAGAATCAAACTGGGAAATCAAAAAACAGACATCATCCCGACTTACGGGAAACCACTCGGGATTTGATTCTCGAGTCCATTTTTATACGGAACTCACGAGCTTGATCGACTGGGCAACATGCTTCGGAGTCATTAAGCGATTTGCGATGCGACACTATTAAGAACGAGGGCCCGTCAAAATGGGAGTGCATCCGTACTGGTACGAACAACCGTTTGAATCGACTACCGAAGCCACCTTAAAGCGGCTTCAACAGCGAGTATTTGATGCTGGTGAGTTTAATCCAGTGATTGCGATTCCCAAGTTCCCATTTCCAAATGGTGAGGCGAATTCGCACGGATTCCGGACAATCGAAGAGGTCGTTGAGGAATCAGCTGAAGAGGGAACGCGGTCAATTTTAGATATCGAGTGTTTTAGTGGTCATCAGGCTGCCGGCTGTACGAGTATTATCTCAGCTGAAATGTGCGAGTTCTTGTTTGGGACAATGGAACCAGATGCAGCCTTGGTGCGCGACCGCTTGCCTGTGTCGGAAGCGTGGAATGAGTTGGATAGAGGAGAATGCCTACACTTGATCGCAAAAAATCGAGCCGGTCCAAAGATTGTGTTTTTCTGGGGACTCTCATTCGATTGATAGATCGAGCGGGGACACTCAATTTTTCCGTCAGCGGTCGCATGCTGGAATGTGTTTGTGGTTGAACGCAAGTCCATTTAGCGAGCCGTGAAAGACTCTGAGATATTGGCGGGTTTGTGGTTGATTCAAGCTGGATTTCTTTTTCATCAGGAGCATTGCGATGGCACGAGTAGCGCGTGGTGAATGTCTCGATCCCCGTCCATTCAAATGGTCCATGCCGCTCGCTTCCCGCAACTCTTCCCGTACATTCAATATCGAACTTATCCGCGCTGGAGCTGTTCGCCGCGGCTTTCAATCAGAATGAAACCTACGAACGAGGAATCATTGTCGGCGCAGCTGCAAATCAGAAGTGCGATGCAGAAGGAGGCAGATCGGCAGGCCGGTTGCCTTTAGGTAGTTGAGACACTGGGCGGTAAACAGGTCGCTGAACTCGTTTACCGCTTTTAGTTCCACGATCACGACATTGGCCACGCCATTCAGCAAAATACTCGCCAACGTCGTCATTCATCTGTGCTAATCCGTGTTCATCTGTGGCCAAACAATTGAGATGCTGATCAGCAAATGAACGACTTGCATGCGAAGCAGGACGATCTGCGGCAACATCGACGGTTTCGAAGTCAGTCGTTTGCAAGCCACAGATAAACACGGATAAACGCAGATTGCCTAAAACCGAAATCGCTTGACTTCAACTCGTGGCTTGCCGAAATTCAGGAGGAGGC
>JBCAWX010000041.1:0-53293 GCA_038534355.1 Planctomycetota bacterium
TCTGGAGCCAGACGTTTGATAGGATGTTAAAAGAAATCGCACCCGTCGACGAACTAAACAAAACTCAAACCCCGGTGATTCTCGAGTCAGACGGCGCATGAACCGGATCGCACCCCATAACAGATAACAGACGGTTAAAAACGAAGAATCGATTGGTTGCGGTCTTTGGAAATGGATCATCGCTAGTTTGCACGCGGTTGACCTAAACGTTGATATGCAAGATTCTCCAAGAGTAAAAGGCCCACTTAATGGCACTCGTCTTTTCCGTATCCGCACCAAACAATGCATTCACAGAACCATTCGCGGCACAGGTTGTGAAAACCCTCCGATCTCAATTCGGCGCTGCAAACCTGACGGCATTGATTGCATCCGGCCAACACGTTTCTGAAACGATTTTTGTCGCGACGATGCTCACATGTTTTCTCTTGTTTGGTTGGCTCACGGCAATTATCACGAAACCGTTCGCCAGGCAATTCGCGTCGGACTTCAAAACGTTTCGCGGTCTTTCAAAACGTGTACTTGTATTGAATGCGATACATTTGAAAGACAAGCATGGACCGATGGGCCCGAATGACATCTGGGTCCTATTGCGTGACCTTATCGTAGATCAACTTGGTGTCGATGCCGATGAGGTGACGCCGACGGCCAACTTTGTCAAAGACTTGGGCTGCGACTGACTGGCCGACATTGAGCGGGACAACATAAGATTTGGCTGGTGTAGTTTCCCAAAGGTCGCAAAAATGTCACAACGCAAACCAGAAATTTGAAGCACAGCATGCGATTCAGACTTTCAGATTTGATGATTGCCATTGCGATTTTGGGCATGGTTTCTTGGCTTGCAGTTCCACGAGAGGTCACATCTCTCCGATAAAAATTGCGACAGGGTAACAAGACGGAATCCGCATGAGTCAGGATGGTAAGAATACCAGTGTCTTCAATTCCCAAATCAGTCCTCAACCAATACCTCGACTGCACGGACTGCATGGGAACAACACTGGTTTCTGACGCGTTCGAAATCGCGTTCCAGTCGTGGCCGCACCAGATGTGGATCGGATATCGGTGCCCGACTTGTGAAACCACTATTTACTTGTTGCTAAAACGAAACTCAATAATTCAAGGATACCTCGATGGCGGACCGAGCCCACGTCTTATTCCGACAAGATGCATTGACATCCCGAACCTAACGGTCACTTCGAAACCGGACGGTATTCGAATCAAGACAATGAATCTTTCGTGGAATGTCCCTGCGGAAACCACGTGATACAATCAACGAAACGTTCGCTTGTTTCGGCGGACAACATATTAAGGGACGAAAGCGGGTTTGGCGGTTGCGGTTGGCTTTGAAAAACGATGGGTAGTTTACGTTGACTGGAGCGCTCGGTGATCCTGGTCGTTCGTCGCTCTCAACACAACACATTTTTTGAACAGCAAAAAGAATGCGTCCAATTCTACGAGCACTGATTGTTGTCGGGTGGGGAGTCACACTGCTCGCTTTCTTTGCGGGATTCGTGATATTACGTTTTGCTGGGTCGTCGTTCGTGAGCTCAGGTGAAGGCGGACTTGTCGTAGTAGCCGGGTTAGCAATGGTTTTCGTTGCAGGACTCGTACTGACGGTCTTTGTGTTGCCGGGATTTGGCCGCTTCTTTAGAAAGACCAAGGCGACGTATCGAAACGATTATGTGGCGGACCCGCAGGCGGAGCTTTTGCTTTACCTGCGTCCTTTTTCTGCCGACTGTACGCTTTTTTCACTACCGAGAAATCACGAAGTGCGTCAGGAGAGAGCAGTCACTGACCGCCTGGACAGCAAAGTGTCGTTGGAGGAACTGGTTGTTTCGGCCTTTGCCGAAACGCACCGAGTCGTTGCCATTGGCAAACCTGATGAATTGCTGCGTCCTATCGGTGCCAACCGAGTCTATAGTGACCAATGGCAAGCTGAAGTGGATGCGCTAATCCATGACGCAGGAATCATTGCAATTTGTCTTGGCGAATCCCCTGGAGTAGTTTGGGAGCTTGAGGCAATCATTGCCAAAGGCAAACTGAAAGAAACAGTCGTCGTTGTCCCTCCCCTTGAATCCGAAGAAGCCATGCGAATTTGGTCAACGTGGCGGGACGTTCTTGAGCTTCACGGAGCGACTTGTCGAGATCTTCCGTCAAACGCGAAACTTGTCGTTTTCTCGCAGCAACATAGCGCACGGTTCGTGTCGTACGATGGCGTAGATGCCAGTCCATCAGGTTCGTCGACCCAGCTCGAGTTCTATTTCGCTTCTTTACGAGAGATCATCTCGACGATGAAACTTCGTAGCCAAGACACATACATCGACTTTGATGAGGACATCCGGCTTGAGTTTGTCGACCGCAACCGAAAGCAAAACGATTTTTTGCCACCAAGCGAAGGTTTTGAAGAACCATCATACTCATTCGAACCTCCGCGAGAATGGCGAGGAGAATGAGCCTGCCGCAACCGAATTGACGGACAAAAAAATGCAGCCATGTCGCAAAGTCGGGCGTTTCGACAACAGACAATCGCTCGTCGCGACCGAGTGATTTCAATCATGAGCCACAGTCTAAAATGAACATTGCAATCGTAATTTTTGCGCTTCTGATTCTTCATCCCCAAGAAGCAGTTAGCGAATATGATGTGCCTGGGCTCGGTAGAATTGACCTGCCCGATGGCAAGTGGAAGCTTGAAGATTCGAAAACACCGGAACGGGGCGCCAACGTTCATGTGTTCAAGAAAGAGACTGCAGACGTTGAGCGCATCACGATTGTCAGGTTCAAGAAAACACAAGGCGAACGCGGATTGGTCCTTAAAGATTCGTACGCTTTCTGTGACGATATTGCTGACAGTGCCTTTACAGGCGGAGCGTCTTCAAACTGGGGGCCAGTCGGCGAGAAACAAGATGAAGATCAAGAAGACACGAGAACCAATCACATGATTCGCCTTCCAACGGAAAGCTCGGCCGAACCTCTCGCGGTCACCAATATTTGTGCATCAGAAAACGGCAAACATTGGATGAACCATGGCTTGATCGCGTCCAACAAAGAGTACGTTTTTCTATTCATTCATACTTCTACAAAACTGCTCTCACCAGAAACCATTGAAAACGTGTATTTCAGTTCTCCGTTGAAGACATGGCCTCGTCTCAAGAAAAACGTTCGATGAAAAGGGGATGCACCGAAACGGCAAAGCATGCGGTTTTCGTCAACGAGATTTCCGTCGCCGCTCGGTTATTATGATCTTGTCCCCGATAGCTTGACCTTCATAAATTTCAAAACTGCAATGGCTGAACAACGATCGAACTGCGTTAGGTGTGGCGTCGAAATTCTTAAATCTACGTTGGATGACAATGCCGGTTGCTGTCGTCGCTGCAAGCCACCCGCAAAGAGGACAGCGGCTCGTCGGAAGGCTGCGAAAAAGCATGGTTGGAAGGCCGCGATTTTGACAATTCTGGTTGGCGTTTGTGTACTTGGCGCTGGGCTTTGGCTCGTACAAGGAGTACTTCAACCAGAGGTAGAAATACGTAGACGGATTCCCATTGCGCTTTTCCTGATTCCTTTCGTGGGACTCTACATTATCTTCCAAGGCCTAAAATCCTTTTATACAATTTATGTCGTCGGAGAACTTGAAGACTAGTCTCAGACACGGTGAGACAAAATCGAGACGACAAATCCGACGTACCATATCTCGATTGGTGGGCTCAATCGTTCTGACCCAAGAATATGAGCGTTAGTTCGCTTGCGAAGAACAAGCCATGTCGAAACGTATTTCAATTCGAACTGCCCTCGTTTTGATCGGTCTGATCGCAGTTGCATTTGGCCTGATGGCCAACCGCGCTTCGAAATTTGCACAACAATCTCGCGTGTGTATTGAGCTCGAAAAAGTTGATTGCTACCTATTTGCCGAACAAGGTCTACATCTCGATTTCAAAAATTGGTCCGGCGGTTTTGGTTTTTTTTGCAATAGTTGTCTTTCCTGAGCGAACCCATCCACAAGCATTCAAATCGTGGGGCAGGAAAATTGCGGGTATACAATCACGGTACGATCTATCGCAGGCCGTTCTGGGTCAACATCCCGCTCAAACGCATCAATTCGCGTGGACAAGCCGTCTTTTTTATGTGGCTGTTCATCATCGTCAGTGTTGCACTTTTAGTCTACGGATTTTGGGACTTTCGATCGTGGTTTTTTAGTGCGACATGCCTAATTCGTAGCTTCTGGATCAATCTTGCCATTTGGTGGATCGATAAGCATGATCACTGGGGTGAGTGGGGCCGACTTGGTACCGACATAGATGACGCAACTAATGGTCAATCTGCAAACGGGTCCCCGCAGAATGCAATCGTGCAACAAAACCATCAGGGGACCACGTGATGCAAGCGCATGCCGGAATCGAAACCGTATCGCATCTCGCCGTGGTCTTCAGAACGATTTAGATTTTCATTGAGTTTTGACTCCGTCAGACCATTTTGGTTTCATGGCGTTTACAATTTGAGTGATTCGTTGGACAACCTGATCGTACGCTCGGCATCAACAACGTTATCAAACTCGACTTAGATTGCGATCGCTGTATGGAACCTCGAAACTTGTTTTTTGCCCTAAAAATCCTGACACCTGCTTTATTGGGATTGTTTCTCGACTGGTGTTTTGCTTCGACGCCTATCTTTACCTTCATCGGAGCGGCCTTTTGCCTTGCGCTGCTATTTGAGCGAATTGCAAATCGAGTCGGCACCGCTGCGACTTTACACTCCAGCCCGGGGCTGGATAACGAAGACGATTGAAAACGATTGGGATGCCCGGACAGACCCTGGCCAGCGTAAACGAGTCTACTAAGATCAGACTCGCTTAAGATCAGACTCGCCAATTTCTCTCAGAATGGTGCTTCACCATGTGATTACATGATTGAGAAATAGTTCTCGCAAGCAAAGTCGAGTGACTCTTGAGTCAATTCTTTGGGCCGTTTAAGGAACTTGCAGAAGTTAGTAACTTGCAACAACAAATCACGGGGGTGGCAGTTTCGTAGCGGGCGATTGGTCGGAATGTAGTGGGTTTCAATCAGCCACTGAATCAATTCAGGGCGCCATTCGAACTTGTAAATCCCACACATAATCTTGAACAGTTTAACAAAGTTCTCGACCGACGGATCAGCCACTTCGATCTTGTAAGGAATACGTCGGAGAAACGCGTCATCGACCAAGTCTTTTGGTTCAAGGTTTGTTGAGAAAACAACTAGCTGATCAAACGGGACCTGAATCTTTTTACCGTTGCTGGTGTTCAAGAAGTCGTACCGTTTTTCCAGCGGTACAATCCAACGGTTTAGCAACTCATCGACCGTCATTCGTTGACGACCAAAGTCATCGATCAGCAACAGCCCGGTGTTACTCTTCATCTGCACCGGCGCTTCACTGATCCCTGTTTGAGGGTTGTATTGGATCTCCAGTTGATCCATCGTCAATTCACCACCGACCACAATGGTCGGTCGCTGGATACGCACCCAGCGGCGGTCAAAATTCAGATTGCTCAGCAACCCCTCCCCTTCTTCGACGGGTGCTTCAATATGACTCATCGGATCAAAAACACGAACGATGTCTCGGTCCATCGAGATTGCTCGGGGGATCCAAACGTAAGGGCCAAACGCAGCGGTAATGCGTTCGGCGATACTCGTTTTACCATTCCCTGGATAACCAAAGAGGAACATACCGCGGCCGCTGTTGACCGCAGGACCGAGCTTGCGCATCATCTGGGGATCGATCAACAGATCGGAGAACGCTCGCTCAAGATCTTCCAGCGATGGGCTTTGATCGTTAATGGTCTGCTTATTAACACTTTCGACATAGTCCGCGAAACAAACGGGTGCCGCCCCAAAGTACGAGCAGTATTCGGAATATCTTTTGCCTCGTTCGCGACCGACTTCCGTCAACTTACAGATGTAGTCGTTCATCTGCGCGTCGATATAGCCGAGCACCTGTTCCTGCTTCAACCGCACAACGGCATCTTCAACAATCTGGAACGGCATGCCGATCTGATTACTGATTCCGCGAATGCTTGATTCGCCTCGCGCGAGCAAGAACTTGCAAATCAACTCTTCGATCATTGAGATCGAAACACGCGATTCATGAAGTGACTTGGGTTCTCTGGGGAAGAACTCGCCATCGAGTTCTTCTTCGATCTGGGACGTGGTTGGCGTGGAGCGAACCTCGCTTCGAGGCGGCTCTGGTTCCGGTTCAGCGGGTGCGATTGGAACTTCACCGCTGACCATGCCGTTGATTCGGTCCAGGAGATCATCGATGTTTTCGGTCTTGGGCGACGACTCGGGAATGGACGATTCGTTATTAGCGGAAAGTGAATCCATGGTCGTCAGTCAAATGTTTAAGAGAATGGACAACAGAAGTTAAGATCAAAAATGCCGGCCAAAGCCGCTCAAAATAGGTAGCCGATGTTTATCCTTTTTCGTCAAATCTTGCACCGATTCGACAATGACAAACTTGAAGGTTGACCGATCGGGATAAAACCGATTGAACCAGTCAGGAGATCGCTGCGCGTCTTTCGCGAGTCAGAATGGCATGATCATTTCCATGTCAAATGGATCTCGCAAACCATCCCCAAGTCGCTTCAACGCTTCCGTTTCAATCTGCCTAACCCGTTCACGTGTCAAACCGAGCAGCTCACCAATCTCCTTCAGCGTGTGCGGCTCTGTGTTGTCCAAGCCGAACCGCATTCTCAGGACGCTGTATTCCCGTTCGTCCAGATCATTCATCATCTGTTTGATCTGGCTCATGATGTCGCTTTCCAGCAGCTCTTCTTCAGGACTGCGTACTCGATCGTCCATGACCATTTCGCCCAGCGACCAACCGGAATCGGATTGATCGGTTTGCGGCGTCGAGTTGTAGATCTGGATCGCTTTCTTGATGATCGGAAGTTTTCGTTTGGGTAGTCCGAGCAGGCGGGCGACTTCTTCTGGAGTCGGGTTCCGTTTAAGTTCATCAGTCAATCGGATACTGGCACGTCGCCATTTTGAAAGTAGCTCCACCATGTAAGCGGGGATGCGAATGGTTTTGGCGGAGTTGATCAGAGCTCGTTTGATTGACTGCTTGATCCAGTAACTCGCGTAGGTGCTAAAACGGGTACCCATTTCCGGGTCAAACCCTTCGACGGCTCGGAGCAAACCCAGATTGCCCTCTTCGATCAAGTCTTGCAGACCCAGCCCTTTGCCGGTGTAACCTCGAGCGATATTAACGACCAGGCGAAGGTTGGCGCGCACCATCCGGTCACGAGCTCGAACATCACCACGACCAATCGCTCGAGCCAGTTCTTTTTCTTCGTCCGCCGTCAGTAGCGCCGTCTCGTTGATTTCACGCAAGTAGGTTTCAAGGGGCGACTGGAGTCCACTTCCCTTCTTCTTTGACTTGGCTTTCTTCAGATCAGAAAGTTCGTTTTCAACCGGCGATACGTTGGAGGATTGGTCGTCGTGGATCATGTATTTCACTTTGATGTTTGTAATGCAATCGTACATGTGCTATCGACGACCCACGGTAAAGACTGCAGACTTCGCAAACTTTGACGGTATGCAGCAACATTGCGGATTGTGACTGTTGTCGCGATTCTCAAACCTCAACCGTCGATGGTCTCGATCAAGCGCCTCCTTGCACCAACACGTAGTAACGCCCTACTTGAATCGGTACTTCAAGACGACTTGCCCCAGTCGACACGCGGTCAGCGACACATTCATTTCGAAACGATTGATCGGCCGTCCCGAATGCGAGTCGGCGGAAAATCGTGGTTTTTACCGTCTCTGCGGTCCAGATTCTGATGTCGGTAAAACGGTGGATGCTGGTCCTGCCACCCAGAAGTGGCCTGTGATATCATTTGATAGCATCATCAAAAATGTTGGAGGATTGGTGTTGTCAGAAATTCAGCGAGTGGATTAGGTTACTGTGCTGTGTCATGGAGGACACGAACTTCATCGCAGCCACTGACCCTGTTGATTCAATTCATGGAACGAATTGAGATCACAACAAGTCTGCGACTGACTTGATTCGCATATCGTTGTTTCGATATGTCGAACGAAAGTCAGCATCGTGGTCGAACGGTTGCCGAACAGGTTTCCGTTGATGGTTTAAGTGAACCCGAATCGATTAAAACGATTCGTAATCAACAGAAACCAGCGGATCGCTCGCGAACTACTTCGCATCCTCCATTGTTTCACCGACACATCGGTGGTTCACACAGTGGAGTCTTCCTTTGAGTTCAAATTCCGACTACGACGTGAAAGATCGAGTCAAGCAGGCCAACGATGTCGTTGATCTGGTTGGCAGCATGGTGACATTGCGTCGTCAAGGATCGATCTTCGTCGGGCACTGTCCCTGGCATGACGATTCGCGTCCGAGTTTTCAAGTCAATCCGGCGCGTCAATCATGGGCTTGTTGGCCCTGCGACATTCGCGGCGACGTTTTCGACTTCATGATGCGTTGGGAGCAGGTTGATTTTCGGGAATCGCTGCGTATTCTCGCCGAGCGAGCGAATATCGACTTGCGGACTAGTTTTAAAAAGATCGTCAAAGGGAGTCCGGAAGACAAGAACACGCTGTACAAGGCGATGCAATGGGCGGAAGAAGTCTATCATCAGTGCCTGTTGGAATCAGACGCCGCTTCGCCGATCCGGGACTATCTGGCTGAACGTGGCGTCTCGTCTGAGAGTATCGACACCTTCAAGATTGGTTTCGCGCCACTCTCATGGAGTTGGTTAGTCGATCAGGCGCGGCATACCGAGTTCACTCCAAAGGTCCTGGAAGCTTGTGGGCTCGTCTCCCCAAGCCGGCAAGGGAGTTGGCATGAGCGATTTCGAGGGCGTGTACTGTTTCCAATTCGGGATACCCTCGATCGGCCCATTGCGATCGGCGGTCGCGTGGTACCGCGGATGTACGACAAACCGGAAGATATTCCTCCAGCAAAATATGTTAACTCTCCCGAAACCAAACTGTTCTCGAAAAGCAAGAACCTGTATGCGTTGAATCTTTGCCGGACGCATATCCAGAAAGCGGATTCGAAATCACTGACGATTGTTGAAGGGTACACGGACGTTATCGCCGCTTGGCAAGCTGGCCTGAGGAATGTCGTTGCGGCACTCGGCACCGCGATCAACGAACAACATGTGCGTCTGGTCAAACGTTTTGCACCGGATGGAATTACGCTCGTCTTGGATGGCGACGAAGCGGGAAAAAAGAAGAGCAATGCGGTTCTGGATCTGTTTGTCGCCGAAGACATCGACCTGAGAATTTTGACGTTGCCCGAAGGGTTGGATCCATTTGACTATCTCATGGACAAAGGTGCCGAAAAGTTTAACAAAATGGTAGCAACGGCGCCCGATGCGATTGGACACAAGATCCTGGAAGAAACCCGCGGTGTCGACTTGCTCAATGATACGCATCGTGCAAACCAGGCACTTGAGAACGTTCTGATGACGTTAGCAAGAATCCCGCAGCGGTTGCTGGCCGGATCTGAGGCCAAAAAGATGCGTCACGAGCAAATTGTGATTCGATTGGCAAGACAGTTTCAACTGATGCCCGAACGGATTCATCATCGATTGGCGGAGATTCGCAAATCGATGCGAACCGGAGTCAAACGGGAAAACAAACAGCAGGAACAACGCCTGGACATTAGCAAGTTTGATCGGGTCGAAGCAGAACTGATCCAGCTGCTGGTTCAAGCGCCTGCCTTGCTCGATACGGCCATTGAAAACGTGACGCCTGACGAGTTTCAAGATGGACCTCTGCAAGATCTTTACCGCGTCATGGAAGACTTCTTTCATGATGGAAAAGATGTCGGCTACGAACAACTGATGCTGGAACTGGAAGACCTGCGTCTCAAAGGACTGCTTGATTATCTTTACGACGAAGCAATCGCCAAGAAACAAGCTGCCGAAGAATCACAATCTGAATTTCATGCAGATCTCGAATCACAGATGTTATCGATCGTCGGTCGGTTCCAGGAAGATCGCGAACGGTCAGGAATCGAAAGCCGAATATCTCAACTTCACGCTGGCACACTCGATGCCGATGCGGAAGCTCAAGCGATGCTCGAAGCGCTCCAGGCAGCGCGAGAAATGCAGCGCAAGAAAAACCCAAAATAGCCATTGGTTGTTTTGTGTTCATGGAAGAACACTGCCAATGCAAACGTGAAACCTGAAATGAAACAGCTGACTCAGCAGTAACCTGAAATCGGCCGCCAACCCGAACCTGTTGCGACTTTGAATCATCGATTCATTCAATCGCACCATAAATGCGGCAACGATTTCTTCAACGGTTCGAGCTAATTTGTTTCGGATGAAGCGATCAGAAGAAAACGTCAACGCGAAATGGAATTCGCAGGAGGACGACGTGAAGGTGTTTGAAAGTGTTGAAAAAGAAGAGATTGGCGAACTCATCAAGTTGGGTCGCCAGCAAGGTTACTTAACCTACGATCAAGTTTCCGATTGCATGCCCGATGAAGCTGCGGGTGCCCAGAAACTGGATTCCCTGCTGACCGAAATCGAGAAAGCAGAAATCGAATTGGTCGACGTCGCGCCCGAAGAGGTCGGTCCAGCTCCACTTAAAACGAACAACCCAGCCGAACCGGACTTTTCAGCTCCGCTCGGTCGGATTCCTCGACCAAGTGATGATCCGATTCGGACCTATTTGAGCCAGATGTCGATCATCCCGTTGCTCGATCGTGACGGGGAAGTTGCGCTGGCCAAGCGCATTGAGTTTACCCGGCGACGCTACCGACGCGCGGTCATGAGTTGCAACTACTCATTTTCTGCAACGCTGGAAACTCTCAAACGTGTTTACGCGGGAGAGCTTCCTTTTGATCGGACGATCAAAGTATCGCTGACTGAGAATCTGACGAAAGAACAGATTCAGGCGCGGATGCCACACCATTTCAAGACCATCGATTATCTTCAACGTGAAAACGCCAAAGACTTTCGAATTCTGGTTAGCAAATCGGCAACGCCTCTGGAAAAGAGCGAAGCGAAGATGCGTTTCGGCCGTCGAAAATCCAAGCTGATCATTTTGATTGAAGAGCTCAGTTTGCGGTCGCGGCGGATTAGTCCGATGATCAACCAACTGCGTAACTTTGCCGAACGCATGATCCAAATTCGTAGCCAGTTGCGTGCGACAGGTGAAGACGCGGTTGACCCTGCAAAACGCCTGGCACTCAAAGAAGAGCTCGCGCGTTTGGTGTTGCAATGTCAATCAGGCCCTGCTGGTCTCATGCGGTTGGTCGATAATTGCGAGCGTTATTTGCGCGAATTCGAAGCCGCTAAAAGCGAACTTTCCAGCCGCAACTTGCGGTTGGTGGTTTCCATTGCGAAAAAGTATCGCAATCGTGGACTCAGTTTCTTGGATTTGATCCAGGAAGGGAACACAGGACTCATGCGAGCGGTCGACAAATACGAATACCGCCGTGGGTTCAAGTTTTCTACTTACGCCACATGGTGGATTCGGCAAGCCATCACGCGAGCCATTTCGGATCAAGCACGAACGATTCGAATTCCGGTTCACATGATTGACGTGCTGGCTCGACTTAGAAACATTCAGAAAGATCTGCGTCAGGAGACCCGGCGGACGCCAAGCATGCTGGAGATTGCTGAACGTGCTCAGATGGACGTCGAAGAAGTTCGTCGAGTTATGGGGATCGGGCGCAGTCCTGTTTCGTTGGATCGTCCCGTCGGTGAAGGTGACGATTGCAGTTTTGGAGAGTTTATTGAAGACGAGCAGAGCGATAATCCAGCTCGTTCGGCTGCCAATTGCATCTTGCGAGACAAAATCGACCACTTGCTTAAGACACTGACGTATCGCGAGCGAGAAATCATTCGTCTGCGTTACGGTCTCGGTGACGGCTACACGTATACGCTTGAAGAAGTCGGGCGAATTTTCAAGGTGACTCGAGAACGGGTTCGTCAGATTGAGGCGAAAGCTGTTCGAAAGCTCCAAAACCCGGTACGAAGTCAGCACTTGAAAGGGTTCATTCCTGATGACTTTGGGGTTGACCTGAGCGAACCGGAATCGTCTGCGGAGGCAAACGAAATCGCAGCGACTCCAAGCGTCGAGACGCACTCCGAGGAAGCGATTCCAATGCGTTTGTTCGAAAACGCCTACAACTAGACCGACTCAACTCGTCAAAGCGTTCTTTGTGACGCGTGCGTTGAAATTGAGAACCGCTGACCCTGATAGTCAGCGGTTTTTTTTATTGCTACGATGTCCAGATCACTACTTTCTGGAGAAATCACACGTGAGCCTGGATTACTCGCTTTTACAAAGTCTACATCGAATGCTGCGCCAACTGACTGACATCCAGGAACGCATGGACAGGGGCCCGATCAGGATTCGTATCGTCACCGCGAACGAAGCCAATTTTGCGGCTGAGCAAACGGATGCGCAAGATCGTTTGAACGAGCTGCGGAAGGCATCAAATGAAAAACAGATGCAGTTGGCCGAACGGGAAGCCAAAATTGAAGACATGAAAGGGAAGTTAAACGCGTGTGATTCGAACAAAGAGTTTCAACTTTTAAAGGACCGCATCGCCGCCGACGAGCAAGCGAACTTTGTTCTACAGGATGAGATTCTCGAACAGTTGGAGCGAATGGATGTTTTGACCGAGGCACTGAACACTGCCAAAGCGAATCATGAGAAAGCAAAATCAGAAACAGTAGCGATGAAAGATAAAGTTGCGCTGGAATTATCAGAGCTGGAAGCCGAACAGCAGCGAGTGCGAGAAGAGCTTGGCGAATCGGAAGGCAAGCTCCCGATCAGCTTGCGTGAGGATTATCAGCGGCTGGTTGCAGCCAAAGGCGAAAACGCATTTGCGGTGACCAATACCGAGAATTGCGACAACTGCCACCAACGATGCACAACGCAAATGAAGAGCAATCTGATGATGCAGTTGCCAGTCAAATGTGCCGGTTGTGGCAGCATTCTTTATGTCGTTCAAAGGTGATTGACGTTTCAGGTTGGTTAGCCCACTTATACTTGGGCTTTTTCGATGCAAGCCGAAGTTAAGGTACGGATTCGAACGATCTAGTCGCCAACGTCCCAGACATCGAAACGCGAAGTTGCGTCAACGTTAGCCCTTGGTCGATGTTGGACTGGGCCCAGAAACATCTGCGCCCGTTCTGCGGGCATTGTGGCATGCTCGCGACTGCTTGAGTTCGTCTTTTCGCCCGTTCGCACGACGATTGCCTCAAAAAATTAAATCAAAATTTCTTTCTGATGGTTGTCGGTTACTGGGATTGAATCGGCATATAGGAGTGTGATGGCAACCAACGCCATCGAAAAAAATCACACTCAGAACAAGGAAAGAAACATGTCTCGCAACATCACACTTTTTGCAATCGCAATCGCCACAACACTTTCAATCACTTTCGCTGGATCGGTAAACGGTCAGACCCAAACCACTCAAACACGACGAACGGTTGCTGTCCCTCCTCCCGGCGGCTTGTACCAGCCCAACTACGGAAACCAATCCTACAAAATTGGTATTCGAGGATTCTCAAATGGAAGCAGCGTTCAAGTTCAGGAAGTGTTTCCTGGAACCGCCGCAGACCGACTCTTGCTGGAAGCCGGCGACAGGATTGTCAGCGTCAACGGAATGGATGTACGGAACATGTCTGACTTGGCGATGAGACTTCGAGACGCCGCCATCAATCGCGGTGGGAACATTACCGTTTTGATTGACAACGTCAGAGCCCGATATGGAGAGTACGGTGCACAGAGATACGTCACTCACTCGACTTATCTTTCGGCAACGCCACAGCCCACTCCACTGCCACCCTCGGGCCCAGCGATCATTACTCCGAACCAGATCGATGGATACGATTCGCTGAACGGCACCATCTACTCATCAAATACACAAATCGACAGTTCCGCTCTGAACCTGTACCGCAACGCCAGCCGCAACAATGGCACAATGCGAAACGTTCGACGACCGATCTACGACCAAATGGGTAACCTGGTTGGATTCCAAGAGGGTCAAGTTTGGAACAACTCGGTCACCGGTCAAGAGCACGGCAACCTTAACAACACGACAGTCGATCAGAACGGCAACGTTCACCGACAACGCCAAATCAAAGCCGTCTTCCCCAAGTAAACCCAACAGACGTTCACCATCAACAACCACTTCCCAAGCTTTCAACCCCAACGGGTTGAAAGCTTTTTTCGTGTGAACCAAAATGCCCACTCGATCAAACGCCTTATTGCTAATTTTGTTTTTGAAAAAGCGCACTTCCATGGAATCTTCAGTCTTCGAATTTTCACTCGTCGTTACTGATGAAGATATTGACGAACTTCGACACGTAAACAATTTGACCTATCTCAAATGGTGTCTTAAAGCTGCCGTTGCTCACTCGGCCTCAGTTGGTTGGCCAGCGTCGCGGTACCATGAACAGGGATTCGGATTCGTCGTCCGCGAGCACCGGATCAAGTATCGAGACAGCGCATTTGACGGCGACCCGTTGCTCATCGAAACATGGATCGAATCGATGAAAAAAGCCTCCAGCCTCAGAAAGTACCGCATCACAAATTCAGACCGTAGCCGAGTATATGTCCAAGCGGAGACGAACTGGGCGTATGTCAATCTCAAGACAATCGAACTTTGCGCGATTCCTACTGAAATCAAGGAAGCGTTTCGAAACTCCTGAGAAGTCATCTGTCACCGGAAGATTCTCCAGCTTTGCAAACAGGATCGACTATTCGTGGCGAAATGAACGACGTTAAACTGTGTTTAGTGGACATTCCAGGAGGTTAGATCACTAGAGCGATGCTGAGAAATTCGGCAGTGCGACTTAGCGATTGAATCCCTCCCTTCATTATCGTTAGGTCGTTCAATATGAACACTGAAACTAAGTTCAGTTACTATCTTCGCATCTTTGCTGTCATGGCCTGTTGTTGGGTCCTCGGCTCAACCAACTTGTTGGCCAAGGTTCAGGAAAAAGACATTGAGTTCGTGAAAGTTGAAGCGGGTCATCTGAAACGTCCCAACATTATTTGGGTGATGGGCGAAGACATGAGCATCGAATGGGGATGCTACGGCCACCCGGCTGTGAAGACACCTCATCTTGATGATCTTGCCAAGCGAGGGATTCTGTTTCGCAATGCGTTCACTACCGCGCCTTCGTGTACGCCATCGAGAAATGCGATGATGACTGGCGTGTTTCAAACTCGAACCGACACTCAGGATCAGCGTCGACGCGGAATTGAATTGCCCGAAAACATCAAGCCGATCACGACGCGGTTACAGGAAAGCGGGTACTACACTGCTATCGGATGTGGCTTCAGCAACAAATTGGATCTTAACTTCGATGAAACCGATCTGTTTGATGGCAAAGACTGGAAGGAACGCGATGCTCAACAACCGTTCTTTGCACAAATCACGCTGTACGATTCGCATCGATTGGAAGATGGCTGGCAAGCGATCAAAGAGAACGCGAAGAATCCTGTCGATCGTGCGGCAGTTGAGCTTCCGCCGTTTTTCCCCGATCACGCTGTCGTTCGAGAAGACTGGGCCAGATACCTCGAAGCGATCCAACGAGTCGATGAGAAGTTGGGCCAAATCATCGCGCGGCTTGAGCGTGAAAAGATCGCCGACAATACAGTCGTCATCTTCATTGGTGACAACGGACGATGTCATCTTCGCGGAAAGTGTTGGCTTTACGAAGGTGGAATTCGCGTGCCATTGGTCATGTACGTACCCGAAGGCAAACAGATCGGAATTGCGACCAAGCAATTAGTCAGCGCGGTTGACATCTCGGCAACGATTCTAGATCTCGCAGGCATTGAACCGGGAGATCATCTGGATGGTCTTTCGCTGTTGCGAGCTGAGAAGCCTCGCGAGTATATTTTTTCGGCGAGAGATCTGATCGATGAAGTCCGTGATCCGATGCGATGCATTCGGACACAAAAATTCAAGTACATTCGCAACTACAAACCAGAGCTTGGCTATGCGGAGTGCCGATACGTACAGAATCATCGACCGATGTTAAAGGTCATCCAGGAGCTTGGTCGTCTTGGAAAACTGGATGCCGCTCAACAGTTGATTCTTGGTGAAAAGAAGCCTGACGAAGAACTGTATGACTTGGAGCAAGATCCTCACGAGCTAAAAAACCTCGCGGACGACAGTGATTATCGGGAGATCAAGTCTCAGCTGATCAAGCAACTGGATCAATGGATCGAATCGACTGGGGATACCGGTTTAAAGATGATCGAAAACGAGGACGAGTAGTGCGAATGCCGAAAATCAAAAAGTAATCGTCGTTTGATTGCACAGAGCCAATGAATATCGTCGGTTCGCAGAGAGCTGGCCAGGCCGAGAACCGAACGAGAATGTGCGGTGGGCCCGTTTTGTGAATTGTGGCTGGGGCACGTTGGGGCTCGCGTGATTGGGGACTCGCGTGATTGGGGACTTTTGTCGCCAGCACCTAGCCCTTGATGCTCCAGATTTTTCGATCGCCTAGAAATTCGAACTTCGATCGGTCGAGCTGACTTGGCTCGCCAACCAACGTTAATTCGGCAATATTTTTTAGATGCTGTTGATCCTGAACAACCAGCTGCCGAGACGCCAACATCTCGTTGACACAGTCGTCTGACTCAAATGGATTGGCTCCGATGACCGACCGCCCTGTCATCGAAAAGACTTCTTTGACGGCCTTGGCGACTTCTGGCTGACTGGCGATTAATTCTGCCAAGTTACGTTGCGTCACGATGTCAGTAACCCAAGTTGAATTTGGAAATTGACGCAACAATGTTGCGATGTTGTCAAGGAACTTTCCAAGCTCCTCTTTGTCGAAGTAGAGCAAGAGTCCTTCGCTGACAATGACGAAAGGCGTTTCTGTATCAATCGCTTCAAGAGCACTCACAAAGTTGTCACGATTGAGTACGTCCAGCCCACAACAATGAAGAATTCCATGATTGACCGTTTCCGTTGCCAGGACATGGTTTCTCAACAACTTTGCTTTATGGATCATCAACGCGGGCAAATCCGATTCGACGTACAACGTATTGGGCATGGACTTGGCCCACTGGAGTCCTCGCGGCGAAATCCCGGAAGCCAGTTCCAAAATCTGAGAGACACGCAACTGTGATAGCGCTGCATTGATTCCATGATGCCGCGCCTGAAACAGACCACCCATCAACTGCTGCGCTTCGGGACCTAAAACAGCCATGGAAGCCAATAGCCGTTCACCTTCAACATCCATCGAAAGATCGTCGGCAATTTGCAACGCAGGATCTCGACTTCTCAGATAGCCAACGATTTTGGCCGTCGGGCTCACCGGATCAAATGTATCGTTGTCCCAATTTTGACTAAACAGAAGTTCAGGCTCGATACTGAATCGTTTCTCTTTCGCGATTTGGCGCACGTTTGCAGGCAGACGTGCTCTGGTTGAAAGATACGATACAGGTTCAAGTTCATCTTTTACGTCAACGCCGTCATTTTGAAGCTTGGCACAATGTTCGAACAGCAGTAGCTCAAGCTGCCGCAAGGCACGAAGGGATGCATTGGCATTTTCCAGACTGGGAGATTCCGCCGACGAATCTTCAAGGTGTTTCAGCTCCAGGAAAAACCACGGTCGAAGCGGGTCGGTCGGCGCCAGTCGTGAGATCGCCCGATGAACACGCACCATTCGTTGCTTGAGTTGACAGTTCAAGTTAGGTTGGGTCATCGCCATACTCGGTTTAGTTTGAAAAAGGCGTGGTTCGGATTCGTCGTCTATTACGGCTCAAGTTGGGGATGGGAAAAACGATTGATTTCGAAACCTGTTGTTTGAAACGAGCAGCCAGCCCAACAAAAACGTGTGCAACCAACGACTAGTCAGCTAGTTGATCTCGGCCTTCTTGAATTAGCGTTTCATAATGCTTCCGTAGACGATCAGGAATGTTGTCTGCAATCGACATCTGCTTCTCGGCTTCATCGAGAAGGCGATTTCGATCTTCGTTGGTCATCATTTCATCACAACGGGCCAATGTAATTTTGGCAAAGGCGCTCGTCGTTTGTGATTGCGGGTTGAGCGCAAAAAACTCCCTCGCTTCTTCGGCCTTTACAGCCGCCTCTTGCCTTTTGCCTAGCTGATCCAACGCTTCGGCTTGATACATTTTGGCTGAGTACTTGACTGGCAACAGCATCTGATTGGAATCATCAGGATCGGCGGCAACCGTGAAAGCCTCGATTTCCCGATAAGCGTTAACTGCAGCGTCATACTTTTTGGTTCGCAGGTATGCCTCAGCAAGATTGATCTTTTGCTGTGCGTTTTTCATTGTCATCTCACCTTTGACAGCCGGCTCTAAATATGGAATCGACTCTGCATACAGCCACTCGTCGGTAAGTTTATCGACCAAGCGGTTAGTATGAAGTCTGGTCAGCCGCCCACCTTGCGGTTCACGTTGACGACATCGTGCAACGACTTTGCGATAAGCCTCGAGCGCGTCCTCGACTCGTCCGGCACGATACAGCGACTCTGCCAGGTGCCCGTTGATGTCGATCGTATCGGGTGCATTTGGACCAAATGCGTTTTCAGCGGCGGACAACAATGGCAGGAAGATCTCAACCGCTGTTTCCGAATCTCCCGCTTGTCGACTCAGTACACCCGCGTTAGCCAATAAAATGATGGCCCTTGGATGGTCTTCGCCCAATTTCTCAGCATAGACTTCCCCAGCGTCGCGGGAGAGTTGTGCAGCTTCAACGAGCTCGCCAGCCTTGGCCTTGGCAATTGCCAGATTATTCATCGCGATGAGCGTTGCAGGATGATCAGGGCCAAGAATTCTTTTCCTGCCGTCTCTGACCTGAGTTGCCAATTCAAGGTAACGTTTGTCATCACCCTTGTTCCTCATCACCATAGCCAAAAGATTTAGTGACGTCAGCGAGTCTGGATCGTCATCGGAAAGCACTCGCTTGCGGCGCTCGACCAGTTCGGTCGCCAATACCTCGGCTTCTTCAAACTGCTCGGCCGAAAAAAGATTCGTGACCAGATTGTTCATCGCAGTGAGTGTTTGATAGTCGTCTAATTCCAGGTGCTGTTTACATCGTTCAAAATTCTGGCGGGCCAGCTTGAGTGACTCCTCGTACTTGCGGCCCTGACGCAGCGTCACAACTTTGTGCCCAACTGCTTTGATGTATTCAACCGAATCATCGCCATGATCTCGCTGTGCGATTTCAATTAAATCGTCTTGAAGTTTCAGTGCTTCATCGTAGTTTCCCAGCCCTCGCTGACACGCGGCCTTTAACTCCTTTAGCTTGACCAAGATGTCAGGGTCGGTCGATTCCAACGACTCATAAATCGGTTCTGACTGTTGATAGGCCTCCAGTGCCGTTTCATGATCCCCAAAGCTGGCAAACGATTGCCCGAGTGCCATTAAAAAGGAAGCCTTTGCGCGGTCATTCTTGCTGAGCATCCCATCGTCGATGTTATCGAATGCTGCTTTGAGCACGTCTGCCATAGTGACATCGATTCCTTCAACCCAAGGGTCGGCACTTCGGAATGAAGAAACCAGATAGTTGATGACTTGTTCGCCAGCATCCCGTTCCTTGATGGCCACCTGCTTCTCTTCGTCCGCCTGGACTCTCGCACGGTTGGACTCTATCGCAAACCAGACGGTTCCACAAAGTCCAAGGGTAATCGCCATCAGCAACAAGCCAACGGAAGTAACAAGGCCTCGGTTTTTCCCGACAAACTTTTGCAAACGATAGCCCAAACTTGGAGGACGCGCACTGACGGGCTCGCTATTGAGAAAGTGTTGAACATCGTTGGCAAACGCATTGGCAGTTTCATATCGACGGCCTCGATCTTTCTCAAGCGCTTTCATCACAATCCAATCCAGATCGCCACTCAGCGCTGCGCTCAATTGTCGCTCGTTGGTTTGTCTGAGCGAAGTGATCTCAGACACACGCTCCTTTTTCGTCGTCGCCAAGCGTGAACTTGGTTTTGGAGATTCGAGTTCGCGAATGATCTTCAAGAGTCCAAGCAATGCGTTTTGCTTAAAGTCATCGCCATCCAACGGCGTACTCCCGGTGAGCAATTCGTACAGGATGATCCCCAACGAATAGACATCGGATCGCGTATCAATATCCAATGAATCGAGTCCAGCTTGCTCTGGACTCATGTACTTCAACGTTCCGAGTACTTGACCAAACTCCGTAAACACGGATTGGTCGCTCAGTGTTTGCGTTGAATCGAGTGCTTTGGCCAATCCAAAATCGATGACCTTTGGCGTTGGCTTGCCATCAAATTCGGTGACGATGATATTGCCTGGCTTCAAATCGCGATGAATCACACCCTTTTGATGCGCGTGTTGAACGGCATGACAGATCTTGATGAAGAGCTCCAGTCGTTCGTTTAGCCCCATCGTGTTTGCATCGCAGTATTCACATAATGGAACGCCTTTGACCAACTCCATGGCAAAAAACGGTTGTCCATGTTTGGTCGTGCCAGCATCAAAGATTCGGGCAATGTTTGGATGATCCATCATCGCCAAGGCTTGACGTTCGGCTTCAAAACGAGCAATGACTTCTTTGGAGTCCAGTCCCTGCTTGATAATTTTGATAGCCACGTCACGACGAACGGGATGTTGCTGAACGGCTTTCCAAACTGCTCCCATTCCGCCTTCGCCGATGATGCTGATCAGTTGATAGTTTTCCACGATTTGCGAATTGGAGACTTTGGTTGCCCGATCACTCTGCACGGAAACAGTCTCTGCTTCCGTCTTTTGGCCGGCGTCTCCTTTAGTGGCAACAAACTCGGCGATGACACTCGCGTATTCCGGTAGTTGTTGCCAATAAGAATCCAGTTTCGATGCAAATGCGTCAGCGCCGAGCAACTCGCATTCAAGCGCCAACAACTCACGCAAGTATCGATTACGCCATTGTTGACCTACTTCCGTAAGATAGTCGTTTACGTCAGGTGCATTTCCACTTGACACCTCAGCTTCGAAACGATCGCAGCCATCGTCAATCTGCTTGTCTATGTCTTGGTTGTTCATCTTGGTACTTTGACTTTGCGATCATCATCAATAACCTGAAGCCGAAAAGGTTTCTGATTCAGGCCGTCAGTTCCGATGCGATTCATTTCTGTTATTCAGTTTTTGCCGCCAGCATGATCTATCGCTCGATCACAATGATCGGTAAAGACACCGTCGACTCCGGCAAACTTGAAGATGACCATCAACTCGTCAAAGCTATCTGCGTAGTCGGGCAGTGAATCCGCACGGAATGTAAATGGGTGAACTGCCAAGTGATTCTGTTTCGCCCATTGAACGAGTTTGGTCATCTGCGGTTTCCCATCCGCCGACACGCCGTCAACGATGTACGGCATCCAGGGGCCAATTCCATCTGCATATTTCGCGATGTCTTTTAGACCAGACTCGGTCACCAGCTGGTTGTAATCGACTTGGGACTCAGTCCAATCGTTGCTACCGATTAGCTGCACCAGCTTCAGCTGGCAATCAAGATCGTTTCTGATTCTTTTGAGTTCCAGTGGATCAAAGCATTGCAGATAGATGTTGTCGGACTTGAACGTGTAACCATGTTCTTTCAGTGTTTTCAAAACAATCGAACTGATGTCTTTACCCTGGCTGCGGTGCCATGCGGGCTTTTTGATTTCAGGATAGAGACCGACGCTTCGACCCGTTGATTGATTCATTCCTTCGACCAGCTCAATCGCTTCTTGCAAAGTTGGAATTTGGAACACAGCTGTTGAACTAGGAAACCGCTCGCTAAAGACTGACTTTCCAGTCTCGTGGTCGACTCGTTCATGAACCCGCAACGACTTGATTTCCTCCAACGTAAAATCGACGGCATAAAACCGACCATCCTCGCGACCACGATCAGGGAACTGCTTGGAAACATCGGTCACTGTATCCAGATGGATATCGTGCAGCACAACCACTTGGTCATCTTTGGTCAGGACCAGATCCTGTTCAATAAAATCCGCGCCCATACCATGAGCGAGTGCATAGGCTGCAAATGTATGTTCGGGCAGATAACCGCTGGCGCCTCGATGTGCGATTACGATGAAGTTTTTTTGATGGGGATCGTTCGCGTCTGCAATCAAGGAAACCTCTTTGTTTGGATTGGGGCCACTGAGACCACTGACGCCAAATAGGATGGACGTCAGACAACCAAGCGTCGTCAAGAGAAGTGCGGATAGCTGAAAACGACTCATCTTAGAATCTCCAAAAAAGACAAACGGCAAGTTGATGTAACTTGTATGCCCAATAGAAATCGAAACCCGACAATCGACCAAGAATATTGACAACGTTGGCCAACATTGCGGGATTCTTGTGTTGAACCGGTGAAGCAAGCGACTGTTTTGCTGCGGCTACGCTTCGGAGTCAACGGATTCCGTCGTCGATTCATCTGACCAGATACCGCGTATCCGATTCAGCTTTCGCTCGACGGAACGCGTCGCGCAATCAAGCTCGTTTGCAATTTCATCATTACTGAATCCTTCCAGTTTCATCATGGCGATTTGCCGAAGCACATCATCTTTTAGGTTGCCCAAGAGCGATTCGCAATTGGTGACGACATCGACGGCAAAGTCTGGAGTTGGATCCGTCGCGATGGCGTTTGCATCGAGGCCACCAAGTTTCTCGTCTCCCGCAGGGTTGTAGAAAACGGATTCGCCGCGTGTCATGCCGCTACCCCGCTTTTGTGTCATGTTACTGCGGATCTCTTTCCCTGCTTTTCGGGCTGTAATGGTGAGCAACAACTTCCAGAGATCACTACGATCGTTCAGGTCTGGAAACCGTCCCGCCTGGACTCCTTGGAAAAGGCTATTCATGGCGTCTGACGCCACGTCCTCTTCGTCAACATGACGCCTTGGCAACGCCCTAAGTTTCTTTTTGGCATGGCCAACCAATTTGGCAAAATAGTGCTGCCAAATGATTTCCATGCTCTTATTTGGCTGCTCGTTTAGACGATTCAGCCAAACGGTAATTTCATTCGTGGCTTCTTGCTCTTCTGCGTTCATTGCTTGGTCGATTTCCCTGTCTTGATCGGGTCGTTTGAGCGACTGATTGTAAACCATCCGACTCAGTGATAGCGACGTGGTCGCCCGATGACCTACACGAAGATAACACTAACAAGAATTCTTTTGCCGAATCAGCCATCCTGCCAAGCTTATTCAAATTGTTTGTCAGGAAGAGGCATGTGGCGAACTCGTACAGGCGCGGCAGCTGAACTTAGTTTTGTGGCACCAACAATGTGTGTCGGGCCAGTTCGGCAAATAGGCATATCAGAAGCGTTACCTTTTGTTATCCCCGAAAAAAACCATGCTCCGTCGTTCCTTTTTACAACTCTTAACCGCGGCTTCGGTTCAGAGCATTCGTCCAGATCGAGAGACTGCTCAACTTGAGAAGCTTCTCGACAACACGCTGGCACCCAATCAAAAAACCAGCAATCTCCCCTGCCCTGACCGTTTTGGGATCGAAAGCGGATTCAACTATTTTAACTCCGGAGGTCTCGGCCCAGTTCTTAATGAAGCAACCAAAAGGCAAGTCGAAACGATCCAAAAGTTATTACCTCGCGTCGACCATGGTCACAAATTGATCGATCGTGCCCGTGATTGGTTCGCCAAGTTTCTTGGTTGTGCCGAAACTGAGCTCGCCTTCACGCGAAATGCCACCGAGGGCAACTCGACCATCGGGTCGGGATTGCAACTTAATCCAAGAGATGAGGTCATCATTGATGCTCACGCTCATCAAGGAGGCGCGTTGGCCTGGATGACCCGACAGAAGTATGAAGGGATCGTCGTCAAGGCTTTCGAACCTTGTCCTGACAACGTTCAATCAAATCTTGATCGCATCACGAAACTGCTGTCTCCGCGCACAAGAGTCATCCAAGTCAGTCACGTAACTGCACCGACAGGGATTCGATTACCAGTCGAAGAGATAGCCAAGATCGCCAAGAAACACAAGCTTTGGTTTCATATCGATGGCGCTCAGTCAACAGGCATGTTCCCATTTACATTGCACGAGTTGGGCTGCGATTCGTTTGCAGGTTGCGGTCACAAATGGTTGTGTGGTCCGGTTGGAACAGGATTTCTCTACGTCAAGAAAGACCGATTGGATGACGTTCAACCAACGGAAGTCGGCAGTTACGCCGAGACACGATGGACAATTCCAACACAACTGGAGTATCACGAATCCGCCAGGCGATTTGAATGTGGCACCCGAGACCCCGCGTCGATCGAAGGCTTGATCGAAGCAGCGAAATTCCAAGAGGAAATCGGCCGTGATGCCATCTGGCGACATGCACACCGACTAGCTTCGTCGTTCCGGAGCGGACTCTCTGCGAATCCACGAGTCGACGTGTTGTCCCCATCCGTTGAACCATTAACCAGCGCCATGATTACGTTTCGCGTACAAGGTTTGAACTGTGATCAGACATTTCGGGCGCTGTGGAAAGAAGGATTTCGATGTCGACCGGTGCGAGAGCGACATCTTGACGCGATCCGTGTTTCGACACATTGCTTCAACTCGATGCAACAGTGCGATCGTCTTCTCAAAGCGATCAATCGGCTATCGCGTTAGTTGTTTCAAAGCGGACAAGAATCGTTTACTACAGGATCGTCACTGCTAGGTCTATCATGAGTCAGTCAAAAATTAAAACCAATCTGCCATCAGTAGATGGTCCCCAAAGTGATTCGTCTAAGCGGTCCCTCCAGTACATTCCAGCGCTAGATGGATTGCGCGGGGTCGCGATCTTGTTGGTCTTGCTGCATCACACGTCAATCCGCCACGACGCCACGAGCATGGGAAGTTTTGTCTATCGAAACCTCAAATCGATTGGTTGGATTGGTGTTGACCTGTTTTTTGTCCTGTCAGGATTTTTGATCGGTTCGATCTTAATCAAAAGCCATGGCCAAAAAGGTTGGCTGAAAAGCTTTCTGATTCGCCGTTCTCTACGGGTCTTGCCACTCTACTTTGTCGTCGTCTTTGTCTGCTTCAACTTGATCGTCTTGATCCCTGATGCGCGATTGGATTGGTTGCGAGAACTATCGCAAGATCAGTGGTGGTATTGGGCACATTTGGCAAACTTCCGCAGGATCTTCAGTGCGTTTGATCCCAGCGTCGCGAACGTCGGTTGGTTCTCGACTTATTGGTCGTTGTCGATTGAAGAACACTTTTATCTGATTTGGCCATTTGTGATTGCATTGGCAGGACCGTTGCGATCTCTTCGTGTTGCCTTGGTCGGCATTTTGATGGTCATGGTCACCCGCGCATGCATCTCATTGGGCGAGCTTCCTGATCCGTTCATTTACAACAATACACTGACGCGTATCGATGGGTTGTTGTTGGGAACGGTCATCGCCTGGTTGAAACATTTTCGGCCGGATCGATTTCAAAAGTTGGGGTATCCTGCTCTAGCGGCATTGATCGTTGCAGCACTCGCTTTCATCATTCCAATGCTTCTTGGCGTCACCGGTGGCGGACGAAAAACACACTACGGTCATCTTTGCCTATACACCGCTTCGATAGTTGGGAGTGGGGCCCTGGTTTGGCGGCTAGTTGCAAAACCCGAAACTGATTGGGTTTCACGACTGTTTTCCTTTGGTCTGCTCAAGTCATTTGGCAAGTACAGCTATGCGATCTACGTCTTTAACAAGCCAATCCTGTTTGGGCTTGGAGTGATCACCAGTCCCTACTTTGGCAAGTCACCAACGTGGCGATGTTTGATCATCTTCTGCATCGTCGCGGGCCTGTGTTGGATCGCCGGTTTCATCAGCTGGCGCCTGATCGAAGCACCCTTCCTTACATTAAAAGCGTACTTCCCAAGCCCAACTCGACCGGGGACGTCAACCGAACAAGTAGAAGCAACCGTTCTCCAATCAACGGTTTAGCTCAGTCGATGGTTGAAATTGTACGTTAACAGCATAGTCGCACACTGTCGAACCAACAGGAATCGACCCTTTGCGAGCGATTCCGCGCGCTTGTGACAGGCAATCGGCCTAAACGTTAATGGGAACGCGATGGCATGGCAATTGCTGATGGCGGTCGTAGTTTACCAATGCCATTCCATAACGAGATACCATGAAAAAGAACGAATCAGTATCAAAAATCATGTCGACGGAATTAACAACGGTCCACGACGCGCAACCGGTTTCCACATTGAGAAAAATCTTTGAAGCCAACACCATCCACCATGTTCCTGTTGTCAGTGGCGAAACACTGATCGGAATCGTTTCGTCGAACGATTTCATGCGTGTTTCGTTTGGCGAATTTGGAAACCAAGATGGCAAAGGGCTGGATGCGATTTTGGATCACACCTACAAAATGCATGACTTGATGACGCAGAATCCGACAACGATTCCACGGTCAGCAACCATTCGCGATGCAGCGCGGGTATTGGGAACTGCAAACTTTCATGCGCTGCCCGTCGTTGACGGTGAAAAACTGGTCGGCATCGTTTCATCCAAAGACCTGGTCCAGTACCTCGCGGATCAATAGTTCTCATCGGACGAAGCCAAGCGATCGATTCGACTTGGCGAAGCCTTGTTCATTCTCTTGTGCTTGCCAAACAAAATTTTCGTATACTTTT
The DNA here is from genome assembly GCA_038534355.1 of Planctomycetota bacterium. GTDB lineage: Bacteria > Planctomycetota > Planctomycetia > Pirellulales > Pirellulaceae > Mariniblastus. The sequence goes on from JBCAWX010000041.1 coordinate 26,554, forward strand.
TAAAAGAGGACCATACGTGTCCGTAGTTGCTCAACAATAGGGCCTGAAGCAATTGGGAATGGTTCGTCGAACGGCGAACCAATCCGATCATCCGAATCACGGGAACAAACTCTGGCCCATTCGGCAACCAATCTTGCCTGTTTGATTTCGGCAACTCTTCTTCTCAATGGCGGCGCGTAGAACTCATCTGCGCTGCCTTGCTTCACTTTTATTACTTTTTCAAATGCCCCTTATGCAAGGAACGAAATGAAGTATCAAATCTGTTTTTCATTGGTGCTGGCGACGCTAATGACCTGTTTAGGATCCGCCAACTCAAACGGGCAAGAAATCAATCTGATTTTGAATCCCAGCATGGAGACACCTGGAAGCGGTACACCAGCTAGTTGGACAGCAAGCAACTCGTCCCATGTCTCACAATTTGTTAATGGAGCAACCGTTAAGCATAGTCTCCACCAAACAGCGGCACTGAAGGTTGACTCGAGCACAGCCAGCGGTCCGCAATGGGGTTATCAACAACTCAATGGGTTGAATCCCGGAGGCGCATACATTGCCAGCGTCAATGTTAAGATCATCGGCAACTCATCCGGGTTTGCATCCTTGATTGCCAAAGATGGCGCGGCCAACTTAGCAGTCGGTCGAGTCGATCCAGACAGCTATGACGACTGGCAAAAGATTCAATGTTCTTTTGTTGCACCTGCATCTGGACAGCTACAAATTTACTGCTTTCACAGTTCTCCCGACGCTTCAGCATATTTTGACTTGGCTACTGTCTCTCCTCGCACAACGCTCGTCGGCAAAGGCGACTTTGAGTCGGGACATGGGTGGACGGCTTCCAACGGCCAAACGCTCACCATTGATCCCGACGATGGCATGGGCAATACAGGCCAAGCAGATAGCGGAGCTTGTCTGCGATTGTCTGCAACCAGTTCGATCACCTATGCAGGTCGCTACGTTCCCCTTGCTGCGGATGACCACAAGAAACTTTTCAAGCTAACCGCCTTCATTAAAGCTGAGCCGTCGATGATGCAAACCGTTGGCGGTGGGTTAAACGAAATGATGGGCGGTTCTGGCGAGGTACCTCCACCCAATGGGTCCTTCAGTTGCACACAACCCGATTGGCTAACGGCAGCTCAAACTGCAACTGATCGCGGCGTGCCTCAAGTTCACGGTACGGGCGTCGGATTTACGATCGCGTGCCTCATCGACAGCACCAAAGGACATGAAGAATCGATTCGCATTCTTCAAACTCCTCGTATCGTAAGTAAGGCATCCGAGTATACGGAACGCGAGTTTTACTTTCTCGTACCCGAAGATACTGTTGGCGTGATTATTACCGCAATGAATCAGTTGTCTGACCGGGACGCCTTGATTGACAATGTTCGGTTGACGGCCGCGTTTGATATGCCCGCCAATCATTTCATCTATCGCGTTGGCCCCTATGAGAAACCCGTCGAAGCTGCCCATCCTGGAACGTTTGTAGTCCCCGGCGACTACACTGGATCTACTAACTTCGACAAACTCCAATTGGCCATCGATGATGTTTCAGACTCATCCGGAGCGAACTTTGGCAAAGTCGTTTGGGTCCCTGAATCGGTAAACAGTGGCGTTTCCATCCAGATGAAGAACAATCTTCATTTGAAGATGCATCCGCGTACTCAGGTCGCTCGAACTCAAGATCCCGTTGAAATCTACGGATTTACCAGCGGGTTCTTTAGAAATATCGATGAGCCCTGTCCGGTAGCCGATGTGACAATTGAAGGTGGGATTTATCAAAGCGGCGGATTTGCTGGAAGTGCTGTTTCGTTGGCTGGTGGTCGCATCGTCATTCGCAACCTCGTCGTACCGACATGGTCAAAACCAGGTGGAACGGGTCAAGAAATTTACCACTATCAGGCCCAAGCGTTTCAATTGTTTGGCAACGACGTTCATGCACACAACAACTACATCAACGGGCCAGCCTCTGCGGACCCTGCTCAGTTTGTGACTCATGGTTTCGCGGCCATTCAGTTTTGGGGCGGAAGTCGAATTTGCTTTCATGGCAACCATATTTACGCTGGGGACGACGCGATTGGTATGTTTAACCAGCGCAATCCGGACTCGCACTTTGATAACTTCACAATCTCTGAAGTCGAAGCGTTCAACAACTTGTTGGATTCTCACAACGCGAGGGCATTTGCCTGCGGGCTTGCTCAAGGGCCACCAGATGCAATCGCGCCGTGGAACGACCTGAGGCTAACTTGTGAAACGAAAAACATCCGAGCACGATACTTTCAAGGGAAGTGTGGTGGCTGGGGGCATTTGATTACCGTTTCGAACTTCCCAACAAACGAAACTCCGGCGACACCCGCCACCAGTGCTGACGTACCGACGCTGCCGCAAGTTCGAAATGTGAACATTGAATGGGCCGATGTTGAAGGTGACTATAGCATCCCCAATCAAATTGGTGACCCATCCCTTTTGAAACAGGTTGGCATTGCTCTAGTGACAAACGATGTTGGTAGCTTGTCCAAAGTACGAGTCGAAAACGTCATTGCAAACAATGCAAGTTATGACGGATTGAGAGTCACCAAGGCACAAGCAACTGGAACTTCAGGCAATGGAGTTGCATTGCCGGTCGCCAACAGCGGGGTCGTCGTCAAAGACTGTTACTTCGACGTTACAAAGCCCGCCAGTTTTCCCGACGCGAATGCTTCGTTTCGCGAATACCTCATTCATCGGGTCTTTGCTTCGGGTACTAGCGAGTTTCAATCGACCAACAATACGTTTGTCGGCGCTGAGGAAACTGGAATCGAAGTCGATCGATAACCTCGTGGGAAATCGTTTCCGCTGAAACACTGACTTTTCTTTCTGGTCTTTCTCTCTTGAAAATCGACTGCTTTTCCAGAAACGCTTCGAACGAAATGTTTGGAGCGTTTTTTGTGCACCAGTCGCACTGGCCGGTCTAACTATGTTTTGCAAACAGCCTGGTTTTGATTCGGGCGACTGATTCAAAACGGCCTTGAAGCGGAACTTGTGTGCCTATGGCTCGATGCACGCTTGTGAACGGCAATCATCAACCGACTAAGCCGCGTGTTCTACTCGTTGAGCAAGCCGGCGTTGATCGGCTGAATAATCGCATTCTCCAAAGCAGGTTGAGAGAATGCATCGAAGTTGGCGCCATCACTAGTGAGCGGAAACCTGTTTTCATCAACACCTGGTACTTCCCAACCGCCACCAAGGGCGCGGTATGTATTGATCAGTGCCAGCGCGATTGACGCCCGCGTCGCAACCAAACGATCCTGCGTGGTAACCAGATTGGCTTGAACAACAAACACACGACCAAAGTCAGTCTTGCCTTCTTTGAATGCCGCAATGGCCAGCTCCACCGATTCTGCGTCGGCTTTGGTGGTCGCCAAATCAAACTCGTATTGTTCGTTCCGTTTGATGAATTCGATAATCCCGTCCTCGACTTCTCGTTGGGCATTGAGAACCAAATTTTCGAAATCGAGCTGGATCTGTTGGAAGCGGGATTCTTCGACACAAATCGCTTGCTTCAGTCGGCCATAGTTCAAAATGTTCCATCTGAAGCCTGGCGCGATTGAGCCCGAATAACTATTTGTATCAAACAAGTCACTAAGTTCTGCCGCTTGGTATCCAAGTGAACCGCTGATCGTGAACGTGGGGTAAAGATCGGCTTCGGCAATTCCAATTTGCTCAAACTGAGCTTTCATGTCGCGTTCAGCCGCTTGGATATCCGGACGTCGGCAGATCAGGTTCGCTGGAATTCCAACAACGACTTGATGGGGCACACTCGGAATCTTCCCGGGCTGATCCGCGAGAACTTCAATTTCACTCGGTGGTACTCCGAGCAACACAGCCAACGCGTTTAGTGACTGCTTTCTTGCCAATTCAAGTTGAGGAATTAGCGAGCGAGTGGAAGCGAGATTCGATTCCGCTTGCACCACATCGAGTTTCGAGGTTCGTCCTTCGTCAAACCGGGTTTTGGCAATCTCCAAACTTCCTTCTTGAAGTTGCACGTTTTGTTTGGCAAGTTCGATCCGTTCGTCGAAGGAACGAATATTAACGTAAAGGCTTGCCGTTTCCGCGATCAAGGAGATCATCGCAAAATTGCGATCATGTATCCGAGCATCAACGTTGGCATCAGCTGCGTCAACATTTCTGCGAATTCGTCCCCAGAGGTCAAGTTCCCAACCGACATCAAATCCAAGCGACCAGTTGTCGACGGTCAATGGAGTAAAGCCGGGTACGAAGGAAGCAGAATTTCGGCTGGATTGGGAATGCGAATACAATGCGCTCGCTTGTTGGCTTTGTGGAAACAAGTTGGCAGTTGCAATTTGCCGCAGATGCCTCGCCTCTTTGATTCGGAAATAGGCCGCCTTTAAAGACAAGTTTTGCGATCGCATACCCTCAATCAAGTTGTCAAGATCGGGGTCGTTGAATACCTGCCACCAACGCGAATCAACGATGGTCGACGCATCAATTTTGCCCGAAGCCTCTTGGCTAAAACGATTGGCCATTGGCGGAATCGTTTTCACGTAGTTTGGGCCGACTCGCTTGTCATTGTTCCACCAGTACTCAACGCTTTGGCAACCAGAAAAAGCAGTCACCAAGATTGCGATGCAGAAAATTGGCAAACGAGTTTGAGTGAGTTTCTTGCAGGTAGCCATTCTTGCTCAAACGTTAAATTTCTGAATGCGAAACAAGGAACATTTTCCTTTGTTTGTGCACATCTTTATGATCGGCAAGATCAATACATGCCTAAATATCCGAATTGCCGCCAGTCACAACAAGCAATGTCAACCTTGTCCAAACAAACCGACAACAGCAGCTGATCCGCAAAGTTTGACAGTTCATCGAATCCTTTTGGTGGGCTAAGCTGCCATTGCTGCGAGCCAGCCGGGTGAGTCTCGTCTCGTGATCGAGTTATACTGCACCAGTCATCAAACAATGCAGTTCCGAAGAGTCGTTAGAAATCCCATGCGATTCTGTCTAAATGAGACTATTGCGACCCAAATTTGCGACCCAACATCGACTATAGAAAGTTGTTTCAAGTGAATCGACAACGTCATCGTTCCGGTAATACCTTTGCATGGATGAGCTTGGTACTCACGGCATCCTTCCCGGCTTTTTGTGGCTGTCAGCCCAAACAGGAAACAAAGATAGAAAAGAAACCTCGCCCGGTTGAAGTTAAACTGCTGACCCGTTCTCGACAGGTCAGCAACGCCATGGTTACCGCTCCCGTGGCATCGTGGAAGACAGAGCAGATTGGATTTGAAGTCGGTGGGCGAATCGAGTCAGTCGTGGAACCAAATACTGACATCGAAGGACGGGTGAAAGACAACGATGGTAACTTGCTGTTTGAAGGCACACCAATCGCCAGAATTGACACGGAGCGTTACGAGCTTCAAGTTCAGTCTCAAACTGCGCAAGTTTCGCGAGCACAACAGGCCATCGAAGCTGCGAAGATTCAACTTGAAAGGACTTTGCCAGCCCAAATCAAGGCAGCACAAGCAGAGAAGAAGCGAGCACAAACAGAATATGAGCGGAGCCAGCGATTGGTTGCTCAAAACGCGGGTGCCCAATCAGACGTTGATCGTGACGAGGCAGCATATAACACGGCAATTTCTCAGATCGAGCAGTTGCGGGCATCCGAAAAAGCTCAGCAGGCTGAATTGCAATCTCTGAACGCTCAACTCCTTCAAGCCAAAGATTCGCTTCGCGATGCTGAACGCAACCTCGAAAACTGCACCCTCTATTCTTCCTTTCGCGGACAAATCGCAGACGTGATGGTCGTCCCGGGAAGCGTTGTAAGTTCCGGCGCACCGGTGGCAACGATTCAGATGATGGATCCAATCAAGGTTGAAGTTGAAGTCTCTGCCGAAGATTCACGTCGCTTGAGAAACCGTCAACGCATTCCAATTATTGTCAACAGAGAAGACGGAAAGGTTGAGGAACGGGATGGGTATCTGTATCTGGTAGACTCCGTTGCCGATCCACTTACACGAACGTTTACGTTGACGCTTTTGGTGATCAACGAACGATTGACGGACGAGTCCAAGGCAATGGGGATTCCTTCCACGGACCAAACTTGGCAAGTCAACTTCGAATTTCTGCCAGGGGCCAGCGAAGGCCTCAACTTCGTTAGCGAAGATTCCATCTACGAGGACTCCGAGGGGCGTTTTGTCTGGCAAGTCACCAACATGGAAATTCATGGCAACATACCTCAAGACCGAATATTGGAAGTAAGAAAAGCACGGCTCAATCTTGGGCCGGCTAAAATTCCATTTCTTGGCAACTGGATTTTCCAACAGGTTCAAATCACAGATGATCAATTTGACCCAACAAAAAACCTGATCGTCGGCAAACTGAAATTCGCTGGCGGAGATGCCAAATCCTGGGATGGCGATCGGATCCTTTTTCAGAACGAAGGACAATGGATGCTGCGATCCGGTGACTTGGTGAAAGTCAATCTCGCAGACAGCGCTGAAAGTTTGGGTTTGTATGTTCCGATGGATGCAATTTGCTACGAGCTGGAACGCTCATATTTGTTCTTGCTAGACGAGCAAAATTCGGTCGTTGAACGAGTTGAGATCAAAACAGTTTCCGGCACCACATCAAACTCCTCTTCTGTCGTCGCTGTGGAACCGCTTGATTCTTCGATCAAACTAGAAGGGCGCAAGTACGTTTCCCGCGGTGCTCACTATTTGGTGGATGGCCAAAAGGTTAATCCTGTCGAAAGTGAAGACCAATCGAATCGTTAATCGATTCGACGTCACCGTGACTTCTGAGCCAATTTCTATCTTAGCTTTCCGGAAAAAGTTACCTTGAATATCGGAAGACTCTCAATGAAGTACCGAAACGTCGTGATCACCATGATCGCGATGCTGACGGTATGGGGTGCCATGACCTTCGTGGAGATGCCACGTCGTGAAGACCCGCAGTTCACTATTCGTACTTGTGTCGTCGCGACAGCCTGGCCCGGAGCGCCGGCGATTAAAGTTGAAGAACTGATCACAGACAAGATCGAATCATCGCTCGATGGACTCGAAGAAGTTGACAAGCTCGAATCAACGACGATTAACGGACTGTCTACCGTCTACGTCGATTTGACCGAAGATGTTCCAGTGGCAGCGATCCAAAACGTGTGGGACAAAGTCCGGGCCAAGGTCGATCTGGTTGAGATGCCGACAGACCGAATTCGCCCCATCGTCAATGACGACTTTGGCGACACGTCAGTCATGGTTGTGGCGATTTACCAAAGGCCATTGGAAGGTCAGGCGCAAGTCGACGATCGCGTTCGGTACACGCCGCGAGAGATGGAAGTTTTTGCAGAACGAATTCGCGACTCAGCCCGATTGTTACCCGGTGTTGCCGATATTGAAATTTATGGAATTCAAAACGAAGCCATCTATATCGAAACGGATTTAGGCAACTGGGCACAAGTGAACCTTACGACAGGCCAACTACGCAGTCTGGTCGAGCGACGGAATATTGTTTCGCCGGGAGGTTCCATTGACACCGCTGAAGGGAAATTCAATGTTAAACCCGGTGGTGAGTTTAATGCGATCGACGAAATTGAATCCATCTCCGTTGGTGTTGTGCAGTCGGGCGAATCGGTTTCACCCGTCCTGTTGCGCGACATCGGTTTGAACGTCAAACTGGACTATGAAGATCCTCCATCTGCGCTTTGCCGGTTCTCTGACACAACCGGTAGTTACCCGGCATTAACCATCGGCATTACGATGAAAGAGGGATCCAATATCATCGACGTTTGCAACGCATGCGTCGAGAAATACAACCAGTTGGTTGAAATCGAACAAGTACTACCGGCTGATCTCGCGATTACTCCGGTTTCGCTGCAAGCGGACAACGTAAACGCCAAAGTCAACGATGTGATCAGCAACGTCATCTCTGCTGTGATCATTGTTGTCATCGTGGTGTTCTTGTTCGTCGGCGCGCGAACGTCGATCGTTATGGCCGCAAACATTCCGATCGTAGTATTGGCTGCGATTGCCATCATTCGCTGGTTCGGAGTTGAACTGGAGCAAATTTCTTTGGCGTCCATCATCATCGCGCTTGGATTGTTGGTGGACAACGCCGTGCAAGTCTGTGACCAGACGCGAACCAATGTGATGAAGGGAATGACGCCCTGGGAAGGCGCAATGGAAGCCGCCAATACGTTGATGTTTCCGATGCTGGCTGGAACGTTAACAACTGTTGCGGCATTCTTTCCAATGTTGTTCGCACTCAAAGGCGGCAGCGCCGAGTACGTTTACAGCTTGCCAGTCACACTTTCGACGACACTGTTGATTAGCTGGTTGTTCGCAATGACGATTTGCGTCATCTTGGCTGCGGCGCTTATCCGAGCTCCCAAGAATCCCGATGTCCCGTCGGCTCCATTGCCTTGGTTGGGCTATATGCTGAATAAAGTTGCAAGCTGGTTAAGCCGGTCTTTCAAGCGAAAAGGAACCATTGAGTCATCTGATGCGGCCAGCGAGAATCTGTTTCTTCGTCTCTACGGAGTCGCAGCACACTTGGCCGTCAAATTTAAATGGCCAGTCGTTATTGGTACCGTGGGCCTTCTTTTCCTGACGGTTCAACTCCCGGTAAGTACCGAGTTCTTTCCACAGGATCGCCGAGACCAATTCTATATCAACGTTTCATTGCCAGAGTCTTCGACGATTGAGCAAACGGATCAAGTCGTCAAACAGGTCGAAGATACGATACGAAAACTTAGCCCGGTGGAGAACGCGAATGGCGAGCCAGTTGAGCGGCTTCGAGCGATGCGGTCGATGACTGGAGGCGGTGGTGCAAGATGGGCACTTGGAATCAACCCGCTTTCGCCAGCCGCCAATGTGTCCGAGATTTTGGTGCGAACAACTGACGGAAACTTGACGCCCGGATTCATTCGCGATATTCGAAGAGTGGTTAACGAGGGCGATCCTGAGTTAGGTGTCGAACCGGTTACTGGAGCACGCGTGACACCCAAGGCCATCTCATTGGGTCCGCCAGCCGAACCGGTCGTCATACGAATTTCTGGTGACGGTTTTGCAAACATGAATCAGCTTCGGGAAATCACGAATCAAGTGAAGAAGCTTGTCCGAGAACACGATGGAACCTGGGACGTTAGTGATACCTGGGGCGTCTACGGCTTTCAATTGACCTTGGACATTGATGAAGAAAAAGCGAATCTGGCGGGAGTCACCAACTCAGATGTAGCGGACACCTTAAACGCATACTACAGCGGCCTGCGGCTTTCCACGTATCGAGAAGGGGACCATACGGTTCCGGTCTACTTCCGTTTGGCCGCAGACCAACGCAAGGATCTTTCCGGAATCGACCGCGCCTATGTTGAAGGCCAGAACGGAAAGTTGCCGTTAAACTCGATCGCTACGGCGACGCCTGTCCGAACTCCTGTCAAAATTGAACGACGGGACATGAACCGAACGATCGAAGTCAAAGCAGAAGTCGAGGACGGTGTTTCGGGCAATGATGTCGTCATGTCAATTATGAACTCTCCGAAAATGAAAGAGATTCTAGCCAACTTGCCAACCGGCTATACGATCGAAGTTGGCGGCTCTTTGGAGGAAAGCCAGGATGCATCTACGCAAATGGGAACTTCATTCATGATCTCGTTTTTGGCGATCGTGCTAATTCTGGTCACCATGTACAACGGCTGGTCCAAGTCGCTTGTCATCCTTGCGACGTTGCCGATGGCAGTGATTGGTGCATGGGTTGGCTTATACCTCACCAACAATCCACTTGGTTTTATGCCGCAACTGGGATTGCTTTCGCTGTTTGGGATCGTCCTCAATACCGGAATCATTTTCATTGAGTTCGCCGACATTCTCATTAAGCGAGAAACCGATAAAGGGGACGGATCGGGGCCAATCTCAGGTATCTCCCGTGCCGAGTTCCGACAATGTTTGGTTGACGCTGGCAAGCAACGGATGCTTCCGATTTTTCTTACCACTGCAACGACAGTCGGCGGCTTGTTTCCACTGGCACTTTCCGGCGGACCACTCTGGGAAGGCCTTGCGTGGTTGATGATCTTTGGATTATTGGTCGCCACACTACTTACGCTGTTCGTCGTTCCAGCACTCTACGCGATCGTCGTCGAGACGTTCCGGGTAAGTCCTTTGCCAAAATCTTGAGTTTCGCTTTTCAAATCGACAACGACAGGCAAACGTAATCTAGGAATTCAACGCAATCCGTGATGCGACGAACAAAATAAAGAAATGTTCGAGCAAGTTGTTGGCGCATTCTGAACTGCTGTGACGCACCAGTTTTCTGCTGGCAGCTTTGCGAAAATGTAGAAAAGCTAACTGCCCAAATTTCTTTGGTGCGGCCCAATACGCTGTGCGAGAATTTGCTTTGATCAACTTGCACGAACCGTTATGGTACGGGCGTTTGATCAACGGTCGATGCCGTTCGATTTTTTGTAAATTGACGTAAGGCATCTTTGACGCCGTCGTCCCAACAGGACTAGTTTTTTATTAACTGTTTTTTTTCAGGACCCGGAGAATTCAAATGAAGAATGTTGTCGCTTTTGTTGCATTGTTTGCTGTCGCAAGTTTGGTTTCAACCAACTACGCTCAGGAGACATCCGCAGAAAACAAAGAAGCATGTACCGGCGCTTGTCCCATTGCCAAAGCCATGGACGCGCTACCCAAAATGACCTACACCGTGGGCGAGCATTCGGCATGCTGTCCAGATTCTGCCGCCGTATTGGCGAAGAAGCACAAACTCCCCGTGACGTATGTTGTTGGGAAAAAGAAGTTCGACAAAAAAGATACCGCTTTCGTGTCGCTTGTTGAACAAACGGAATCCTACGTAAACAAATTCATTGAGCCTTGTAAATGTGAAGTTAGCGGCAAGACTACGATTGCCGGCAAAACTTGTGACTGCCCTGTCGAAGCTGGTAAAACGGCCGAACTCGTCAAAACCGCTGCGAAAAAAGTTCAGATGACTTATGTCGTTGGCGAAAAGACTTGCAACTGCCCGCATGAAGCCGCCTCATTGGCAAAAACTTCCGGTAAAGCAAAAGTCTTTGTCGTAGGCGATCAGAAAACCAGCTGCGAACACACCGCACGTCTAACGCTGGCCAAGGCAAAATACAAAGCTGCCGTTGAAGCACTTGCGGCCGCTAGTAAAAAAGCTGAGCCAACGAAAAAAGCAGGAACCTAAAAGATTTCTCAATCGATGGTCCGCTTGACCACGCCCATTAAGTCATTCCACGAAGGCAGCCCGGTGATCGGTCACTGCCTTTCAGGGAATGACTTTTTTTTGGTTATCGTTCTCATTATCCAAGTCGACGTGAGGCAACGGCACAACGATTAGTCGACTCCTTAGTGGCGCTGAAGTAGCTAACGCTAATGTAACTAAAGACGCTGGTCGACTCCTGATTGCCTGTGGCACATGACCGTTACCGCTATTGAACGCTACCAATAAGCTGGTTCTTTGAAGGCCTCGACGCAAGTACAACTTCCCGTCAACGTTTCGATTGATTTGTCAACGAGTGATTGGCCAAGCCATCCAACTGGCTGCGACAACGGATACGGCGCAATAACCGTTTCGTGCGATACCGACCGGAACCCGACTTTGCCGTAGAAGTTCGGATCTCCATAGGTCAATACAAAGTCGACCCCTTCTTCCCGCAACGCGCTCAGGCCGTGACGAATCAGTGCCTGGCCTATGCCCTTGCGATGGTGATCGGTATGAACTGCGACCGGACCCAATATGAAAACCTGTTCACGACTTTTAAACCAAAGGCGACTGAAGAAAATTGAACCAACCAAATCGCGATTGAGATCTGCAACGAAGTTAAATAGATCGCGATCATCCGTCTTCTCGAACAAATCTTTGGCCAACCGACCGATCACCAAACCTTCAGCCTCTCCCTCGGAGTCGGCAAAAACTGACTCAAAGAGCTTCGCAACATCGAGCGTATCATCTTCTGTATGGTTTCTTAGATTCATGCCGTAGCGAACTCGTTAGGTGTCTCCAGCAAGATTCTAGAAATTCGCTTCCCACGTGAGAAGCTGTCAAGCGCCTCGATGTCTTCTACCTTCCGCGAGCCAACAAGTCGTATCTGAAGTCGATCTGTCCTCGGCAGAAACTTCCCATGATCCTACGGCGTTGGCTTACGCACCACTGAATTACGTTAACCTGTTGTTTGCGAATTTGCGGTTCGTGGTCACGAACGCGAGAAGGCAAAACAGGAAAAGTGCTGACACGCTGAGACAAAGAGCAGCCTTTTGGCGCTCGTCATAGAAATGGACAAAAATTTTGACAAACATGTCCAAAACGGTTGATCGGCGCAAAGTACTCATAAAGGCCCCGTATTTTTACAGTGATTAGAGATTCGATTTGGACACGAAACCGCTGGAACATGACGATTTTCTTCGACTTTTGCTCAAAAGCGAACGTGAGATCTTGAGGTATGTCATGGCAATTGTCCCCCATGCCAGCGATGCTCAGGAAGTTTTTCAAGAGACCGCAGTCGCACTTTGGAAGCAGATCGACAAGTACGATCCGTCCAAGCCGTTTACGCCATGGGCCTGCCGGTTTGCAGCCAACAAAGCGAAAGAGCATTTAAGGAACCTTGGTCGCTGGAACGGTTTTTTGGATGAAGACATTGCAACGATGTTGTTGGCCAGACGCGAGGAACTGGCGTCTGAACTCGATCGACGCTCGGGGCCGCTTCGCGATTGTCTTGGCGAGTTGTCGAACAACAATCGAGGATTGATTGAGAAGTACTATTTCGATCAGGTGTCGATTGAAGAAACTGCAAACGAAGTTGGTCGTTCGGTCGCAGCCATTTACAAATCCCTGCAACGTATCCGCACGGCGTTGATGGATTGCGTCAACAGCAAGCTCGCATCACCGGGAGTTTCCTCATGAACTCGCCCGATCCAGATTTCGATCGACAGAAGCTGCACGAACTCTCTTCAGCAGTCATGGATGGGGCTGCCGATGAACATCAGCGACGCGAATTAACGGAGCTATTGCGTACGAGCGCGACAGCTCGCGACGAGTACTTGGCGTTGGTAGATTTGCACGCCACGCTAGCCACTCACATTACAACAGCGTCTTCAACGTCGGTATCGCGCACAAATCAAACTCTTGCGCCTCCACGTCGAAGTTGGATACCGTATGTCACTGCGGCGGCTGTGGCCGCCTGTTTGTTGATCTCGATCATTTTGATTGGACCCGGTGATTCCGAGGCGACAACTGATTCATTTGCAACGTTTGCGCAAGCGACGGAGGCAATCTGGGATTCCGCTCCAATGGGCGTTGGCGAACGCATTGGCGCCGAAACCCTACAGTTGAAAGAAGGCTTGATTCGACTTGAGTTTGATTCGGGAGTGGAAGTCACGCTGGAGGGACCGGCGGTATTCAAATTGGTTGACGAATCAAAGAGCGAATTGAAAAGCGGATTGCTGACAGCGACGGTCCCGCCGGGCGCCGAAGGCTTTACGGTTGACACTCCTGCTGCCCAAGTGATCGATTTAGGAACATCGTTTGGAATCGATCTAAGTAACGAAGGCTTTGCAAACGTTTCAGTTTTTGACGGCGAAGTTGAAGTCTCCACGCCAATGACAACAGAACGAGATACCACAACGAAGCATCTAATTTCTGAAGGAGAATCGGTTCGCATTGGCACGGATCATAAAGTTGAGGACATCAGTTTTGATCCGAAGCCATTTGAAAACATGTGGCCAACCGCTTCAGGCATCGTTAGCTCGACGGAAGCGATCCATTTTGTTCCGCCTTGGCCCAGGCAGATCCGATTTGTAAAAAGTGACGACCAAATCTTTGTCGGTGTTGAAGGCCGCCCCGTACAGTTGCAAACTGAGTTGAATGTCAATATTTCGGAGCCAGGTAACTGTGCGGAACCTGGCGATCTGTCACCAATCGCCGTTCCAACAAAAACAACGGTTCGCAGCTATATCCTTCATTTCTCGCCGGAATCACAACTCGGTCGAAGAAGGGCGAAACGCGTTTCAGGATCGATCACCTTTGACCGCCCCGTTCTCGGAATCATTGTCCGACACGAAGAGCTTCTTGCGAGCCGGCAACGATTCGGGCGACGCAGTGTCGGCGAGGCAAATCAACGACGTGAATTGAGTTTGACTGGCAATGACATGGGGGATCGTATCTCGCTCAGCGAAGATCGGAAAACCGTGTCCCTTGATTTGATCTCGCTCGGTAGATCCTCCGATCTGGTTCGTGTCATTGTTGCAGGTCGTAGTGGCAACCCGCCACCAAGAAGAAGAAACAGGAATTAGTCGGCTGCTTACAGCACCACTACTGAAAGACAATCATATGAAAAACGTACTTCTTGTCGCTGCAGCAAGCGTGATGTTGATACCGAGCATCGTCAATGCTCAACAGCCGTCAGCTGATCAGGTCAAATTTTTCGAAACCAATATTCGTCCGGCGTTGATCAAATATTGTTACGAGTGCCACAGCGTTGAATCGGGAGATAGCCGTGGCGGTCTATTGGTCGATACGCGCAACGGACTCTTGCAAGGTGGCGATGCTGGCCCAGCAATTATTCCGGGCGATTCAGAATCGAGCCTTTTGTTGGAAGCAATCAACTGGGACGGTTACGAAATGCCTCCTGGTGAAAAGATGCCTGAGTCAGTGATCGCCAACTTCAAAAAATGGATTGAAATGGGAGCTCCTGATCCACGCGTTCGAGAAGTCAAAGAATTTCGGACAAAGATCACCAAAGAGGATATTGAGAAAGGCAGGCGTGAGCATTGGGCGTTTCAACCTCCGCGTTACGACAGCGACGAGACGATTAATAGCATTGTCGCGAAAAAGTTGAAAGAGGAGGGGCTTCGGCCAACAGGTGACGCCGATGCCTATACGCTGTTGCGAAGGATCAATTTTGATCTCATCGGACTACCGCCTACGCCAGCGGAAATCGAAACGTTTCAAGCGGCATTCAAAACCGACGCTGACGCGGCTGTCAAAGCAAAGGTCAACCAACTTTTAGAGCTGCCGCAATTTGGTGAACGATGGGGGCGACATTGGCTGGACGTTGCCCGATATGCTGAGTCATCGGGTTCTCGAAACGTTAGCTATCCACATGCATGGCGCTATCGAAATTACGTGATCGATTCATTCAACGATGATACGCCCTACGATCAATTCATCACCGAACAAATAGCTGGCGATCAGTTGAAGGCAAAAACCGACGAACAGTTGCAGGAGAATTTGATTGCGACCGGCTTCTTGGCAATCGGCCTCAAGCACCACGATGAAAAGAACCCGCGCAAGTTTATGTCGGACATGGTCGACGAACAAATCGACACGATGACTCAATCTGTCTTGGGGCTGACGGTCGCGTGCGCTCGCTGCCACGATCACAAATATGATCCGATACCAACTGACGACTACTATGCGCTCGCCGGGATTCTTTACAGTACAAAGACGTTTTACGGCACAACGCGCATCGCACAGAACCACCGCCCCAGCGACCTGTTACTGTTGCCCATACAAGGCGAAACAACCGGCAAGATCAGCGGCAACAACCGGCAGTCGATGGACAGCATGAAGAAACGAATCGCGGAACTTGACCGTCAAATGCAAGGTGTCAGAGGCAAAGATCGACGCCAGTTGCGAAACGTTCGCAACCGAATTGCGAGCCAATTGGAGGTCCTGAACTCTGATGGCTCAGCGAAAGCTTTTGGCATGGGAGTTCAGGAAGCTGACAAGATTATGAATGCCAGTATTCTATTCGGCGGTGAAGTCGAAACGCCAGCTCAGGAAGTGCCTCGTGGTTTCGTCCAAGTGCTCGGTGACTTGAATTTCACCATGACCAGCGACAAGCAATCAGGACGGCTTGATCTGGTCAAAGCGATGACATCCAAGAACAACCCACTTACGGCACGAGTGATGGTCAATCGTATTTGGATGCATCTACTCGGTAATCCGCTGGTTGAAACTCCAAGCAACTTTGGATTTTCCGGTATGCAACCCAGCAATCAACAGTTGCTTGACCATTTGGCGGTGAGGTTCATGCAACACGACTGGAGCGTCAAGGAGATGATTCGCGAGATCGTTTTGTCAGATTCATATCGGCGAAGTGCGAAGTACAACAAAGCAAATTACGCAGCCGATCCGGACTACAAGTATTTGTGGAGAGCTAATCCGCGACAAATCGATGCTGAATCACTGCGGGACGCAATGTTGGCGATGTCTGGACGGCTAAATCGCCAGCGACCGCAAGGTTCTGCGACCGCCGGCGCTGGAGGTAGACCGGGATCGGCGAGAATTGACGACGACAATAACCATCGTTCTGTCTACCTGCCGATTATTCGTGACAACGTTCCCGAGTCGCTGGACCTCTTTGGTTTCCCAGATCCAAACATTACCAGTCCTGGACGACCTGAATCGATCGTTCCGACTCAAGCTTTGTACCTGATGAACAGCGACTTCGTGACAACCCAGGCGCAGCACATGGCGTCTACGATTGAGAAACGATTCGACAACAGGAATGACCAAGTCCGGATGGCAATCTTGTGGGCCTATGGTCGTCCTGCAACCAACGACGAGCTTCGGGCAAGCGCGCAGTTCTTTAAGGATTTTCGGCAGACGGAACCACGTGATTCACGGAGCAAAACGAACGTCGGTGGCTCACGAGGACGTCGCGCCGGTGGTCGGCGCGAGGGGACCCGAGGTGGTGGCGATGCCAGTGAACCAACAGTTGGCAACCAGACCCCTCTTTCCGTCTTCTGTCAAACATTAATGGCAAGTGCCAGTTTTAGGATATTGAATTAGATCGCAGGGTAGTGTCCGCCCAATCCGACCAACATGCAATCAAACAATCAACGGCAGCTGGAAGCCACCACTAAATAAGGTTTTAAAAATGAACAAAATCAGTCGACGCCAGGCCATCAAAACGATTACAACAAGCTTCGGTTCGCTTGCCTTCGCCGCAATGGCAGCTCGTGACGCTTACGCTGTGGACGACAATCCACTGGCGGTTAAGGACACGCATTTCGCTCCCCGCGCCAAGAACGTGATCATGCTTTTCATGAACGGAGCACCGTCACACGTTGATACCTTTGACTACAAACCTGCACTGATTAAAGCTGACGGTCAGTCGATCGGAGGCGGACGGATGATGGCGCCGATTTCCCGGTTCAAACAACGCGGGCAAAGTGGACTCTGGGTTTCGGACTTATTTCCAAACGTTGCCGGACATGCGGATGACCTCTGTTTGATCCGTAGTATGTATTGCGACCAGCCAAATCACCCAACGGCTGAACGAGCCGCTCACACTGGTTCGGCGCAGTTTGTCAGACCGTCTTTGGGCGCTTGGAGCGTTTATGGCTTGGGCACTGAGAACACGGATCTCCCCGGGTTCGTCGTGATGGGCCAAGGGGGACGCGCGGGGCGAGTCAATTTTGGAAGCTCTTTTTTACCAGCTCGATATCAAGCGACAACGGTAAATCCTGGGATCGGCAACCAGAGTCGTCGCCAAGGCGGAGGCCGACGTCGAGGCAATGCTGGCGGTTCTGACGAAGCGATTCCCAACATCAGTAACTCGACTCTCGACAATCGCGGCCAGCGGACGCAGCTAGATCTGCTGGCTCAGTTGAATCAAGCGAAATTGAAACAGGAAGTCCACCAGCCGCAAGTCGAAGGCATTATGCAGTCGTATGAACTTGCGTTTCGCATGCAGTCTTCGATGCCTCAACTGATGGACCTTTCCAAGGAAACGCAAAACGTAAAAAAGATGTACGGCATCGGCGAAGCAACAACCGACGCTTTCGGAACGCAATGTTTGCTTGCCCGTCGCATGGTCGAGGCTGGCGTCCGCTTTATCGAGGTTGGTGCCAGCGGATGGGATCATCACACGCAGCTTTCCGAAAAGTTGCCGGCGTCCTGCCAGGCCGTTGATAAACCGATTGCGGGGTTGCTTGCGGATCTGAAGCAACGCGACATGCTAAAAGACACGCTGGTCATCTGGGCTGGTGAGTTTGGTCGCACGCCCCACGGTACAAGCGGCGGCCGCGGACACAATAACAAGGGCTACACGACTTGGATGGCCGGTGGCGGAGTTAAAGCTGGCTTCAGCTATGGATCGACCGATGAAGTTGGTCGCGAGGCCGTCGACGACCGCATGCATACCCACGATTGGCACGCCACGATCTTGCACTTGCTTGGGCTCGATCATGAGAAGCTTACTTACAACTACGCCGGCCGGAACTACCGGCTGACGAATGTTGCAGGAAACGTCGCAAAAGGCATTCTGGCGTAACCCACAAGATGGGATTGGACGGGGTGGTCGATACGGATTCTGGCAATGCGACGACGTCAGGGCTTCATTGTCCGAACGGATTTTTTGCGGATTTTCTTCTTGTCGCTCCCGGCGATGTGGCCGGGGCTCCGATGATTATCGTCGCTTTAGCCACGACATTATGGAGCCGATTGCAGCTGGGCCAACCATTGCAGCCCCCACCCACCAAGCAACTTGCACCCCAACGAACAATACGCCCCCAAGTATCACTTTGCTACCGCCACTGATGGGTAGCCAAGGTACGGACAACATTGAGAAAAAGAATACACCTGATAACAAAATGAGGAATACTCCAAACTTACCCATCACCGACGGAGGCTCATTACGAACTTCTCCGCCTGGGTCGGCGTCGCTGCGTTCTTTCGACATACTCGATCGCTTAATTATGGTGCTGGTTGTCAGGGATCATTGTATCCTCCAAATGAGGGATAAAGATTTTTTGCTTTTGAAAAGAGAGTTTCTGTGAGCCAATCATCAAGCGAGCATTTTTTGAACGTTTAGTCCTGCGTAACGACTAGCCGATGATGCAACAGGGCAAATTCAAAACCAGAACTAGCTCGGCCCCACTCGCCGGCCCACAACAACAAGCTGTTGGTTCTTAATCGGTCGATGCGAGCTAAGCAATGACAAACAGTCGATGCCTTGACCAATTTTCAAGAGACTCGTAGCGTCCACCAGGCAGACTTGCAATCAACCCCGATGGACAGGTTTTTATGATGTGCATTTGCATTGCAAGTTTTAGTCGACGTGATCATTTGCAGTTTATCGAAGTCATCCACAATTCCAAAGACGGATGTCTGTGAGGATTGAAACCGTCTTCGGCTTCATCGGCCAATGCGACCACACGTTTCCGTTTCTTCCGGATGCACTTTAACTATTGGTCCGATGCCTCAAAAAGTGCAGCAGCATTTTGAAATGCTGCTTGCTGTTCTTGCTCGCGGTCCGCTCCGTTCTCTTCTGCGACTAATGCGGCGTTTACAGGACCCACGGAATCAAGAGTTTTGAATTTGTCTCGAAGAATCTGCATAGCGTCCACCCCCAAACCATCTTGTACTATCGGTTTGAGGCTTTCCGCAAGAGCTTCGATCGAAGGTTCATAGTGTCGAAGTACAAATGCGACGTCATATGCATCTTTTTCCTTGTTCCGTTCTTCCAATGCAAATGCCTTAATAAGTAGAAATGCCTCTGGCGATACGATCCTCGCATGAACCACGTTATCTGAACCATTCGGCATCCTCCCTTCGATGGTGATTTCCTTGCTGTTTTCAAACGCGAGATCGACGCCGCGAAGCGAGTTGATCTTTAGAGCATCAACCATGATGGAACGCGACTTACCGCTACCGGTCACGTACTCGCCGCTGATAAGATCGACCTTTACAGGCTCTGGAGCGTTGGGAACTTTTTTGATGAAACGAGTGGGAGCAGTGTGATGGACGTAATTGCTATCTGTAAGTCGGTTCAGAATAGAGTTGTAAACATCCTCGCCAACAGCGTTCGGCCCAATCGCCAAGTCAACGTCCAATGAACCAATGTGTTTCTTCTCAGGGTAAGTCAAATCCGGAACCCATCCGCCTACGATTACTATGTCGTCTTTGAATGCGCCCAACACATTCAATACTTCAATAAGAACGGCGCGAGCTGCATCTTGTTGCTTCATTGGGAAAGCTCTGATGAGTTAAAGGAGGGAGCTATGTGTTTCTCGAACACCGCCTCAGCGGCTTCTTCACCACGGCCAGACATTTGCTTGAGATCGAGCCAAGTTTGGAGTGGTGACGTTTGGTAAGGCTCCCCAATATGATTTGCAAATACGCTTGAATCATATGGACTCAAGAACGCGAGGTTGTGACCGGTCTCAACTGGCCGCGCGCCACATTTCTCCTTCAATGATAATAATGCGCGCTCGGTAACAGCGCTGGAGCGTACGTAGACGTTCGCGACGTTGTAGCGAACGTCTGGCGCTTGCCGCCATGCGGCGGACATTCGTGCCAATGCATATTGGTGATTATTGTGGACACACCAGTCAGCAATGGTCTCCTCGATTTCCTCAGTATCGCCGCGCACGTAGAACTTGACTGTCTCTTCGACGATTGGGGAATTCTTGGCCCAAGACTGTAAAAGTTCTTGCGGGTTCTTCAACGTGAGTCGCTGGTTCTCTTCTTTTGCATAGCTTTGAAAAAGCAATGCGTGCTTGACTTTAGAAACGAGCCCCATGCTTACGTCAACATTTGGATGCTCTGCGAGTTCGCGGACCTGCCACGCACGGCTAGGTTCGGAAAGCATCGCACGAACAATCCTGCTTGATTTTGGGGAGAATACATTCGCGAGCGGTGGTGAAGAGGATTGGACCAACTTCGTCTTGAATCCTTTACGGTGCAGCAAGAGCCCTAGGCGTTCGTTGGCAACAAGGCAGTTGCCCGCGTAGTCTAAGAACGAGATGTTGTGCTTTCGTGCAATCTCTGCAACCCGATCTGAAATCGTCGGAGCGAGGAACACGAGTGTTGTTTTGGCTCTTGATGGTTCTTCCGACGCGATTCTTTCAAAAAGATCGTCCGCGATTTGTGGCGTGACCCGTTCGCGCGATTTGACTTGGAACTGGAATTCTATTCCGGCTTCCGGCTGTCGAACAACAACATCGACGTGTTCTGGGTTGTCTGAATCTGCGATAACATCAAACTCGCCCATTTCGGCGAATAACTCGCGAAAGAGTGCGGAAATCAAGTTCACGTAGTCAGAATTCTTTGGCATGTTTCACTGAAAGCTATGGTTTCACTACGTAGTGAATATACCCTCTCAAGTGAAACAGGCAAGCTTTCATCAATAAAAATGGCATTTTGGCGCAAAGGCACTTTTTGTCTTTATCCAATCCATCCGCACATTCAGTCCGTCGCATCTGCAGACTTCAATTCGTCGTGAGCAGCTGACTCCGGTTCTTTCGCAGGTTTTACGGGCCACGTCAGCAATCTTGGCAATGATGTCCAATACCGTATCAAAGCCTTCAAAATCCTCCTTCGTCAGGTTGACACATACCCAACCACAAAGATCTCCTTTTTCGTCTCTGTTCGATTCGATGATTTCTGTCTGAACGATAACTTCTCGGCGCACCTGATTGCCGGGAGATATCGAAGAAGTTTGTATTGGGTTCGATTGACGAATTCACTATCTCAAGAGAGAACAATTTCGATTCCGAATGAAATTGGGTTTTCTTCAACTGTGGGAATCACGCGAGGTTTCGGTACGAAGTTTCCTTCTTGATCGGCCGTGTCATGCGCCCAAACTCTCTGGGCTGAGTCGGCCGGACCTGGTTCAAAACCGATTAGATTCATTTACCGAGCGAATTGACCAGCTCATTAATTTCGGTCTCTGTCAACGAGTTGGCTGTCTCAGTTAGCATTTGGCGAAAATGTTGCGCGCCTTCATGTGTGCTAACGTATCCGATGTTGCCAAGAGGGCCTTCTGAATCGATCAACACTGCACCGTCATGGTCAAGGATGGCGTAAAACGGTACGCCTTGGTTTTTGCCGGACGTGATGAGCTTCTTGATTTCAAGTGCATTCTCATGGCGGTATGCGTCAACTTTCAAGAACAGGTAGTCCTTCTCCAGTATCTCGCGCTGTGATTCGATCCACCGCGCAAATCGTAAGCACGGCGTACACCTTGTGTTACCAGTAATAGCCCAAACTTTACGGTTCGATTGTCGGGCCAGTTTTAGCGCGCTATCAAGTTTTTGCTTGGCGTCGACCGCTGCTCCTTTATGCTCACGCAAAAATTCACTGGCCAATTGCGCCGAAGATTCGTCCGTGACATCAAGTATCATTCGCCCAATCTCATTGCCGTTGGGCGCCGTCGCGATTATCGCGATTTGACCATTGCTCGGCGTTGGCCATTTCAGCGACGCAAACAACTGTCTAGACTCATCAAGTTGTGATTTTTCGTGACTGATCCAAGCGGGCAAGTACCAAAGGATGTCCTTGGTGTCCTGAACGTCAAGCAGCTTGGATCGTACAAACTTGGCAGTTCCTGGCTGATCGTCTCCAGCAATGATAACCAACCTGTTGGCATCGGCAGCCTTGCAGTCGAGTTGTAACTCTTCTAGCCACTTTACAATCGTCTTGGCATTGTACTGGGACGTCAGACCAAGCCTAAATGTTTCTCTCGGACGATCGTCCTCTGGCAGCAACATTCGCTCGCCCAAGTAACGTTGAGCTGCGTCTTTGACCCGCGCGTCATCGATCCGCAAAACGAGGGAAACCCCGACAGGGGTTGTTGGAAACTCAATTTGCCCGTTCGAACCGGTCGTCGAATTGAGCTCCGTCATCGTTTTCGTGACGGCACTAAACCGAAGATCTTTGCCCAATGAATCAGTTAGACGAACGGTCATGACAACTTTGCAATCTGCAAGTGGTTGGCCATCTTGATCGAGGACGAGTCCACGATAAGGCAACGTTGGAGCCAAATCGATACTTAAATCTCCGGCACCTTTTACGTCGCAAAACGAGAATCCGGCTGCCTTTTTGTCTGCGGTCATAGCCAACACCGCGAATCGATCTCCCATTCCTTGCAATTCAAACTCGCCCTGGTTTGATGCAGTGATCTTAGACGAGAAGTGAAACTTACCGTCCGACGCTTCGACAAAGACGTTCGCGCCCGCGGTTGAAACGCTCGAACCCGCCGGTGGATTCAGTTTTCCAGAAATCGACTGCGAATCCACATTCTTGCGGTGGAATTTAACTTCGTTCTTAGACCCTTCTTCTACTTTAATTGTTTTTCTGTCATTAAAGTTCGAATTGCGAATCGATACATCCAATCGGCCGGGACTGGCAAAAGCCACGGCGACGCCATTCTCATCGGTCTCGACAGGCCACTCCGCACGCGCGTTACCACTTGCATCCTTGGTTCGAAAACCGTGACTGCGTGAAACCGATATCGAGGTGTTCGCCATGGGTGACTCGCCCGGCCCCTGAGTTGCGACGATGCGAATTGGCAGACCGGGCGAGAGCGTTATCACTGGTTGTTGCGCGGTCCCATCTTCTTTAACAATTACGCCGTCCCAAAAGGAACTCGACCAACGAGAATCGATTGCGAATGCACAGTAAACTGCACCCGGTAAAACGTTCGCGACAAAGTTCCCTTGGTCATCTGTCGTCGTGTAAAGCTGATCGACGCGCCGATCTGTCGGGTGATCGAAGCTGGTTAAACGAACCTGGAAGCCGCCCTTAACGCCAGCGGGGAGTTCCACCCTTCCAGTGATCTGTTTTCGCACAAGTCTTTTTAGCTTGACCGTCCAAACATCAGGTGTTTTTTCGTCGCCGAGTGCTTGCCAGGTTTTCCCGACAACCCTGATGCTTGCACGTGGACTGGTCGGAAGATTGGGGAGCCAGGTAACCTCAGTCTCTCCTCGATCGTCGAGCGTTATCGGAAATCCCTTGGTTGGGATCAGCTCTATCGAACGATCTCTAGATTGCGGCATGATCATAACATCTGGTACTGGATTACCGTTGTCATCAATCGCTCGTATCGTCTGCCTGACACCGTTTGTGATATCAATTTGGAATTCGTCTTTCCGGATTTGTTCAGGTGTTAGATCGGAAAATCTCAGGATGCCAACTTTTCCATCAGGTGCGATCGCACTAAACCTTCTATCGTTTGGCGAAGCATTTACGATCGCTACTCCATTGGAATTCGTCATCACGGATTGTCTTCCGAAAACACGAGCATTACTTACCGGTTGGCCGTCGTCGAGAACACGTATCGAAATGGAACGCCTTGGTTCCAGGGTGACTTTGAGACCTTCGGCGCAAAGTCGCCGCATGTCATGCCGAGGAAAGACAACCTCTTTGTAAAACCGTCCGTCGAAAGTCGACAAAACCATGGACGGGTATTGTCCAAAGAGATCGGCTGCTAACACAGTCGTGAGTCGATTGGCTGTTTGCTCAATGTTCGAATCGATGTTCCGATCAGGTTGTTGCAAACGCGCGGTGAAGTCACTTGCCGGTTGCCCTGCCGGCAAAAAGACTTCGATGCGAATTTTGAACTTGGTCTGATCCCCGTCGACGAGTAACCAGTCATCGTATTTCGGAGTTGCGGTTTCCGGAGTTGATGCTCGATCTTGTGGCGCGCATGCCAGCAAACTCGTTGCTTGAATCAACGAAGCCAAAAGAATAGCGCAACAAATACTTTTCCACATTTTTTCACTCCAGGCTTCGTTCTGAGCAATCGCAAAAAGCGCAATTGTTATGGAAAGATTGTAACAAGTCAGAATCTAGATAAATCAATTCAGCTTATTTGAACGAGTTAGCTATTCTGACTGACTTTGCGATTATTCTCACGATTCACGCTCGTAAACACTACAAGTACAAGAAACAACAAGGCGTTCGCATAACCAAATGAATCACCAATGATGGAATAGAGGGTGGTTCTGTGATTCACCTCAACATCGATTGCAATTATCCCAGTTTCGTTGTCTGCGGCGATCATCGAAGCGATCGTCCTGCCTGTTGAATCAGTAATGATCGTTGTGCCGTCTTTCGTTGGGCGCACCAGTGCGAAACCTTGCTCGATAGAACGCGTTTTTGCCATTTGCGCGTGAATGTCACGCACTTCGAGCCAGTCATTGGAAGGCGCAAAGAATAGATCAACTTTTGCCGTACCTGCCTGAGCAATGATGTGCGGAAAGTCCATGTCGAAACAGATTGCCGCCGATAATCGACCAACTTTTGATTCGACAACGGGCAACAATCCATCGCTCGTCACATTCAATGAACCAGGCACTCTCGTTGCCTTGAGAGTATCCATCGCGAGATTTCCGTCTGGATCAACCAGCACGAACTTGTTGAGTGTTCCCTGTCCCGTTCCGGGCCTAAAGATGCTCATTCCCATACCAACATGCACTCTATTTTTGATCGCGACCTTTTTAGCACGCTCGATCCATGACTCCTCTTCTGCAATTGTCATGATTGCATTTGCTTCTGGCCAAACGATAAAGTCGGGATCAAATGGGAGTGCATTCTCGACCATCGCAAAATGCTCTTCTTTTGATTGAGCAATTCGTTCCATCGCGCGGTTTGTAGACTCCTCTTCGACTTTGATACCGCGGGTATATGCATAAACTTCATTCAGATACTCGTCGTTGAATGTGTTTGGTGCAACCACACACGCGATTCGAACGGGCCTTCCACCCTTGCCAGTACCCAAACGATAAGTTCCAAATGCAATGACAAAAATGGAAACAACTGCAATCACTGAAACACCGAGACGATTCAGTTCGCGATTGACGGTCCACCGATCCCAGACCCAGTTTGTCGCCGCAGCAATCCATACAACGAAAAAGGTTATACACGTCCATCCCCCAATCGACGCCAGTTGCGACAATGTTGGATCATTGGCAAACGTGTAGGCGATACTGGCCCATGTGCCTCCCGGACTGAACAGGGCAGACAACTGGTCAAAGGTTACCCAACCACAAGGCAATATCATCGTCGCCCAGATGGATTTCGTCCTCAGGTTGATCCATCGATCCGCCAGGAACAGTATCGCAAAGACAAAAGAAATGGCGGTGAACATTCCAATCCTGGCGAAAGTCGGCAACGGCACCATTCCGGCGTATGCCCATTCCCACACCAACAAGTTACAAAGTGTCAACAACGGAACTGCAAGCCAACAGTTTGTCAGTCGGAAAAACCGAACCCACAAAATCAATCCGACAAATGCCAAGAATCCGTTAGGCGGAAGACGTTGGTACCTTTCGGAGTCAATGATTCAAACACTGCCCTCAGAAGTTGACGTGGATTTGAACTCGAAACAAGAACCTCGTCATCAGCTCTTGATTAGTGAAGATCAGTGCCAATTAGTGTTCCTCTTCCATCATTCCAAGACGTGGACGAGGAACACTAATCTCCTCTAATCAACACTAATTCTCATGGACGGACAACCATTTGTTTCGTGCGCATTAAACGTTTGAAAACATTGCCCTCGGAAGTTGACGCGCATTTGAACTCGAAACGAAGCACGACTCCACCAACTCTTGATTAGTGAAGATCAGTGCCAATTAGTGTTCCTCTTCCATCCAACCAACACGTGGACGGGGAACACTAATCTCCTCTAATCAACACTAATTCTCTTGGACTGAAAAAACCACGACTCCACCAACTCTTCATTAGTGAAGATCAGTGCCAATTAGTGTTCCTCTTCCATCCGTGTTCCTCTTCTATCCGTGTTCCTCTTCCATCCCTAACCAATTAAGAACCCGTCCCCGGTCGCGACATTAAATACGTTAGATCACGAATCGCTTCCATTCCAGTTCTTTGGACGCCCCAAAGTTGATGAGATATCCGACTCTCTTTTCGCTGATTCGCATGTTGTTGAACTGAAAGCCGTGAAAACTTTGGTGTCCGATCATCAAGCTCAATTGTTCAACTACATGCG
>JBCAWX010000042.1:0-47947 GCA_038534355.1 Planctomycetota bacterium
CAAAATTGGCGTCCACCAACCAAAAAATCAACTCGCTTAAGCCCGGTTAATGTCGGGCGCGTCACTCTTGGCTGTCATGACTTGAGTTCGCGTTGGTCAATCACGTTCTCGATTTGAATTGCGATTTCCTTGTGAGACTTGGCGGCACCCGCAAAGTTTACCTGACGCAAAAAATGTGACTTTTTGCGATGCTATCGCGACCTCTTCGTTGCTATTTTTCGTATCGCTCAATGCAGTTTGTGCAATAGTTGCACAGCATTACGCCTGCCATGGATTGGCATCTGCACCGACAACCATCGGTGCTTCGGAATATCGGCCACTGGATTTTGGCCACCGTCGTTCCGAAAAACGGATTTGCAAATTCATGGAGCCAAGTATGGGTACATCACTTCAACAAGTCATCGTCGGCAGTATCTGCCTGATCGCTGCGTTCGCGTTTGGTAGCTACATCAATCAAAATCCATCACTCGGAACGCCAGAAGATCAAAAGCTTTCCAGCAACGATCTCGGTTTGACGCAAAAGGGCATCGAACCCATGCCCAACCTGCAACATCGATTGCACTCCAAGGTCACGCTGGACGATTTGGAAAACATGGCACGTCAGAATGTGCTGCGCCCCGTCATCCCTGAAGGCCCGAAACTTCCCGGCCCCGACGCCATCGACGAACGGATGAATCTTGCGCTGCCCAACAAATCGCTTGCCAAGCCCAAGCTGCGCGAAGTTTCCACTCCATCCGCGGCACCCGATTTCTCGGATCTCGCCGACTCAATCGAGAAGCCAAATCCGAGTAATCCCGCCTTGGGAAAGATGCCGACCGTATCGCCACCAGCTTCGAGCAACATCAAGAATATCGCTGACTCGTTTCGACCCAACCAAAATGACGAAGCCCTAAAAGCGCCTCAGTTTCTCGAACCCGATGGCGATCGTCAATTTCCAAAAACCAACACACGCGCAGCGGTGGCCGATCAAAACACCGATGTGATCTCCAAGGATTCGACCGATTCCCCGTTCAACACGACCGCTCCATCGATTGCAAAGTCGGCAAACTCCGATGCACCCGAAGCAGCCTCGACATTGGCTGATGCCAAGTTATTCGCTGCAGCCAAGCCGACTGCAAGAATCAGTCCGCCCCTGCCAGATGAATCAAGCTCACCGCGCGCCGAAGCACAAATGAACTCCGTGTTGGACAGGTCGCCGGTTATCGATGGTCCTACCAGTCGCAATGCTGCCCCGATGGATACGGCCCAACAATCCAATCCTTCCAGCCCGGCAATGCGACCTATCGAAATCAATAGGGATACCGGTTTTGCGGATCCAGGATCGTTCAACAAAGACAATCCCGGTTGGAATGATCGAGTCGCATCGATGCAACCCGATCTCCTGCGCAACCGCAATGAACGGTCGCGAATGACACGGCTACCACTGGCGCTGACGGATGACTCCAAGGTGCAGCTGGTGCGATTGCGTGGCGAAGCGGTTCGTAAAATCGAATTGGAGACGACTCGTTTTACCGACCACATCGTGATGAGCGGAGAAACACTTCAGTCCATCTCAACTCGCTATCACGGCAAGCCTAATTTCTACCTGGATATCTACTTGGCCAACCGCGACCGGCTGAGAAATCCAGTTGAAGTTCCTCAAGGGATCGTACTGAAGATTCCGTTGTACGAATAAACGGCAATTGACGTAGCGCGTCCTCGTTGCCAATCGATACGCGGAATCAACCATCGCACTGCTTGCGAATGACTCACCAAATTTGCGAACCACGCAGGTGCTGTCTTCGGCTCCAACAGGTCTTCATCGGTTCAGATTCGTTTAGCTTTGTTTGATCGACTTGGTTTTGGACTTTCGTGGACTGGCTTTCTTCTTCTTAGAATCGATCGGGCGGTCCCAGTCCAGCTTGCCGCGATCCTGATACCGTGGTCTTGCGTCACGATCCGGAGTCTCGTCGACGACCGATTGAAACTTCGACTTGGCTGCCTGTACCGATGCGTCATCACTTCCAATCAAGTTCGTTTGCTCATACGGATCGGAGGCCAGATCATAGATCGCGTCAATCTGTTTGTTCTTGTCCACCCATACCTTGAACCGTTTATCGCGAATCACGCGATCCGTGTAGTTGTCTCTGCCACGAACACCTTTCGAGTCGCGGATCGCCGGACCGTAGCCCATCGCCATGATCCAATCGCGTGGTGAATCGTTTGCGTTGCCCAGCAACAACGGTGCGATCGACTTTCCATCGATGGTCAAACCCGCCGGCAACTTGGCGCCACCCAGCTCAACAAACGTCGGCAACAGGTCGCTGAAATCGGTTAGTGCATCCGTCACTTTCCCTGCGGGGACCATTCCCGGACCATTGACGATGAACGGCTGGCAAACACCGCCTTCAAAGTTACTGGCTTTGCCACCGGTCGGACGCTTCCCATCAATCGTTCCTCGAACTCCGCCGCCAGAACCATTGTCGGTCGTAAAAATCACAATCGTATTTTTTCGTAGTTCAAGCCGGTCCAACGTGTCCATTAATCGCCCAACCAATTTGTCGGTGTAACGAACCATGGCGCGATGTTTATCAAACTTCGATTCAACATCGAGTTCATCCGGCGTCGTTATCAAAGGCCCGTGCGTCAACGCCATCGGAAAATAGAGCATCATCGGTTCATCGCGATGCTTCTCCATGAATTGAACCAGAAAGTCGCAATACAAATCGGGCCCAAATTTTCCTTTGTACTTTTTGCGGCCGTCGCGTGTGTGAATGTATGGGTCCCAATACCGTTTTGAGCTCGGAGGATTTTTGGCCTCATACCCTGTCCAGACACACCAATCGTCGAACCCATGTTTCTCAAGTGCCAATGGCTCAACTCGAAAATCATTAATCTGCCATTTGCCGGCGATCGCAGTTTTGTATCCCGCCTTTTTTAGAATCGTTGCGAACGTTGTGTAAGCTTCCCAGTCAAAATACCCCACGCCCCATCGTGGCACGTCCCAATGGTTGACCCAACCGGTTCGCCATGGGTATTGTCCAGTCAACAGTGTCGCCCGCGTCGGTGTACACTGCGGCATCGACCAAGCGTTATCAAATTTCAATCCGCTGGCAGCCAGCGCATCGATGTTGGGCGTCTTGATATCGTCAGCACCGTAGCAACCGATCCAGTCCTTACCCAGATCATCGACCATGATGAAAAGTAGATTCGGTTGATCGCCCCTGGTCGGCGGCTTCGAGTCGTTGGGCCATTCGACAGCGACGACATGCGACGCGAAACCCATGGCGATCAAACCAAATAACAACGCTGCTTGAAAACATCTCATCAGTTGGGCTTTCGTCTTTGGACTATTGATCTGGCGGCACCAAGAGAACCGTCCCTGACCAACTTTCTTGAGGGATCTGCAGCGCTTCGCCCGCTTTCACACGACGGGTAAAGATTCGCATGACAGTTTTTGATCGCTTGTCGGCGTAGACCAAAGCGTTGGAACTGGGCTTCCACCCCGTCAAATCGACCGGTTGCTGATCTTCGGCAACAGCGACATAGAGTTGCGCGTTTTGCTTGACATCGATCTTCAAATTCGAGTCACGCGTCGGCAGCATCATTGCGAACTTCCAACCTTGAAACTCAGCTGGAACATCCTGCCATTTAAACTGCCGATAGGCGAAGAAGAGGTCGGCGCCGACTTCCAGATTTTTCAGATCGTAACCGCTTCCAGTCAACTCAAAATCTGCGTGATCCACTTTCTTGGTTCGATCGACGGAGACGATCGGCGGCGAGTCAGCGATCGACAGGTTGCGGAATCCAGCCACACGCAAAAAGACAATGCGATCCGCACGACCAGAGCCGGGTGTATTTCCCCAAGCACAATTGGTGATGATCAATAAATCATCGCCGTCGATTCGGCAAATCGGAGCCGTCAAACCGCGCCAGACGCCCTCTTCATGGCTGACAGGTATGTATCGAATTTCCCAGTTCAAAAGGTCGTCGCTGCGAAGCATCGCCAACCGATTATTTCGGCTAAAGGGCTTCGATTGGGGATTGCTGACCGCCCAGTAACAGTTTTCTTTGGCGTCAAAGCGAACACAGAACGATTGACCGCCGCCCGGAAACCGAACAAACCGATCCAAGCCGAATCGCATCGTTCCCTCATCGGTCGCAGAAGCCGTTGCCAACGATGCCGTTTCACCACCCATCTTGGCAAGCCGCGACAGGATGCGAACGGAGTCTTTCCCTGGCAATACATTGCCTTCGGTCACCTTGTCGGATTTTCCGCCAAGTGACGTTTTTGCCAATGAAAGGGAGTTGCTCTTTGTCCAAGAATTGGCATTGAGAAGATCAGCGTCGGCGGGCGCCGAAACGACCATCATGTGGAATCGCCCCTTGATCAAACGCTCGACACAAGTCCAAACCCGTCCATCGATCACTTCCGGGCTGTTGCGAAAGGTGTAGTACCCTTTCTGATTGGTCAAATATCCCGACGAGTCGTCCGGCTTGGTCCACGTGGTGCCATTGTCAGTCGATTTGCAAATCAACAACCGACCGTATCGCCGCTCGACTCCAATCAAGTAGACGCTGTCTCCGACAACAAACAGATTGCCCCAGCGGATACCTTCCAATTTGGTTACGGCGGCCCAAGTTTTACCGCCGTCTTCTGAACGTTGAATATGAGTTACCTGGGCTTGTTCACGGTCAATTTCGTCACCGTAATAGAGATGCGAAACCAGCAGATGCCCGTTGGGCAACACGGCGAAACTGGGCGAGTTGACGAAGACTTTACGAGAGTCTTCGGTTTGGACAACAACCTGCCACGGCGGCTCATCTTGAGCAACAACAGGCGATGCGATCCAAATCAACAGCACCGCCAAAGATCGGCTAAGTAACGATCGACGAATAAAATTCATGGCCTTCAGAGTCAACGAAACAGTTTCGAATACGACTCCGAGATTGTAACACGCACAGTTCGCGCGTGTTACCGTTCATCGAAAGCGAATTTCCCGCTCCATCAAGCCTTGGCGACTTCAGGGTCAACTTCACCCGGATTCAAGCCAACAGTATTCATCAGCCAAAGCAGGGCAGGGGAGGCAACAAAGATCGAACTATAAGTTCCGACCAAGACTCCGATGACCAAAGCAAAGGCAAACCCATGAATGGCGTCGCCACCAAACAGGTACAGGATAAAGACAACGATGAACGTTGTTACCGATGTCAAAATCGTACGACTCAACGTTTGAGAAATACTGATATCGATCATGTCGGCCGTGATCTCGGTTCGCTTGCCACGCACTTCTCGAATTCGGTCGAAGACCACAATCGTATCGTTAAGCGAATAGCCGATCACTGTGAGCAACGCCGCGATGACTTCGAGACTGA
Organism: Planctomycetota bacterium; assembly: GCA_038534355.1. GTDB lineage: Bacteria > Planctomycetota > Planctomycetia > Pirellulales > Pirellulaceae > Mariniblastus. Next base: position 5,356 of record JBCAWX010000042.1, read on the forward strand.
TTTTGAATTCATCTATCAACAGGAATCCAAAGATCCCGGCCAACCAATGTGAAATCGCAATGGCACCGACAACAATCAAGACGTCGTGGATCAGCGCGATAACGGCCGCCAAACCAAAGGCCAGGTTTTGGAAGCGGAACCAGCAGTAAGCGACAATGCCCAGCAGGCTGATAAAGATCGCAAGGAGTGCATCAACTTGAGTTTCGCCAGCAATCTGACCACCAACTTGACTGCTCGCCTCAAAATATGGCAGCTCATTAAATGTTGCAGCCCAATTGCGGAGGATCTCATCCGCGTCGGACTCATTCGAAACTTGCATCTCAACGGTCCAGTCCGACGACGTGACACTCTCGGGCGACTCGTCATCGTCGGCGTCGATCGTATTCACAGTGATACTGTCTTCCGTCAAATTCATTTCCATCCGAGTCGCTTCTTCCAGCAATAGAGCCTTCAGACTCTTGCCCAAAATCTCGGGAGTCACGGTGAGAATTCGTTTAACGGTTACGTCTGCCTGAGTGGTCGGTTCTTGCGGTACCTCAGGTGCACCTTCTTGAATGGAACTTTCAGGAACACCACCTGCTTGAATTCCCCCGGCCTGGATTCCTTCACCCTCGGTCGGTTGGGCCTGGTCAGGATCCGTTTCCTGATCGCCGGTCGCGTCTTGCCCTGCAGTCGTGTCGGCCGGCTGATCGTCGTTGGTTTGATTTTCCCCAGACTCGCCCTCACCGGATTGGCTCTCTCCCGACTCGCCAGTTTCCTGATTCGTCTCTTGGTAGGTCAACATTGAACCGGTAAGGGAGGCGACAGAAACGGCCGGAGCGCCATTCCAAACCGGTCGCGTCGGAGCACGTGGTCTGATCGGCTGCAGCCGACCTGTTTCGGTTCCACCATCGCCAGGATCTTCGTTGGTCAGTTCGACTCCATCGATATCAACATGATGCAGAACCAACTTTCCTTCAAATGTTTCGGACAGAATCTCGTCCAACTCTTTAAATTTCTCGATACCGGAGCTTTCACCTTCCCAGGCAGGCAGCGTGCTATCGACTTTGAATTTTCGATTCGCGGCCGTGCCGCCATCACTGCCAAAACTGGCCACTTCAAACTCGACATCTTCGCCTTGATACGAGACATCCAGTGCAGACAATTTTTCGCGAACAAATTCAATATCCGTGTCTTCTTTGAACACCAGTCGAGCAGTGGATCCACCTCGCAAATCCTGGTCCAGAATCTTTGAGCCGAGTAAAAAGACACCGAGCAAACCGACGAGAATCAAGGCAACGCTGATCATCCCCGTCATGCCAACTTTGTTCAAAAACGAAAGCTTTGTTTTTTCCATGATGCGAGTCATCGTCAGTTCTTTTAACCAACGCTTTCGCTCCCAGATATCAAATACCAATCGCGACACGAAGATCGCGGTGTACATCGAGATGACAATTCCCAGGAACAGCGTGACCGCGAATCCTTTAATCTGCTCGGTTCCCATTGCGTACAGCACAACCGCCGTAATCAACGTCGTCAAGTTCGCATCAAAGATGGTAACCGTCGCTTTTTCGAATCCATTCCTGATCGCCATTCGCAATGCGGCCCCTCGATCGGTCTCCTCTCGGATCCGTTCAAAGATCAGCACGTTCGCATCAACCGACATACCGACGGTGAGCACAAGCCCCGCCAATCCTGTCAACGTGAACGGGTACTGGATCGACATGACCAATGCGAGAATCAACACGAGGTTCAATACCAGCGCGGTCGATGCGACGATGCCAGCGAATCGGTAGTAGAAAATCATGAAGACCAACACGAGCAGTAACGAGCCTGCGATCGCGATAATCCCCCGCTGCTTGAGCTCATTGCCCAACGTTGACTCAATAAAGTCAGTGCTGATCGGCGATTTGTTCAACGCCACCGAGAGCTTACCGCTCTTCAGGTTAATGATCAGATCCTGAATCTCTTTGGTTGAGAAGTTACCGGTGATCGTGCCGCGATTGTAAATCGCGGACTCAATATTCGGTGCCGAATGAATCTCACCGTCCAGCACGATCCCCATTGGCTTTTGCAAGTTCAGCTTCGTGAGCATTCCCATTTTCAAGCTACCTTCAGCGTTGAGATTGAAGGCGACTGAGTTTCGGCCTTTCTCATCCGGCTGCTGCTGAATTCCGCTGAGGTATTTACCTTGAACGTCTTGACTGTCATCGGGCTCGATCACCAACAGTTCAAGCGAGCGGTGGCCCGCTTCGCCAGCCCATTTAGCAAGCTCAGCGCCAGCCGTTTCGTAGTCCATTGTGACATTAAATGGCACATTGACGATGCGGCCATCATTGGTGCTGCGGATCAAACTGGTCCGCAGTTCCGGGACATACTTAAAAGGTGCGTTCTTTTGCTGAGCACGATCGAGGTTATCTTTGTAAAGTCGAGCAAAGCGAACCCACTTGGCCACCGTAACGCCTTCGACGTTTTGAACTTCTCGAGCGTTTCGCAACGAAGTCTTGGGGTTTGTCGCTTGTGTTTCTGCCAGCAAGATCTCCTTGGGATGCTCCGCTTTGCTAGCGACGATGCGAAACTCAAGCGTTCCTGTATTGACCAGTCGTTCCCAAATATCTTGCGCCTCCGACCGGTCAACAGTCGGCATGGTGACTTCGATTTTGTCGTCACCGAGCGGACGAATCATGATCTCTTTGGTACCCGACGGGTTCACTCGCGACATCAGAGCCGGAATGATTTCGGCAGCGGTCGGAACTTCGCCATCGCCTCCGTAGGCTTCCAAATTCAACGAACCAATCATGTTGATTCCGCCGCGAAGATCGACGCCAAATTTTGGTGGCCAGTTGGCAAAGATAATCAGTCCGGCAACCAGCACACTGACCAAGACGATGGCAAACCGACCGGCGTACTCTGAGACCGTCAGCGTATTCGTGATCAGACGCGCCAAAAACATGCCGCCAACCACTGCGACAATCAGTAGCAGATAGAAGATCCAGCTCCCTGACAGATTCGCTGGGGCATCAGATTGGGCCAAGGCAAGAAAATTCACGGTAGAAATTGCTTCCAACATCCGAGCGATTCCTGAAGTTATTTTTGGTAGAAGTTCGCGTATTACGATTACGTCGATCGCAATCGTTTTATTTCAACGGCACGAGTATTTGGCGTCCGTTGCTTAACTCTCTTTTTTTGCGTCATCATCTGACACAACGCGAAAGATAGAGGTAGCGAGCACTTGAATGCGAGCATTTGTCGAATCATCGACACGCAGCGTTACGTACTCGGAATCTGAGCGATAATTGACAACCGTACCGACGATCCCACCTGCGGTGATGACTCGGTCGTTCTTTTTCAAATTCGCCAGTAGATCCGTTTTACCACCTGCTCCTGCTGCCGGTTGTTTGGACGACATCAACACATACAGCAACATCACACCGAGCATGATTGGGATCAACATGCCGCCAAAACCGCCGAACAAACCTGGGTCTTTGGCGACCTCTTCGGCAGCGTTTCCTGCACCAGCACCTTCAACCGGAACGGTCTGAGTTTGGGCAATCAGAAACAGGCAAAAGTGATAAAAACTGTCCATGAGACATCCGCTGTACGCAAATCGTTTTGATCTGCTTTGGGCAATAGGGTTTACAGTCACGTTGTATTTCGCGCGTCAGCTGTCAAAGCTTACTCGCGAATTTGGAACTCCAAAATTTGCCAGCAAATGGATGCCGGCAGCCTTCCGTAATTCCGCTTTTTTCAAGCCGTAGATGATAAAACGTCGTTCAAAAACCAACAAGGGCAAAGATTTGACCTTTTTCAAGTTGCCCGATGATCGCTGGCTCTGAGCATCATCCAATTTGACGCGATCACCAACGAGGATTGTCTCATTTCTTCCTTAACTAACGTCAATCGACCGCTTTTCCGGAACTCCAACCTGCCATTCGCTCGTTGTAGAATTCTAAAAAACGATCTGCGGCAATCGCCTCGCGGGCCTGACGAACGAGCCGACCGTAATAGGCAAGGTTGTGTTGGGAAAGCAACATTGGGCCCAACATCTCGTTCGCTTGAAACAAATGCCTCAAATACGCTCGACTTAGCTCGCCCGATGGCCCACCCATGTCCGCTTGAATCGGCCGAGCATCAGTTCGATGCACAGCATTCTTCATTTTCAAGAATCCTCGATCCGTGAACGCCATCGCATTCCGTCCATTCCGAGTCGGCATAACGCAGTCAAACATGTCCACTCCCCGCTTGATCGACTCCAACAAGTCTTCCGGTCGTCCGACTCCCATCAGGTACCGCGGTTTTTCGTCAGGCAATACGGGACACGTCACGTCGAGCATGCGATACATTTCTGGCGGAGGTTCACCAACGCTCAAGCCTCCGATCGCATAGCCGGGGAAATCCAGCTCAATCAGTTCCTCAGCACACTCTTTCCTCAATCCCGCATCAAGCCCTCCCTGAACAATCGCAAATTGAACTTGCGAGTCCAGCGTATGGGCGTCGCGGCTACGCTTGGCCCAGCGTATCGAACGCTCCATCGCGTCCCGAACATTCTCTCGAGTATTGGGCAACTCGATGACATGGTCGAACACCATGGCAATATCGGCGCCGAGCAATTGTTGAATCTGCACACTCCGTTCCGGAGTTAACTCAATTCGGGAGCCATCAATATGGGAACGAAACGTCGCTCCCTCCTCGGTGATCTTTGTCCGATCGGCCAAACTAAAAATCTGAAACCCACCACTGTCGGTCAACATGGGGCCGTGCCAACCCATGAAGTTAGGCAATCCTCCCAGTTGATCAATGACCGTTTCGCCTGGACGCAAATGCAGATGATACGTATTGCCAAGAATGATCTGAGCACCGGTCGAGCGAATCATCTCGACAGTCAAACCCTTGACGGTCGCGCAGGTACCGACCGGCATGAACGTTGGTAAATCGATCACGCCGCGCGGTGTCGTCAATCGACCTAACCGCGCGCCGCAATGCTGATCAACGTGAAGCAGTTCGTAGCGAAACATCAGAACGGGCGATTATTCGCCACGCAGTCGCAAACTGACTTGATCCAGTTTCTCACGAACTTCCGTCAGACTGGTCACTCCAAAGTTCTTACACTCGAGAAGATCGTCAGCTGACTTTCGAATCAATTCGCCAATCGTCGTTAAGCCCAATCGCGTCATGCATTTGCGGGCACGCACTGACAAGTTGAGATCCGACATCGGACGGTCCAGCAAAACCTGTTCTTCAGGTGACAGATGACTGAGGTCGATCGGCTCTTCTTCTTCGTCTTTTTGATGAGCAAACTGGCCGATCATCAGACCTTTGTTGGACATCATTTCGCGAATTTCGTAGAGCGATGTCTCACCAAAGTTTTTACTGTTTAGCAATTCCATCTCGCTAACCTTGCAAAGATCACCCAACGTGAACAAACCCATCTTTTTGAGGCAGTTTCGACTTCGAACCGAAAGTTCGAATTGAGCAATTGGAATGCTCATCACGCCGGCAATTTGCTGTCGAATCTTTTCGCGATCATGGTCGTAATGCTCGTCCATCGAAGCGACGGCATCCGCACGATACAACGTCGCTCGATCGTGAGCAGGAAACGAATCGAGAATCCGGTCATAACAACTGGTTGCTCGTTCGTACTGATCGTGATCTTCGTACAACAGGCCAAGGTTTAACAAGGCACCAACATGAGCGGGGAAGACTGCGGCGGCTCGCTGGTAAAGTTCAATCGCTTTTTCGTCGTTGCCGTGACGATCATTTTCCATCGCCAACCCAAACAGTGCGCCAGGGTGGTTGTCTTCCAACTCAACCGCACGCTCGTACAGCTTGATGACTTCTTGAGGATTATCACAGGTCGCAGCGATGGTCGCACCACGCTGGTAAAGATATTCAGCGGTTTGCTCAATCGGCCCGAACATGTTGTCCAGAATCTCCATGGCACCGCTTAGATTTTTTGCCTGACGTCGACAGGCGGCGACGGCCAGCAGGCACAGGTCTGGATTGTACCCTGCAGTTTTGGCGGACTCGTAGCATTGAATCGCGCGATCGAATGAGCCCAATGCAAAATGGGCCTTGCCTTGGTAAAACAACGCGAGCGCGCCACCGTCGGCATTTTCCAACGTATGAATTGCGTTGGAATAATGACCGGTCAAATACTGGCAAACACCCAGCTTGACCGATGTCGCTGGTGAACGCTCGATCTGGGATTCCAGTTGTTGCGTTGCGTCACGCAGGTTTGGAAACTGCGAATAATCGTTTGAGATTCGGTTGGAAATGAAATCAATTTCGTTGGGCCCAAACGTGCTGTTGGACAACAGGATATCTTTCAATTCGACTTCCGGAACTAAACTCATTCAGGGACCTCGTCCAGGATAGATTCAGGGTTTCTCGTGCTCAGAATCATTGCGCGGACCGACGCTTTGGTCCACGTTTGACTACTGAATCGGCGGCTGGGAAATTAGCAGATGGGCCTGCCAAGGTTGCCGATCAATGGGTGATCAACAGAACCATTTTCGGCGGTTGATCTGCTGATTTCCCGTGTAATCTCGTAAGTATGCCATTAATCAGTTTTTTTGACAATGGCTTACATTATAGGAGACGTTCGAATTCAGCCGACCTCGAATTATTTGGCCAATCGGATCAATCCGTTGAACTCACGAACCTAAACCCTTTTTCGGCCTCTGAAGGTGTAGCTGAGGGTTTGCAACATTTTTCGAATCGGCGTATTATGTCGCGTCCTCCTGCTGTAGCTCAGTTGGCTAGAGCGCTAGATTGTGGATCTAGAGGCCGTGGGTTCGAGCCCCACCGGCAGGACTTCAGGCGAGCAACAGCTCGCCTTTTTTTATCGATTCACCCTGAAAACCTCAAAAAACGGTCTCCCGATGGCAGATCCTCAGCGTCCCCGCCCCCGAAAACCCAAAGGATTTCGTGACGCGTTTGCCCAAGACTGTCGGCAACGCCAAAACATGATTGACACAATTTGCAGTGTCTATCGAAAGTATGGATTTGAGCAGCTGGAAACCCCCTGCATCGAATACGTAGACGCACTGGGCAAGTTTCTCCCTGAGCAAGACCAGCCCGATGCCGGCGTCTTTGCGATGAAAGACGACCAAGACGACAAGTGGCTCGCCCTCCGATACGATTTGACGGCCCCCTTGGCTCGAACGATCGCTGAATACGGCGACAATCTGCCGACGCCTTTTCGACGCTATCAGTACGGGCCCGTTTGGCGGCGAGAACGAAAGCCGGGGAAAGACCGTTTCCGCGAATTCTTTCAATGCGACTTCGATACCGTCGGTTGTGATTCAATGGCCGCCGACGCCGAAGTCTGCCTCGTTCTCAGCGAAGCGATGCAGGCATTGGGAATCGACCAATTTGTCATCCGGGTCAACAATCGCAAAGTACTCAACGGACTACTGGGCTCACTCGCGATCGATGACCCCAAAGTTCGACTCGACATCCTCAGAACATTGGACAAACTGGATGACATCGGTGTTCGAGGCGTCCGTGAACAACTTGGCCCAGGTCGCCAAGATAAATCGGGTTCATTCAATGACGGTTTAAATCTGCCGGAATCAGCCATCGAAAGCGTCGTCGGGTTCCTGGAATGCCGGAGAGACACTCGCAGCGAAACGTGTGATGCTTTCGCCGAACTCGTTCAAGAGGGTGGTGCCGAAGGCGTCGAAGAACTTCGGCGAATGGAGACATTCCTGGCAACCAGCAACATCTCTGAAGATCAAATTCGCTTTGACCCAAGCCTCGTTCGCGGCCTCGAATACTACACCGGCCCCGTTTTTGAAATCGAGCTACCGTTTGAAATCAAAGTCAAAGGGAAGACAAAAAAGTTCGGCTCGGTCGCTGGCGGTGGTCGCTACGATTACCTGGTCGAACGATTTACCGGCCGCACCGTCCCCGCCACAGGAGCAAGTATCGGAGTCGATCGTTTACTTGCCGCTTTGAATCTGATGAACGCCGAAGCCGTCACGGAAATCGAGCCAGGGCCTGTCGTCGTCACGGTCATGGACCAGGATCGGGAACTGGAATACCAGAAAATTGTCAATGAACTGCGTTCCGCAGGCATTCGCAGCGAACTCTATCTGGGTGGTCGCAAGTTCAAAGCACAAATGAAATACGCTGACAAACGAAACGCTCCCGCCGTCGTAATCGCTGGCAGCGATGAGTTCGAAGCCGGAACACTGACCATCAAGAACATGTTTCTTGGCAGCAAGCTCGCCGCTGAAGTCAAGGACAATGAAGCTTGGCGAAAGGGACAACCCGCTCAGTCGACGATCGCGCGAGATCAATTGGTAACCACTATTCAGGCAATTCTCAGCGACGAACGCTAAGGATCGATCTTTGAGGCCAAAGCGAACAAGAACCCTTCGTCGATCGTCACGCTCAAGAAAGTGCTTTCAGCTTGTCCTCTGCATTTTTCAAAAAGATCAACTACTCCGCCGCCAACGAAGACGGTGAAACCGAACGTCGCGCTTTGGCACCGCATCTTGCCGGCGGCCAAGCGATCTGCATCACCGGCAGTGGATCCCGTGCCCTCGAATTGTTGATCGACCAACCGAACCGATTGGTGTCGATCGACTTCAATGCCACGCAGAGTTTCCTGCTGGAACTCAAGGCCGCTGCGATTCGAGAAATGGAATATGAGTGTTTCCTCGGCTTCGTCGGGATCACGGCTTCCTCCAATCGTTTGCAAGACTTCGAAAAGATCAAAGGAAACTTGTCGAGCGAAGCTCGTGATTTCTGGAGCCGCGAATCCTCCAAAATTCAATCCGGCGTAATCTATTGCGGCAGTTGGGAATACTATTTGAGTTGGATGGCGTCGTTTGCTCGACTGGTCCGACGAAAACACGTCCAACGGTTGATGCAATGCTCATCGCTCGAAGAACAGATCGAATTCTGGGAATCAGACTGGACCAACTTCATTTGGCGCACGTCACTTCGCATGATGGGCATGCGTTGGATCTGGAAATACGTCATCCGGGAACCAGGCATCGCTGTGATTCCTGCGCACGTTGACATTGCCGAAAAAATCAACAGTCGACTCGATCGCGCCGCTCATCATGTTCAACTGCGGCAGTGTGCCTTCGCATGGCTACTCTTTTTTGGCAAGTACGACCCCGATGTCGTGTTACCGTGCCACCTGGAAAAACAGCATTACCCATCGATCAAATCGGCACTCGATGGATTGGAGATCAAGACTGGCGAAATCGATCAGTATCTCAGCACAACCACCGATTCGTTTACAGCCTACTCCGTTTCTGACTTCAGCAGCTACGCGCCGCAGCATGTTTATGAACGCGTTTGGCGTTCCATCCAAAGCTCAGCCTGCAACTCCGGTGCATCGATTTGCGAACGAGAATTTCTGGCACCGATCGCGCCGCAAGAACTGGAAGGCGTTGAGCTGCATCGCGACCGCGAATTGGAAGCAGAGCTGTCGAAACTGGATCGGTCGATGGTTTACGACATCGTCGTTGGCCGATTGAACTGAGCTTCGCGCTCTTGGCGTAGGGCGAAATGCGAAGGTCCATCGCACCAATGGTTGCCGCAGATCAAAACAGTCTTTTTGCCGCGACCCTCTTGACGATCCCCAGCATTCAACTATGTTGATTCACTAGTCAACTAATACACTAGACGATTGCTTGCCAAATGAAAGTCAACCTCAAGAGTTCCAAGCCGATTTTTCAACAGATCGTCGAAGGCATGCAGTCCGCGATCGCCGGCGGTGTCTACAAAGCTGGAGAGCGTGTTCCTTCCACCCGTGACCTCGCCATCAAACTGAAGGTCAATCCAAACACAGTGCAAAAAGCCTATGAAGAACTCGTTCGCAGCGGCGTATTGGTTTCCATGCGAAATCGTGGCAAGTTCGTTGCGAAAAGGGCGGAACACTCGGCAACGAAACAATCAGAACTTGCGATCGCAGAGGCGTTCAGAAACGGCGTTGATATTGCCAGAGCATCGGGCCTGACCAACAAGAAAATCAAGGAACTGCTAGATCGAGTCATCAAGGCAAGCGAAGGAAAGGCAATTGCATGAGTACCGTGACCCAAACCGAGACCATTGCGATGTCGCCGAAACCGATGGTTCCGATTGACGTCGAAATCAATGGGCTGACGAAAGCTTATGGCGACACAATCGTCGTCGACAACTTGTCGCTTTCGATCGCAAAAGGAAGTTTTCTCGGACTCATTGGAGCCAATGGAGCAGGGAAAAGCACGACGCTAAAGATGCTCGCAGGGATGCTTGAAACGACCCGCGGTTCGGCAAGCGTTCTTGGTACACCGATTGAACAACTGGGCCCAAAGGAGCTCGCGCGAATTGGATACGTTCCCGATTCACATCAGATCTATCGCTGGATGACGATCCACGAAGCTGTCTGGTTTTGCCGTCGCCTGAATCCAAACTGGAACGACAATCAGTGCGCTGAATTGCTAAAGCTATTTCGTCTCGATGAAAAAAAGAAAGTAAAGAGTCTATCCAAAGGGATGCTGGCAAAGCTTGGGCTCGCGTTGGCACTCAGCCACGAACCAGATCTGTTGTTTCTGGATGAACCCATGTCTGGACTTGATCCGATCGCAAGTGAAGAGTTCTTGGACGGCGTGCTGAAAACAGTCAGCCAGCGTGACTGTACCGTGATTTTATCCAGCCATTCCATCGATGATGTCCAACGCATGTCCGATTCCATCTGCCTGCTACACGAAGGGAAGATGTTGGCGCATCGCCAAACTGAGAACATTCTTCACGACACAAAATGCATTCGATTTGTCTATGACGGCAATGCCGAGCCCCCAACTCTTCCTTCAACCATCCGCTCACGAAACGACGAGAGAGAATGGTTGATCACGGTCGAGAAGTTTTCTCCGTTGATGCTGGAGAAACTGGCGAGTTCACCTGGTGTGTCATGCGTTAGCGTCGAAGACATGACGTTGGAAGAAGTTTACAAAGACTACGTGCGAGGCCAAAGCTGATGAATGAAATCCTGACGCTGACGTGGAAAGAGTACCGCAACAATATTCATCTGCTTGTTTTTGCTATTTCTGTTTTGGCATTGCCAATCATCTGGGCGACGTCCATTACGCTGCTTAATGCTCGGCCCGAAGCAACCTACGCTGACATGCTTGCTGCAGGAATGATGTTTGGCTCAGTAGGATCGATCATTTTTTCACAGTTTGTCATGCTCTGCCTTGGCGGGCATTTAATCGCAGGAGAGCGCGGCGGGCGAACCTTCGAGTTTTTGTTTCTGCAGCCAGTTTCACGACGGACGATCGCCCTGAGCAAATTGCTGTTCGCTTTTGTCTGGTCGGTCGCAACGTGGCTGTTGGTCGGATTCATTGCGTTCTGCGGATATATGTTGACCAATCAGGACAACGGACCCGCGTTCGACTTTGTTAATTCGTCATTCTTTGTGGAAGTCGCCGTTGTTGGACTATTGCTCTTCGCGACAAGCTGGTTCGCATCATCGATGTTGAACAATTCTGTCGTTTCGATGTGTGCCGGAGCATTTGCCTCAACGTGCGTGTTCATTTTCTTGCTGCTGGTCGTTCGTGATCGATTCGAGCCAACGTTCAGCTTCTACGAATATGACTGGACTCGTATTCTCATCATGTTCCCGATTTCAGTCACCGCAATCGTTGCAGGATTGGTCCGGTTCATTAAACGCAAGTCACCTTAACTTGCGTTGTGCGATTGAGGACAAATATCAATCGCCACTCGCCGACCTTTCAGTTAGCAATACGTCGCATGCAAAAAGCATCTTGCACAAACGTTTCTTGACCTCGTCTGGAGCGCGAAGTCCACCAGCTAAAGTAGCGGGCTTTGCAAGGCTTAAGGTTGCTTGACGTACGTCGTCGGTTTGAATCAAGGATGGATGCCGAGCATCTATCTCGTGCCGCCAACGGTGAAGCTACCAACGTTTCGCTATTGCCATCATCGCTATTTACTGGCACTTTTCCAAACATTGAGAGGCTAGAGAGTATTTTCACTCAGTATTCCGAATCTGATATACGGTTTCACAGAAAACAAATCGCCAATCCGAAAAAATTTGAACTATAAATGTGTTCAAGCATAGGCAATTATCCACTTCCCCTTCCAAAACGATGCGACTTATGCGCCGGCTTTTCCTGTATTCAATTCTGTTCCTGGCCTGCTGCATCAGCGGTTCACCCTTGCACGCAGATCTGGTTTTTAACGTCACCGAAGCCAATGGTGGCGGAGCTACGTTTTTGGGCTCAGGTAGCGGCGCTGTCGACCGAAGTCGTAGCAATTCGCGTTGGGACCTCAACGATTTCAACACCAGCTTTTTAGAATCAAGCGTCGGCAATAGCGAAATCTCATTTTCCGCGACGGGCACCCTGACCAATTCGTCCAGCGGACAAAACGTGGGAATCATCGGTTTTGGCGTCGATCGTGACGGCAATGGTGGCGACGATATCTTTTTTCAAACAGATAGTGGCTTAAGCTTCACCCAAGGAGATGATTTCGTGTTTTCGATCGTCGCCACATCGGACGTTGGAACACTTCCATTCAGCTCATTGATCCTTGGTACGCACATCGAGCCAGGTGGCGCACCGGATGAAATCTTCGGGGTCACAACCATGGTCATCTCTTCAATTCCAGAGCCAACCGCATTCGCAATGTTTTCAGTCGCCCTGGTTGCGTTAAGTTCCCGACGTAGATTCCCTCACGGTTAAATAAAAAGCAACCGACGCTTCCCCAAAGGCGTTAAGAATTCCCAGCGGCGACGAAAGAACGTCTCTGAAAACACGTGAGTCTGTTCACTGCTCTGATGCCAGCGTCTCGATCAGTTTCGTTTTTCGATCGCCCATCAACGACTGAATCGCTGTGTTCGTCGCGGCAACTCCATCGGCAGTCAACGCTTGCAACGACATTGAGAAATCAACCGACTGGCCGGCACCAATTTTGTTGACTCGGCCACCAGCACGCTCGACGGACCGGTTGTAAGGAAACCCAGTTGCCGGCTCTAACCCCGTCACAAATCCGTCCCGCTCGGTGTCGGTGTTCTTCCACAAATTAAAATACGGCAACGTTTGCACATCGTATCCGACCGCCACCCCCAAACTCGCATCGGCATTGTGCAACATCGTCGTCGTCCAGTGTTGGGGGTCGGCCAGCATCGTGGCACAGTAGACCTGCTCACCATATCCTGAGGTCGGTCCAAGGTAACGCTGGAAAGTCGCAAGATCTTCGGCGGCATATTCATTCAGTGGTGCCAATGTTTTCACCGGCGCGACAAATTGGGCATCCTGCTCCAAAAAAGGACGCCCAAAATTCGTATGGTAAATCAGCTGATACTCTTGCGAGTATTCGCTTGGATTCGTCAAACGATCATGAATCGTGATCTTGTCACTTCCAACAACCGTTGCCAATTCTGTCCACAGTTCAAACACGCCGAATTTAAAACGTTTCTCTTCAACCAGACCGCGAACACGAATGGTTGGTTCTGGAGCCTCCTCAAAGCTGACCTCGACCCGCGAAGCAGGCAGGTTGCCGATCCTGCCATGTAGCGTCAGGAACTCTCCATTGTCGTCGCCGGGGTGCCCCGCAAACGCGACACCGCAACGAACCATCAACTCGTTGAAACCTGACAGCCAACCAAGCCCACCCTGATCTTCCAAATTAACAAAGTTCGGATGGACCACTTGTTTGACCGGCGAATCCCAGCCGATGCGAATGTCGTTCCATTGAATATCAAGAACGCTCATGCCTCGTGTCAGAATGATCGTGATCTGCATCAATCCGTTGTCCACGATCAACAACTCGACCCCCGTTTGCACGCCGCCGACCAGAGTCTTTTTGGTGATTGACCACTGATCGGCTCCATTGCCTTGAAGAACGATGCCATCGTCAGTCGAAACATTGGCTGCTGTGCAAGTAATCAATTTTTCCATTTTCAAGCCGATTCCTTACGCCAGAATGTCGTTGACCAACTTACCGTGAACGTCGGTCAATCGATAGTCGCGTCCTTGATACCGATACGTCAGTTTTTCGTGGTTGATGCCGAGCAAGTGCAACAGCGTCGCGTTCAGGTCATACACTTCGACGGGGTTTTCCGTGATGTTGTAAGAAAAATCATCCGTCTTGCCGTACGTCATGCCGGGTTGGACTCCTCCGCCGGCCAGCCAGATCGAAAAGTTTCTCGGATGATGATCTCGACCATAGTTGGTATCCGTCAGTTTTCCTTGACAGTACGCGGTGCGCCCAAACTCACCGCCCCAAACTACAATCGTGTCATCCAACAAACCACGCTGTTTGAGATCCTGAACCAGGGCCGCCGATGCTTGATCGGTATCTTTGCACTGTTTCGACATGTGATCCGGCAAATCATTATGTTGGTCCCATCCCATGTGAAACAGCTGAATAAATCGGACATCTCGTTCAGCCATTCGCCGCGCGAGCAAACAGTTCCGCGCATAAGTTCCCGGCTTGTGAACATCGGGACCGTACATCTTCAAGACGTGTTCGGGTTCATCTGAAATGTCCGTTAACTCAGGGACCGATGCCTGCATTCGAAACGACAATTCGTATTGAGCGATTCTGGTTTGGATCTCCGGGTCGCCCGCCGTTTCAAATTTGATACGATTCAACGAAGCGATATCGTCCAGCATCATCTTTCTCAATTGCGACGTACAGCCTGGAGGGTTTTTCAAGTACAACACCGGGTCTTTACCACTCCGCAGTTTAACGCCCTGATACTTCGTCGGCAAAAATCCACTTCCCCAAAGTCGATCGTACAGCGGCTGGCCAGCGGCGCGTCCCGTCCCGCGCGACACCATCACCACGTAGGATGGCAAATCCGCATTCGCGCTACCCAAACCATAAGCAAGCCAAGCTCCGATACTCGGACGACCGCCTAATTGAAATCCCGTCTGACAAAACGTAATCGCCGGGTCATGGTTGATCGCATCGGTTTTCATCGAGCGAATGACACACATCTCGTCGGCAATCTTGCTGGTGTAGGGCAGCAGTTCGCTGATTTCGGTTCCAGCATTGCCGTGCCGATCGAACTTGAAAATGGATGGCGCAAGAGGAAAACTCTTTTGACCGCTGGTCATACCCGTCAGGCGTTGTCCCATGCGAACCGAATCGGGCAACTCTTGTTTGGCCAACTCGTTAAGTTTCGGTTTGTGGTCGAACAGCTCAAACTGGGACGGCGCGCCTGATTGAAACATGTAAATCACACGTTTCGCTTTAGGAGCGTGGTGCGGGATCCCCAACGCATTCTTTGCAGGCTCTTGCTCTTGCGTCTGCACTGAGCCACCAAAAAGTGACTGACCAGCTAATGAGCCAAGTGCAATCGCACCCAACCCTAACCGGGATCCAGCCAGAAACTGCCTGCGATTGTATCGCTGAACCGCCGCTAACTGATGCTCCGTTTGTTTCCAGCCGTTGGCCATGACTACTCCCGTGTTACCGTTTCATCGAGATTCAAAATCGTACTACACAAGACCGTCATCACCGCCAACTTCTGCTTGTCGATCCCTTCAGGAACTGCCGCTTCACCAACGTCAAGAAACGCGTCAACTTGATCAGCAGCCATTGCCGCAAACGCTTTCTCGTAACGATCGACAGCGGCCCGCAAGACGTTCAGCTCCTCGTCGGTCGGAGGACGAGATGTCGCTCGGCGAAACGCTAACTGAATCTGCGCATCCATTTCGTTTGTTTGTTGGACGCATTTCGTTGCCATGACACGAGCGGATTCTACATATGTCGGATCGTTGAGCAGCGCCAACGCTTGCAACGGCGTGTTGGTCCGCTGCCGAGCAATCTGACAGATTTCACGACTGCCGGCATCGAAAGTTGACATCGTCGGGTGAGGCACCGTCCGCTTGCGATAGATGTACATGCTGCGTCGATAAAGATTCTCGTCTTTCTCTTGAACGTACGGCTTCTCACCGGCACCACCAGCCAACTCTTTCCAAACTCCTGCGGGCTGATACGGTTTGATTGAGCGGCCGCCGATCTGCGGCGATAACAGCCCACTGATCGCCAACGCGTTATCGCGAATCGATTCGGCCGGCAAGCGAAAACGGGCCCCGCGACCAAGCCAACGGTTCTCAGCATCCTGCTCCACCTGCGCGTCGGATGTTGTGGACGATTGTTGATAGGTCGCACTCATCACGACCATCTTGTGAAATCGTTTAACGTCCCAACCATTGGTAACAAAATCATATGCGAGCCAATCCAACAATTCAGGATGCGTTGGTGTTGGACTTTGAACACCAAAATTTTCTGGCGTCGGCACTAACCCCGCTCCAAAAATGTTTTGCCAAAATCGATTCACCGTGACCCGTGCCGTCAACGGATTGTCCGGAGACACCAACCATTTCGCCAAACCCAATCGGTTCGAAGGAAGTTCGCTGCTCAAGGGAGGTAGAAACTTCGGAATTCCTGGTTGCAACTGCGCCGATTTATCTGGCTGGTCATACTGACCTCGGTTTAACAGATAAGTTTCGCGAGGCGTCTCCAGTTCCTCCATAACCATCGTTGTTGGCAGCGATTTGAGAAATGACTCACGCTCCTTTTTCAACACTGCCAACTGCTGTTGCAGCACAGATTCTACTGGTGAAAACAGGGAACGAAATTTCTGACGCACCAGCCGATTCTGCGCTTCCGAACGTTGTTCAAGCGCGACCTGCGTTACCGAACGAACATTGGATTCAAACAGAACCGCCGCCTCACTTTGATCGACGGCTCGATCAAAAAATCGAACATCAGAAATCAACCCAACATACCCGGGCGTATGCGTTCGTTGCCCCAACCAAAGCGGATGATCCGTTAGCGTCGTCTCGGAAAGATTGTCATTGTTGACCTCCAAGTCCAACGGTTGTCCATCCGCAAACAGCTTTAACCCAGCCGCCTTCTGTTGGCCATCGTAGGTCACCAGCAAATTCGACCATTGATCCGGCTTTACCGACGACTTGGAAGTCACCTTGATCGCATTGCGAGGCCACGTGCTTATCAAGTGTACGTTGACGCGGCCGTCGTCCAACAGGATCAAATCAAAACCACGATACGCATTGGGTTGATCCATCCGACTGAGTACGGCGCCGAATTTATTTGGCTTGACCCATACCGACAACGAGAATGGCTTTGCGCCGTCAAAAACCATGTGTTGGCCTAGTTCTGTCTTCTTTTTTCGGCCATCAAGCTTTGCCGCAACCACGGGCTGACCATCGATCAGAAACGGGGCATCGACCGTTTGTAATCGTGGCTTCTGTGAACCGAGTTTTTCCTCAAGCGATTTCGGTTTGGCAGTAATCGCTTCGGTATCGTTGGGATGGTTAAACAATCGGACCAAATCGTCTGTCGGTAGTTCGGACTTGGACGCGTTGAAGGTCGTTTCCCAGTCTTTTTGCCGTTTTGCCGAAGCTTCAGCTTGTTGTTCAATCTTTGTTTTGACGACTTTGATTTGAGAATCAAACTGGTCGATTCGAGCTTGATCTGCGGCAGTTCGAACGTTGAGCATCGGCCCAAAGTTTCCACGTTTCTCGTTGTAAACACCTTTGTCTTTGGAGCTGTTAAAGAACGCGTAGAATTCGTAGAACTCGCGTTGTGAAACTGGGTCAAATTTATGATCGTGGCATCGCGCACAACCCATCGTCAAACCCAAAAAGACTGTCGACGTTGTTTCGAGGCGGTCGACAACATTTTCCACATGCCATTCCGCTTCAATCGATCCCCCTTCGGTTACCGAGCGATTGTTACGATTGAACCCGGACGCAACTTTTTGTTGTTCCGTCGCTTTAGGCAACATGTCACCGGCCAATTGCTCGATGGTAAATTGATCAAATGGCATGTTTTCGTTGAACGCACGAATCACCCAATCGCGCCACGGCCACATCGTTCGGGAAAAGTCATTCTGGTACCCATTTGAGTCAGCAAACCTTGCGGCGTCCAACCAGGAAGAAGCGAGTTGTTCACCGTAGTGCGGCGAGGCGAGCAACCTGTCGACGAGTCGCTCATACGCATCATCACGTTGGTCGGCGAGGAACTGGTCGACCTCGGCGATCGTCGGAGGCAAACCGGTCATGTCCAGCGTCAACCTTCGAATCAACGTCGCTTTGGACGCACGTCCGGACGGGACCATGCCGTTCTCTTTTAACCGAGCAAGAACAAATTCATCGATTGGGTTGTTGCACCACGTCGCATCGGCAGGCGACAGTCCGGGTCGCGCCGCATCTTTGATCGGGATAAAGGCCCAATGCTGTTGCCAGGGACTTCCTGCCTCGATCCATTTTTTGAGCGACGATTTTTCCTGGTCCGTCAACTGCCGCTGCTGATCTGCTGGCGGCATCTTGGACTCGTCGGTGGCATGAATCCGCTTCAACAATTCACTGGCGTCGAGATCTCCAGCCACAATTGGCCGCAGACCCGAATCCGCTTCCCCAAACGCGCTCTCTTTGACATCAAAACGAAAACCGCCTTCGCGCGTGTTTTCATCGGGGCCATGACAGGTGTAGCACTTGTTGGACAAAATCGGTTTGATCTGGTCACGATAAAACGATTCATCAATTTTCTGAGCATCCACTTGGCTGCACAACAACAAAACCACGGCCAGCCCGAGGACAATTGAAGCAACGAAATGTGGAGCAGCGAATGGGTGACGCACTTGATCCGGTCGATTCATGATGTTGGCGGAAGTAAAACTTGTCTCATTCGCTCATTGTAACTGAATTTTTTGACTGGACTCAGTCCGAACGCAGGGCTGTTTTTGAAAGCGACACTGCTTCCACAGAATCATCTCAGAACATCGCTGCGACACAATGGCCCATTTGTGACCCGTTTGAATCGCTTGGCTCCCGATCTGGAGATGGGTCTTTTCTTTTCAACTTTCAACCGTCACGATAGGTGCTTGCCTGTAATTGAAAACTTGCCCATGGAAATCAGATGACAATTGGCGTAGGCGGAACTTCAGCAGAATCGGCGCTCGATGCACTCAGTGACATGACCGGTGATATAAAACGGATCGGCACAGACGAATTTCAGGCACGATTAAGCGCGCTACAAGTCCAGATTCGCGAATCAGGTGCAACCGCCGTCTACCTTCATGCCGGCACGAACCTGTATTACTTTACAGCACTGCGTTGGAGCCCAAGCGAGCGGATGGTGGCCGCGATCGTGCCGGCAGAGGGGGACGTTCAGTACATTGCTCCTGCATTTGAATTGGACACGCTCAAAGACTACTGGCAGATCCCTGGCGCGATTCATGCCTGGGAAGAACACGAGTCGCCCTACGAGTTGCTGGGAACGGCCCTGCGTTCTTGTGCAAGTGAAACTGCAACGTCGATTCAGTTATTGGTTGACGAAGCAGCACCCTTTTTTATCGTCGACGGAATCCAAAAAGCGAACCCGGATTTCAGGTTAGTTTTGGCTCAGCCGATCACGCAATCGTTGCGTTCCCGGAAAACCAAAACTGAAATTGAACTCATTCGTCGCGCTCATGAAATGACGCTTGAAGTTCATCGCGCGGCTGCGTCGATTTTGCGGGAAGGGATCACAACCGGTGAAGTCGTCGAGTTTATTGACAAAGCTCACCAACGCGTTGGGGCAGATGCTGGCTCTTACTTTTGCATCGTGCTTTTCGGCGTCGCGACGTCGTTTCCACATGGTGTCAAGGATCCGCAAACGCTTGCTGCAGGAGACTGGGTGTTGATTGACACCGGTTGTCTGTTGGACGGATACAACTCCGACATCACTCGGAGTTTCTGTTTCGGTGAGCCAACGGATCGACAACGCTCGGCTTGGGAATCAGAAAAGGCGGCTCAGATCGCAGCGTTTGATGCGGCGGTGCCAGGAGCGCCGTGTGAAGACTGCGATAACGCTGCACGCAAAGCGTTAGAACAGGCGGGGTTCGGACCAGATTATCAGTTGCCCGGTTTGCCTCATCGAACTGGTCATGGATGCGGTTTGGATATCCACGAAGGCCCCAACCTGGTGCGAGGAGAAACGACGCCACTGGATGTCGGCATGGTCTTTAGTAGTGAACCGATGTTGGTGTTGCCGGGTGAATTTGGCGTGCGTTTAGAAGATCATTTTTACATGACCGAAAATGGTCCCGAATGGTTTACCGAGCCTTCAAAGTCCGTCGACGACCCATTCGGCACGTAGGCGGGAAAAAACGTCGAGCACATTTGCCGGCGTCCGTAGTGGTCGACTCGTGACAATGAATCGCGATTCGACCCTCTTGCGCCGGAAAAACGATGAGCGTCAACATCGCGACTATTCGCCTTCTGGTCCTTTGTCGCCATTGAACAGGTTGCTGAATCCTTTAAACAGATCAAACGACGGAAGCTCTGGGCCGTCGCCGACTTCACGATGAATGTCCAAGAATCCATGCACAGAAAACTGCGTTTCCGCTTTCGTGACTTCCAATTGCAAACCGCGAAACCAAGTCAAGAATGGGGCAATGTGTCCCGGAGGTAATTCTGGGTCTGCAAACGACGGCCATTGCGTCGATTCCCACAGCCGACGCCCCGAGGGTATCTGGCTCAGTTGATACTGCCCGCCAAGCGAACAGATCAGTTCAACATCCATCATGCGTTCGACGATCAGCTTTGCAGCTTCCGGCTCAACACGAAACTGTTGGATCAACAGATTCAACAACTGAACGTTGGCGATCGAGGTTTGCCAAGCACGTCGGTAATTGACCGAGTTGGCCCAGCCTTGCAGATTCGATGATGACAGATCACCAACCTGCAACCGGATCTGTGCCGGACGTTCTGAGTCGATGATTTTCAAATGAGGTTTGAGCGATTCCAATCTCGCTTGATCAAAACTCAACACCGAAAACGAATCCCACTGCAGACGCCACAACTTGAGGAGACGTGAATAGGTGTAACCATAAATATCCGGTTGCCCGCCGAGTGCCGGCATCCAATTGGTGTAGCCGGGTGTCGGCCATGAACCCAGATATCCTGGAGTCTCTTTCAACATTCGCATCGTTCGCAAAAACGTTGTCGGCTGCAAGTCGACGCTGGGGTCAAGCTGGTCCTGGACGCCCGCAAAAACTTGATGTGGTGGAACATCCCGGTTCAGCGTCCCGCCACGCATGCTGGCCTGGAAGGTTGCAATGTCACCCGGCATCGTGTTCACTTCACGCATCAATGGTGGACCAAGCATTCCGATCAACCAACCGTATTTCTCTTCCCCAAAGGGTGCCAAACGCGCATCAAAAACGATCCGCTCGACATTGTCCTTGAGCTCATATCGTTTGATGGCAATGAACATCGGATCAAGTGACTTGATCGACTCGGTAAAAAACTGGGCTCGATCGGCGAACCAGGTTTCTTCTTCAGCGGTCACCTGTTGCAACGGTAGATCGGGAATCGGCGCGAAAAACCCTCGACGCCCGCGGATGGAATCCACCCAAAAATCGCCTTTCGTTTCAAACGTGCCACCATCGGGTCGATAGCCAAAACCTTCCGGCAAGTATCCAGCAGTGATCATACCTTCCGTCGACAGATCCGAACTTTGCTCATTCAGTGCAGCCAATCGTGCAAGTTCGTACAGCATCATATCGGTAGTAATACGGTTGCGACGTCGCAGCTCAATCTGATACTGAGGCGATAACAGCTGCTGAAAAAACCGAGTCGACAAATAGATAAACACGGTGTCATCGCGTTCCAACGGCAAATTGAATCGAGCGTACAAGTACTCTTCGGAATCCGCCAACGAACCAACGCCACGCCCTGCCTCCAAAAATCGTCGCGCGACCACGAGGGATGTCGTGACCAGATGACAATCACCACTGACCGCATAAAACGAGCGATATCGGTTGTCCGGCGTCGAAAGAAAATAGATCGTATCGTCACCTTCAACAATCTCTCGAATCGTCGCACCAATCTCCGCATTCTGCTTTGCAAACGCCGCTCGCTTTTGCATCAGGTTTTGCTTTAGTGCCTTTGAATTCTTTGCGTGTAGCATGACACCGACTGCCGAACCGCTGTCAAAATAAGTGTCCATTCCAATGACAGCGACGTCGTCAATCAATCGGCCGCCAAACAGTTGATCCCACTCCGTCGACTGGATCGCCAGCTGATCAAGAAACTTGGATTGGATACGGTATTTAAATCCACGCACTTGAATCATGCGACTCAAGTCACCACCGAACTCTTCCAACAATCGTTGCAGCCACAACTGGTTGCCCCAAGTTCCAAATCGGAGGTAGAAACACTCCTCGGGTACACATCGGGCGATCGGCTCAACATTGACAGCGCGTGGCAAATTTTTCACCACGACTGGCGACCAGCGAATCGATTCTGGCAGGGGTCGGTCGACGGGCAAGTTGGGAATCCCACGAAGCATCGCGCTCTCGATCGTTTCGGCACGCAATGACTCGACGTCGAACATCAGTTCAAACGTTTGCAGCAGCGGATCAGGATTGCGTTCCTTGGGCGCGGCTGGCGCGAGACCAAACCGTTTTCCAACCAACGCTTTCAAATAGGCCTGAACCATCGGTGGGTAATCGCCGGAATCGATCTGTTCGTTGGCCACACGGTTGAACGAGTCCCACCACTGCTTCACGCGTCGGTCAAATTGGCGCGGGCGGACAAACTCGACTGGCAGCTCAAACGTCACGCCGTCGGTCCCTTCGATCGACATCTGCAGTGGCGTTTCACCTTTAAAGAGAAACCAAACCGTATGCACGCTGGTCGGTGCCATTTCTTCTTTGCCCGTCAAGTTTTGGACAAACGACTGAAATGCTGAGTGAGAGACGACCGGATAAAGAATGCGATTTTCTGATTCTCCGACCACGATCGCATCCGTTCGATCCACCATCTCGTCACCAGATTGCAACCGAAACGTGAACTTGCCAACGCCGTAAGGCTGGCCCGCGTACGCTTCTGCTCGCAAGACGACCGGCTCATTTTGGGCTAAATTTGGTGCCACAACTCGAGGAGCCATCGGATCTTGTTGCGGACCACCAACGGCGTCGTTGTTGATTGCTCGAGGCGCGGTCTTTGGACGATCCACTCGAACCCGTTTTTCGGTTGACTGTTGACCAATCGGTTTTGGCGGCGCAAACGTTGGCTCTTTTTGTGCGAACGCAGCAGGAGAGGTCAAACTTGCGACGACCAAAATGATTAGAACTACCGAATTCAAATTGACGAACATCGTTCGCTGGTTCATAAAAATCCTCATCGCAAAACGTCGATGAACAGTTGATTGAAAGACGACAGGAAGTGTAAATGAGTAATGAAGCTTCGATCCGTGCGGCCGCCGAGGCCATCGAATCAGCTGAGTTCTTGATGATATCAGCTGGAGCGGGCATGGGGGTCGATTCTGGACTTCCAGATTTTCGCGGCAATGAAGGATTTTGGAATGCCTATCCACCATTTAAGCAACGCGGCTTGACGTTTTACGATATGGCGAATCCGAGATGGTTTTCCCAAGACCCACATCAAGCTTGGGGATTTTATGGGCACCGTACGAATCTTTACGCTCAAACAGAGCCACATGCTGGATTCAAAATTTTACAACGATGGGCAACTGCTTGCACTGGAGGCTATTTTGTCTTTACCAGCAACGTTGACGGACACTTTCAGACGTCCGGATTTGATCCGAAACGAATCGTGGAATGTCATGGCAGCATCGAGTTGTTGCAATGCAGCCAACCTTGCCAGCATCAAATCTGGCAAGGCACTGACAAAGTTGCGATCGATGATGAGTCTTTTCGAGCAGTCGATCCGTTGCCGGAATGTCCGTCGTGCCAACAGATTGCACGACCCAATATCTTAATGTTCGGTGACATGAGCTGGATCAGCGACCATGTCCGGGAGCAAGATTCAACTTATGCGAACTGGTTACGAAACATCGGCTATCAAGCTCGCCTGGTCGTGATCGAAATCGGAGCTGGAACCGCAGTCCCCACCGTCCGTCGTGAATCGGAGCAACGCATTCGAGAATTCAACAATGCCCGACTGATTCGCATCAATCCGCGAGAACCACAAAGCCCGTCCAATCAAATCTCGATCGCCAGCGGTGCACTGGACGCACTCACCAAGATCGACGAGCTGGTTGAGTGACGCTCTTAAACCACTGGGTCCACCCGGATGCGGTCTGAAACATCCGTCAGCGTCACTTTCATCGTCCAGTCATCGACTGTATGAATGCCGGAACGAACAACGCCTGGCTCTTCTTCGGCGTCGACGACAATCTCCTCACCTTCGAACGGGTACAGGATGTAGTCCAATCCAAACGTATCGACGCGGATGATTTCTCCGATCACCGCATGCTCGATCTTGGCCACCTTGGCAACCCGAACTTGAACGTTTTCGTTAGCATCAACGTCATTGAAAAAGACCAAATCGACCTGACCGACAGTGCCATCGGGTTGCATGTTCTCAGGCACGTTATCAAAAAAGAAATACCTTTGTTTTAAATCGACGACCAATGTTTGGTCCAGTTCATGCCACGCAGGTTTCCAGATTGCAGTTAGTGTTTCGCCATCGTTGGGTAAGTTTGATTCGTCGTTTGTTTGGTCAGCCATGCAATCGCAATTAGTATCGTTTTTGAATAGTTCGCTTCATATTAAGCAACGAAAATCGTATGCCGAATAAGTCATCGTCGCAATGGTCATCGAAACTTGGCCGAACCAGCTATATGTTCGATCAAAGCGAGTCATCAAAGAATCCGTTTTGGTGGAACGATCAAATTGGACGCCAACAGGCCACCGACAATCGAGATAGCGATGATTGCCATGGCAAACGCTGACTCAATGCCAACGATCCCATTTTGATCCACAAAAGCGGTCAGACTTCGATAGCCCAAGCTCCCCGGCACCAACATCAAGATTCCCGGCATTTGGGCGACCGTCGTTGGACGATCCCAAATTCGAGCGTACAAATTTGCCACCGCGCCCAATGCCAACGCCCCGGCGAAAGCGCCAAACTCTTGTCCTTGCCATGGCGTCGCCAACATGGAAGTAAAAAATCCGATCCACGCTGTTGACACAATAATCGGCCAATCTTGAACTCGCGCCTGAAATAAAATGGCAAACGAGAACGGCGCGATCACCACCGCAGAGAAATAGATCCAGGCGGACAATGCAGGACCATCTGCAGCAGCTGGAATCCGCCACGGAGCGCCTAATCGCCAGGCCAACGCGACTCCGCAAACCAGCGCCAGGAAAACAACTGCGGCGCCCGCCAGACGCGCTACGCCACAACTTAAATGACGATTCGCCAATTCGGCCAACGAAACGGTAAACGTAAACCCAGGTACCAATATGATCAGCGAACCCAGACAAGCCGTTCCCTGATCCAGTGTCGTCCATCCCATCTTCATCAACAGTTGGCTAACGACGATCGCGGCAGCGGCAGAGAAGAATCCTGCTGTGATCTCGTGCAAGTGTTCTTGAGGATGGTAACGCTGCAGGAACGCTCCCCACAACTGAATCAACGATCCGATCGACGCGGCAAAGATCGCTTCAGGAATTCCACCGCCAAGAAAAATCGTCGCACAAGCACAACCAATCGCGCTGGCGACTAAACCGGCAACGAAACCGTAACGAGAAGGCGAGCGATCAATCTGCTGTAAACGCTCCATCGCGTCTTCGCAGCCAATCTTTTTGGCCGCGACTTCATCCAACGTCGAATCCAATTCAATCAGCTTACCCAACTCCGGGGCACTTGGCTCAATCCGCTCAAGCCTTGTCCGATGCAATCCTTGTTTGAATGAAACCAGCAGCGACGTCGGCGTATAAAGAAAATCGGCCGCGATCCCCAATCGCTGAGCCAATCCGGTCATCACCCTTTCCAATCGATACGCCGGCGTCCCGTATCGATGCAGCATCGTCGCCGCCACGACCAACAAATCCTGTTCCAGATTTTCGGTCGGCGGGCTCAACTGCTCGGAAGCGGCTTGAGCGTTTCGAGTTGGAGAAATTGCTTCGCCCATCAGGTCTTTCTACGAATCAAAAATTTGACGCCGCGAGATTTCATCTCGCAACTCGCCAACCGAAGTGTAAATTACGGCATCCAGTCCAGCCGCCAAGGCACCCTCAACGTTGTCCGGCCGATCATCCATAAAAAAGATTTCACCAGGTTCGCAACCTGACGCCGCAATCGCCGCTTGAAATATCCGGTGGTCCGGCTTCATCGACTTTTCCTCATAGCTGAGAATCCGCGTCGAAAAGCACTCACCGATGATGCTGA
Source organism: Planctomycetota bacterium (assembly GCA_038534355.1). Lineage (GTDB taxonomy): Bacteria > Planctomycetota > Planctomycetia > Pirellulales > Pirellulaceae > Mariniblastus. Next base: position 31,521 of record JBCAWX010000042.1, read on the forward strand.
AATGCCGCTTCACCCAACTCCAGTGTGCATGGCAAGTATTGGATAAAATTCCAATGGGGAATTGTTGTTGGTGTAGCTGTTCAATCAATGGGAAAATTTCCAGATTCGGCGTAAAAATGTCGCTCATGCCCTCCAGAAGCTGCTCAGGCTGGCAACGACCACCAACGGCCTCAAAAAACAACTCACAAAATGCTTCCGGCGTGAATTCGCCGGTCTCGAAGCGCACCTCCAATCCAGAATCAAACAAAGCAGCGTGAACCGCGTTTGGGGAGACACCGCAATGCTCCGCTACGTTGCGACAACCGATCGCATGATCAAAATCAAGGATCACTTTACCAAGATCAAAGTAGATAAAACGGGTTTTCATTTGTAGATCGGCAGGCAGTTGGTGAACCGGAAAAATGACTTCATCAGGTGGCGGAAGTCACGCCAGTAACGCCGCTGGTAGTTCGACCGGCAAACGTAATCCAGTCAACGCACGGAGTGTCCAGTGGAATCGATTTGAGCTCTCCAGCCAACCAGGTAATCCGTGCTCCCAAAGTGTCCATGGTCGTGACTTTCTGCGTCTCACTTGCCGTTTGTGGCATTGTTTAGCGAGCGAACGCTGCAAAGATTTAGTCCGCTTCAGTTGAACATCTACAATGGATTTCGGTCTTGGGTGATGACCGCCAGCAGTAATTGGCCTTTTAAGCTCAATAAACAGGCCACTTGATCAGAAACGACCTGTCACAAACTTGATTCTGCAAAGGAGCAATCACTCCTGCCGATCTGTGGTACCAAAGCGTCGGACGTTTAGCGGGCATTTTTAACACTTCACCTTGATCGGTATATACTCCGGGTGAACCTAATTCGCAGAATTGCATAAGCGACATCTTTTCAGCACCGCCCCGTCAACGTCAGCCAATCTCGTGGCTCATTGAAAAGAATTCAAGCCGTTTCAAGGCTGCGACCGTCTGTTTTGAGATTCGATTTTTTACAGGATGCATTGATGGCAACCACCGTCACTTCGACACGACCCACAAATTTAAAAGATCTACTGGAAAGCGGCTGGACGTCGCGACCAGTCAAAGAAGAAATTCGCGAAAACTTTTTGAAACAGCTCGCCGGTGGCGAAGAACTGTATCCCGGAATCGTCGGTTATGAAAACACGGTCATTCCAGAAATCAACATCGCGATCCTTTCGGAGCACGACATGTTGTTCCTGGGAGAAAAGGGACAAGCCAAATCTCGCCTGATGCGCGGGCTGGTTCGTTTTCTCGACGAGTACATTCCGTACCTCGACATTCCCAATACACCCTTCCACGAAGACCCGACCGATCCACTCAGCAAGGCGGCTCGCGAGTTTGTCGCCAACCATTCCCCTGAAGAGACTCCCGTAGCGTGGTGGCATCGTGAAGACCGTTACGCGGAACGTCTCGCGCCTGGGACCAAGTTTGCAGACATCATTGGAGAAATCGATCCGGCCAAGCTGGCCGGTGGCGTCAGCATGGCGACTGAAGACGCGTTGCACTTTGGTTTGATCCCGCGAATGCACCGCGGAATCTTTGCAATCAACGAACTTCCTGAGTTGGACGAACTGGTTCAAGTCGGGCTGTTTAATATCCTCGAAGAACGCGATGTTCAAGTTCGCGGATATCCGGTCAGATTCGACATCGATGTGATGATCCTCTTTTCCGCCAATCCGTCGACGTTCAATCGCAGCGGCAAAGTGATCCCTCAATTGAAAGACCGAATCGGCAGCCTGATTCAAACGCACTATCCGCTCGATCGTGAACGAGGCATCGAGATCATGGAAATGGAGGCCGACATCGATCTGGATGGCGAGTTTCCAGTTCGCGTGCCGTACTTCATGCGCGAGATTTGCGAGCAGATTACGGTTCAAGCTCGCAAGTCAAAATACGTTGATCAACAATCTGGCGTCAGCGCTCGTTTCAGTCTGGCAAACTACCGGACAATGATCGCCAGTGCTCGACATCGCGGCGTGATCCTTGAAGAAAAACCGGCCGTTACTCGGATCAGTGATCTCGGACACCTCTACACCTCCGCACTTGGCAAACTGGAACTCGACTTGATGGGGAGCCACCAGATGTCTGAAAAGCAAGTGCTCGACGCGATCATTGCCGAAGCGATTCAGATCGTTTTTGCTGAGTACGTTTCCGAACATGGACTCGACGAGATTGCCGAGATATTTGGCAAAGGCGTCCGCATCGAAATCGGAGACATGATCCCTTCGAGCCAATACGCAGAACGTCTCAAACGTGTCCCGCCAGCTTGGGAAAAAGCCTTTGAGGTCAACGCGTCATCAGATCCAGCGATTCGAGCTTCCTGTGTTGAGTTTATCCTTGCCGGACTCTACTCGATGGACAAAATTTCTCGCTCGACGGCACATGGTCAATCCAGCTACGAGTTTTGAGGAGCGATCATGACACGAAAAAAAGACATTGGCGGAATCACGCAGACGTATATGAAGTACGATCCGATGCGATTTCCCAGCCCGACGCAACCGCCGCCCGATTTTGTTTCACCCTTGATGAATCAAATGATGGCGTATGGCTCAATGCGTGAATTGACCGATGAAGAACTCGCCAAGGCAGTGCGACTCGATCCGGAGCAATTCAAAAACCTTGGCCCCAGCATCGACATGATGAAAGCGATCCTTGAAGATCGCAAACGCAAGATCCTCGAGACGTACGAAACAGATTCCGTCGTGAAGCTGGCGAGAAAACAGTTCCACAAACTCGCCAAACAGAATCCGCCAATGTCGGATCAACTGCGAGATCTCTATCGCGAAGCGGTTGCCTTGGAACAGCTCTACGATCTTGAGCAAATGTACTACTCGGTCGACAACGATGCGGATCCTCTGTCGCAACACTTCGCAAGACTGATGTCCCGATTGGCATCAAAATACCAAGTCGATGAGTTGGCCGCCAAGTATGTATTTTCTGGCGACGAGTCGATGACGATCTCACAAGCGATCGAGATCAAAGAAGAACTGGAAAGAATCGACGAACTGCTCAAACAGCTGGAGGAAGCTCGGGAGACCGCTCAGATCGCCGTACTGGACATGGACTTGCTCGGTGAATACATGGACGAACAGGCGATGCAGTCGCTTGAAGAGATGCAGCGAATGATTGAAAACTACGTCCGGGAAGCCGCCGAGCGGCAAGGGTTAGCCCACAAGGATGGCAAGTTCCAATTGACGCCACAAGCTTACAAAGTCTTTCAGGGCAAACTGCTGGAAAAGATCTTTAGTCAACTCCAAGCCTCCAAAACTGGCCGCCATGAAGGAAACATCGTTGGTGAAGGTGCTGTTGAGCTACAGTCGACAAAGCCGTACGAGTTCGGCGATTCCCTGACGCACATGGACATCCCGCAAACATTGATCAACGCGATGCTTCGCGGCGGACGTCAGTTGCCCATCCAACTGAAAACTGAAGACATCGAAATCCATCGAACTCGGAATAATCCAAAGTCGGCAACGGTCGTCATCATGGACATGAGTGGCTCGATGCGCTACGACGGACAATACATCAACGTTAAACGAATGGCGCTGGCGCTCGATGGGCTGATTCGCACGGAGTACCCCGGCGACTATTTGAACTTTATCGAGATGTATACTTTTGGCAAAGTGCGTCGACGCGGCGAGATCATCGACCTGATGCCCAAACCGGTTACGATTTTTGATCCTGTAGTTCAACTCAAAGTCGATATGAGCCGTGAAGATGTCAGCGAACACATGGTGCATCAACACTTCACGAATATTCAACACTCGCTTCGATTGGCCCGACAACTACTTGCAAGTCAAGACACGCCCAATCGACAAGTCGTCTTGATCACGGACGGATTACCAACGGCGCACTACGAGGACAACACGCTGTTCATGCTCTATCCGCCGCATCGCGTGACCGAAGAAGCAACAATGCGAGAAGGAGCAATGTGTGCTCAGGAAGGGATCACGATTAACACGTTTTTGGTGCCGAGCTGGTCACAGAATGAAGACGATATCCGATTCGCTCATCGCTTGAGCGAGCAAACCCAAGGGCGCGTCTTTTTTACCGCTGGTGGCGATCTGGACCGATTCGTCGTCTGGGATTACTTGAGTCGCAAACGCGAAATCATCTAAACGCGTCAGATTAACTTTCGAGCATCCGTTCCAACTTCATGACCTGACGACGAACACCGTCAAGCTCCGGATTGATATTGAGGGCAAGACGAAAACCGGCCAATGCACCGCTGACTTCGTCCAAATTCAAACAACAATGTGCCAGCCCGATCGCGGCTGGGAAATGAAATCGATTACAGTTGAGGGCTTCACGGCAATCGACAATCGCCGCATCAAAATCGCCCTCGGCACAATAGGCAATCGCGCGTTGACTCCACGCCTCTCCAAGCTCGGGGTTGGATCGAATCAACAACGTCGTTTCGTCGATCACGTCGTCCATTTTGGATTCGTCGACCAACCTGTAGATTCGCTGGAGCAAACTCTGCTGGCCAGGTGTCCCTTGGCGTTGCCAAATTTGTCGGATCCCATGATCTGCCAACATGCGCACCGCACGATCGGTGTCATTCAGTGCACGTCCCACCGTTTCGTTGTTGTCAAACGAACCGAGAAATCCAATCGCTAAAATCGCACCACGACGCGTTGACCGTGTCCCATATTGAGCGAGGCGTTCCAGCGTGGCGAGGTTATACGTCCGTGCGACCGATTGAATAAAGTCCGCGGAATTCTCCTCGGTCAAAAACTGCTGGTAAAATTTATCCAGCATCGGATATCGGAGTTTAGAACCCGACATGATTGACCGTACTCCAACGATAGTAGAAAGGGTGGCTTCGGCTGCACCATTGCAACCTGTGAAGCGCAGACGATGTGGTCAATGAGTTTTCCAACAAGTTCCACGCTAAGAAAACGAGTTTAATTACGCAGCCCAAAACCGACAACGATCCGATTTGACGTCGAGGCAATTTAGTGGTGGTTTTTGACTCCGATCCACGTTCCAATTTCAAAAGGTAACGAATATGACGACTGGGCGATTTTATGAGTGAGCTTTTCATGACAGCAGCTAGCGAACACATCGCTCATGCAATCCATCCTCGTTTGCCTAGCTTGCCCAAGCTGGCGACGGAACGGATGCCGCGGGTTGTGGTTGTGACATCTGTGCTGCTGGCGATCGTTGCGACGATTCTGACAGACGCTCGACTCGAAGCACAATTAGACGCGCAACAAGATGACCCTCCAAGCGTTGAGTTGCTCGACAGTGTTGCGACGTATCCAAAGCCGACCAAGTTCATTACCGGTCGACGTTTGGATCTGGAAAATGAGAAACCGATCTCGGTCACGTGGAGCGAAATTGATTTGCGAACGAGGCTGCTTCGTTTCTCCAGATCGCGCAAGATTGGCTTGTTTCTGGATCGCAATATCGACTCACAATCGAACGTCCGACTAAGCATGAACGACGTGACGACCGATGCATTGCTGTGGCGTCTGGCTTCAGAAAATGGTGCATCGATCTGTCGAGTTGGCAACGTGTATTATCTGGGGCCAAGCGACTCCGTTATCGTGCTGCCACAACGAATCGACGAATTGAAAAAAGAAACCTCGACGAATCGAAAGAACTATAAGACCAGTTGGCACCGAACCGTTTCGACGATCACCGAGCCCCTGGTCAATCCGAAAGAGCTTTTGAATCAGATGGCACAGACTCATCAGTTCACGATCGTCAACCTTGAACAGATTCCCGATGATCTGTGGCAAGGTTTTGAGTTGCCGCCGTTGCCGTTGGCCGAAAAACTGCAAATCATTTTGACGGGTTTCGGCAAAACGTTTCATCGAAGCTCAGACGGGCAATCGATTACGTTGATCGATCTGGAAATCCCGACGACACTTTCTCGCAGGATGTCACTTCCATCAGGAATGGCCGCTACGGAATTTGACAACTTGATCAAACGATGTGCAGACCAATTGGATTCTCTTTCAACGAAACGAGTCGGCAAGCGAGTCGATGTTTCCGGCGATGCCAACGAAGTTCTGATGTTTGAGTCGCGATTGGTGTTCCAAAAGAAACCCAAAGGCGTCACAAGTGGCAATGGCAAGAAATCAAAAGATGTCTTTTCACTGAACCAAGTGACGGCCAGCCGCAAAGCGATCTTGAACAGCGTTGCCAGTCAGTTAAGCAAGCAGTTGGAGATTGCCCCATCGGCGGTCGACCTATTGAACCAACGAATCACCATCGATGTGCAGGACGTGACGATCGACCAACTGATCAAAGAAGTGCTCCGCGATACCGAACTCGTCGGACAAATCGAAGGTGAACGACTTCGCATCGGCAAGTAGATGCCAGGAATCACAGCCGCGGAGCAGGCCAGCTTTCATCCCGAAATCGACCCCGTCCATGGCAAAAGCAGCTAGCTGCTAACAAACGGCATTAATGCTGGTCAACCGGTTAAAACCAGCAACCAGCCCAACAGACTGCTCCGCTTTTGCACCGCTTGCCGAGAACCGCTACGATAGTGACAATTTGTACCAACGCCACGGCATCCAACCAATGGGTCAGGCATACGACCGTTTGGCGACCAACCACTAACTACGTAACGGATGACGATGGCGCGTAACGAACAACTCATTCGCCAACATAAAATTTTGCAGATCCTTGAGCGAGTCCGCTACGGAAAAACCTTGTCGGAGTTGCAATCGGACATCGCCGACGAATTGGGGCTCAAAGCGTTTCATACGCGGACGCTTCGTCGAGATCTCGAGGCGCTCCAGGCGGTCGGTTATGACATCGACGTGCATGACTCACAGCGTGGCAAAGTCTGGAAACTGGGTCCACGATCAAAAACTGCGACAAAGATCAGTTTTTCGGCAACCGAGCTGATCGCACTTTCGCTCGGCCGTCAGTTAATGCATCCACTCGCTGGGACTCCTTTCTGGATGGGCATCGAATCGTTCTGGTCAAAAGTCAACGAACAGGTTCCCGATTCCGTGCTGGCTCACTATCAAAAGTTTGATAAAACGCTTCGAGTGCTTGGCTTGCCTGCCAAGTCTTACGAGAAACAGCATGGCGTCATCAAGACCATCAATCGCGGCGTCATGGAGCATCGCGTCGTCGAGGTTGTCTATCAAAAGCCGGGTGAATCGCCGAAGACTCGGCAGATCGAACCGTACACCGTGGTGCTGTTTCAATCCAGCATCTATATCATCGCCGCTGCATGCGAGGACGAAGATCCTTCGAATCGCATTCGCAAATGGAAGCTCGATCGATTTTCGAAAGCGACGCTACTGGACCAATGGTTCCAGATTCCAGAAGACCTTGATCTCGATGCGTTCGTTGGCAATTCTATGAGTATGTTTTTTGATGGAAAACAACGCGCACAGAAATATAAAATTCGCGTCGATTCCAAAGCGGCGTCCTGGGTCATCGAAGACCCGCTGCATGCCGACCAAACGATCAAGGAACTCAATGACGGCAGCATCGAAGTGACGGTTCCTGCCAGCCAACCGATGGAGATCATCCCGCGTGTTCTCAGCATGGGAGTCAGCGCGGAAATTGTCTCGCCAAAAACGGCTCGCAAGCAGATCGCTGAGATGGTGCAACAGATGGCTGCCAAATACTAAGTCGCTTGCTAAAGTACCAAGTTCACTCGAATTGACGGTTCGCGTTATTCGTCGATCCCGAATCGAACCGCAACTTGCACCCTTCAAGAACATTCCAACTTAGACTGAATCGCTATGTCATTGGCTCCCACGACTCGTTATTCAAACCGATCCGTTTGGACGCTCGTTCGCCTGTTCGGTTTGGTTCTGCTGGTCACCATCAACCTGGTTCCCGCTGTTTCGTTTGGGCAATCGAGGGGCACCCTCCAAATCAACAAAGTCGAACCGCCGAATTGGTGGATCGGGATGAAATGGAACCAAATCGAGCTGATGGTTTATGGCGCTGAGTTTGAAGGCAGCGAGTTTTCGTTTGACGACCCAAGTCTTAAGATTTCCAAGCAATCGACATCGCCCAATGGACGCTACGCATTCCTCAACGTGACGATTCCTGATGACTTGCCGTCAGGAACCTACCCGCTGCGCGCGAAGAAGAATGATCAATCCAAGGTTATCGATTTTGCGATCCAGACGCGTCAGACCGCCAATCATCGCCACCAAGGATTTTCTCCCAAAGATGTGATTTATCTGATTACGCCTGATCGATTCGCCAACGGTGACCAAAACAACGATCGCGTTTCGGGGATTCGAGACGAGTTTGATCCACAGCGTGACTCGGCTCGACACGGTGGTGACTTGCAGGGCATCATTGACCATCTCGATTACCTCGTCGAACTTGGCGTGACGGCAATCTGGCTCAATCCCGTTTTAGAGAATCGTGGCAAAAACAGTTACCACGGATATGCCGCAACGGACCACTATCGAATCGATCCGCGGTTTGGGACCAACGAGTTGTACCGCGAGTTTGTTGACCAGGCCCACCGTCGGGGATTGAAGGTCATTTTTGATCATGTCGCCAATCATGTTGGTATTGAACATCCCTGGATTAAAAACTTGCCGGCTGACGATTGGTTCAATGGCACCGTCGAAGACCATCTTTTGGAGAAGCACTACTTGCTCTCCATTTCCGACCCGCATGCAGACGACCGAGCACAAGAGATGCTTCGGACGTTTTGGTTTGTCGATGCGATGCCCGATTTGAATCAACGAAACGAACGTCTTGCCAATCAGATTATCCAACACTCACTGTGGTGGATTGAGATGAGTGGGCTTGATGGCATTCGCGAAGACACGTACCCGTACGCGGATCAGCCTTTTATGACTCGCTGGGCCAAAGCGATTTTTGATGAGTATCCAAACTTCAACATTGTCGGTGAGATCTGGTCGGTCCAACCCGCTTACCTCGCTCAGTTTCAGGCAGAATCGCGGCTGCCTCGAAATTTTGAAACGCATCTACCCGCAGTGATGGATTTTCCGTTGTCGCAGACTTGGCGGAATTATTTGGAGGGGGAATCCAAATTGCGGGATGTTCATGAAATGTACGCTCAGGATTTTTTGTACTCAGACCTCGATAATCTGGTTGTGTTTTTGGACAACCACGACATGTCACGGGCTTTGTTTCATGCGAAAGAGAACAAGCAACGAACCAAGCTCGCGTTTACCGTGTTGTTAACGTCGCGCGGTATCCCTCAAATCCTGTACGGCAGCGAGCTTGGGATGATCGGCGGCGAAAGCCATGTCAAACTGCGGGCCGATTTTCCGGGCGGATTCCCTGAGGATGCTCAAAATGCATTCCAACGTTCCGGTCGAACCGCCGGACAGAACGAGTGGTTCGATTTTTTCCAACGCTTGTTTCAACTACGCAAGCAATACGACTCGCTCACGGAAGGCAAGATGATTCACTTCGCTCCAACCTGGCGAGATGACACCTATAAGGTCTTGCGAATTTTGCCAAATGAAAGTGACCCGACCAAAAGTGAAAAAATTCTGATCGTTGCCAATGGAAACACTCGGGCAACCAACGCAAACCTCAGCGAACTTGATCATCACATGCTGGGCACAACCAAGTTGAAAGAACTTCTAACCGGCAAAGAGATCGACTGGACACCGAATACGAAGATCAAGATCCCAGCAATGACGGCCCAGGTTTTCCTGTTAAAAAACTGAACTTGTCGATGTAGCGCACGATAAAAACCAGCGATCAAATGAGCAGAGTTGAATTGACTCAATTTAAAACTGAATCGGTTCAACTCAAAATTGGTTCCACGACATGACCGTGCACATCCGTCAGTCGGTAGCGACGACCTTGATGTTTGTACGTCAGGCGCTCATGGTCAATACCTAACAGATGCAGCATGGTCGCTTGTAAGTCATGAACATGCACGCTGTTTTCCACGTTGTTGTAACCAAACGGATCCGTTTCACCGTGTCGCATGCCACCTTGAACGCCACCACCGGCCATCCAGATGGAGTAACAACGGGGGTGATGATCGCGTCCAAATTTTTCTCCGTTCAGTTTTCCCTGGCAGTAATTCGTTCGACCAAACTCGCCCGCCCAGACGACCAACGTATCGTCCAGCATCCCTCGCTGTTTTAAGTCTTCGACCAACGCCCAAGACGGCTGGTCGGTCTCGCGACACTGGTTTTTGATTCCGCCGACGAGCCCGCCATGTTGGTCCCAGCCTTGATGGTAAAGTTGAATGAAACGGACACCTTTTTCGGCGAGCCGCCGCGCCAACAAACAGTTGGCCGCATAGGTTCCCGGTTTGGAAACATCGGGACCATACATTTCCAACGTCTCTTTGGTCTCGTCGCTGGTATCGACCACGTCAGGAATGGACGCCTGCATTTTGAACGCCAACTCGTACTCTGAAATGCGTGCTTCCAGCAACGGGTCAGCGTTTTTCTCCAACTGTAACTGGTGTAAACGATTGAGCGCCGATAGCATTTGCTGCCGATTGTCTCGCGACACACCATCCGGATTATTCAGGTAGAGCACCGGGTCCTTGCCGCTGCGAAAGCGAACGCCTTGGAATCGAGCTGGCAGGAAACCGTTGCCCCATAGTCGGGACACCAACGGCTGGCCACCTTTGTTTTTCGTCACCATGACCACGAACGATGGCAAATTCTGATTGGCGGTCCCCAAACCATAACTTAACCACGCGCCCATGCTGGGTCGGCCAGGAAATTGTGAACCGGTCTGCACGAAGGTTACGCCGGGGCCATGGTTGATCGCTTCGGTATACATCGAATTCACGACGCAAACATCGTCGGCGATCTTTGACGTGTGCGGCAAGAGTTCACTGAACCATTGACCTGACTCACCGTGTTGAGAAAACTTGAACGGCGATGACACTAACGGCAGACTCGCTTGATTGCCGCTCATGCCTGTCAATCGCTGTCCTTTACGAACTGAATCGGGCAACTGTTGACCATGTACCTTTTTCAAATGAGGTTTGTGATCCATCAAATCGATTTGTGATGGACCACCACTCTGAAACAAAAAGATCACTCGCTTCGCTTTGGCGGGATGATGCAACTTCTTCAAAACACCGCCGTGGCCATCAGGCGACGCATCCGATTCTTGATCAGCCCCCAAAACAACCGAATCGTTTTTAAGCAAGTCGGCCAACGCAAGTCCGCCTATGCCCATTCCAAATCGATTGAGGAAACTGCGGCGCGAAAGCCCCAACGTAGCGTCATAGCTGGTGCAAAGTGGTTGTTGTTTCATAGTTCTCATCAATCCGTACTAACGACGTGTCACACACTCGTCATGGTTTATCAACGTATTCGCAACACTGGACCACGCCGCCAACAGTGCCAAATCGACGTCGAGCGCCCCCGACGCTGGAGGGCGGCTGCCGCATGGCTCACCGTTGAGATACATCTGCACGCCACCGGTTCGCATATCAACCGCACACAACAAGTGAGACCATTGATTGACTTCCGGCAATCGTGTTCCTTGAACGGTCAGATTGCCACAAATGAAACGAACACCTCCGTGCAGATCCAACAAAAAGCCATCTCCCGATCCCGGCGTGATCTTGTCCCAAACACGTCCGCTGATCTTGGTCGGCTTGATCCAGGCTTCTACCGAAAACTCAGGTCCAGGGTCGAGCTTTGCTGACTTTTTAAAAACGACGCTGCCAGCAGTGAAGGTTTTCCAATCGGTGACATCACCCACTTTTTGACGTTTGAATTGGTCGCCATGCAGGTCGATCAAAACAGGTCCCTCAGGTTCTCCAACCGTGTCGTGACCCAGCTCAAACCATGATTTCGCCGTCGCTTGATCGACGACTTGGCCGATGATTCTTGCTTGAGCGATCTTCCCAGAAAATGGCTCGCTGCGGTTGGACGATTCTCCCAATCGAAAATTGTGTTGATTGGTTGGCCACGACAACTGTGCATCCGCCAGACCTCCAAACCGACCGACGGAGAGATACTTCCTGGTTTCGTCGGGGCGACTTTGAAAGTACTGATGTTGCTCTTTAAAAAGCGTCAGCAAAACATCCAGCTCAGCTGCATTTGGAACGCGACTGGTCAACATTCGAAACAGGTCGGTGGCGATTGTTTCTTGATCAGCTTCTGACTGTTGAATCAGACGATGCGCCAACGCTCGCGACGCTTCGACAAACTGCGGCCCATTGAGCATCGCCAGCGCTTGCAGCGGCGAACTGGTGCGTTCGCGTTTGACTCGGCAAACATCACGTTTGGCAGCATCCAACGCCAGCATGACTGGCGCCGGTCCTGTCCGTTTCCAATACGTATACAGGCTGCGTCGGTAAAGTCCTTCGCCTGCATCCGGCTTCGATGGCTTGAATGATGCAGCCAGCTCATAAGGCCGCGCCGGCGGTCCTCCAATTTTGTCAACCAACAAACCGCTGATCGACAACACATTGTCACGCAGCATTTCAGCAGGCAATCGAAACGCTGGCGCTCGAGCCCAAAGTTCGTTTTCGGGATCTCGTTTCAATAATGCACTCGTGGCAGACGATGATTGCCGATACGTTGACGACATCACCAGTTGCTTGAGCAATCGTTTAACGTCCCAATCGTGCTGGACAAAATCGCTGGCCAACCAATCCAACAACTCTGGGTGCGTCGGCAGTGCGCCTTGCCTGCCAAAGTCCTCAGGGGTCCGGACCAAACCTTCACCAAAAAGCAGCTGCCAGTAGTGATTCACGGCGACGCGAGCGGTCAATGGATGCTCCGGATCGGTCAACCACTGGGCCAGACCAAGCCGATTTCGAGGCAACGTCGGCGCCATTGGTGGCAACGCATCGAGAGTCTCCATTGAGACCGGTTCTTTAGGACTGTCGTACAATCCGCGATCAAGGACAAAGGCGGGTCGAGGTTCGCCAAGTTCTCGCATCACCATGATTTCCGACAGTGCATCCTGTTTCTCTGCAAACTTCTTTCGCGCTTCTCTCAGTTGATCCGCCGTCACGATCTGCGACTCGCGCTCGGTCGAATCCTGCGGCCCATTGAGCCGGTAGTGTTGTTCGAGTGTTGCCTGCTGATCGTCAGTTAGATTGCCCGAAGTCACCGAATCGATTAACAAGTCATGCGATGACTGATCATGCAAAGAAGCGACTTCCAGATCAGAAAGTTGCCGATCGTAGACGCTCATTGCTGAAACTTGCCCGCCGGTAAAACCACGATCGCGAAAGCGTTCTCCAACGGCAATTTTGTCCCCACCTCCTCCCGTGATCTGCTTGGTCAGATGATCACGAACCACGTCAACTTTTTGTTTTTGTCCGTCCACAAAAATCGACAGCCCCGATGCTCGACCACTGCCGTCGTAAACAAAGGCGACATCGATCCATTGATTTGTTGGGATCGGTTTGGTCGTGATGACACGCATCGCATTGCCGGGCCAAAAGTGAATCAACGAAGCGCTCAACTTGCCGTTTTCGATGAGCAACTGGTACCCTCGGCTGGCGGCATCGGTCCACGCTCGAGAACGGTGAAACACAACTGCTCGCTCTTTCACGTCCGGCGTGTTGATCGAAATCGTGATCGAGAACGGTTGAAAGCGACGGAAGTTACCCGTCTTTAAATTGACGGGGTCGTCTCCAGTCAACTTGACTGCCGGGCGTTGTTGATCGTCGACCGTCCGCTCGTTTCGACCGATACCGACGCTGCCGAAATCAACTGTTTCGATGGGCTCGCGTCCGGCGATCGCAACAACTTCTGACCAAACCAGTTCTTGTTGTTCCTGCTGCCAACGTCGCTCCATCGTTTCGACCGCATCCTGGAGTCGCTTCAGCTCAAGCTTTTGTTGTTCGTCAGTCAGCGCCAATGTTGGCGTCGGTACAGCGGGAGTGAAATATGAATACAACCCCGCTTCATCGATGTTGTTAAAAAACGCGAACAGCTGGTAGTACTCTTTTTGCGAAATTGGATCGAACTTGTGGTCGTGACAACGTGCACACTCGAGCGTCAAACCCAGAAAAGCCGTTGCCATCGTCTGAGCGCGGTCGGCCACATACTCGACGCGAAACTCTTCTTCAACGCTCCCACCTTCCACCTTCTGGGGATGCAAACGATTAAATGTCGTCGCCAGAATTTGACCGTCCGTCGCGTTGGGAAGCAGATCGCCGGCAAGCTGCTCAACAATGAAGTCGTCATATCGCTTGTTGGAATTGAATGCCCGGATCACCCAGTCTCGCCAAGGCCAGACGAAGCGGTCACGATCAACTTGGTAACCGTACGTATCGCTATAGCGAGCAACATCCAACCAATCGGATGCCATTCGCTGTCCATAATGAGAGGATGCGAGCAAACGATCGACCACTTTTTCAAACGCGTCGTCGGAGTCGTCTGCCAGAAACTCATCGATCTCGCCCAAAGTCGGTGGGAGTCCTGTCAAATCAAATGTGACTCGGCGAATCAACTTTTCCTTGCTGGCAATTGGAGCAAGCGTCAGTTGTTCTTGTTCGAGTCGCTTGAGAATGAATCGATCGATGGGATTGGAGACGCTTGATTCGTTTGCCACATTGGGTGGTTTCGAACGGCTTCGTTTTTGAAAGGCCCAATGTTTTTTCCATTCGGCACCCTGTTGGATCCAGCGCCGAATCAGAGTCCGCTCTTGCTCGGTCACCTTCAGTTTTGATTCAGGCGGCGGCATCTGCTCATCGGCGTCTTTCGAAAGGATCCTCCGCAGCAATTCGCTCTCGTCCGGTTCGTTCGGCTCAATCACAGCAAGTGCGGCGTCACGGTCATCCAACCGCAATCCTGCCTCGCGACGGTTAGCGTCCGGGCCATGACAAAAGTAGCAACGATCCGAAAGAATTGGACGGATCTCACGATCAAAATCGATCTTGGGTGTCTCTTGGGCAACCAGATGGCGTGCGCAAAACATCCACGAAAGCGACAGTAGCCAACAAACCGACCAGCACCTACGATTCATGACGAAAACAATTGGCAAAACGCATTGGAAAACCGACCATCCCGTGTGTCGGCCGGCCTCAATTTTACTCTAGACGTTCATCGATGGCGATGCGAAAGGCTGTGGCAAAACATTCATGCGAAGAAAAGCTGAATGGTCAACTTCACGTTACAATGTCTAAACGCCAACAACGACGGGACTTCGATCCCTCAAACGACTGCAAACCAATTCACTTTTGGAATCGAACAACGCCATGAAAAAGTTCATGCTGACCGGATTAATCTTTGCCTCAATGATTTCGATTGGGCTGGCACAGGACCCAGCCAAAGAAGCTGACGATGGACCGACCGGGATCTTCTCTTCGCGAACGGAATATTATCAGTTTATCGGCGGTGCAAAACAAGCTGCCTACGGACCTGATGGATCGGCCGAATTGCGTGAGATGATTCCTTTGCTCAACGATATCGTTTTGAATCAACCAATCGGAAAAACAGCGAACGACTATTCATCGGCATCGCGTACGACATTGGGATTGCTGGCCGATCCAAAAGTTCGGGATGAGATTGAAATGGTCGACCAGCAATACGATCAACTGCAAGATCTCAATCGAAAACTTCAGGAACGGATGGCCAATCAGGTTCGTCAGCTCGATTTCTCAGACACAACTGGACTTGTGGAGCAAATCAAGTCGATGCGACAACGATCTCAAGATGAACTGGAATCGGTGCTGTTGCCACATCAGCTGGAACGTTTACAGCAACTGGCGATGCGTTCATTGTTACGTCGTCAAAGTCTGGTCCAAGTGATCACGAATGATCCGATCAAATCGGATTTGGACATTTCGGATGAGCAAACCGAGCAACTACGAGATGCGGAAGCTGAAATTAAAGAAGAGCTTCAAAAGAAAATCATGAAGCTTCAGGAAGAGGCACGTCAAGAGTTGATTGGTCGGTTGCGGCCTGAGCAGCAGTCGCGTGTCAAAAAGATGATCGGCGACACCTTTGAGTTTCCAGAAGCTCAACGATCACGCGGCAATAAAAAACAAAGCGGAAACAACAAAGGAAAGTTCCGGGCGTCGAAAAAGGGAGATTGAATCTCTCGCTTTCGAGAAGAAGATTTAGCCTTGGCATGTGTAAAAAAAACGTAGCTTGGGCACTGAGTTTCGAAAATGTAGCTTGGGCACTCTTGCCCGAGTGAGTTGCCGGCAAATTTTATTGGGAAGTCGCAAGTCAAATTGATAGCGTGATTAACCAACACAAACCTCCGTCGCGACAGCCAAGAGTGGCTATCCTACGTTTGCTTCTCGTGCCGTGTTTCGAAAATGTAGCTTGGGCACTCTTGCCCGAGTGCGTTACCGCCCAATTTCATCGGGAAATCGCAAGTCAAATTGATAGCGTGATTGACCAACTCAAACCTCCGTCGCGACAGCCAAGAGTGACGCGCCCGACATTAACCGCGATTGAGCGAGTTGATTTTTTGGTTGGTGGACGCCAATTTTGTTGTTGGGCGACATTTGAGGTCGTGATGCGGCTGTGAGTTTTTTCGCAG
>JBCAWX010000043.1:0-43268 GCA_038534355.1 Planctomycetota bacterium
GCACCCGTCGACGAACTAAACAAAACTCAAACCCCGGTGTTTATCGAGTCAGACGGCGCATGAACCGGATCGCACCCTTCGGGAACAGCTGACGTCCAATTGCGCCAACTGATTTTGTCACGTTGTGCACGAACAAAAGTAGGAAGTTTATCATGTCGAAAGTCACAAGATGTAGTTGTATTTTTCAATAAGCACAAAAGAACGGCGCGATTCGACGCCGCTAAAACTCATAACCTCAGAATTGGCGAGGTCAAACCGTGCTTGAATTAACGCTATGTAGCGTTGACCAAGGGTTTCCAAGGCCCGTGTTCAAAGTGGAGCTTTTCAATGAGGATGTCCAACGCTGTTGCCGCCTAGTTTGTACTCGGGCTGAAGCAATGCAGGGAACGGGATAATTAGCAGTGGTTGTCACGTAAGTGCCAGAAAGCGAAAGGTTGTAACTACGGATGAGTGATGAGTGATGAGTGTATGTAGTTGCATTAAGCTTCGAGTTATCCATTTAGGTCGCAACAAGTCTCCGTCAAATTGATTTAGACAAGTCAATTTCGAGCGGATTCACCGGCAGATCGCTGATCATGCGTTGATGATCGTGCCGCCGCAGCCAATCTTTGAAGCTTCAGCTGGTAAACTTAACGAATAGGAGATCGAAAGGAAAGAAAAATTCACGTGAATATTTAATGAACGATTGATATGAAAACAGAATTTCAAGAAGCTCAAGTCGGACTCATCTAACTACTCCGTCTTAGTTATAGTTACATGATGATCGAGGAATTCCGTTGCCGGACCGAGGTGCGATCGAGGCGATGAATGCTTCACTCAATCGCAAGAGGAATACCACCGACGAATTTAAACAGCCGATCAACATCAGTGTCGGCAATCTCCAGAGAGTCGATGACTGCCAGTTGGTCGATCAGCTCTCCCACTTCAATCCGACTCGTCGGCTCCAAGTGCGCCGCGCTACTCTCCGCGGCCAATGTAACGCGTGGTTGATCGATGAGGGCCTCGCGTGGCACTACGACAATTACTCAGATAGCTCCGAGCTCGACGAGCATGAGGCTCGAATGTCTCGACGCGGCCAGTGCGTCGACGAGGATCCTGTGGCAACGTGGGAATGGCGGCGAAGGTAAGGGGACATTGCGATTGCGAAAAAAGAAGCCCTAGAGCATAGCCTAGGGCTTTTGTGGCTCCACCGATCATTGGCCCCGGGAAACCCTGAAGACTAGCAACGATACCTAACTAAGTCCCGATGCTTGAGTCAATTTCCGATGGACGCACTCCAAATATGTCTGCCAACGATACAATATCTGAAACTGAGGGTTGAATGCTACCGCATTCAATCTGTTCAACTAAAGACAACGGGAGGTTCATTCGGTCTGCAAGCCACTTAGTTGACTTGTTTTTCGATTTTCTAAGTTTTCGAATTTCAGTTCCGACGTCGTCGCATGTGGGATCAATCTTCGACCTTGGCACCATTAGAGCCTTCGCAAGCATTGAAATCGTTTTGTGCGAGTTGCAAAACTCTCCATTTTCAATCCTGCAAACATTCGATTGGTGAATGCCTACCTCAGTCGCCAGTCGTTGTTGTGGCCAGCCTAAGCCTTCACGAAGCGCCTTGACTTGTCCTCCCACAAATTTCCGCAGTTTCAAATTTGTGATAGATTTTCGTTTCTGTTTCGTAACCGAAACTGACTTCAAGTGGTGTGTGCGTTCGGTGAACTACACGTCCTTCGCTTCGCGTTCTTTACGGCGGATTTTGTCGATCGTCCAGCTGCATCGCCGACCTCGATGAGACCCAAGACCGTGATGCCAAGGATTCACCAGCTTCCATCAGTCGGCAAGTGACGGCCCGATCTTCCCGGCTTGGCGTTGGGTCTTCTAGTTGTTGTAAGTAAAATAAATCCGGGCAGACTGATGAACACGCTTTGTCGCTGTTGCTCAGAAGCCGAAACGGAGAGTCGGTCGACCTAGAATTCGATCTGCCAAGGCTGCTGTTGAAAGGCAGACGGAGCAGAATCGAGCGAACTCTGACCGGAATCGTCGTCATTCCCAAGATGTAGGAATTGCTTTCTACGACATCATTGGAAGGGGCCAAAAAACCGGGCCCGTCGTAAAAAACCGAGTAGCCGAGACGGGACTTGAACCCGTACGTCCTAATGGACACAGGATTTTAAATCCTGAGCGTCTGCCAATTCCGCCACTCGGCCTCACCGCAATGATCTGCGGGAAAATTCAGAAGGCCGTTTTCTCAATGAAAACAACCTGATTCGTGCTGGATCGGAAGAACATATGATCGCGATTGGATTTCCGTTGTCAACGGTCCCACGGTTCTGACAATGATTTTTTGATTCAACGTCAAACAAGTCGCTTGGACAGTTGGCAGCAATGCATTTGATTTGTACCACTGCGAATCACTGCAAGCCGCTCGGACTCGCGCTACCCGATGCCCGCCGAGCCTTCGACACAATGGACTCGCTCATCGTTGACAAGTCTCCACAAAGTGTCGTCATGAATCTGCGGGTTGCGATTGCCGCGATGCTTGCGATTGCTGAGAAGGTTGCAACTCGAAGCAGACGGATTCCGCTAAGCGACAGGTTTTCCAATCGCGACCGGTTTCCCCATTCCGTTTGAACCGGCCTTGGTGAACATCCAAATTGCGGTGCTGCCAATGCCCATCAGTGTCACGACCAAGCTGATCACACTGCCGACTGCCGGCAACCACGACAACGCGACAAAGATAAGTATGCCAACGATCAGCACAACAAACCGCTGTCTGGAGACCCAGTCCGGTCCGTTGATGATTCGATTGCCAGCCCAAACACTGACGATCACTTTGGCAACCCACGTCGAAAAAATCAGATAGCCGATGACCAAGGTCGCTGCAGCCAGAGCTCCTATTCCTAACCATGCCATGATCAGACTTTCCAACGAAAGCAGGCCTAACAATATGGCGATGGCAATGATGACGACCAACAGTAGCGTCGTTCCGATAATGACCGCGACCAAGGATACAACGCCCCATCCAAGGCTGGCCAACGGTCGGTGCCCGATGTTGTTCGCAACATCCTTCGTCCACTTGGGACAAAGGTAGACGACCAGTATCCCAACGACCAAGAACGCGAAAATCTGTTTTGCAAATGACTTGGCTTGTTGAGCAATCGTCGGTGGTTGCTCCGCGTCCGAATCAAGCTGCAAGTGTTGAACCTCTCCAGTTATGTTCGAAGCAGGATCAATCGTGGCTGCGAGTGTTGCCCGATACTTTAAGTCGCCAGCAATGTTCGCGGTGTCGGTCACCGTGAGTCCAGGAGGCACGCTTGGGAAATCAGAATCCCAAGTTGGGGTTGATGAGAATTCATTGCTTTCAACCATCGCGAAAATGTGGCCGTCAAAGTTTCCAGACAGCTCGCAATTTGCTGACGCGACGTTGACATCTTTTTCGATCTGCCCAGCAAGCTTCGATTGGTACCCGGCAAACTTGACTTCACCACCAACGCGACTGGCAGTTGCACACTCAAGACTATATCCGGCTGCAATCAAATCGTCGTCGATGTCGGTGCTGCCTTTCAGCGTGATCACTTGACCAGCGACTCGAACGTCATCCGAGACGGTTCCGTTGAGTGATACTAATTGTCCGGCTGTGATCAAGTCACCCTCGACGATTCCATCAATCTCAATCTGTTGTCCAAAGGCAATCAAGTCACCTTTGATCGTTCCATGAACCGTTATTCGCTGTGCAAAGATGTAGAGGTCGTCGTCAATTACTTCGTCTTTCTCAACGACGACTTCACTCCCTTGGCGAACATCCGCGTGAATCGAAGCGGTCGCAACCAATAACAGCGAGACGAAAAAACCGGCTCCAAGGAAAGTAGAGAAACGCATCGTGTTCACCTGACGTTTGAGACAGATCTTCGTGACAACTTTTTTGATTTGATTCAACAGACATGAGTGCAACTGATGTGCCAAGCGATCGTCGTTGACCAAACCAGATTGAAAGTCGTTGAAATCGTCTTTGGGCTGCGATGCAAAGGATCAAACGATCTCGCGGAAAAGTTGTCTCAGTACTCAGTTTTCAATTTCCGCGTCTAAAACGCAGTTGCAATGTGCGTAGCCGCACGGCCATCAATGAATTTTTCAAAACAAAAACGTGAGTGTGAACGAATTTGCCACCAAGTTCTACTGCTGAATCCATCCGCAACATCAGGTCAATCTGGCACGATAGAATTTTTCACCAGAAGTGTAAGGAATTCGGTTTTCACCGTCATTCATGCATTATCAAAATGCCAAAAGGCGATCTCCGAGTGGGGCCATCAAACGAGTGCCTCTCGGTTCATCGAAGTCGTGATCGATTTCTTGTTCATGCATTTAAACTCAATGGATAACGCAATGACCCAACAACTAATGACGCCGTTTGAACTTGGCGGGCAATCTCTGCAGAACCGAGTGGTCCTGGCACCGATGACGCGATCACGTGCTGGTGAGGAACGGATTGCCAATGAATTGATGGCCGAGTATTACGCCCAGCGTGCATCGGCCGGATTGTTGATCACCGAGGCGACGACCATCTCGCCTCAAGCCAACGGCTGGAATCAGTCCCCAGGCATCTACACGGACGAGATGACTGAGGGGTGGCGGTTGGTGACCGATGCCGTTCATCAAGCCGGCAGTGTTGTCTACCTGCAACTCTGGCATTGCGGTCGAGCGTCACATCCAAGTTTTCATGGCGGCGAGAAACATGTCGCACCATCTCCGATCGCAATCAATGGTGACTACATTCATACGCCCGATGGCAAGCAACCGCATGAGACACCGCGTGCGCTCGAGACGTCAGAACTGCAAGGTGTTGTTGAAGACTATCGACGTGCTGCCGAACGCGCGTTGGCCGCAGGATTTGACGGAGTCGAAGTTCATAGTGCCAACGGTTATCTGCTAGATACGTTTTTGCAGTCCAAGACCAACCAGCGTTCGGACGAGTATGGCGGGAGTATTGAGAATCGATACCGGTTGCTTGGCGAGGTGCTCGGCGCAGTGACGTCGGTTTTTCCATCCAATCGGGTTGGCGTGCGTCTTTCTCCAAATGGTGCGTTCAACGATATGGGTTCGCCCGACTACCGTGAGCAGTTCACTTATGTCGCGCAACAACTCAACCAGTTGGGTTTGTCTTACCTTCACGTGATGGATGGGCTGGCATTTGGCTTTCACGAACTTGGTGATCCGATGACTTTGGCGGAGTTTCGCAAGGTCTTTCAAGGTCCACTGATGGGCAACTGTGGCTACACGCAAGAGACGGCTGAGGCAGCGATTGCCGATGGTCACGCCGATCTGATCTCGTTTGGTCGACCGTTTATCAGCAACCCTGATTTGGTAGAGCGTTTCGCTGCCGGAGTTGCCCTAAACCCAGACGCTGACATTTCGGCCTGGTACGAGCCCAATGGTGCCAAAGGGTATGTAGATTTTCCTGTTGCCAGCAACGCGTAAGAAAGACCATCGATGAAAATGCAAATCAAGCGCCCTGAATGTCATCCGCACCAAGCCAAGATGTGCTGCTGAATGCACAATAACAACGTTCGGTTTACGGTAGGATTGCCAAACGGATGTTGCGATAGAAGCAAGTCATTTCGCGTTTGGGGTGGAGCTGGATGCCGATGGGGCCGGACTCGATCGCCGTTTCCGATTCATAAGTCATAACATGTTTGCCGTTAAGCCAAACGTTGTAGTTGTTGCCGACCGCCATGATGACCATCTTGTTCCAGTCATCCTTTTTGAGCAAATCGGACACGCCTTTTGCTTCGACTGGGTATCCTTTGCCTGCGATGTATGGCGAACCGGTCATGTCCCGTTTAAGCGATCCTGACTCGCCAATCTGGATTTGCTCTTTCTTGTTTCGAACAAAGATTCCTGTGTCAACGGTGCCTTGGCCCAATTTGAATTCGAAATGCATGACGAAATCCTTGTAATCATTTTCTGTCCACAGCGTCGCCCCTTTCTGTTTGGGGCCATTCTTAACATTCAAAACGTCCTTCTCGGCTGAGAACCAAATGTTGTTCTCAGGGACTTTCCATCCGGACAGGTCTTTACCGTTAAAAACTACCGGGAGTTCTTGACCGTTTAATGTTGCAATGTTCGTGATCAGGTAGAGGCAGATAGACAGGATGATGGTCAAGTGATTCGCCATTGGAATTCAAACCTGGTTGGAGGACGTGGCATTGAAATGACCTCTATCGTAACATGAACGTAACGAGGTCACAGGAAGTTGAGTGGCCCTGAAATCCAAACCATTACAACAGACTCGTTAAAGGAAAACCAAAACGATGAAAGTACTCGCGTTCGCAGCAAGCAGTAGTAAGACTTCGATTAACCGCAAGTTGGTCAACCATGTCGCGGAGCGATACAAGTCTGCGATTTGTCCTGAAGCTTCGATTGAGTCAATCGACTTGATTGACTACGAAATGCCGCTGTTTCGTCCCGATCGGGAATCAGAAGAAGGCATCCCTGCGATGGCTCAGGATTTCTTTGCCAAGATTGGAGAGGCGGACATCGTGTTCGTCTCGTTCGCCGAGTACAACGGCTTTTACACGCCAGTCTACAAGAACCTGTTTGACTGGGCATCGCGAATCAACCAGCGAGTCTATCAGGACAAGCCAATGTTCTTGATGGCCACTTCACCCGGGGGGCGAGGCGGAGCAAACGTCCTAAAAACGGCCGCGGATTCAGCGCCTCATTTTGGGATGGATGTCAAAGCGACATTTTCTGTTCCTAGCTTTCAAGACAACTTTGACGTCGAGAAAAATCAGTTGTCTAACACTGAGCTCGATCAGCAGCTCGACGCAGAACTTGAAAAACTCAAGTGACGTCGATGGTTGAATTCAGCGATCACTCGATCGGTGCGACAGCGTTAGTCGAATTGCCGTCGCCGCCGACGAGTCGCATTGACACGGCCTCATGCGAATGCTGATCGCCGAAGGTTATCGTTTCTCAACGTTGACGGAGTTTTTAGACTCAGGGATAGATCATCAAACAACTACGTGGCCAGCGATCATGGCGCGACCTGGAAGATGAGTTTCGATCATGTTTCGACGGTCGTCGATCGTTAGCGGGTGTCAGCGATCGGGCGGCCGTGGATCACGAGGTGGTTGATCATTTGACCTGGTACCGATTTAACCGTCCATTGGTAGTGCTCCGATTGGATCGGGGCAAGGAGTTCTCGAAAGTCATTTTCGCCATACGTTCGAATGTTGGAGACCGCTCCCTCCCAAGCAAAACAGATTGGGATGATCGGGACAACAAACGAAAATAGAAATCGAATGGGTGTCATTGGACGTGTAAAAATCGCTACCCAAAAACCAAAGAAGAAGTTCGGCAAGATCGCAACCCACCAGAGCCATTTGGGTGGGACCGTGTTATCGCTCATTTCAAAAATGAGCATCGGTACGTGATCCCTTTGCGCGTTGGCAAGGATTGCCCGCGCCTTTTCCGGCGGCATGTGATGAAAGCTGCAGATCATCGTGCGAACTTCAGCACGCGCTGGCTCAATTTGCAAATCAACAGCCGTGGCGTCCACAGGTTCGTGGTGAAACGTGATGTGGTCGCTCGCGTTCGAGTTGATGGCCTGCACCGTTGATGGATTGGGAAACAGATCAGTCAGCTGCAGCTTGAGCTCTGCTGCAACTGCATCGTCGCTTACCGAATCGCGAATTCGTTGAACGACTTCTGGCATGGGGCCGCCCGAGCCGGAGCAAAGGTCGATGATCGTCGTCGGTTGCCCGGTTGGCAGCATGGACGTGAGTTCTTGCTGTAAGAAGTCGGCCGTCGAGAACCACCGATGGATCAGCGCCAACATGTCGGTGATGGCAGTCCGCAACCAGCGTGGACAATTGGGTAGGTCTTCAAACTCAAAAAGGTGAAGTCGTTTCAACGTTGGTTTGGCCTGAATGTGCTGCCTGGCGAAGGGACTTGCTGGCTCTCCCAAACTGCAGTTTTGATTGTTCGGGGTGACGATGAGCTGCGAGGAATGTTGTGTTGAGCTGGCAGAGATTCGTTTTCATTTAAATCAATGTCGGCAGACACTTGGCGAACCGGTTGTCGAGTGGTTGGCGCTGCGTCGAAACTACCGCTGTTGGCGACTTTCTGTCGGACTTGTTCAATTGGATAACGATCGATGTTAGTTGTATCAACTGGGTTGCCAAAGAGCTTGGCATTTCTGATGCCTTGTCCCAGTGGATATCGATCGAGGGTTGCAGAATCGTTTTGGCGAAGTTGACTGTGTCGTTGCGGCGGAATGTTTTGGGGCACGGGTATCGATGGCTTCCACCGTTCGACGTCCAGTTCGAAGGAACCTTGATCCCAAGGGGTGGAGCCATCAGGTGCGTTGGCTGGAGGTTCACCCAAATCATTCGACGGTTGTTGACTTGGATTGCTGGTCGAAGTTTCGTCCGATTCGAATTCTGGATCCGAGTTGGGAAATTCGGGCTTGAACGATTGAACCGTGTCGCTCACTTTCCCGACTGGTTGCGGCGGTGTCAGGAGAAGAGATGCGTCGAGTCCGCTCGAATGGGAAGTTGGTCCGGGCCAACCGCCGCCCGTCGATTTGTAAAGCCTGACCAGTTGAGTGATCGAGTTGGCACGGGCTTGAATGGCTGCCCGGCTGTCCTGAAGCAACTGCAACTGGGCATCGAGGACGCGTTGGAAGTTTGCTTCTCCAACCTCGTATTGCTCCAGGCTCAAACGAACCGCTTTCTCGTCAGCCTTTCTCGCGCGATCAAACTCGATCCATTGACGCTGGAATCCAGCGTAGGAAATCATGCTGTCTTCGACTTCTTTTACGGCAGTCAGGACAGCTTGTTGAAAGTCTGCAATCGATTGTCGAAATCGTGATTCCTGAATGTCGATGTTGTCGCAGATGCGTCCGAAGTGGAGGATGTTCCAGCGGAACGACGGGCCGACAGAAAACGCGAGGCTTTCGGTTTGGAAAAGCTTGGTAACATCTTTCGCGCTCAGTGAAATTGTGCCGATCAACGACAGGCTCGGGTACAGATCCGATTCTGCGATTCCGATTTGCGCGGTCGCCGAGTGAACCGCGGCCTCGGCGCGGCGAACGTCAGGTCGTCGTCGCAGCAAGTCGGCGGGGATTCCCGTTTGGGGTGATAGCGAAGCGACTGGGATTGGACGGTATCCGATGAAGACACGCAGTGCATCTGAAGGGGCTTCTCCCAACAGAATGCTCATTCGATTGAACTCCAGCTCCAATTGTTGTTCGAGCGTCGCCAGCTGCGCTGTTGAGCGGTGGATGAAGGCGGTGGTTTGTTCGCGATCCAGTTCGATTGAGTTTCCGGCCTCTGCCCTGCCCTCCACCAGTTCGGCAGTCCGATGTTGGAGTTCTAAACTGGCCTTAACCAATTCAAACTGTTCCTGAATTTGCCGAATCGAGAAATAGCTGGTAGCAACGTCGGCGGTCAGGATCTGTTGAACGTCGGCCAGATTCGCGTGTTGCAATTCCAGCTCCGCTTCGGCGGATTCGATCCCGCGCTCGATTCGACCGAAAAGATCGATCTCCCAAACTGAGTCAAATCCTCTCGAGAACAAGCTGAATGTCTTACCGTTGGGGCCGACAAAGGGTCTGGCATTCAAGCTTTGCTTGGTGAATGCGTATTCGGAGTTGTAATTCATGTCGGGCAGCAATTGGCCGCCACTTAGATGTAACTTGGCACGGGCTTCGATGATGCGTTCTGCAGACTTCTTAACCGAGAGGTTGTTTGCTAGCGCTTGGCCGACCAGCTGATCGAGCGTGGGATCTGAAAACGATGCCCAGAAGTCGACAGGATCCGCTTGGGGTAGTGCGTGCATCACTGGTGCAGCCTGGAATTCAGCTTCCAGGTTGGGAATCGGAGCGCCATCAAAATCGGGTCCGACCAAACGGCATCCCGAAAGAGAAATGACAGCTAATGTCGCCAATATTGCCAACGGAAAAATGCTGGCGAACTTTCGTCGCTGGACGGTTCGGTTATCCCTGTTCCGAGCGTCTTGCGATAACGGCAAGGGCATACACTCCCGGTGCACAAGCCTTCGCTTGGCCTCGAAAGATGTTGAGATGGGAAGAGTGGTGCCCATTCAAGTACGCCTGTGAAGAGGTACAAATCTGGCGAACGTACCGCGATGAAGGGATCACGACCGATTCAATAGTTACATCAGGTCTTTTCGGTCTACTTTTTCCAAAACTCATAACTTTACTTTGCAGCCGTTACAGATTTACATTTGATCTGCCAGTTGACGACTCGACGCGGTTCTTGGTATTGATACACCTATCATGAAGCCGCTGAACTTACTTTCCTGCTGCCGGAGATTTTTCAGTCTTATCAGCAGGTTTGGCGTCACCCTCTTCTTTTTCGCTGTCTTCTTCGGCGTGACCAAAAAACATCATGTGCTGCCAGGGAAGCAAATCGAACTCCTTAACCAATCGAAAGCCATTGGCAGTCAGTTCTTTGTTCACCTGCTCTTTGCTCATTTTATGAAGCGGTTTGATGGGCACGTCGGGGTCTTCTTCACGGTATTCAACCAACACCACAAGGCCTCTCGGCTTCAAGCTTCGTTTGATGGCAGCAAGCATCTCTTCCGGATGTGAGAATTCATGGTAGACGTCGACCATTAGAACGATGTCATTGGAGTCTTTGGGAAGATGCGGATTGTGATAGGATCCAAGAATTGGGACGATGTTTTCGATGACTTCTTTTTCCATTCTGTCTCGAAGAAACTCCAGCATCTTCGGTTGCACATCAACGGCCAAGACCTGTCCCTCTTCACCCACCATCCGAGCGATTGGCAATGAATGAAAACCATTGCCGCAGCCCATATCACAAACCGTTTGCCCTGGGCGAACACCCAGATTGGCCAACATCAATGAGCAGCGTTCCTCCCGCTCGCGAACGTTGCGAATCAACCACTCCGCACCGGTGTAATGCATCGTTTGAGCGATCCTTCGGCCCATGTAACGTGTCCGAGATTTCGGGATCTCTTTTTTGGTATCGTCTTGCTGAGTTGTATCGACCGCCGAATTGTCAGATGTTTCGGCTGAATCCGTTTGTGCGATCGTCGCAGACGGCTCGAAAGCAAGCATCGATAACAGCAGACATGGTAAGACACACGTCATCAGGATTCGTCGTTGCGAACGTTTCATCGGATGGCTGCCGGTTTGAGTTGGGGCTTGGGACTGGCGCAAGAATGTCCAGACGCGACTCTCCATTGTACCGGAAAGGATCGCTGCCGTTTAACGGGCATCATTCGGCGCGCAGCCGCACTAGCCAGATGCAACGCGCCAACGAGAATTAAACATCCAGACCATTCCCAGAAATAGAGTCACATTTAAGAGAATGGTAAACCCGAGGTAACCGGCGAAGTGGTACAGATCCCTGATTGGGTAACCAAAAATGTTGGCTTCAGTGCCGAACGCAGGCTCCCACAATTGCCGTTCTTGAGAGTAGTTCTGAACGTACAGGGGCAAGTTAAACGCTGCTGCAAAAGGACTGGCAACCGTCGTTGCGTGAACAATTTTGGTCGCTTCATTGGCCGGATAAAAAGTTTGTCCAAAATAGTCAGCTGCCAGTGGCGCCAAGTAGAGCACGACGATCAAACCGTAGGTCGCCATCAAGCTGGTTCCCGTCTTTTCAAAGATCGTCGAAAAGAACAACGCGATCATCGCCGACGTCAGGCAGCTGAATGCAAAAATGACAAAGTAACCGATCAAGGTGGGCGTCGACGGCCAAAACTCATACACCATCATCATGGCCAACAACAATGGCCACATCAGAAACGACGTCAGCACGCTGGAGACCCTGAGGCCAGAGATCAATTTGCCCCAAAGAATCTGCCAAGGTGTAATGGTGGTCGTCAACAGCAGGTCCAGCGTTTGTCGCTCTCGTTCACTCGTCACACTGCCGGCGGAAAAAACAGGACCGATCAGTATGTTGAAGACAACGACATACGAGATGTACCACGGTGCCATGTAACTGTAGACAAACAGAAATAATGCCATCAGAGGAATGGCCAAGAACATGCTGATCTGAATCGCCAGACGCAGCATCAATGTGCCCTGACCAAAAATCTCGCTGCGCATCTCCTTGTCGTAGACCGGATTGACGCCATCGGCCATCAACGTTTTGCGAATTGGCGGGGCAAACAAGCGATCTGGGAATTGGTCTCGCTCGATCACCAAACCGATCGCATTCTTGTTCTCCTCATCCAGGTCAACGACTTCCTTTCCTTCAGATCCAAAATCTGGAGGGTAGAGCATTCGCGCACTGCAAGTATAAAACAACGGGACCGTCACCGCCGTTGCCAAGCCCGGCACAATGATCGTGGCGATCTGCAGTCGCAGCGCACCGTCGTTACTCATCGCGAACCAACCCACGACGCCAAGAATCGCCAACGGCAAAATCGTCAAGTACGAAACCACGAGTGCGGAACTGGTTCGCGGAAAGAAACTTCCGCAGGCAACACTGATCATGCCAAACGTGATCACACTGCCAATGAGCGCGAGGTAACCGGCTAACACTTCATACGGTGAAACACCGCCAAGTGGCAGACACAACATGACAATCGGCAACGAAGAGAAAATAAGGATTGCCAAGTGTGTTAGCGCGGCGATCAATTTGCCCATGACGATCCCTTCCGGGCGAATGGGGCTGGCGAGCAACATCTCGTAGGTCATTCGCTCTTTTTCTCCCGCGATGGCTCCCGCGGCAAAACTGGGTGCCATCAGCGACGCCAGAATGAACTGACCGAGAAACACCAAGTCGACCAACTGGCCTTGCTGACCAGAGTTCGTCAGGTTCAGTCGAATGTTCTCTGTCGGCCACGCAAAATAGACAACTGCCGCCAGTAACACCTGGTACAGCAATAGCAACGTGAAAGCTCGCGGGCGACGAAGATTGACCAGGAGTTCCCGGTGTAAAACAGGGTTGTTGAGAAGATACATAAACGTCAGCTAAACCATCAAACGTATTCAGTGAGGGAAATCGATCGGACAAGATGGCGGCCATCTTACCAGCCTCTGGTGACCACTATTGTTTCCGTTTCTTTTTCTTTTTTGGTTGTTTGACCGACGGATAGAACGGTGATTCGACATGTTCACGTTTCATGATCGCATTGATCTGTTGGACGATCTTTGGGTTTTGCCCGGCCAAGTTGCGATCTTCATGAGGGTCGCTGGAAAGATCATAAAGTTGCATTGGATGCTCGGTGCCAAACCTCATCCCTTTCCATTTTCCCATCCGAACGGCCTGTTGAAACGGGTGGTGAATCTCAAAATAGATCGATTCGATCGGTCGTTGGTTTGCCTCATTGCCCAATAGCGTCGGCACCACCGAAACGCCATCCAGACCTTTGGGAGTTTCCCGTTGGGCCAGTTCCGATAACGTTGGAAACACGTCGATCATCGACCAGGCGAGATCATTGGTTTGCCCCGGTTTGATTCTCCCGGGCCAACGAACAGCCATCGCGGCACGCAACCCACCTTCGGTCAGTTGACGCTTAATGCCGCGAAATGGTTCTCCGCTGCCAAGCTCCACAGCATGGACCTTGTTTGGACCATTGTCCGACGTGTAAAAGATGATCGTGTTGTCATCGATTTTCAATTGCTTAAGCAGCGCCATTATGTTGCCGACCGTTTGGTCAGCACGTGTGACCATCGCGGCGTAGTTCTTCACCGATTGTGACCAAGGCTGGTCTCGGTAGTGATTCAGATTGGGATCGTTGGACGGAATTTCATATTTTCCGTGAGGCAACGTGTACGGCAAGTAGAGAAAAAACGGTTTGTCACCGGCCGCGTGTTGCCGAATGAACGCGTATGTCTCCTGCTCCAAAACATCATGCACATAAGTGCCTTGTTGACCATCTTTGTTCTCGGGCAATTCGAGTCGATCGCCATCTTTCCAAAGCCAATCGGTGTAGTGGTTGTGGGCGTGAACTTGGTCGAGATAACCGACGAAGTGATCGAATCCTTGACGATCAGGTGAACCGGTTGTGCCAGAATTACCAAGTCCCCATTTTCCAATTCCACCTGTCACGTAACCGGCTTGTTGAAGGTGTTTGGCAACAGTCAAGTCAGACTCGTCAAGAAACACCAGGCCATTGCTGGTCGCTTTTAAGTTGCCTGTCGCTTTGTTGTCACGGCGTTTGCAATGACCGCTGTGCAGTCCAGTCATGAGCACGCAACGGGTGGGCGCGCAAACTGCTGAGCCGGAATAGTGGTTGTTGAAGAAGATTCCTTCTCGGCAGATCGAATCAAAATTGGGTGTTTTGATGAACTTCGATCCGGTATGACCAAAGTCGTTGTAGCCGGCATCATCCAGCATGATGTAAATGATATTGGGACGCTCATCCGTTTGGCGCAGATCCGGCTGCTCGGCAGTCGCCAATCTTGAAAACAAAAGACTCATCACCATGCCGATGAAGGCGGTGTACTGCCAAATGCCAGATGGATTGCGTAGCCGTGGGAATAACGATTTTCCTGTTTCACTCATCGAGTTTTGCCCTGTCTTTGCCTGGATCACCTTCGGACATTGTAAGCGATTTCGCGATGTGCCGTTGTGTTTGCCGGATTATCCACTAACGATGTTGGAAATATTGCGGAACGAAAATGATAGTTTTTCGTCGTAAGATTCGACACTAAATAGAATGTCATATGAAAGCAGATTTATTGTGTTGGGGTCGTGTTGAGCGACCAACCCGGACATTAAACCATTGAGAGCAGACTGTGGACGACTTTTCCAACGACATCACAACGACGGGCCAATACTCGATACGCCAAACTCCCATGACGATTCGGAGTGATTTCGCGAATGACTCCGACTGGATTCTGATTGACGGACTGCAACGCTACTTCGACTACGACATCTTCCTCTACTTGCCAGAGGAACCGTTGCAGCCAGTGTCAGGCTTTATTGGGATTGATTTCTACGATTCCAACGGCGATGAATTCGAATCGACTGGAACACAGTTTCGGAGGATCCGGCGTTACCGTCATGACTTCGAAAGTGGTTCGCATTTTATCGGGTTGACGGCGTCGCCAGCTTCGGGGCAGGACGAGGGCTACTATCGATTCTTTATGCGCCCGACCGACCGTCTTCCAGATGACAATGAGGGCGCCCGAACGATGCAGCATAACCTGCCAGGCAATCGTGGAATCTCAGGAAGTTTGAGTTACGCAGGTGATGTCGATGTTGTCATTCAGCCGATGCTGGCCGGCGTTCAACATACGATTGAGCTGTTTGGGATTGCATCCATGGGTGCCTTGCAAACGACTTTGCGCGACCCAATCGTGCGAATCTTTGATGCCAGTGGTTTCCTCGCTGGAGACAACAACTCCGGCAGCGGCACCAATTCACGTTTGGTGTTCACGCCACAAGCCAGTGGTGACTATTTCATCCATGTGATCGATGGTTCTGAGGGGATGGGAAGTTATCAATTGGTTTCTGATCAATTCGATGATTTCCCTAACGCGCCTAACCTGAACGGACTGGGGCAAATCGTTCCAGATGAAGGACCTGTTTTTGGCGTCAAAGAATATGCTGCTGATGCTGACTATTTTCAAATGGAGGTCGTCGAAGGAGTTAGCTACCAAATCAATTTGGACGGCGATGATTTCACCTCGGTACAATTTACCGAACCCGACGAAGATCTGGTCGGGTTGGTCGACGGCGACACTTATTCTCCTGACTTTACCGGAACAGTCACCGTCCTTGCGCGACCTGGTGCGACCGGCGTTTATTCGATCGATGTGACGACCGTCGATGAATTTGCAGATGACTTCGAAGGAAGTTTCTGGCCAGGTTCAACTCGCGCTTCATTGCAAACTTCAAGCGATGTTGACTTCATTCAGTTCAGCTACATTCGCAACGCGCGATATCGATTTCAAGTAAGCCCTGTAAACGGTGCCGGGCCGGACGACGTGGCGATGCGATTTTATGACGCTGACCAAAATCTGATGTCCAATCTTCAAGGGAGTGAAGTTTTTCTCCGTGAAACGATGGATACAGGGATGGACGTGACACGTGATGTTCGCTGGCTTGAAATCTTCAGTCCAACGGGACAAACGGGGCTTTACGACTTCGAATTCGCTGCTGTCGATCAGGCGTCAGGCAACACGCAAACGGCTTGGAACATGGTCTTTGACGATGGAAAGGCTCAAATTCGAAATGCCAGCGAGTTTGCTGGCGATGTCGACTTTCATCGAGTTCGACTGACTGCCGGCACGCCATATGTGCTCAGCTCGGATCGACTGATGACGGTTGAAGATGCCAATGGTGGCTTCGTTGCCGGAGTCTTGAGCAACGAGGAAACGACCTTTGTTCCCGAGACGACCGACGACTATTACGTCGTCGCCAGAAATCTGGGAGTTAACGATTTCAATGTTGATCTTTTTGAAAACGCGAGACTTTCACTACCGACTTCAACCTTCATCGTTCGCGAGGGGAAAACGATTCTGGATCGAGTCGATGAACTGGAACGTGTGACGGGAGAGCTAATGGTTCGCACCGATGTGCCATTGCGAGTCGATGGAAATTTGATCGACCCCGATACACAAGTTACGTTGACGGAAGACCAATGGCGAAACGCGGAAGTTCCAGCGAATTTTGATGGTCCCGGTAGGATCTTTATCAAGCAAGAAGGGCAAGCTTGGTCGAGCATCAACGTCGTCGGAGCCGAGCCTGATGAGCGGTTAAGTGTTCCTGGAATCCCGACACTTACCTTTGCATTTGCCGATGAAAAACCTCCCTATTACGGAGACGATTTTAGCACGTTTGAAGCAGCCTCCGATTCACTTCGCACCCTCGTTCGGGAGGCCTTCGCTTACTGGAATTTCGTTGCCGACGATAACGTGTTCCAGGAGGTTGCTCCGGGCGAAGAAAACAATGCGGCCGCAATAATGATCTTTACTGCCGAGTTGGGGCCTCAGAGTTTTGTCGCAAACCCACCGGGGCCGTTTCGCGGTTTTGACATCGTATTGAACCGGTCGAATGTGTTTTCCGGAATCGGCGCATTGAACCAGGCGATCGCGACTGCCATCGGCATGGAGGCACAAGATGGCTTGACGTTGAATGAGTCGATCCTTGGGGCGTTGCCCGACCCGTTTGTTCCCACTCCCTCAACGTTAATGCCTGAAGACATCAAGCTGCTTCGTGACCAACGAGGAAGTTACCGCGACCATTTTGGCAATCAGCCGACGCGATACGAGTTACTTTCGGACAATAGTTTTCAAGAGACGATTACCGATCGAGATTCCATCGCATTTCCAGAGCCCACTGTGGAAGTGTTGAGCGCTGTCGGTGCGACGCAGGGAGCAACCATTGATTTGAGGCGTGGCGCGATGAGCCGGTTGGTACAGGACGGCAACGTTTTCACTTTTTTCAACTCGCCCTACACGTTGTTGGATCATGGGATCGGTGGTGACGGAAACGATGGGATTTGGGGGAACGAAATCGCGAATCGACTCGAGGGCGGTGGCGGAACCGACGTGATTCGCGGGGGCGCAGGCGACGACTTGCTGATGGGCGGCGCGGATGGCGATTACTACCGGTTCCTGCCTGGCAGCGGTGCGGATGTGATCGATGAAGCGGGCGCAGGTGGGACCGACGTGATTCGTATCGAGGGGTTCAGCGAGTACAATTCGATCCGCGACGACATCACATTCGATCGGATGGGCAATGACCTGGTGATCCGACTGGAGTTGGATGGCCAGCCGAATCTGCAAGCGGATTCAATCACAATTCGCAACATGGGTGACGTCGGTTCACGCGTGGAATCGTTGACGCTGTTTCAAGCAGCCAACAATTCGGTCGGCAAAATCAGTCTGGTCTCTGTCTGGGACCAGATCACTGACGAGCGAACACGTTTTACGTTTGCTGGCGGCAGCGATGCGTTCGGGCAGCTCGTCCAACCGGTCTAAATCGCTTGGCCATCCAAGTTGAGTTTGCTTCGCGGCGATTAATACTCGCGGGGCGTGACTTTCGCTTGGACTCGGCCGGGAAGCCCCATGATCCGCAGGAAGCCTTCGGCATCGTCCTGGTTGTAGGAACCTCCGCCTTCCATCGTTGCGATCTGATCATCGTAGAGACTGTTGGGGCTCGATCGGTTGGCAACGGAAATGTTGCCTTTGTACAGATCGAGCGTCACACTTCCGGTGACAACTTGTTGAGCCGATTCGATAAACGACAACAACGCGTCAAACTTGGGACAGTACCAGAACCCGTAGTAAACCATTTCGGCAACTTCGGGTGCCAGTCGATCGCGTAAGTGCAACAAGTCTCGATCGAGCGTCAATTGTTCGATGTAGCGATGAGCGTCGTAGAGGACCGTCATGCCCGGCGCCTCGTAGACTCCCCTGCTCTTCATGCCTACAAATCGATTTTCAACCATATCGATTCGGCCGATTCCATTTCTACCGCCAATTTCATTGAGCGTTTCAACCATTTGCAAAGCGGATAATTTTTCGCCATTTACGGCGATCGGCACACCTGCTTCAAAATCGATGGTGATGGTTTCTTTCTGATCGGGTGCTTCGGCAGGTGAAACGCCCATCCCAAATTCAACCAACTCGACACCGTTGACGTTGAGCTCTTCCAGCTGGCCCGCTTCGTAACTGATATGCAAACAGTTTTCATCACTGCTGTATGGTTTGGCGGCAGATGCTTTGACGGGGATCTGTTTGATGTCGCAATAGTCGATCAGCTCGGTTCGGCCTGGGAACTTATCACGAAACTTTTGCATGCGCCAGGGCGCGATGACTTCAACATCGGCGTCGAGGGCCTCGGCGGCCAATTGAAAACGGCATTGATCGTTTCCTTTGCCGGTCGCACCATGTGCGTACGCGGTTGCCCCAACTTCTTTGGCGACTTGCAAACAGACTTTGGAGATCAGTGGTCGAGCGATCGACGTGCCCAAGAGATACGGACCTTCGTACTTGGCTTGCCATTGCAAAACTGGGAACGCAAAATCGCGACAGAGTTCTTCGCGTGCATCGACGATCCGGGCGGAGACGGCGCCAGCATCTTTGGCTTTCTGCAAAATCGCTTCTCGATCTTCGCAGGGTTGTCCAAGGTCGACGTAAACGGCGTGGCATTCGTAACCCTCATCCATTAACCAGCCGAGAATGACGGAAGTGTCGAGTCCACCTGAATATGCAAGTACGCAACTTGGCATTGTTTTGCTCACCTGTTGGATTGGCCTCTATGGGCGTTTTGTTTGTCGGGATCGAGTTATCCAGCGTGACAACTCGCCCTCATTGTTAAGCTGCCAATTGTAAGCCAACTCCAGCCAAAGTAATATCTGGTATCCCCAAGACCTGTCCAAAGTTCTTTATCGCTGCGTCAATGCTCAGCGTTAGCGAACGGGATTCAACCTGATTGTTTTCAAGGCACATGATCAATTCCCATCAGTTTCGAGAAGCCGCCAAGAAGTTTCGTGCCGGACGAATTAGTTTGACGGAGTTCAATGATTTTGTGTTTTCCAAAAGCGAGCTGCGCAATCCCAACGAGGCGGCGTCAAAGGGAAAATCAGCAAATCAAAGGATTGATGGTTTAATCAAACGATTGAATCGTCGACCTGTCGATTCTCACAAAGGAGATTTTGGGCGAGTTATTGCCATTGGCGGCGCTGAAGGCATGGCCGGTGCGATCAGCCTGACCGGTGTCGCGGCACTGCGGTCGGGATCCGGGTTGGTGAAAGTCGCAGTTCCGGAAATGATCCAGTCACTCGTGGCGGCCAACAATCCGTGCCTGATGACCCTCGGTTGCCCCGCCGATGGTGATACGTTTCACGGCGCAACGGAAAAAGCGTTATTGCATCATTGCGAGTGGTCGGATGTTGTTGCCATCGGACCGGGGATGGGCCGAGGCGGAGCACAACAATGGATTCTAAAAAATTTGTACGCAAAAATTCCGCAGCCGATGGTCGTCGATGCCGATGGGCTCAATGCACTCGCCGACGGTGAAGTCGAACTAAACCTCCACGAGGGGCAACGAATTTTGACGCCTCACCCGGGTGAGTTCTGCCGATTGGTCGACCGATCGATTACTTCCAGGGATGAACTGGAAGTTGCCGCCAAAGAACTGGCGAGATCCAACGGAGTCATCGTTGTTCTCAAAGGCAATCGAACGTACGTTACTGACGGTGAACAGGACTATCAGAACCAGACTGGAAATCCTGGAATGGCAACCGCCGGTTCAGGCGACGTTTTGACAGGGATCATTACTTCGTTGGTCGGGCAAGGGTTTCATCCTTTGGACGCATCGATCCTCGGAGTTCATCTGCATGGGACCGCGGGAGATCTTGCTGCAAAAAAGGTTGGGCAGGTCTCGTTGATCGCAACCGATCTCATCGATAGCCTCTCCGTTGCGATCCAAGCCCTTGAGACTTGACGCGCCACGACAGGCTCCGTCCATCGATCTTCGACGCTGATTAAATAAGGGAATGCCGCTTTGAAAAAACTTGAGCAACTTACGTTTGCCAACTGGTTTGTCGATCAATTGCCAGGCGATCCCGATCTGACCAATTCGCGACGTCCCGTTCATGGAGCATGTTACTCGAGAGTGCATCCGAAGCGGGCGCCTGCGCCCCAGTTAATCGGATGGTCTGATGAAGTTGCCGAATTGATCGGGTTGGATCAAACCGAGTTTCAAACGGAACGTTTTGCCAACGTCTTTGCTGGAAACGAACTGCTCGATGGGATGGATCCCTATGCGATGTGTTACGGCGGCCATCAGTTTGGTCACTGGGCCGGGCAGCTGGGCGACGGTCGAGCCATTAATCTCGGTTCTGTCCAACATGGCGAAGGTGCTCCTTGGACATTGCAGCTCAAAGGTGCTGGCCCGACGCCGTATTCAAGAACGGCGGACGGACTCGCCGTACTGCGATCGTCAATTCGAGAATTTCTCTGTTCCGAAGCGATGTACCATTTGGGAGTTCCGACGACGCGGGCGCTGAGTCTCGTGCTGACCGGTGATCAGGTCCTTCGCGATATGTTTTACGATGGCAACGCGGCCTATGAACCGGGTGCGATTGTCTGTCGCGTTGCGCCGTCGTTTTTGCGTTTTGGCAACTATCAACTCTTTGCAGCTCGCGGCGATCATGAGACGTTAAAGCGGTTGGTCGACTTTACCATTGAGAACTATTTTTCTGACTTGGGTCCGCCGAGCCCTGAAGTCTATGCCGAGTGGTTTCAGCGTGTTTGCAGACTGACTTGCGAGATGATGGTTCATTGGATGCGTGTTGGTTTTGTTCACGGAGTCATGAACACGGACAACATGTCGATTCTTGGTTTGACGATCGACTACGGCCCTTACGGTTGGTTGGAGGGGTACGACCCTGGCTGGACTCCCAATACAACCGATGCGGAAGGCAAACGGTATCGCTTTGGCAATCAGCCATTGGTAGCACACTGGAATCTTTATCAACTTGGGAACGCGATTCTGCCTTTGGTCGAAGGGACGGAAGCACTGCAAGCGGGCTTGGATTCTTATTTGGTAGAGATCGAAAAAGGGTCCAACGCGATGATCGCCAGCAAGCTTGGCTTCCAGCAATGGCGTGAATCCGATCAATCGCTCAAAGAAGACCTGTTCGCATTGCTGACTGCTGAAGAGACCGACATGACGATCTTTTATCGTCGACTGGCACAACTCTCGTGCGAACAGGATCAGGAAGATGATCGGCTGATCGATACGGTTCGACCGGCTTACTATCTTCCCGAGAAAATCGATGGCGAATTTCGCCAACAGCTGATCGACTGGTTGAAACGATATCGAATCCGGATTCGCGAGGATGGTCAATCGGATGCGCAACGTGAAGACCAGATGAATCGCGTCAACCCAAAGTACGTCTTTAGAAATTACTTGGCGCAGTTGGCGATCGACAAATCGGTTGCGGGTGACTATTCGATGGTGATGGATTTGCTGGAGGTGCTGCGGCGGCCCTATGACGAGCAACCTGACAAGGAAGAATTTGCCGAGAAACGACCGGAATGGGCGCGGACCCGCGCTGGTTGCTCGATGCTGTCTTGTAGTTCATAGAAGCGGTCGTTGAAACGATGGAGCCGATTGGCGGTCCGGCGAAGTTACGCTTGATTCAAACCTGAACGGGCGTTTCTGCCCGCCTGTTTCAGCTTTGTGTGCGCGATTTTCAGGGAAAGATTCGAGCTGGATCGACGCAAGATGGATCTTGTTCTCTTGGATTGTGCGACAAAATACGCAATTGGGCTGGGCGACAAACGATAATCAACAAAACGATATCGGATGCTGGCATGTCACTTGCTACCTGACGTTTCCTTCAACGCTTACTTGATTCTGGGAGATTACGATGCGACGAATGACGAGATCGATGACGGGTCAGCCGAGAAGGAAAACGACCGTTTCCTACCAGTCGTTGGAGCCAAGGTTGGCGCTAACAACCTTTATCGTCAACACAACGATCGATGACATCTCTGGAACGGAAGACGGCTTGCTAAGTTTTCGCGAGGCGTTGATTGCAGCCAATACGAATGCCCCGTTTGGGGATGCCCCCGCCGGGGATGCAAATGGAGATGCGATCCGATTCGATGCGTCGATCGCTAACTCGACGATTTCAACGATCAACGGGGAATACACCATCACCGATGATCTGTTGATTCAGGGCGGATCTGCCAACATTACATTCTCTGGTCGAGATGCTGATCGGATTTTTAATGACACAACCTCTGAGCGCGTGGCGTTAAGTCGGCTGACGTTCACTGAAGGCAATGCGCCCACTGGTGCGGCGATCACGTCTTCGGGCAGCGGCGTCTTTCTGATTACTAATGCCAGCTTTGACAATAATGCTGCATCGGGAACGGGAGGTGGAGCGATTCAACATGCCGATGGCAATCTTTACGTCGTAGATTCCGACTTTTCACAAAACGCTGCGACCGGGAGCAGCGGAATTGGCGGCGCGATTTTGTCGGCGGGCGGCACGACGGTGATCCGTGGAAGTGAGTTCACGTCCAATGTAGCCAATGCGGGTGGCGGTGCCATTGCGATTTCTGACGGAACTCTGTTGGCGTTTGATTCTCAAGTTGGAACGTCAACCTTTGGAAACGTGGCCGGCCCGGCGGCGTCGGCGAACCCGGGCAATGGCGGAGGGGTTTATGTTTCCAGTGCTTCTTCAACGGTGGTGATCGACAACACTCAGGTCGTCGGCAACACCGCAGCCAGTGAAGGTGGCGGGCTGTGGAACATGGCTGGGTCGGACCTGATCGTCCGCAACAATAGCGTAATCTCCTCCAACGCCGCCAATGGCAATTCGTCGGACGAAGGTGGTGGT
The DNA here is from genome assembly GCA_038534355.1 of Planctomycetota bacterium. Classification (GTDB taxonomy): domain Bacteria; phylum Planctomycetota; class Planctomycetia; order Pirellulales; family Pirellulaceae; genus Mariniblastus. The sequence continues at coordinate 23,314 of JBCAWX010000043.1, forward strand.
GGAATCTTTAATAATGGCGGTCGTGTTTTCCTCACCAGTTCGACAGTCACCAACAACGATGCCACAGGGACCTCTGGCAGCGGAGGTGGAATCTTCTCAACCGCCGGCGTGATCAATGCAAATGCAACGGATGTTTCGGCCAACAGTGCCGGTCGTGCCGGAGGTGGAATCGAGATCGTCGACGGTACTTTGTATGTGACGAACTCGACGATCAGCGGAAACGATGTCGGGGTCGATTTCGCTGCAACGCCCGGCAACGGTGGCGGCATTCACTCAACAGGTACGGCAACCCTGGTGTTTCAGACCGGAACCGAAATCAACAACAATGTGGCGGCAGCAGAGGGTGGCGGATTATGGGTTTCGGCAACGTCGACGGCCTTGATCCGCGGTGACTCCGAAGTTCGACTCAATGTGGCCTCTGGTGATCAAGCGGATCAAGGCGGCGGTGGGATCTTCAATAATGGAGGTGGTGTCTACGTCGTGGGGAGCCTGATCAATAGCAATCAGGCGGATGGTGCAAGTGGTAGCGGCGGCGGCATTCTTAGCGTCGATGGAAACGTCGTTTTGAATTCAACGATTCTTAGCGCGAATCTTGCAGTCAGAGCGGGTGGCGGAGTCGAGTTGATCGACGGGTTCTTTTCAATGACGAATTCAACCATGTCAACCAACAATGCCGGTGTGGCATTGGCGGCGGCACCGGGCAACGGTGGTGGTCTCCATGTGACAGGTACTGCGAATTCGGTTTTTGACAACACATTGGTCGCAGGGAATGTTGCCGCGAATCAAGGTGGTGCGATTTGGAACCAGGTTGGCTCCAACGTCTTTTTACGGAACAACACGCGGGTCAACCTTAATACGGCAAACGAAACGACGACGTCAATCGGCGGAGCCATCTACAATCGGGGTTACTTGCAAGCCCTCGATTCGTCGTTTGCAGACAATGCGGCCGGTGGAGATGGCGGCGGGGTGTTCAATACCGATACCTCTCGCTATCGGAACGAGCGGACCAGTTTCAACTTGAACACCGCAGTTGCCAACGGTGGCGGGATCTTTAACGCTGGTTTGTTGAATGTTATCGATTCGGCATTCACATCGAATTCCGCAGCAGACGGCGGCGCGATTTTCACAGAGACTGGTGGATCCACGTTCACGTCAGGCGTGACCTACTCGGGCAACCTTCCCAACAATCAGAATTAGCCAGCGGTTCGGTTTGCCGACCAGCTAACACATGATTCAAGCTTGCGTGTTCGCTTTCCGATTGGCCACTTTTGGCAGCGGCAAGTCGGCCGCGGAAGTGTTGTCGTCGTAAGTAACGACAGGACACTCCAGTCGTTCGGTTAACTTTTGGGTGCAGTCTCCGTACAACCAAGTTGACCATACAGACTGGTTGGGCTTGGCCATCAGGACCGCTTTGGGGTGCATCGTCTTGGCCAGTCGGAGAACTTCTTCGACTTGGTCCCCATAAAGAATCTCAAACGTCACACAACGAAGATCAGGGAATTCTTGAATCGCTTTCCTGTATCTCAACTGCAGGTTCACTTCTTCAATCGTGGGCTCACCACAAGTGAAACTGCCACCGCCATAGGGGTAGCTGGACTCGAACGGGCGAACGCATATCGCGTGAACCAACCAATCAGATTCGCCTGCCATCGCTGCGGCCAAGGGGATCGAGCGTTCGTCTTCATCCCAGACGAAAAGCAGTCGATCCGCGGGTCGTCGTCGCTTCAGGTTTGGCTTGTTCATCGTTCTATCCGTGGTTCAGTTCGTTGACAGTAACGCAATTTTTGACGCAATCGTTGACTTCAGTCGTTAAACGCCGTGTCTCTCACGCGGAGCTTTGTACTCCTGTTGTGGGCATGGAGTTGGTACCGGGCGTTTCTGGATTGGCATTTGGTTGGGACGAGTTGTTTTCTGGTTTCGGATCAGACAAAAACGCTCCGTGCAAACGATCCCAGTCCATGACCAGCGAGCCACCCTCTTCGACATGAGAGTCGGCCCAGTTCATCAGCAATTCAAAACAGGCGTGATCGATGTAGTCCACTTTTTCCAGGCAGACGTGCAGCTCGGCATCACCGGGTAGTTGTTCCAGATATTCAGCGAGGATTGGCAATCTCAAAAACGTCGCCGCGCCTTCGAGCTTCAACTCGTATCGATGCTTTGCTTCATCAGCAACCAGTTCGACTTCGAGATGGCTGAAGCGATGAAGCAGTTTCGCAGCAGAGAGCGCGAATCCGACCATGACTCCGATGAGCAAATCGACTGACACAATGATGACCAGCGTGGTCATGTAAATCGCCGCTTCTGATTTGCCAACCTTTAACAATCCGCGGAATTGTGCTGGGTTGAGCAACTTGAAACCGGTGTAGACCAACAACGCACCCAGTGCTGATTTTGGAATGTAAGTCAGTAGATGCGGCAGAAAGAAAACAAACAGAAGCAGCCAAAACCCGTGCATGACCGTCGACTTGCGTGTTCTGGCACCCGCGTGAACATTGGCTGAGCTTCGAACAATCACACCAGTCATCGGCAGTGCACCGACGAGTCCACAAAGCATGTTGCCGACGCCCTGAGCGAAAAGTTCCTGGTCATAGTCCGTCTTGACACCGATGTCTCGCGACATGTCGTCAATCGCAGCGGCGGTCAAAAGCGTCGCCGCACTGGCAACCAAGGCAATGACAAAAGCTGAAATCCAGATCGACGGTTCAACGACCAATCCAAACCAGCTGGTCGCCGGAAAACTGACTTCGCTGAACATGTTGTCTGGAACCTTAAGTTGAATCACGTCGAAATCTGCAACCATGGCTACCGCCGTCGCGGCAACAATTCCAATTAATGCTCCAGGAATAAAGCTAACTTTCTTCGGTGCAAACTTGGTCCACAACAAGATGGTGATAATGGTGACGATCCCGATGATTGCAGCCAAATGGCTATTTGAGTCACCACCTGAAAAACACTGCATGATCGCCGCGGGAATGGTCGCCAGATACTGCAGACCGCCGCGAGCCTGTTTGTCGCCCCACATCGCCGTGTGGTCCAGCATCACATGGAACTGGCTGATCAGAATCAGGGCACCGATCCCTGACAGCATCCCTTTGATAACGGCTGGTGAAACCGCACGAAACCACCTGCCCAGCTTCATTCGACCCGCAACGAGCTGCATGATTCCGGCAAGTACGACACTACAGCCCAGAGCTGCCATCGCGTACGCCATGGCAGATTCTTCGGCATTGGCAACGCCCTCTTCAAGCTGGGACAGATACTTGTCTTTGTTGGTAGCGATAATGTCTGCGACGATAACAAAGAGCCCGGCAGCAGGCCCGCTGACTTGTAGTGGCGAACCGGAGAAAAAACCGACAACAATGCCGCCAATGATCCCCGTAATCAACGCTCGCGCCGGGTTATCAAGCCCCACAGCGACAGCAATCCCGATGCATAATGGGAGGGCGACGAGAAAGACAACGACGGAGGCGAGGAAATCTTCGCGCAAATAGCGAAACGGGCCAGTATCTGGATTTTCGCTTGGCGTTGGGACCGAATTAGGGTTTTCCTTGGTCATCTAGAGTTCCTTCAGATTTTGTTCAGTGGAGTTCCGTGCCAATGACCCCTCAATCGTTCACAAATCGTTCATTTAGGTTGTCGGGCAACTTTATTTACCGCATTTATAACGTGTAGTTAAAGTCTATTTTTTTGTGCGGATATGTCGAAAAAATTGACATGTTGACAAAACCGACGTTAAACTGCGGTATGGAATGGCTTAACTATCATCATTTGTATTATTTCTGGGTTGTTGCCAAGCAGGGAACGGTGACTGCGGCAGCCGAGGAATTGCACCTTGCGCGCACGACGATAACGTCGCAAGTCCGAGAATTGGAGAAATCTGCGGGCAGCAAGTTGTTTCGAAAATCAGGCCGGTACCTGGAATTAACCGAATTTGGTCAGCATGTTTTTCGTTACGCTGAGGAGATCTTTTCGATCGGCCGCGAACTGACGGATTTCATGCGGACTGGCCAGCCATCGTTGACCAAAAAATTCGTCGTTGGGATGCCTGATGTGGTTCCCAAGCTGGTCGCTTTTGAATTGCTCAAGCCGGCGATCCATCACCCCGAAAGCTTCCAGATTGTCTGTCATGAAGGAAAACTTCCTGAATTGATGGCGGATCTGGCGCTTCACCGGCTCGACTTGATCATCTCTGATTCGGTCGCACCTCCAACCGTCGATGTTCGAGCGTACAGTCACCGTTTGGGCGAATGTGGTTTGTCATTTTTGGCGGTCCCTGAAATGGCAAGTAAGTACCGCCGAAAGTTTCCCTGGTCCTTGAACGATGCGCCAGTCTGTTTTCCAACGGATCATACTGCGGTACGTCGTTCGCTCGACCATTGGCTCGACGACAACGATATCCATCCAAGAATCGTTGCGGAGTTCGAAGACAGTGCGCTCCTTAAAGTGTTTGGTCAATCAGGACTTGGCATCGTGCCGATCCCGACGGCGATCGAAAACGAGGTCAAGAGTCAGTACGGGATGCGGTTGGTCGGGCGTCTTGACGAAGTCGTGGATCGATTCTTTGCGATCTCGGTTGAAAAACGGGTTCAACATCCGGCGGTTCTCGCGATCGTCAAACAGGCTCGCAGCAAGATCTTTGAACAACAATCCTCGTAGTCGCATGACACCGGCGCGTTGTTTTTTTCGGCAGGAAAAAAACACCTCTAATAAAATTCGTCCCGCTGCGTCACCCTTTGCGTCACCAATGTTTTGTAGAGGGGTTCGCCATGTCTTCAAGTCCATCGACTCAGCAACAGGATGCGCTCCCGGTAATTCAGATTGATTCGCCTTGTCACGCAGATTGGGACTCGATGACAGGCGATGAGGCCAAACGATTTTGCGGGTCCTGCCAGAAACATGTCCATCTGCTTTCGGAAATGACCCAACGTGAAGTTTCCGAGTTGATCAGCTGTGGCGATCGAGTCTGTATTCGCATGGAACGTCGCAAGGATGGATCAATCGTTACCAAAGACGATCTGGTTTTAACGACAGCGAACCAGCAAGGATTGACACGTCGAGATTGGCTCGGCTGGCTCAAGCGAACGGCGGCGGCAGTGCTGGCCTTGATTCCATTTGTCGCGCTAAGCGGATGTCGGGACGATGTAGATCCGATGGAGCCGTTGATGGGGGAAGTTTGTCCTGATGGCCCAAGTTCCATGGCAGACCCAAACCGCGCAGTCGAGCAAGGCAGGATGCTGATGGGTGACGTCGCGATTGGCGAAGAATCTGACAAGTCAGATGGAGTGTCCATGATGCAAGGCGGATTCGGTGGAGCATTCAGAGATAAAAAGTGAGGCCCTGGATTTGCGTTTGACATTGGCTTGTGTCCAATTCGCTTGAGTCCATCTCGCTTGTATTTAACACGTTAAGTCCAGTTCATTGAGTCACCGATCCGTTTGAGTCATCACGGCGCATTGCGGTTGTAACGAAATGACGTTTTAAACGGGTGTGTGTTTCATCGGGTTGAACGTCCGCACTTCGGCCCTTTTGCGAATCGACTGGAAGTCAACTAAAATCAGTGCATCATTCTGATGTCTGCCTTACGTGATTGCTTCCCTTTATGCGCAAATGCCCACGCTGCTCTGTAAAGCTTCACGTGCCAGATAAATTGACCGGGCATCCGATCGACTGCCCCAAATGCAAGTTCCGGTTTATCTTTGGACAATCGATTGCCGATGCCGCAGACTCGATGACTCGGCTGATTGTGTCGTGCCGGAATTGTTTTAAGAAACTGAAGATCCCGCCACGATATTTGGAACAAAAACGCCGTTGCCCAAAATGCCAGACTGCGACGATTTTGCGTGAGTCGAAAACGGAATGCAGAGTCGCTTGTTCTGAATGTGATCGAACCTTTCGCATTCCGGGAGATATGGTGGGTAACGCTCACAACTGTCCCAAGTGTTTGGCCATGATCCTTCTGACGGAGGTAAAGGGTAAACAAACGGTGACTTGTGATGAGTGTCAGGATGCCTTTGGCGTGCCAGCGAAACTACTCGGTAGGACCGGTCGTTGTCCGCACTGCGTTTCCAAAACAAGGTTTATTGCGGTCGCTGACCAAGTCAACCGCGGCCGATCGGTTGTCGATCAACCCGACGTTTTCGATGACTCATCGATTCCCTATATCGGCGATGACGAGTCATGATGTTCACTCACGAATTATCCCGATGGTTCAGTCTTGCATGCGTATGGTTGACTGCGTTGTTGTCTGTTTTTGTGAGCTCGTCATGGGCCCAGAATTCGAAACTGAAACTCGATTCTGCGGACATCGATTTCGGGCGACAGATCCAACCGATCCTTTCTGAGAATTGCTACTTCTGTCACGGACAGGACGAGGCACAACGACAAGCCGATTTGAGACTCGATGATCGCGAGTCAACGTTGGCCCTGATTGAACCGGGTAAACCGGACGACAGCGAGTTGATTCGCCGTCTGCTTTCGGATGACGTTGATGAACAGATGCCACCTCCCGACTCGCATCGAAAATTGACTTCCAACCAAATCGATTTGTTGCGTCGATGGGTTGAGCAGGGGGCCATGTGGGGACAACACTGGGCATTTGAATCCATTAACAAACGAGCGGACTTTGGTGAGGACCGTGATGCGTTGAATCCGATCGACTTTTTTGTCAAACGAAAACTTGCAGTACGAGGCTGGAAGTTATCGCCTGTTGCTGATCGTTTGACTTTGATTCGTCGAGTCAGTCTGGATCTTACAGGGCTGCCGCCGACGCCAGCAGAAGTACAACAATTTGTCGAGGACAAACGTCCCAACGCGTACGAGCGTATGGTGGATCGGTATCTTGCGTCGCCGGCCTTCGGAGAACGAATGGCCTGGAATTGGCTCGACGCTGCCAGGTACGCCGACACCAATGGATACCAAGGCGACAATGAAAGAACGATGTGGCCGTGGCGAGACTGGGTGGTTCGTGCTTACAACCAGAACATGCCCTTTGATCAGTTTTCAACCTGGCAGTTGGCGGGCGATCTAATGCCCGAAGCGACCGACGAGCAAATTTTGGCCACAGGCTTTTTGAGAAACCATCCGATCAATGGTGAAGGCGGGCGCATCGCCGAAGAAAATCGAGTCGACTATGTAATGGACATGGCTGAGACGACGGGAACGGTCTGGCTCGGACTGACCTTCAACTGTTGTCGGTGTCACGACCATAAATACGATCGACTGACACAACGTGATTACTACTCATTCTTCGCCTACTTTAATCAAACTCCGATCAATGGCGGAGGAGGCAACGCGCAAACGCCTCCAGTTCTAGATGTCCCTTCGCCGAAACAGCAACAAGAGCAGGCGAAACTTCAACAGTCGATTGCGAACCTCGAAACCCAATTAAAACAGCGGACTTCAGAGTTTGAAGGTCGTCTGGATGCGAAACTGGCCAACGTTGATGCTCCAGATAGCTCGCATTGGTCGGCGTTGATGCCAATCAAAGCTGATGCGGATCATGCCGAGTTGAAGATCCTCAAAGATGGTTCCATACACTCGACAGGAGAGCTGGCAGACAATGACATTTACACGGTCGAGTTGAAGGTGCGTCAAGGTAAGGTTACTGGATTTCGACTTCAAGCCATTCGTCCGTCGGGTGACTCGTCGGCTGTGGGGAGATCGAGCAGCGGTAACTTTGTTCTGACCGGGTTTGAGGTTGTTTTGAAGAGACCGGGTCAACCAGATCAACCGGTTAAGCTCTCCGCTGCTGAAGCCGACTTCAGCCAGCAATCGTTCAGTCCAGATGCCACGCTTGATGGTAAAAACAGTTCAGGATGGGCGATCTATCGAAAAGGAAAAGATCGAAGTGCCGAGCATGAGATTGTTTTTCGTTTACAAGATCCAGTCATCGTTGCGGATGATTCCAAATTGGTGGTAACGTTGAAGCACCAATCGAAGCATGCCCGGCATCTATTGTCCCGGTTTCGTCTCTCCAGCACGTCGATCCAAACGCCATCTCTTTCCGTGTTGCCCTACGACTTGGCGACCGCGATTGCGATTCCCCAATCTCAGCGAAACGAAGCGCAACAGCAGGCGATCCTTCGGTTTTTGATGAAAAACGATGTCGACTTTCTCAAACTTGATCAGCTTCGTACGAGCCAACAAAAGCAACTGGCCAAGGTCAATCGAGCGATCCCGAAAGTGATGGTGATGCGGGATCGAGTCAAATACCGTCCAACGTTTCGACTGGACCGTGGCTCGTACGAGAACCCATTGGACGAAGTGCAGGCGCGCACGCCAGCGTTTTTTTCGTTCGTTGCTGAATCCTCAACGCAAGCTGATCCGAAGCAAACGGAGCGTCCGAATCGATTGGCGCTGGCCAAATGGTTGTTTCACAAAGACAATCCGCTCACTGCCCGAGTTGCTGTGAATCGAGTTTGGGCAATCTACTTTGGAACCGGACTTGTGAAAACGAGTGAAGACTTTGGTGTCCAGGGAGAGCCACCATCGCATCCCGAGTTGTTGGATTACTTGGCGGCCGAGTATCGAGATTCGGGTTGGGATACCAAGCACATGGTTCGCTTGATTTTGACCAGCCAAACGTATCGTCAGTCAGCCAAGCTGCCGCCTCACGCGGCCGCAGACCCGGAGAATCGTTTGCTCAGTCGTGCCAGCCGGTTTCGGTTGCCATCGTGGATGATACGAGATCAGGCTTTGGCGGCCGGCGGCCAATTGCATCCTCAAATGGGTGGCCCGCCAGTAAATTCGTATCAGCCTGGAGGAGTCTGGGAAGAAGCTAGTTTTGGCAAAAAGAAGTTTCAACTTGGCCAAGGGGACGAGCTGAATCGCCGAACGCTGTATACGTTTTGGCGGCGCATTGCACCTCCCACCGGAATCTTTGATAACGCAGATCGAATGACCTGTTCGGTCAAACGTTACTTGACCAATACGCCGCTGCACGCGTTGGCGACACTGAACGATACAACTTATGTCGAGGCAGCTCGATGGTTGGCAACTTGCAGTTGGAATGAATTTCAAACGGATGCGCAGCGTCTGGATTTCATGTTTCGCAAAGTCGTTGTGCGCGCGCCGCGAGCCAGCGAACAAAAAGTTTTGTTGACGGCACTTGAGCGAACTCGCAAACAGTTTGCGGAAAACCCTGAGGCGGCAAAGGCGTTGATTGAAAATGGAATGTCGCAGCCCGATACGAACATCGAACCGGTCGAACTGGCCAGTTGGACGTCGGTCGGTTTGGCAATCTTGAACCTGGATGAAACATTGACGCGTCAATAGTTCCTGCGACGTTGAGTTAAACGTCGACCATGACGATGAGAGCAATCATGAACCTAGCGGACGCAAACTTGTGGATGACTCGCCGACAGTTGTTGGGAAGATCAGCGACGGGGATCGGTGTCGCAGCGTTGATGCAGCTGCTTCAACAGAGCGGGTTTTCGGACGAGCCGGCGTCAACCGATGATCGCGTTGGTGGATTGCCAGGCCTGCCTCATTTTGCTCCCAAAGCAAAGCGTGTGATCATGATGATCCAGAACGGAGCGCCGTCACATGTTGATCTGTTCGATTGGAAACCGGAGTTGGCCAAGCGGCATGGGCAGCCAATCCCTGAGGCAACGATCGCAGGAAAACGCTTCAGCACCATGACCGGTCAGGCGAAAGGGAAGTTGATGCTGGCTCCCATTGAGAAATTTCACCAGCGTGGTGAATCGGGAGCCTGGGTCAGCGAATTGCTCCCTCATATTGCATCAATCGCAGATGAGTTGACGTTTGTCAAAGGGATGCACACCGACGCCGTCAATCATGCACCGGCGATCAGTTTTTTGTTGTCGGGTGCCCAGATCCCCGGTCGACCAACGTTGGGCTCTTGGCTCAATTACGGTTTGGGGTCGGTTGCCAAGGACCTGCCGAACTTTGTCGTTATGACATCGATCTCCAAAGGAACCACCTGCGGTCAGATTTTTTACGACTTCTATTGGGGCAGTGGTTTTTTGCCGTCGCAACATCAAGGAGTGAAGTTTCGCGGCTCCGGTGATCCCGTGTTGTATCTATCCAATCCGCAGGGAATGTCACGTTCGATGCGTAGGGAGTGGCTCAATGATATTGAAGCATTGAATCGGCAACAGCTCGATGCTTTTGGTGATCCGGAAATTGCAACCAGGATCGCGCAATACGAAATGGCTTTCAAAATGCAGGCCAGTGTGCCTTCGTTGACGGATCTTTCAGACGAACCTGAGTCAACTTTCGATTTGTACGGTGAGAATGCAAAGACGCCTGGAACGTTCGCTCACAATTGTTTGTTGGCACGTCGCCTCGCTGAACGTGGCGTCGGGTTCGTCCAACTGATGCATGCCGGGTGGGATCAGCACAACAGTCTGACCACTGAATTCTATACTCAGTGCAAGGATACCGATCAGGCCAGCGCGGCATTGGTCAAAGACTTAAAGCAGCGTGGGATGCTGGATGATACGTTAGTGGTTTGGGGCGGCGAATTCGGACGTACGCCGTTTATTCAGGGCGACATCAACAACAAGAAACGATGGGGCCGTGATCACCATCCATACGCCTATACGATGTGGATGGCAGGCGGTGGAACCCAACCGGGCGTCAGCCATGGGGAGACCGACGAGTTTTCGATGAACGTCGTCAAAGACGGTGTCCATACACATGACTTGCAAGCGACGTTGTTGCATCTGCTCGGAATTGATCATGAAAAACTGACGTTTCGTTTTCAAGGACGTCAGTTTCGATTAACGGATGTTCATGGCGAAGTCGTACACGAGCTTCTCAAGTCTTAGATCACACACCTGGAGCATCTGGTAAGAAATCACGTGATCAGGACTTGTTCTTCTGCCCTTTGCCTTCCAGGTGCAGCATGACCATAGCGATATCCGCTGGCGTGATGCCACTGATCCGGCGGGCTTGGTCAAGGCTGGTGGGGCGAAACCGGGTCAGTTTTTCTTTGGCTTCCATTCGCAAATGCATCAGGTTTTCGTAGTCGAAATGATCCGGGATTTTCTTGTTGGCCAGACGTTCATGTTTCTCGACAGTTGCCTGCTGTCTGGCAACGTAGCCTGAGTACTTGATGTCGTAAATCACTTGTTGCCGAACGTCGGGTTGGACGGCAGCCAGCTCTGGAAGTGCGTTGGCCAACGCTTCCCAAGTTGTTTCAGGACGTTTGAGCATCTTGTGTAATGACACACCCTCAACTCGGTGCGATTCGAGTTGTTTTGTGATTCGTTGTATTTCCGATTCCTTGTTAAGTAGACGCTGGTGGCGGTCGCTGTCGACCAGACCGGCTTGGTGAGCTTTGGCCGTCAGTCGACGATCGGCGTTGTCTTGCCGGAGCAACAGTCGGTATTCGGCGCGACTGGTAAACATGCGGTAAGGTTCATCGACACTGCAGGTGACCAGGTCATCAATGAGTACACCGATGTAGCCTTCGTTCCGGTCAACAACAAACGGGGGAGCCGACGCAATTTTGAGCGCGGCGTTGATTCCAGCGACCAAGCCTTGTGCACCAGCCTCTTCATAGCCAGTGGTGCCATTGATTTGTCCTGCAAAATACAAACCGGAAACGGATTTGGTTTCGAGCGTGTTTCGAAGTTGTTCGGGCGGACAAAAATCATATTCCACGGCGTAACCGTATCTCATGATCTGAGCATTTTCGAGTCCAGGGATGTGCTTGAACATCTGGTCTTGCACGTCGCGTGGGAGACTGGTCGAAACACCGTTGACATAGATTTCGTGCGTTTCGCGTCCCTCTGGCTCGAGAAACAACTGGTGGCGTTCTTTGTCAGCAAACTTGACGATTTTGTCTTCGATGGAAGGGCAATAACGAGGACCACTCCCTTGAATCTGACCGCTGTACATCGGAGCTCGGTGCAGGTTTTCTTGAATCAGCCGATGGACGTCAGGATTGGTAAACGTGATCCAGCACGGGAGTTGTTCGACCTTTAGCGACTCATTGAGAAATGAAAACGGTTGTGGTTGGTCGTCGCCAGGTTGGATCTCTGTTTTGGAGTAGTCGATGGTTCGACTGTTCAAGCGCGGGGGCGTACCCGTTTTAAAACGGGCGATTCGAAAGTCAAGTCGATCAAGTGCGCGACTAATCCCAGTGGTCGTCCCTTCTCCCGCACGACCACCTTTGGTTTTCGCTTCACCGGTATGCATGAGTGCTGACAGGAAGGTGCCAGTGGTGAGGATCACAGCAGGGGCGTGGTATTCCACGTCGCCGAGAACAGAGACACCGATAACTTTTTGAAGATTGTTGTTGGAGGCATCTTCGTCAAGCTCCGCCGGCTCGGTCAGGATATCGGTAACAACTTCCTGACGTAGATCGAGGTTTTCGGTCGACTCGATTGCGAATTTGATCCAGTTTTGATAACCCTTCTTATCCGCTTGAGCTCGCGGACTATGCATGGCGGGGCCTTTGCGCACGTTGAGCATGCGAAACTGGATGCCGGTTGCATCGATCGCTTGCCCCATGATGCCACCGAGTGCATCGATCTCACGAACCAGATGTCCTTTGGCGACGCCACCGATTGCCGGGTTGCAACTCATCTGTCCGACCGTATCGAGATTGGTTGTGATGAGTGCGGTTTTGGCACCGGCACGCGCAGCAGCTGCGGCAGCTTCGGTACCGGCGTGTCCGGCGCCGACGACGATGATGTCGTATTGGTAAGTTATTTTCTTCATAAACGATCTGGCGGTAGTGGCTTCGTTCGGCCACGGTTGGTGACCAAACTCACTCGTATTCTATTAATGAGTCTTGATGGAGACAGGGGCAAATTGAAATTACCCGTTTGATTCGAAATCTTTCGGGCAGATCTGGATTAATGACATACATTTCAGATGACGAGTTCGCGCTGACCTTGCGCTCTTGACTTGTCATTCGGAACTCAGTTCCTGCCTCTGAGCTGTTCCACTCGTCATTCTTATTCATTCAAACTGCCGGAGGATACGGTGATGGATGACAGCTTGATGTCTGACCATTTGTCGGCAATCGAAGCGATCATCGACATTTTGACTCGCCCAGATGACGATCAGAATTCCATGGTTGTGCCCCTTGAACAGTCGCGTCATGTGATTTCGATTCACTCGTCGAACTACGCTTCGTTGAAGGACTTTAAGTCGCACTATATGTCGTTGAAACGACCAGTGCTCTGTTTTGTCGATTTAGATCAGTTGTCAGAAGTGACATCCTGGATCCGCGATACCGATGACATTGCACTGGCTGGGGATTCAGTCGAGTTAACTCAGTGGCGCTTTGATCGGATCGAAAAATCGTTTGCCAAGCAGCTGGACCCGTTAACCAAGGTGTTTCAGCGAAGCCGACTGATCGAGACATTGGAAGAGGTCTGTCCCACTGCTTCGAGCGAATCACCTGTTTCGTTGATCCTGATCGATATCGATCACTTGAAAGCGATCAATGATCAACATGGGCCGGTTGAAGGAAATCACGTACTTCAAGAATTCGGTGGACTGATTCAGTCACTCTGTCGCATGACGTTGGTTGCGCGGACGCGGGGAGGCGAGTTCGCTGTCCTGGTTGAGAGTCGAGAATCCGAAGCGCGGCGGATTGCCGAAATTCTGTTGAATGCGATTCAACAGTTTCATTGGTGTCGACTCGATGGTGTGACGGCAAGTCTTGGTGTCGCCAGTGTCAATGAATCGTGCCAGCCCTCGATATTGCTCACTCGTGCCGACGAAGCGCTCTACGCAGCGAAGGCGAGTGGTCGAAATCGAGTGACTGCCTACAGCGAGGTTGCCGCCAAATCGCACTTGACGGGTGAGGACCTACAAGTGATCAGCCTGGAGAATAAGGCACGAGTCATGAGCGAGCGGGTGACCAGCTTTGTAACTCACCAGAGCAAGTTGATCATGCAAAATCTGCGGCGCGAAGCGAATACAGATGCATTGACCGAGTTGTTCAATCGACGGTATCTCGATCGAAAGCTTGGTGAAGAATTCCTGACAGCCAAACGTCTGGGTAAGGACTTGAGCATTGCGTTAGTTGACGTGGATCATTTTGGCGAAGTCAACAAGCAACATGGTTGGCCAACCGGTGACCATGTACTTCGCGAGATCGCTCAGGTCATTCTGAGCTGTATCCGAGGCTCGGACTGGGTTGGGCGTTACGGAGGCGAAGAACTATGTATCGTGATGCCAGGTACGATTTTGAAAAATGCCACATCTGTCTGCGAGCGAATACGAAAAACGATCGAATCAACACGCTTTAAAAACTCGAACGATGAAGTACTCAGAGTCACGTTGAGCGTTGGAGTGGTCCAGTATCAACTCGAAAGTGACCCTGACATGCAACAGTTGCTGCAGCGTGTGAGTGAAAAGACACTTGAGGCCAAACGATCGGGGCGGAATCTGGTGGCCTCATAAACTGTTTTGGCGGCCCGCGGATTGTTGGGCCAAGTGAACGTTGCGAGTTGAAACCTGGTTGGCCAAGGCGACATGGAACCGGGAAAGTGCCAAGCCGATTTGGACGTCCTACCAATTGGCTTCTTCGATGAATCGGCACCATCGTATATATTGAGTGGTTGACCGCGGCCTCTGGATCATCGATGGCTGTTTCATTTTGAATGTCAACTTCCCAACAAAGGTTTGTCTCTGATGCGCAATTTGTCGCCCGATTCTTATTTCTCTGTGATCGCATGGTTGTTGCCGCTTGGCATGCTGTTTTTGGGAGTAGAACATTGCGTTGCGCAAGAACAAACTGGTTTGCCAGACGTCGTTGCCGAGGCGATGAAGCAGATCAATGAGAAACGAGTGCGCACGACGATTTCATTCTTGGCCAGTGATGAACTGGGCGGACGCGACACGCCTTCGCAAGGATTGAACATCGCTTCGGCGTATGTTGCCTCTCGGTTTCGAGGAGCAGGGTTGGAGCCTTTGGGCTCTGACGATTTTTTTCAACGCACAGAAGTAGCCACGTCTCAACTCCCGGCAACGGGAACGGTGCTTGTCGAAGGCGAGCCGCTCGAGGTTCTCGGGGTTTTGGGTGCTGGAGGTGAGGACGTTGATTGGACGGGAAAAGTGACTCCCATCAATGACCAGACTCCACGCAACCAACAATTTGATGCGGCCGTTTCTTTGGTCGCACCCTCATTCGACAAACAGCGTGCATCACGCAGCTTTCAGTTTCAGCTGATGCGGCTTCAGCAAAACGGTGCCAAAGCGATCCTGATCCAGGTCGAACCAGACCATCCACTGATTGCTCAAGCCACTCAATCATTGCGTCCGCGATTGGTTCGAGTTCGCGGCTCACTCAACCTGCCGGTATTGCTGGTCGAGCCCAACGATTTCGAAGGGGAAACAAAAATTCAAATGGCCAAACAGAAGTTTGGAAAATCCGAAGTCAAGAATGTGATTGGTATCCTCAAAGGGAGCGATCCTGAACTTTCCAAAGAAGCGATCGTGATTACTGCTCACCTTGATCATATCGGTCAATTCAGCGGAGTCGGCGATACGATCAACAATGGCGCCGACGACGATGCGACGGGCGTCACTGCCGTACTCGCACTTGCCGATGCCTACACGCAGCTTCCGACTGCACCCAAACGGTCGGTCATCTTCATGACGTTTTGGGGCGAAGAAAAAGGATTGCTGGGCTCCAAGTATTACGCGGATAACCCTGAATGGCCGTTGACCAAAACGGTCGCAAACATCAATCTGGAAATGCTCGGTCGCCCCGAGCCAGGCGCGTCTGGCAAAGCCTGGATGACCGGTTGGGATCAATCGGATCTTGGCTCGTTAATGGCAGACGGTGCCAAGGACGCAGGTGTGCTGGTTTTTGAACATCCAAAATTCAGCGCCATGCTCTACAACGCCAGTGACAATGCCTCGTTTGTTCGCAAAGGTGTCATCGGCCACTCGTTCTCGGCCGGCTCACTGCATGATGACTATCACCAGCCGTCGGACGAATGGGAAAAGTTGCAGTTGGATCATATGACCAAAGTGATTCAGGGATTGTTCGCCGGTTCGCTACCGATTGCCAATGGAGAAGTAACTCCCAAGGCAGCAACAAAATCGAGACGTCAGCGATAGAATCCAGACGTTGCCAAAAAGTTCCAGACGTTAAAGTGGCCTTTGTCGGTGAGTCTGCGCGATTGGCAACGGGCATCCGCGAGATGCGATTGGCATCCATCATTCATTCAATTCAAGATGAAATCGTCGAGTTTTACCATGAGTGAGCAAGATTCAATGGAATCTGGTTTTTCTCCAGAACAGCAAGTGCAATACACGGCGCTGACGGAATCCGTTGGTTCAGTTGAGCTGTCGAACTGGACCATGCTCGAAATGAGGGGGGACGATCGCCATTCGTTTCTCAGCGGATTTTGTACTGCGGAGATCAAGTCGCTCAAGGTCGGTGAAGTTACCGAAGCTTTTGTGCTAAATGGCAAAGGGAAAATTCTTGGGCACCTGCATGTTGCCAATCTTAGCGACCGCATGTTGCTTGTTGGTCCGGGCGAACAAGCAGCATCCGTCAGTGAACATCTAGACCGTTATCTGATTCGGGAAAAAGTAGAGATCGTCGATCGATCGGCGGAAACGTCGTTTGTGCTTTTAGTTGGCCCGTCAGCAGATGGTGTCATTGAGTCAGCCTTTGGCGAATCTGTCGTGACTGAAAAAGCTTGCGAGGTATCAGATTCGATTGTGTCAATTGAATCCGAATTTGCTGGGACGGCGAGGTTGCTTTGCGTGGCTTCCAATCAGCTCGCAAGCGTGACCGAAGTTTTGAGCGAGCACGGCGTTGTTAGTTGTGACGCCGCCGTGCTTGAACCGATTCGATTGCAAGCTGGGACTCCGTGGTTTGGTGTGGAAGTGGATGAAACCAATTTGCCACAGGAAGTTGATCGAGACGACAAGGCGATCTCATTTACGAAAGGGTGTTACCTCGGACAGGAAACGGTCGCCAGGATTGACTCGTTGGGCCGAGTTAACAGGTTACTTCGCATCGCTCGCGTGACAGGACCGTCGCCGCAGGTGGGAAGTTCTGTGTTCGTCGAAGACAAAGACGCCGGCACGGTCAAGGCAACGTCTGCTGTTCCCGGTCGCTCCGACGGGATTTGTACGCTGATGGTCAAGCGAGCTTATGCCAAAACGGGACAAGTGCTTCAGTCGGGTGATGCCGAACTAACGATCGTCGAAGCGTTGAGTTGACTTGGATGCAGGCGTGGCGGAAGTGTCGTTTGAAAATGAGAAAAACGATCCAACGCATGCTATCACTTTGCAATTACCGTTGAAAATGCAGTGTTTGGCAGAATTAGATTCATATTGAGCCCGTTTTCGTCGGTCGATATAATCCGCGAGGTATTGGCAATCTCGGCAAGATTGGATAGAGCGGTTGAGGTTGCCAAATAGAAGGACCCCGTAGTTTGTGACGGATACGTGTTGTGGCGACATGACAGCGAAGACACAAACCACGAACACCACACAATGTCGGCGCAACCGACCACCTAGGGAGAGGATGGTTATGAGTACCAAGACAGTCTTCACAACAGGCGAAGCGGCAAAGATCTGCAAAGTTAGTCAGCAGACGATCATTCGTTGCTTTGACAACGGCAGCCTCAAAGGATTTCGAGTGCCAGGCAGCCGTTTCCGCCGGATTCCACGTGACCACCTGTTCTCGTTTATGAAAGAGAACGGTATTCCAACGGAAGCTCTTGAGAGCGGCAAACGAAAACTGTTGGTCGTTGATGACGATGAGGATTTGGTAGAGTTGATTGTTGACGCGTTTGCCCGCGACAAGCAATTCGATATCAAGACGGCCAACAACGGATTTGCCGCCGGAATGCTGGTCAAGGAATTTCGTCCTGACCTTGTCGTGCTTGACGTGATGCTTCCCGATATCAACGGTAAGGAAGTCTGTCAGCGTGTTCGCGGCGATTCGTCAATGAAGGCTAGTAAGATCATCTGCATCTCTGGAATGGTCGAACAGGACAAAATCCAGGATCTGCTTAACGCAGGCGCCGATGACTTTATGAACAAGCCATTCAATGTTGATGATCTCGTTCAACGAGGTTGCCAGATGTTGGAAATGGATGTGCCTGGCTCCGCGGCGAGCTAGTTGACTGGGACGCGGTGAGCCAACACTGAGCGACGCTTGCATAGGTAAGTGTCGACTTGAGTTGATTCATCGACGCCCTTGGTTGAGCAACTTTTTTCTGGGCCGAACTGATTATGAAAAGGTTCGACGCACGGTCACTCCATGCATTGGATTTCATTTCAAGTTGACACTGGTCCAGCTTCGACACGCGAAGCGAGCGATTCCATCGCTACGTGTCGCAGGTCGATGATACGACTACCCTGCCCTGCCGATGATATTCTGGAAATCGTCGCCGCCGCAGCCGGGACCGAGGATGCGTTTGCATCGAAGTTGCACGCAATCCTGCGCACCAACCCGTCACTATTAATCTTTGCATTGATCCGTTACCGGCAACAACAACAGGTTGCGGCTCCATGTCCGAGAGCCCTCGTGCGATGGTGTCAACGTGAACTGATCGGAGAACTGGCAATCGCCACTGCCAACTCCATCGACGATTCATTCGACTCTGAATCGTTGAATTCAGAATTTTGGATCAAGTTCCTGCGGTGTCGCAAGCGCTCAAAACTCAAATCAATTTTAAAACGTTGGTTGAATCTGGTTGGTATCCAGCAGGATTCTTCAAAAACAATCATCAAACAGGTTCTGACTCGGTCGTTTCGCGCCGATCAGTTTTCGGCCAAGCGTGTGCGTCGAAATTCGACGTTGAAGGCGGTGGTGGAAACTTGGCAGAACCCATTGATGACGAAGGTTTCATTGACGAGTCTGCTTCAAGTGGCCGTTGAGCAACGAGAGTCCGCAGCCGACTTTCATGAGCGCGTGCAGCACGCGAAGTTGGCAGCAATGAAGCAGCTGGCTTATGGTGCCAGTCATGAAATCAACAATCCGTTGGCCAATATCGCGACACGTGCCCAATCGTTGTTGTTGGATGAAACGAATCCGGAACGGCGCTACCGACTGGCAGTGATTTATCAACAAGCGATGCGTGCTCATGAAATGATCTCTGACATGATGCTTTTTGCGCACCCTCCAACGGTTCAGCTGAAGCATGTTTCCTTGCGATTGATGATGCGTCGTTTTCTGGAGCACTGGAAGCGAGAGCAGCCTGAGTCAAAAGTCGAACTTAAGATCTTCCTTTCTGCTGGACTGGATCGAGCGGAGTTGGACGAGCAAAAGTTCCTGGTGGCACTTCAATGTCTGGTCAAGAACAGTTGTGAAGCGATCGCAGGCCAGCCATCGTCGTCCGGCGCGATTGAGATTCGACTGGATCGAGACGCAGGCTCTTTAAGTTTGTCTGTGATTGACGATGGTGTTGGCGTTTCTCCTCGCGTTGCGCCGCATTTATTTGATCCGTTCTTTTCTGGGCGAGAGGCTGGAAGGGGTCTCGGTTTTGGTCTCTCTAAAGTTTGGCGGATTGCCCAACAACATGCTGGAACTGTTTATCATGATCAGCATTGGGAAAACGGCACGAGGTTCGTGTTGCAGATTCCCGTGCGATCCTGGATCAATGATGATCGGCCGATAGAGTTGGCTCATCCAATGGAAGCCGAACTGGATTCGGAATCGGCTGAGACTCATCGTCATTTATCCGATGAAGTGTCAAAAAGAAAAATCGCCTGACTATAAAATTCGAACCCCCATTTGGAACGTGAGTCGACCGCTCCGCGACGCCGGTGCCCCGTCGTGTTGCGAATCGCGCAACGCATCCCGTAAGGATGAAATATGGGTAGAAAAAATTGAGGGTGCAAACCCCTCGTTCCGTCAGGGACGACACGAGTGAACAAGAAAGCGACCCCCCCGCGACGCCGGTGCCCGCGTCGTGTTGCGAATCGCGCAACGCATCCCGTAGGGATGACATATGGGTAGAAAAAAATCGACCCCACAAACCCCTCGTCCCGTCAGG
>JBCAWX010000044.1:0-43253 GCA_038534355.1 Planctomycetota bacterium
AATAGCGCATTTGCATAAAGAATTGAATACCATTGGCCAGACTTTTGTCGGGCGCGTCAAGAGTGGCTATCCTACGATTCATCTATCCACCGATCCGTCGCTTGGGCACTTTGGGCACTCTTGCCCGAGAGAATTTTTATTGAGTCTCACTTGGAAATCGCCAGTCAAACCGAAAACGTGTGACCAACACGAACCCAAATTCGTGACAGCCAAGAGTGGCTATCCTACGGCTCATTTGTCCACCGAGCCGTAGTTTGGGCACTCATGCCCGAGTGGATTATTGTTGAGTCTCACTTGGAAATCGCCGCTCAAACCGAAAACGTGTTGGCCAACACGAACCCAAATTCGTGACAGCCAAGAGTGGCTATCCTACGTTTAGTGGCCAAGTGCTTTGGTCGTTCAAAGATTGTGGGAATGAAGGTAGCTCGGGCACTCTTGCCCGAGTTCATGCCCGAGTTGGCTACACAACGGCTCGTCGCATTCTTAATAGCGAATCCGATCGCCGGAGCCTTGTGCGGTTCGGGCGGGTGGTTCGGTTGCAGGGCTGAGGGCCGAGCGTTGCTTAATCCGCTCTATCTCTTCGCGAATGGTATTCCAGGATGCCGTTTTCTTCTGCCCATAATCGTCGGACTTACCTTGAGCCCAATCCGTGGTTCGATCAATCCACGCTTTAGATTTCGAATTCATTCGTTCAAAGAAAGTGGGGGCATTGGGGTCACGTTTGGGTAACCAACTGGGGCGTGCAAACAGTCCTTTGCCCATGCCGTCACCCTGTAGCTGGGGCCATTTGATTTTTGGCATCTCCACTTTGGGCCATTGAATCTTCGGCATTTCCATCCCTTTGAATGGCTGAAAAGGCTCCGACGAGTTTCGAGAAAACAGGTTGCTGAATGGTTTCTTGGATGTTGATTCTGATTTTGAAAAATCAAACAGCTTTTTTGGTTGAGTTGCCGATTGCTGACTCGACTGACTGCGATTCGCTCTCATTCCGTATTGGTCAAAGCTTTGAGCGTTGGTTTCGGTCGAAATGATGCTGACCGTCACGGCCAAGGCGAGCAAGGTTATCGGAAGTTTCATGGATCGAATCCGTTTTCAATTAGAGATCTTTTACTGGAGGAGACCTGATGACGCGAGCGTATACGCGTTTTCAAATCGTGCCAATGAATAATCGCGTCGGGAGTGTTTCAAAAATTGGGTTCTCCGTCCAGTGAAATTTTCGTTCGAATCTTTTGCTATCACTGCCGTCGTTCTTGACGTTCACCATCGATGGCCAACGCCATGAAATATTGATATTGCCCAGCATGAAAAGGTTGCTAACGTACCGCGTCGTTTCAACGTTCGAAACGTCACGTTTTATCGCCAAACGGCGTAATTGGTGTCGAGGAATCCCCCATGTCTCGCGTTCAATCTGCTATCTGTTTCATCGTTGTGGTCTGTCTGTTCACAGGCTGTCAAAGTCGCTGCAATCAACCTTGCGGTAATTGGTTTGCTGGAAATACCAGAATCGCACCACCGGCGACTTACTCGCTCAACATCCCGAACGTTGCGCAGAACCAACCCTATTACCAACCGACAGCAGGTAGCAATCAGAATGGAGCACCTGCAGGTCGCACGGCAGATTCGCTTTGGCGACGCTCCGACGGATCAGCGAATCCTCAAGGTAATCCACAGGGCAACACGCAGAACGCAAACGGAACGAATCGATTTGTCGACGCTTCCCGCGGTTCCAATTCGCTGGGCCAAAGTGTGTTGGTCAATTCAGGCCAACCTCCGGCACGAACCGCATCCAACACTCAGTTGCCAGCTTCCGGAAGTTCGTTTACTGACTCGCGAAACTTTGCGACCACCATCAATGACGAACGAAATGACTCGACTCGAATTCCTGTTACCGATGCAACCTCGGTTCGCGCCCCGGCCCAAAATTTTGTAGCCAATGGAGCTGGACAGACGTTTGCCTTGAACGGTCGTTATCAACCCACCTATTCTGCCAACGGCTACATTTTGAACAACAACGGGGCCTCTCCCTACTATCAGGCGGCACCGGTAGTTGTATCCAATGCTGGCAATGTTCCGTTTCAATCGCAACCGGTCATGATCAATCCGACAGCCAACCCGAGTGTTAACCAAGTCGGATGGCGGGGACGCGACTCTGATACCAACCGCCGGCGATAACTGCCATAGCCTCAAGAACGGATGGGCGGATGAACGGCAGTTTAATCTCAGCAATTGTTAACAGCCCGTATCACCTGATTCGTGCCTTTGATCGCGCGTCGATCGTTCGTTGGCAACATTTGGTACGCCAAGTTGAATCGCAATCGAAACGGCTGTCCCAACTCTCTGACGATGAACTTCGAAAACGAAGCCTGGCACTGCAATACGATGCGCTCAGTGGTGTTCCGTTGCACCGTCTGGCAGTCGAAGCCTTTGCCTGTGTTCGAGAAGCAGCTTCACGTACGCTGGGCATGAAACACTATCGTGTTCAGCTGCTTGGCGGTTTTGCCATGCACTTTGGCAGCATTGCGGTCATGCAAACCGGAGAAGGAAAAACGCTGACTGCAACTCTCCCACTCTATCTAGCGGCAATCACCGGAGAAGGAGCTCATCTGGCAACCGCGAACGACTACCTTGCCAAACGTGATGCTGACTTGATGAGACCAGTTTTTGAAGCGCTCGGCATGAGTGTTGGCGTTGTCGAATCCAAAACACCTCGGCATCTGCGACCCAACCACTACCAATGCGACGTCACGTATTCGACCGCAAAAGAAATCGGCTTTGACTTTCTCCGCGATCGATTGACCAAACGTCGAAATCAAAACGAATCTGGCTCGTTGATTCACAATCTCGTCGACCGAGACACAAAAACGATCAGCCACTCAAGTAACGCAACCGTTCAACGTCCTTTGAACTTTATGCTGGTCGATGAAGCGGACAGTATCTTGATTGATGAAGCTCGAACGCCATTGATCGTCAGCAGCCTACCCGATGAAGTCGCACGCGCACGAGCTTGCCTCTACGAGTGGTGTGCCGCCAACGTCGAACAGTTTTCGGCTGAAGAACACTACACCATCGATACGAAAACGAATCAGGTCGATTTGACGGCGACGGGACGACAACGTTGTCGAACGCTCAGCAAACCCGAGCTACTATGCCAAACGCCTCTGTTGGACGTCTACGAACAAGTCGAACAGGCGGTCTTTGTTCAACTGAACTACATTCGTGATCGCCAATATGTGGTTCGCGACCAAGAAGTCGTCATCGTCGACGAGTTTACCGGTCGGTTGGCAGAAGGTCGTAAATGGCGAGCAGGGATCCATCAGGCGATTGAAGCTCGAGAGAATCTGGAGGTCAGCCTGGAAACGGGCGAGTCCGCACGGATCACAATTCAAGACTTGTTCCTGCGATACAACCGCTTGGCCGGCATGACCGGTACCGCAGCGAATTCAGCGATCGAATTGCGGAAGATCTATCAGCTGAAAGTAATCGACGTCCCCACCAACAAACCACCGCAACGGAAACAATGGGACGACCTCGTCTTCTTGACTGACACGGAAAAGTGGGACGCGATCGCCGATGAAATCCAAACAGTACATCAACAAGGACGCCCGATTCTGATCGGGACACGATCCATTGATAAATCTGAGATCCTCTCCAAACTGCTCCATGAGCGATCCATTGAACACGCTGTGCTCAATGCAAGGCATCTCGCTCGCGAAGCGTCCATCGTCGCCGAAGCGGGTGACGTCGGAAAAATTACAGTGGCCACCAACATGGCCGGACGCGGTACGGATATCAAAATTTCTGAGGATGCCCATCGATTCGGCGGGATGCATGTCATCTGTACCGAAATCCATGATTCCTCACGCATCGATCGACAGCTAATTGGTCGATGCGGACGACAAGGCGACCCGGGGAGCTATCGCCAGTTCTTTTCGCTGGAAGACGAAATTCTGGACAACGGTTTGGGAAAAGAACGAGCCGATCGACTCCGCGAAAAGATCAAACGACAAGGAGCACGCGATCTTTCCCGGTTCGCGCAGCTCTTTCGCGAAGCGCAACGCAAAATTGAGTCGCGACACTTTCGAGGGCGAAAGATGTTATTGCACCAGGAAAAGCTTCGGCACGAGTTGCAACGCGAGATGGGACAAGATCCCTATCTGGACACGATTCAGTAGTTGCCAGTCGAGTCATGATGCCAGGAACTTTGACTGAAGACGCGAGCTCAATTACTCGTCATCTTTTTTGATCTCAATTCCCAACTCATCGAGCTGCTGCATCGCGACGACATTGGGAGCTTCCGTCATGGTGTCGTACGCTTTTTGGGTTTTCGGAAACGCGATGCAATCT
Source organism: Planctomycetota bacterium (assembly GCA_038534355.1). GTDB lineage: Bacteria > Planctomycetota > Planctomycetia > Pirellulales > Pirellulaceae > Mariniblastus. The sequence goes on from JBCAWX010000044.1 coordinate 4,345, forward strand.
CGGATGTTGTCGAGTCCGTTAAATAACATTACGACGCGATCAATCCCCAAAGCAATACCACCGTGTGGTGGAGCTCCATATCGCAAAGCATCGAGCAAGAATCCAAATCGCTCTTCCGCGTCAGTTTCATCCAGTCCGAGCAGCCCAAACACTTTTTGCTGCACGGAGCTGTCGTGAATTCGGATCGTACCCCCACCCGCTTCGTAGCCATTGATGACTAAGTCATACGCTTTGGCTCTCGCGGCGCCGGGGTCTGAATCAAGTTTCGCAACGTCGTCATCGAGCGGCGCTGTAAACGGGTGATGCATCGCAACCCAACGATCTGCTTCCTCATCATGGTCGAACATCGGAAACTCAACGACCCATGAGAAATGCATCTGCTTGGGATCATATAGCTCCAACTCAACCCCCATTCGCTTGCGTAGGGCGTACAGCGATTTACAGCTGACTTCCCAGGTATCAGCGATGAACAGCAATAAATCGCCGGGCTCGGCTTCCAGACGCGTTTTGATCTGTTCCAGATGTTCCGGCGTAAAGTTTTTGGCAATCGGAGCAAACAGGCTCCCGTCTTCTTCACATCGAAACCAGGCAAGTCCCTTCGCGCCAAAGTCTTCTTTGACCATGGTCGTCAGTTCATCGATGCGTTTTCGGGAAAACTTTGATGCTGCACCTTTGGCATTGATTCCGCGGACAAAGTTGCCAGCCTCGGCGACAGAGCGAAAGACTCGGAACTCCGTCTCGGCAGCGATATCAGTACAGTCAACGATTTCCATCCCAAATCTCAGGTCCGGAGCATCGTGACCAAACCGACGCATCGCGTCGTCATAGGTCAGTCTCGGCAATGGCAGCGTCAGATCGATATCGAGAATCTCCTTGGCAAGTTTCTGCATCATGCCGTCGATCATCCCAATCACATCATCAGAGTCAACAAAAGACATCTCCATGTCCAACTGGGTGAACTCTGGTTGACGGTCGGCTCGAAGATCCTCATCCCGAAAACATCGCGCTACCTGAACGTAGCGATCGTAACCGGCGACCATCATGATCTGTTTGTAGATCTGAGGTGACTGCGGCAACGCATAAAAGTTACCTTTGAAAACACGGCTGGGAACGAGATAATCTCGCGCACCTTCTGGCGTGCTTCGTCCAAGGATGGGCGTTTCAACATCGATGAAATGGTTGTCCGCCGAATAGTCACGCATCGCCTTGATGATCCTGCTCCGTAACAGCAACGTGTCGATCATCTTGGGACGTCGCAAATCGAGAAACCGATGCTTTAAGCGAAGGTCTTCTCCAGGCAAATCCTTTTGGTTGGGAACAAACGGAGGCGTCTTACATTCATTGAGAACTTCCAGCGAAGCGACAAGGAATTCAATGTCTCCCGTCGCCAACTTGCGATTTTCCTGGCCTTCGGGCCGTTTGCGTACTGCTCCAACAACCTTAATGACAAACTCGTTGCGCAGCCGTTGGATCTCTTCAAGCGAAAGTCCATCGGCGTCCGGATTGAAGACGATCTGAGTCCTGCCGTAACGATCGCGGAGATCGACAAAAGTCACGCCGCCAAAATCGCGAATGGTGTCGACCCAACCGCAAAGCGTTGCCGTTTGGCCGACATGGTCAGTATTCAGTTCGCCGCAAGTGTGTGTTCGGAGCACGTTGTTCTCAAAAACTAGGGCCGCATTTCAGGTTTCAAGCCAACAATATCGCAACTATTGGCTTGCACGCAAAGATGGGTTCGTCTGCTTAATTCCCAAACCATGACCCCTGAAGTTGCCCCAAGGTTCAACGAAGATGCCGTTCCAGCGAGCTACTTGCCTCAAGCCCAACTCCAATTTGCAGCGACCGGTGAGTTTCCTTGAACTTCGATTTGAAGTCATCCGGTCCGAGACAATTCAATTACGAACGCCGCGCATGATTGCGAGCGCGAGGACCGTCGGAGAAATCCGCGTCAGGTCACTTCCAATCTGTTGACAACGTCCTAAAGCTGAGCAGACGTCAAAATTGAAGCACAGATCGAGCGATCCCAGGAGAGTCTCGACCTAGCCTTAGTTGCCACGTCGGCGGCGAAAACCAATTCCAACCAGACATGCGCCGAACGTGAGAGCCGTGGTTGGCTCAGGCACGGAAGAAAACAGCAACGAGTTGGTAAACGTCACTGAACCGCCATTACCGGGGTTACCTGGACCGATACCAGCTCCGATTGCTTCATCCGATCGAAACGCGTTGGTGCTGTTTAGATAGGTTGCCACAAACCGAAAATCATCGGTCAGCCCTAATCCGATATCAGCAAGATCAAACTCAAACGTAAAATTCGAATTTGATTGGGCGTCCAGTCCGCCTGTACCTACCGAAGTCACAAAACCGTGGGAGCTAGAATCCAGATCAAACAGTCCAGCGAAATCGGTTGAACTGCCGCCAAAAACTTTCATCCCAATCGCATAATCCGCCTCGAAACCTGCGGCAAAGTTGACGGTCGAACGATCGGTACCATCAAATCCCGAGACACCGCTGCGAAGTTCATCAGCCGTATCGTTGAACGATGATGTATTTGAAAATCCACCCGTCTCTGAATCGATGTAGATGATCAACGCGTCGTTGAAGTTTCCACCGCCGCGTGCGAAGTTTCCGAAAATCTTCGTCGAATCCGCTCCGGTCCCTTGGGTCAATTCCAGGCTACCCGTTCCCAGCACTCCACCAAATCCGGAGTTACCGTTGCCCAAATACATGTCTGCATGAACGGAATGAGTGGGGAGGAAGCAAACGGCAGCGAATAACGCGCATGCAAAGATCGAACGGTGCAACATCGTGGTGTGAGGCAGGAAGTGGAAGGGATTTAGTAAATCATGGAGGGGGAGATAATCCATTAGTCTAATTGGACGTTTTTCAACTGCAATACTGTTAAATAGATCAACCGCAACAACCGATAAGAACCGATTCATCCCCATAAACCGCAAATTCTCACAGATGCCGGTAATCCTCGAGAATTTCGATGTTGGAAATCCCGCGACCGATAAGCGGTGATTTACCTTTTTGCGGTCTACGACATTTCGTCGCTTGGACTCTCTTTCCGAGCAAAGAACTGCTTTTTGTTTCTTTTGACGAGCCAATGTCGCAATCCAACTCACCTGAAGCACCGGTATTGCCTGCTCCACCGAAATCAGGTGGTCGAATTCTTGAGCTCGATGCGATCCGAGCCCTCTCCTGTTTGAACCTGTTGCTGTTTCATTTCACTTGGGTTTACCAGGAAAAATACGGATTCGCGTCCGATCTCGGATTCACGTTTCCCTATGGCAAGTACGGAGTTCAGCTGTTCTTCATGTTGTCCGGTTTGGTCAATGCGATGACGCTGCTGAGCAAACGAAAACCGGGCGACTTCATCGTCGCACGATGCATTCGAATTCTGCCTTCCTATTGGTTGGTCATCGTCATGAACGTCTGCCTGTTCATGCTGATTCCGATGTACAACCATCCCGTCCATGTTGACGAAACGGTTGCAAATTTATCAACGATGCCGGTCCTCTTCGGCTTCGACAATATGGAGCCAGTGACTTGGACGCTTCAGATCGAAATGCTGTTTTACGCGTTCCTCATGGGACTGTTTGCAGTCGGGCTTTTGGAGAAACCGTTGCGGACGATGTTGGTGTCGATCGGCGTTTGTCTTGTGCTGGGCGTGACGTTTACATTTGTCAAAACAAACTTCCCCGATTCGATCTGGAACAGTCGCTGTCGCATCATTGAAGAATTGTTCTTCATTCGCCATCTACCACTGTTCGCGATGGGCATCTTATTGAACGAGCTGCGTTGCGGTCGTGGGAACAAGTGGGCACTTTGGGGCGGAATCGTCGCCGCGGCAACCGTGTTTCACATCATTGACTTGCGCGAACACAACCCGCTGGCAACCGTACTGATGTTTGGCCTGCTAACCGCCAGCGCGTTTCGCAAAGTACCAATCCTTCGTTGGAAACCATTGATCTATATCAGCTTCATTTCCTATTCGCTCTACCTGGTACACAACAACCTGGGTTCAGCAGTCATGAAGCAACTGGAAACGATCGGCTGTTCACCTCTGCTCACGGTCATTCTGGCAACCGCGTTTGCCATCGGTGTCTCGCACGCGATGACCTATTGGATGGAGCAACCCATCACAAACTGGTTGCGTAAAAAATACAAGTCGCATGCCGAAACGTTTGCCAGTTGGGGCGAAACCATCAAGTCGATGTTCGCCAAACAGGCAAAGTCTTAGGCAACATCGACCATCAAGACTCGCAATCCGAACAAAACACTTCTTACCCGAACATTGCCATGAAACTTGAGCTGATTACTGATTTTGAATGGCTTGATTCGAACCAGGATCATTGGAACGATCTGGCGGCGAATGCCGATTGCCGTGGCATCGCAGGCAACCAGGTTTCCGGTCGAAATCAAAACTGGAAAGGCTTTCCATTTTATCGCTGGGAATGGCTCGGCACCTGGTTTAAAGAGATGGTCGACGGTCAGCCCTACGTTTTGTTGGCAACCGACGATGATGGTCAATGGCTTGGTCTTGCTCCGTTTTTCATTGAATCCAGCGCTTTGCAGAATCGACTCTGCCTTTGGGGAAGCGGTACGACATGCACGGACTATATGGGTTTGATTTCAACTGAGTCAGCGACTGCAAACTTTGCCTTGGCCGTTTCTGATTGGTTAACCAAAGAGACACGCGCTGGCGGTAAACTTGCCTCGATTGACGTGGTCGAATTGGAAGGCGGCACCGAGCAAATGAATTCAACGCAACAACTGGACGTTGCGTTGGATGCGAATGGCTTCAAGCGGTACGACGACGAACTGGAAGGATGCTGGGTCGTGGAACTGGACTCAGATTGGCGTGTGCTTGAATCCAAGCTGTCCAAATCGATGCGTCGAAAAACAAAAAAGGCGACCAAGCGAATCAATGACGAAGCGACAACGATTCGATCCACCGAATCATTTCCCCTCTCTGAACTTTGGTCAGAATTTGTTCGCCTTCACCAACATCGGCGTGAGAGTCTTGGCCAACCTGGTTGCTTTGCCGATCCTGCATTCGAAAGGTTTTTGAAAAGCGCAACTGAATCGTTGGTCGCACAAGGTCAAGCGGAATTGATTGTGATCGATTTTGAAGACGAAGCGTTGGCAGCCATGTTGTTGTTCAATGACGGCGTGACCAACTACATGTATCAGTCGGGTGCCGACATTGACCGGATGAAACTGGAACCGGGTTACCAGATGGTCTACTTGGCGATTCTGAGCTCATTGAAACAAAACCTTTCTCGATTCGATTTCCTCCGCGGGGACGAACCGTACAAGGCCCGTTGGAACACAGAACGAATTCCCCTGCTCCGAACGCGGTGGATCCCGAGAAAACTGACTGCGATTTTCAAACAAAACCTGTGGTTGACTGGCAGATCGATCAAACGTTACTTGCATCGAACAACGATCGCTGAATAATTAATGAGTCGAATCGCCAACCAACTCATTTAAAATTGCCGTTGATGCCTGCCTCGAACGCCCAACATCCAGAAGGATGTCAACGGACACCTAAACGACGTCTCCGTAATTCGCTTGTGTTTTACACACTGCTGTTGGCGACGTTCGCTGTCTGGTTTGGCGGATTTACGTTTTACGTCTCAATTGTCATTCCAATTGGAACGGATGTTCTTGGCTCAGCGCGAGCTCAAGGTGAGATCACACAACAAGTCGCTGACTGGCTCAATTTGTTTTTGCTGATCACCATCGCTTTGATGGTCTCGGAGCAGTGGCTCCTTTGGCGAAACGCGACCCAGATCGATCCGAGCCAGCGTCCAAATGGCTGGCCCATCGCCAACACGCTTAATCGAAGAACCAATTTGACGCTGGTCGTGCTACTGGCAACGTTGCTGCTGGTCCTTGCCTGGCTGAACCTGCAGCTGGACGGCATGATTCAGCCAACACAACGCTCGATTCGTGTGATTGATCCGAGCAGGTTTTATCGAGCGCACCAGTATTATTTGTGGATTAGCACACTTCAGTGGGTCATTGGTTGGATTTGGCTCGCTTTTCTGATCACTCGATTGCTTTCGAATCGCCAATCGACCAACCAACCGATCACAAACGAAGCAAATTAAGTTAAACTGAGTTTTGATTGAAGTGATCATTCATTGTCACCATTTCCGGAAACATACATGAGTAAGAAATTTGCAAGTAGCACGCTGATGATGGCGTTTGCGTTCGTGGCCACGATCAGCACATCGATTTTTGCCCAAACAGCCGAGACCACCGAGAAGGTCGATGACGGCCCCAAGGCGTACGAATTTAAGATTGTCAAAAGTTGCGAAACGACTGACGTCAAGTCTCAAGATGCAACCGGCACTTGCTGGAGTTTTGCCACTGCATCGTTTATCGAATCAGAAGCACTACGAATGGGAAAAGGGAAACACAACCTTTCTGAAATGTTCGTTGTCAAAAATATTTATAAAGACAAGGCGAACAACTACGTTTTGCGACAAGGGAAAGCCCAGTTTTCACAGGGTGCCCTAGCTCATGATTTTCTCAATGCCGCTGGCCGTTATGGAATCGTGCCAGATGACGTCTTCGATGGACTCGACGAAGGCGAAACGAAGCATGACCACGGTGAGATGGAAGCGGTCATGACCGGGATGCTCGAAAAGATCGCGGCTCGGAAGAAGTTGTCCCCGAAATGGCAAAACGCGGTCGCCAACGTGCTCGACGCTTACCTCGGAAAGGCACCTGAACGTTTTGAGTATCGCGACCGAAGTTACTCGCCACAGGAGTTTGCCAAAGAGTTGGGCTTTGAACGCGACAATTACGTGTCGCTCAGTTCTTACACCCATCATCCGTTCAACAAGGATTTTGTCCTGGAGATTCCGGACAACTTTTCCAATGGCTTGTTCCACAATGTTCCCATTGATGACATCGTCGCCACCATCGATCATGCGATCGAGAATGGCTACACCGTCGCCTGGGATGGAGATGTCAGCGAAAAAGGATTCAGTGCCGGACGCGGTATCGCCGTTCTGCCCAAGAATCCACTTCGTCGAGATGTTTTCACTCACATTGGTGAAGAACAGGAAGTGACTCAAGAAATGCGACAGAAGACGTTTTTGTCATTTTCGACGACAGACGATCACCTGATGCATTTGGTCGGAACCTCTCGCGACGCTGAGGGGAATAAGTACTACGTCATCAAGAACTCTTGGGGAAAAGTCGGACCGCACTCAGGTTACCTGCATATGTCCGAAGCTTACGTTCGGCTAAAAACGGTCGCGATCATCGTTCACAAGGACGCTGTCCAATCGAAATAGTCGCCTGACACGCCCGCGACAAAATGTCTTAGGCCGATAGATCGAAACGGAGCGAGTTACCTCGCTCCGTTTTTTCGTTATCTTTGTCGTTATGTTGGATGACGGGATCCATGCACTGGAGTTGGTGGTCTTTCCGATGCGGGTTCGTAAACTATTGGATTATGAAGTCCTATTGGCTTACGGAGTCGAAACGTTGGGTCGGCCTTGTCGATGGTCGTTGGTCTGGGCGGCTTGCCTCTGCCAACTTAAACCTTCGACCACCAATCTATCGATCGATTTCTGAATCACTTTTGTCAGGATTGTGGCGTTTACGTGGCGGATTCGAAAAACAACTCGAATGACAAAAACGGGCTCGATGCGGTCCCGAAAGCGGTTGTGGCACGCCTGAGTCTGTATCTCCGTGAGTTGCAACAGGTTTTCAATAGCGGTAAGGAGACGATCAGTTCGCGGTTCCTCGGCCAGCGCTTAGGGATTACTGACGCGCAAGTTCGCAAGGATTTCACGTACTTTGGCCAGTTTGGCTATCCGGGAATCGGTTACCGTTGCGAGGAATTGATTGACGAGATCAAAAAAATCCTCGGCACGGACAAAGTCTGGCCGGTCGCTTTGATTGGCTGCGGAAACCTCGGATCTGCGTTGTTGGGGTACCGTGGGTTCGGCAAACAAGGCTTTGAGGTGGTCGCGGCGTTTGACGTCGCGGGAGAACTGATCGGTCGAAAAATTGGTGACTTGACGATTCGCCATATCAACCAATTGCCAGACTGGGTGGAGCGAGAGCAAATTTTTTTGGCAATTTTGGCGGTTCCCGCCGCGGCCGCGAACCAAGCGTTAGAGGTGATTGTCCAATCCGGTATCTCAGGGATTTTGAACTTTGCTCCCGTTACGTTAAGCGTGCCAAAACATGTTCAAGTGGTCGGTGTCGATTTGGCGATCGAATTGGAACAACTGGCTTTTGGCGTCGCCAACTTCGATCCGAAGTAGACGCTTGGGGATGAAAAAGCAAAAAAAACCTGCATCCCCTATTTTTCAAAATGGGCGATTTTGATAATAATTAGGGATCGAGTCACTGCCCGATGGTGTAATGGTAGCACAACAGATTTTGGTTCTGTCTGTCTAGGTTCGAATCCTAGTCGGGTAACTCTCCACGGCCGCATTCAAAACGAATGCGGCTTTTTTTGTGCGTTGACCCAAGTTGCATGGTATTCGTTGAAAGCAGCGGTAGTCCCGGGATCAAATCGAGAGAATTAGCTCCCAATCAGCTTTTACGCGAATCGACTTCCCCAAGCTGCCCAGCACCCAAACTTGATTCGATTGCGATTTTCAAATCGCCAAGCCGAAAGGGTTTGGAGACAATTTGTTCGATTCCATAGTGTCGAGCCTCTGCGAGTTCTTCAGATCGCGGATAATTCAGCAACAACAGGATCGGAACCCCTGCGTAGTCATCTCTCAGTGCTTTGACGCGTTTCTCGCACTCTGGCGACCAGCTATCGGCATCGATGCAGATCAAACTGGGGTTTTCGGGGCGACGGGCTTCCCAACTCAAGTACTCAATCCACTCACTGAGATAATCAAAACAGTTGGCCGCATCGGCAACCATCTCAAAACTTTGCGCCGTGAGTGCACTGACGGCAATTAATACGCGATCCGATTTGGCGGACGCATTCTTGATCTCGTCTCGCAACGTTTCCGTCTCTTGGAGGATGCGATCAGCGTCGTTCGCGGTTCGTGGCAGCGTCCACGTGCAATCCCCCTGATTAGCCAGCGCGTTCTGAAACCTTTGGAAACGACCTCCCCATTGATGCCAGTAGACACGCGGGATTCCCGGAGGCGGGGATCCAGACCGCAGCTCACCCTCACACCAGCTGCCTAACAGGCAAATCACCGACGTCGGTGCAAACGCTTGACACAATTTCTCGATCGTCTCAGGGGGAAACTGATCAGGACGCGAAACGGCGATCAAAACCAGATCTACACTGGGCCGCTCAACATCCGCTTCGGATGTCTCCGGCGCGATAAGTGTTTCGATTGGTTGCAGCGTCACTGCAACCGACATCTCCTGAAGAATGGTACGAAAGTCCTCGTGCCAATAATCGCCAGTTAATAAAACGCGGGTTTGACTCATCGGGACTCCCTTTCTCCAATGTTTCGCGTCTGCCGTCATAGATCATGACCCTAGAGCGGCAAAGGTAAATCCGAAATCGTTTCGCATTGACGGTGACTAGATCCACGTCGACCGCATTGTAGCGTTTATTGATCCAGCAGATCGTCAAATTCTTCAACTACCGACCAACCTTCATCTGGCGTCCTGGATTCCCGTAATCGCTCCAACATCTCGTCCTGTTTGATCAAACGGCTCAGCCGTGCCAACACCCGCAAATGCAACGACTCGGATGTGGAGCCGATCAAAAAAAAGACATCCGTCAAGACGCCACGAGGGCCACCAAACGGGATTCCGGAAAACGTGACGCCCAGAGCGAGGAATGGCTCGCCAACGATCGATGTCATTGGGCGACGAGGGTGCAACAACGCCACGCCGTTCTCAAGTGCGGTTGGATGGAGCGCCTCACGTGACAGGATTGCCTCCGCCATCTTGACGGGATCCCACAGTTTGCCAGTAGCGGCAGTTTGGTCACAGATCTTTTGAATCACTGACTTCTTGGTTTTGGCCAGCAACGGCAAGTAAACGGACTCGACGCCCAGCAGCTCCGCTATTCGGACTTGCTCATCTTCAATCGTGTTTTTGTGCCGCCGTAGAACCTTCTCGACTGCATCCAATTCCTGTTCATCCGACGCACCAATTCGCTGCTCAAACCATTCGTGTATCTCAGCCTGCGAGAACCGCCATTGGCCACCGATTCGCCGACCTGGCAAACGATCGCGCTCCGCCATCTTTCGCACTTGATCAGGCGTCAAATGCAGATATGCAGCTAACGACGTAATGTCGAAATCTTCATTGGCCATGGTGAAAGGTCTGCTTGGTCGAGTCAAAAAATGCTGGCATGACGCTAGCGAATGAGTGTTTGAAATTTCATTGGAGCACTGACAAATTGAGCTTGATTGGCTCCGCGAATGCAGTTTCGCCAATGGAAACAGCCTGTCAAGTTTGATTTCCAGCGGAACAAGATTTTGTTTTCGGGCGTTCAAAAAATCACATCAGAGAAACATCGTGCGATTCATCTTGACGGAATCTCCGGTTTGCGAAAAATCACGTTCACGTTTGGCCGAGCAAGGATGCTTCATTTCGTCAAACGTTTTTCATTTCGGAATTCGCCAGGCAAGGAGGCCTTGTGAGTACCCAGCTATTTTCCACGCAACGCGGTGACCGTGAGTCCAACCGGATTCGCTTGAGAGATATTCTCCCTCAGGCGCAAGTCGTCGGTGCCGATGAGATCTTTTTCCATTCCTGTTGCGGCGTCTGGCGCGACTGTCAATCCGACGACCTGTTCGTTGCGATTGTCGATGCGGATGAAGACGGTCACGAATTTACCCAGGAAGCCATTGCCCGAGGTGCCAGTGCAGTCGTCACCGAGCGCCTGTTAACCACACGGCGGCCGCAATGCATCGTGCCCGACACCCGAGAGGCCTACGGTCTGATCTGCCAAGCGTTGGCCGGACACCCGTCCCAACGACTGGCGACGATTGCTGTTTCTGGCACCGATGGAAAAACAGTGACCAGCCATCTGATTCGTCAAGTTCTGCAGATGGCCAACGTTGACGCGGGGTTGGCCAGTTCCATCGAAGTCAACTTTGGAGCGGGCAAAAAGAGCGTCCCACCCAAACAACTCAACTCGCCTCAATTGGCCCAACAGCTAACGCAAATGGCGTTGGCTAACTGCCACACTGCGGTCTTTGAGGTCTCGTCGATTGCACTTGCCAAACGAAGCCTCGCCGGCGTCGATTTGGATATCGCAGTCCTGACCAATATTCGTCAAGGCACTCCCGGATTTCATGGCTCACCCAAAAACTACCGTCGAGCGATCCTGCGGTTGCTCGATCACTTGAAGCCGGGCGGCGTCGTTGCCGTAAACGCGGACGACCCAACCTGCCATTTTTTACTCAAAGCCATCGATCAACCCACGTTGACGTTCGGAATGAAACAGGAGGCCAACGTGACTGGAGTTCTCATCGAGCGGACGCCATCAGAACAAACGTTTTTGATCAAAGCGGGTTCCGATTCAGTTCCTGTGAAGACTGCCATTGTCGGCGATCAACACATCCTTAATTGCCTTGCTGCGGCCGCCGTTGGCCTGGCTCAAGGAATCGACTTGGTCACGATCGCTTCCGGGCTTGGTCAAGTTGACGCCATCCCGGGTCGACTTGAAAGAGTCGAATGCGGACAAGACTTTGGCGTCTGGATCGATTCGGCAAAATCGCCAAGCCAACTCGCCACGGCCGTGCGTACGATCAAACAGATCACCCAAGGCAAGCTCTGGTGTGTCGCTTCAATCAGCGACGACCAAACCGTCGAAATGAGAAATCGCATGGGCGAAGTGCTGGAGCGAGCCGCCGATCGATGCGTGTTGACCAAGAACGCGTTGGAACAAGTGATCGACTATGAGCCAATGCATCAAGTGCTCGATGGATTCGAAAGCCCTGGTGGAGCCGAACTAATTCCGAACCGCTTCCGGGCCATCGAATGGGTCTTGCAACGAGCCAAACCAGGAGATGCGGTCTTGATCACCGGTTGTGGCGAACAGCCGTTCGCTCTAGTCGGTGACGAAAACTGGACGATCGGCGACCGGGACGTTTGCGAAGCCTGGCTGTACGACAACGCAAGTCTATCGCCGATCGATGTCAACCTTGGCGACGGACCGGATACGTTTCACATCGATGACTATCGATAGGCGTAACAGCGAAGTTGCACCACTAAGCGAAATTCCACCTCAAAGGCTGGTGTAACGGCCGTTGGCATGGTCGGTTCAATCTTGGCTAGCGCCGAAACGGCGCCGTGCGGTAAAAAGCAACCGCACGCCTAAGGGAACACTCCCTCGATTCGCTCGTTGGATCGATCCCGATAAACCAACCCGTCCGCTTTCGACTTTTTGATCAACAAGTAGAATTCGCGATCTTCGTAGCAAAGCTTCCACTCACCTTCCCCTGACGACAGTAACCGGACTTCATCGTCAAATTCGAAGAACTTGGGGATCAGAATGGCATCGGGCGGATACTTGTCCAGCACCGATTTCCAGTCGCCCAGCTTGTTATAGAAGGCGAAATTCTCTTCCAAGGCTCCCGGCGGATACGCAACTTCATAACGACTGTCGATCGAAACTCGAACCCAGGGATACAGTTTCCACGACACATAAGCGCCCAGGTTGAATGGAACGAACAGCTTTCCTTCAAACTTGTGCTCAGCAAGGTAATCAACCGGGCCAACGGGATAAACGAGGATCGCTTCCTCGGCAAACGCTTTTTTCCCAGGTACACGTAACTGCCAAAACTGCGAACGAATCGACAATCCAAGTGCGACCACGATAATCGCGATCGATACGACGTTGATCAGTTGAGCCCGCTTGTTCCAAATCGATTCAACCGATTGATGCACGCCGCGAAACAGAGGCGGGACCAGGCAGAGCCATGTGACGGCATACAAAGAACCGTGGCGATAATGTTTGGCGGCCATATACGCGGTCAACAAAAGAGCCAGCGGCGTAAAAAGATCACGTTGCCAGATTGGACGCGAATCATCACCCTCCCCTGCTCCATCGTCGATCAACGTTCCTGATTCCAGTCGGCACGACTGACGCCAATGAATTGCCAAAGCAAAACCGGCGATCACGATCGAGACGGCAAAGAACAACAGCGCATCGTAGCTGTCCAGTTGCCAAATCGGATTCCATTCAGGAATCAACTTGCGTGGCATTCGGATCGCTCGGATCAGATATGGCACGTAGTCCCAACCATAGGGACTCACATTCAGCAAGCCAGCTGTTGCAACACCCGTTACACCCAGATGCCATACTCGCTGCAACATGCCAACCAACGATCTCGTTTCCAACCACGATTCGATGGTTCTGGCGATGCCATAGCAACCGATCAGTCCGATCCCGGAAACCACTCCTCCATGCACATTCCCCCACACCACGACCAGGGGCAGCCAAATTGCGATCCACCAACGACCGCCTCGTCGATCGGTATCGAGCAGCAACAGCATGACGACCAAAAAGAACAGCGTAAACAGCTGCGCACGAATATTGGTGAACGCCATCCAACCGCCAACATTGAGCGCGACAATCGCCAATAACGCAAACACGGCCAAGCTGGCTCCATTACGCCGGGCGTAAATGTAACAACCAACGCCGACACCAAACGTCAACAGATACTTGAGAATGACCAGCCCCGGTGCGCCAGCGCCCAGCGTCACGCAAACCAAATAGATGATCGCTCCGGTTGCCCATTCGTGATGGACCACTGGATTGTTCGTTGGAGTGTAAGCAAAGTCATCGAGCCGAGGCATTGAGCCCTCGGTTTCCATTTGTCGATAGAGCGACATCTCATGGAACAGGTCAAGATCGACCACCATGTTTTTACTGGCCACGGCCAACAGAGTCGCCAACAGCGCAAGCAGCACCAGCCATTGAATCGGTTTGGACTTTTGAATGGACAAGCGACTGTTGCTCCGTCAACCGTGCTGTTTCATGCTGGGCTGTCGGGCCCCGAGCCAAACGAGGAGGACCAGAGACTTGATGGTACCGTGTCCTTCAAGCTTGCCGGTGATTTCCACTTCGTTGAATCACCTGCGGTTTGACTACCTAAGGCGTAACGAAGATGCCGGCCGTCACTTCCGTTTACTGATCGTCGGACGGGTTGTCGTCAGCAGGCTCGTTATCGGAGTCATCGGGAATCGCAGGCGGATTCTTCATCAAACTGTTCTCTTCCATCCGTTGACGATACGTGCCAAGGTCACAACCGGCAAAAGCGATGGTGATTCCCAATGAAGCGATCAGAAGAATCAAGTTCAGTTTGCGGGACATGTTGTTTTTAACTTCCAGTATTCGTGATTCCAGTCAGAGGTCATTTTAGTCTTGATTTGACAAAACGTGTCGCTGATCTTGCAACAAAAATGGCACGAAAAAAGCGTTGGCCAATCGATGATTGACCAACGCCATATTCCCTGGCACTGGGATAGAGAACTATCCCAGTGCACAGTAAGCTCAGCCGCGAGCACCCTTTGAAAACGGTTGACCCAGAAACCAAAGTTGACAAAGAGTGATATGCTCGACCCCCAGGAGGGAGGGAGTGCAGGATTCCCGCGTTTCCCGCACCGGCGGCTGAACTCAAGGTGTTCTGATTTGAAGTTGCACCTCAAATCGATGGAGAAGAAATACAGAGGTCGATGGGCTAACGCAAGACCGATTTGGGTACCGATTTCATATCACACAGAACTTCAATTCCAGCAGCTATCAACCTGTTTCACGCTGTCGAATATGCTGCGCCAAAACAAAGGGCCAATCCATTCAATACACCACTCGATAGACTGGTTTTTGCCCAACCAAATGCCTCATTCGAAGGTGAATTTTCAAATTTGGGCGAGCGTGATAAATTAGAGAATGATGTTTGGCAGAATGCCGATTGGTTTATCGAAATTTCTCAATTTGACTGGCTCATCACGACTCCCCAAATTATCAATCGAAAAAAACTCCAAAATGTCTGCCCCGCAGTGACCTACCGTTGCTAATTCGGCCAAATTGGATCCATTCATTTGGCTGCAAATCCTCCCTGTTTCTCATTCCATTGTCACAAGTAACTCAGATGCCATTCCGTTTAGTGCTCGGTACCCACAACGCAAAGAAACTCCGCGAGATGAAGTTGCTTTTGGCTGGACTTCCGATTGAGATATCCAGCCTTTCCGAAATTCCCGATCCGATCGAAGTCGAAGAAACCGGATCGACATTTCAAGAAAATGCCGAACTCAAAGCGCGCGAGCAAGCCCTGCACTTGCGACAGTGGGTTTTGGCTGAAGACAGTGGTCTATCCGTCGACGCACTTGATGGCGCACCGGGAATATTCTCAGCGCGGTATTCCGGGGAGAACGCTACCGACGAAAGCAACAACGAAAAATTGCTGGTCGCGCTCGCCGACATTCCTTTCGAAAAACGCACGGCACATTACACGTCCCACATGGCACTGGCAGATCCACTTGGAAAAATCCATATCAATTGTGAAGGGAAGTGCTTCGGGATCATTCGCACTGAACCCGCAGGCGAAGAGGGATTCGGATACGATCCGCTGTTTGAATTAACCGAGTACCATCAGACGTTTGGCGAACTTGGCGACTCGGTCAAATCCGTCTTGAGTCATCGTGCGCGTGCCAATCGACTGTTTGTTCCCATGCTCAAACATGTGATGAATGCGTCACAAGTTTAACAGCATCCCGTGATTAATCGGTAACGGCGGCCGTTGACGGCTACTGTTTGATCTCACTCACTTTGACTCCTGAACCTTCTGGCTCAAAGTGATAGATCTTGTCTGCATATCGTTCAAACAGTTTCACATCGTGGTGTGAAATCATGATCACTTGAAAACCCAGTTCCTGGGCTGCGCGATAGACGATTTTGACGAGGCGCGGGACCAGTTCGGGTCGCAACCAGCAGTCCTGTTCGTCCAGGACCAGAAACCGACGATGCACTTCGCCGTCAAGTCGGGCCAATGCGAACAATCGAAGACCGACGCTGAGTACATTTTGCACCGAGCCACCTTGGCCACGGTTAACATCTTCGGTGTTGCCATCTCGTTCGACCGAAAAATCAACGTTGGCAGAGCCGCGCTTGAAGCTCGCTTCGGCGTGAAAATTAACCGGTTGCTCGAGGACTTCCTGAATCGCGATTGAAAGTTTATCCCGCAATAGATTAAGGACTTCTTCGAAAAGCTTTTGACTCAAATGATCAAGCGCTTCGGTGACCTGTTGCGAAACGTCAAGGTACTGTCGCGTAGCTTCGAGTGCTTTCTCGGTCGCTTTGAGATCCGCGGTAACTTGTGCTTTTTTCCAAACCAATTGATCAGCCAGTTGTCGCAATCGACGCAGTCGTTTTTCGCCGCTGTCCACCGAGGGCTGATCATCAAGTGCGTCGGCAACACGGTTTTCGGAATCAATTGACGAAGCAGAGTTCAGGCGATCCATATTAGTTACTCGACCTCAAATTCAGCTTGAACTGCTTGAAGCTTCGAATCAATTTCATCCAGCGATGCCTGATACTGACTTCGCTTTTTTTCATTTTCAGCCTTCATCTCCTTGAGCATCTTCTCCAACGCCTCGATGTCGTCGGAGCCGTACAGCTCGCGGGCTTGTTGTTTTAAATTGTCAAGTTCTTCAATCGCTGCATCGCGTTGTGTTTCGAACTTGACCTTTTGTGCTTTGAACTCGTCATAGCGTTGCTGGAGCTCTTCAATCGATTGTTTGGATTTCTGGTTAGGCATCTTTTGTTATTCCGTTTCCACGTTGGTCACTTCTTGCGCCAGTTGCATGATAACGTCGGCGACTGGAACGTCGAATTGTTCGACGTTCTCACTGAGAAATTGGTGTAACCCGGCGCCGCTTTCCGTTTTTCGCGAATTCAGCTCGGCTAGCCCGGTTACGAAATTGGATTGTTCACGCTCCTCGTTTTCTTCAACCACCAACTCATGAAACACCTCGTCGAACGGTGCATGCGGAACTTCAATGGTGGAGATTTTATAGTCTTCAGGCATCACATCGATTCGCGTTACGGCGGGGACATGATCGCGAACTGCCTCGCTGCGTGAACGACGCGTGATGTTGCCGGGAGTCATCCATAGCGTCCGTCCGGCTTTGACAGATTCAAGCGGGCGGTGGATGTGGCCATTGACCAACAACTCGACATTGGAGATCTGATGCGGGTCGATTCGATTGTTATCGTAACCGGGAAAACCGATATCGTGATGCGTCAACCACAAAACAAACGGGTCATTGTCAAACAGACCTTGGGCGCGCCGTTTCGGTAAGTGGAACGTCGTTGGAATTGGAGCCCGATAGGACGACCCCCCTATGATCACATCACGTTGATGGACGCGAGTTCGAAACGGATCGAGTTCACTAACCAAACGAAGACATCCTGCCGCGATTAAAATCGAAAGTGAATCGTTTTCGTCCAACTCCACATCCGCGCAATCATGATTGCCGTAGATGCCGATCGACGGCGTCACGCTCATGATCTCTATCAAACGCGAGATCAGCCAATTCGGATTGCCCCGTGGTTTGTCAAAGAGATCACCCAAAAACACGGGCAACAACGACTCGTTCTCGCAAACCTCCAAACACCAGCGAATTTTTCCGAGAACCGTTTCCGCAAAATTGTCTTTGCGAAAACCTGGCTGACGGGCTTCGATATGAGGGTCGCCGATCAACAGAAGGCCACTGTATTCGTCTTTAAACATCGGTACCTCCTCGATTGGGAAGTAGATGGTCTGTGTCAGTCAAGCTTCCACAAGTTGGACAGACCGGGTTTGCCTCGACCCATTGTTCGAATTGACTGACCAGCGTTTTCAATTCAACCTCGACTTGCGCAATTCGCTCATTTTTCTCGAATGTGATTCGCTGGCAACGCTTGAGCGCCCTGAGTCGATCCTGAAACTGGGATGTGTCGCGAAGCATCGGCGGCTGTTCTAAATCTTGAATCGAATCAGCGCAGCGAGCCTGAGCCGAGTATGTCGATTGACGCGATCGCAATCTCGTAATTAATGACGCCAGTGGTACGGAATCTGATACCGGCTGGGGAGCTTGCAGCCCATCCAATGCCTTGACACTTGAGTTCAGCCGATTCACGTCGCGATCGGTGCCTTTCAAGTCATTGATCACATCAAGAAGCGGACCGACAGGCGAAATCTCAGGCGGCTGGTGGGCATCCTTTAACGAGTCGATGTATCCATTCAAAAAGCCAAGCCGACTACCAGCGTTGACCAGAGCGACGACGATCTCTACCAAAGGCCGCTCAGCGTGATATTCCGGTGAACTGGGGACACGTTGTAGCTGCAACGCCATTCGATCGGCAAAGCTGCGGCGGACGAGAACTCGTTTAAGATTGTCGACGCAGTGTTGTAATGGAATGGGATCCGACAGGACGGGCGGAGAATCCAAGCTCGACATCGCCCGGCATTGATGCTGTAAATGTTCTGTCTTGCGTTTCGATTCATCGATTGCGGCGATGAGGATCTTGAGTTCCTCGATTCGAACGTCATTCGATTCAATCTCAACAGCCAACGATTCACAATCAGCCAACTGTTGTGACAACGCATCGACGGGTTGCAACGCCGCGTTCTGTTTCTCCAGACTGGTTTTTTTGTCGGTCAACGTCGTCAGATCACGCTTGGCAATCAAGACCTTCGATTTATGAAGGCTCTGCATCGCGACCAGGTGCGTTGCGTCAGAGGACGATGCGAAAAACTGAGCCGCTGCTCGACCTCGGTTCCGCAACAGAAACACGGGTTCGGTCTGTTCGCCAAAATGGATGTCAAAACTCTCGTTATCACAATCTACTTTTGGCATGTGCAAAATTTGGTGCACTTCCTCAGGCACCCGACTTCGCAAACGATCAAAGACCTGCCCGTTGATCGTGTAAGAAGGCCCTCCATTTCGCTTGCGAGTCCATTGAATGACGTCACCCGACTCAGTCTCCACGATGACGTCGCATTTCTTCTCATCATGTCGCAATACAAACCCCGAAGGTGAGTTGTGACAAAGAATCTGCAGGGCGCGAACGAAAGCACTCTTGCCGCAGTTATTGGGCCCAATCAACACCGTCAAACCGTCCGCCGGTTCAATGACCGTATGGCGGTGCGACATGAAATTGATGAGTTCAATCCGTTTGATCACGGTAGTCAGCCACGGGCTGGAGCGTGTGAGCTGAACCAACGGGAACAGCAGAAATTCGATCCGTCAAATTTTCGACGTCGAGCGTGACACCTTTGGTCAAACACTCGCATGAAATCAAATTATCGCGGCTTTTTACGAAAAGAAAAGTCACCGGAGCGGCTTCTGATGACTGAAGCGTTACAAAAAAAGTTCCCCACCAAGCGCAAGCCTTGTGGGGAACACAACGTCGTATCATTTTTATCTTTTAGCCCGGAGGTGCAACCTGGAGGTTGTTACTCGGATCGTTGTCAGGTAGATCGCTCGGTGTTGCCGGTGGACGCTCGACTCCGTCAGCTGGAACTTCCGGATAACATCCCATCGAACAAACAATCATGAGGGCAAATGCCATTGCCAATATTCGTCTCATAGTCTCCTCAACTGAATAAAACTACGCCTCGTCCAATTCGCAAACGCGAATCGCCCAAGGCCGACCAGTAAGACGGCGTCTTTCATCAATAATCAATCAACGCCGCAACGGTTTTCAGCTGAAAAACAAATCTCAAATCGGCACCATCATCGAGCACCGTTCAAAATTTGCCTATTTGTATTACGTCCAACCCAAGCGTGGGTTCAAAGAATCACTGAATTTGTTGGCATTTCTTCAGATCGCCAATTTCGGCCACCGTGTTCTGTTCCATCTATCTAAGAACCTGAGAAGCCAAACACACGATGAAACCGGTTCCCGCGTTTCCAAACCAAGACGCTTCAAGTTGGCCGCCGAACGGCATCGCCTCAATCGACTTCAAATTCTTTGATCGCTTTCAAAAATGGATCTTCTTTCGCGAACCAGTTTTTCGAAGTCAATGGGACGACTACATCCAATGGCAAAAAGTCTGGGTCGCTGTCAGCAATCCGAACGAATTTTTTGGTCGAGTAGAAAATCTTGAGGCCACTGTTTTTTAGCGACAAGCTTCGAATTTCACCAAAATGATTGGGACGTCCACCGGGAGGTTCACCGATCAGGATCGCATTGGTCTGCTCCTGCAACTCCAGTGTGTTGAGCACGGCGGAAGAAAACGTTTGCCGTCCCGTGATCACGAACAGTCTCCCTTTCCGATTCAACTGCTCATTCCCCTTCAGGTAACGAATTAGCGGCGCCATGATTCGGCTGTCGCCTCCGCCATTGTGCCGAAGGTCAACGACAAAGGTTTTGATCTTGCCTGGATTCTGTGCAACATAACCAGCGGTTCCATTGACCAACCGTTCAAACGCTTCGCCATTGCGACAACGGTTGTACTTGAAATATAGAATCCCGGGTTCGACGACGTCGTTCCAATGGTCTAAACGACTCTTTTTGTCAGCCAATGAATCGAATGAGTCACCCGCGGCCTCCCACTTGAGTGAGCCAAATTGATTTGGCCGACGAGCAGTCAACTGAATCGCGTTGACTTTACCAGCGCAATCGATCTTGATCGTCGTTGTTCCATCTTCAATCTTACACCCGCACGCCGACAGCAATTCGGCACAGTTCAGCTGATTGTCAATGAAGCTCTTTAATGCGAATTCGTTGTCATGAGGAATGACTACGGCGATCTTTCCCAACAGTTGTTCCGCGGCAACACCACCAATGGATTGGACTTTACCTTTGACGCACTCACGATGAGTTTTCTCGATCGCTCGTACAAACAACCCGTCCTCCAACGACTTGAAGTTGATCGGAAAGAAGTGAAACTGAGCAGGGTCAAACGCGACTTTCGTGTGACCGTCCCCGACTTCGGCCAGTAACTTTGACAACTCGATGGCGAAGGTTATCCGATCAAGTCCATCGATGCCCTGCTTGATCTCAGCTACGCGTTTCTCAAATGCCGATTGAGACAGCTTGGCGAACAGGTTGATATGTTTTTCGGGTAACTCCGTCGCAAACTGGTCCAGATCTGCAGCCAGTTGTTCGCTCGACAATTCTTGCGCTGCGGTTGTCGACGAGCTGAACACGAGCCAAGCACTCAAAACGATCGCGATCCAAAATCGCAAACAAAACGATTCCTTCGTTCGAATTAAGGCAGCAAACATTTCCATTTCCAAAATGAGCCCCTGATAAATCCGTGCAACTACTTTGAGTTCACTTTCACTGGATTCGAAAGTTCATCATGCAATCGCGTCAACTCTTCGACACTTGACTCGCCCGGAAGCACTACAAAACAGTACCGAACATGAAAGGCCTCTCCAGCCAGCAAGTCTTTCTCAAAGTAGCACCCAAATCGTGCGTAATCTCGCTCGCTAAATCGTTCTGGAGATGGATTGCCTGCGTCCGGGAAGTAGCCGATCGTATAACGATTGACATCATCCTCAGTCAGTTTGACATCGTTCTTCTTCGATTGATCCGGTTCTTCGCTGGCTCGCGTCGATTTCGGCAAGCCGAGGCAAACGGCATTCCAGTCGAGATCGATATGGTTTCGATTGATATCCGACTCTTTCTTTTTGTTGCTCCAGTTTCGGAACTTGCCCGGTTCTCCCACCCCATCCGGTCGGATGTAATAGGTCAAGTGTTTTGTCATATCAGGAACGTCCTGCGACGCGCGAATCTGAACACCAGCGTGTTGCGGGTCGCCACGAAACTTGATGGTTTCCGTGACTACATTTTTGATGGTCGAATCGAATTCGACCAGCGTTGCTTCACCGATGCGAGAAACTTTGACGTTCCTGGTTTCTTCTGCAAATGGTTGACCATCTTGGCCTCGCCAATGAATCACATTGCTGTCTTCAGCAAACACCGGTCCGGCCACTTTTGCCAGTTGTTTCTCAACCGACTGATAGGCTCCTTGTTTGCAGTGCCAGACGTCGGCCGTTTGATCTCCATAGCTGATTCGATTGAATCCAAAAAAGATGCCGCGATGATGCGGAAACAGCCCACCAGGCCCTTTGGTAAGCAACCGCCCCCGATCGACGTAGACATGATGAAACGGCTTGTAGGTTTCCGCTCTTCGCTTCGGCGTTGACGTATCGAGCGGCTCACGCATGAATTCAATGACGGGCATGCCATTGATGGTGGCCAGATCAGAATTCTCTTTGTCTTCCCATTCGTAGGACTTGTGCTTGTTCAACAACGAGCTGGTTGCCGTCAAACTTAATGTCTGATTCTTGTCGAGTTGAGGCAGGACAAACGTAACTTCATAGCCCTTATCGTTGCCCGTCTTGCGAACCTGTCCGAGCATTGCTGTCCCAGCGCCATCGTCAAGTGCAACGACCTCGGGCAGCTCGTCAGCCGATTCAACGATCGCTGTCACTAGCGAATTCTTTCGATTCAGATTTCCTGCGTTGACCGATAGCTCAAACAACGTTTCAACTTTGGGGACTTCTCCGCAGGTAAACTTCAACTCGCCCGATTTCAATTTACGGGAGACGTCTTCGGCCTGCTCCAACGCACGGAGGACATTGTCGCCAAGAATCTTGTGGATGTCCGTTTTGTTGTAGCCGCGGTTAAGCAACTCCTGTGTGATGTTGGGATAGTACGACACATCGTCCAACCCAATCGGTAGTGAGCGGACACCATCGTAGTCAGAGCCAATTCCAACGTGATCGATGCCAGCGACTTTGATGATATGCTCGATATGATCGCAGACGAGTTTGTAGTCTCCTCGCGCGTTCTTGTTTTCTTCCAGTTTGTCCAAAGGGACGATGTAGCCAGACATGAAGTTGATCATGACAACGCCACCATTTTTGGCGACGACTTTGAGCACTTTGTCAGAAACGTTTCGTGGGTGTCCGCAAATTGCTTTGGCCGACGAATGAGAAAAGATGACCGGAGCCTTGGTGATCTCCAGTGCGTCCATCATGCATTTCTCGGATACATGTGACAGATCCACCAGCATCCCGATCCGATTCATTTCCCGGATCACTTCTTTGCCAAACGGTGAAAGCCCGTTGTTTTTTGCATCGTCGGTTGCACTATCTGCCCACGCCAACGTCTTGGAATGCGTCAGTGTCATGTAGCGTGCACCGCGATCATACAGATTCCTCAGAACCTGCAGCGAATTCTCGATGCTGTGCCCGCCTTCGACACCAATCATCGACGCAATTTTTCCCTCTTTGATAATCCGCCGAACGTCTGCCACGGTGTCCGCCATCTCAAACGTTTCCGGATAGCGTTTGCACATCTCATGAACCAACTCAATTTGCTCCAACGTCATTAGCAACGCGTTCCCCGTCAGGTCAGTGCTGGCGGGAACAAATACGGACCAGAATTGAGCTTTCAATCCTCCGGAACGAAGCCGGGGAATATCCGTGTGGAGTTTAGTCGGCTTGGCAATATCCAATTGATCAAACGACGAACCACCGCTCATCCGAACGGCGAAGGGCAGATCATTGTGGCCGTCGAACAACATTCCCGACTGATGAATCTTCATCGCTTCATCACTGATTTTCATCTCAGGTTTGTCGACCTGAGCGATCGCTTGCGATGCAAATAGCGTTGCCAAAATAACGGCAAAACTGTTTTTAAGCAGACTGGAAATCCAGCGAGGCTGAGCGACAAAAGTATCAATTTGGGACATGGCGAAATTCTGTTTGAAGATGTACGGAAACTCCCGAACATCGTAACATCGCCCGCACCGACTTGCTACTTGGCAAATAGTTGGCTCATGTCCTTAAACGCCTTGAACTCCAGCGCATTGCCCGCCGGGTCGAGAAAAAACATCGTCGCTTGTTCGCCAACTTCACCTTCAAAACGAACATAAGGTTCGATGACAAACACAACGCCCGCTTTTTTGACGCGCTCCGCCAACTGTTGCCAAACCTGCCAGGGAAGCACAACACCAAAATGCGGGACCGGAACGTCGTGTCCGTCAACCGCGTTAGCCGTCGCAATCGGTTGATGATCAGCTTTAAGATGCGCCACAATTTGGTGACCGTAAAGATCGAAGTCGATCCACTGGTCGCTGCTACGACCTTCGGGACAGCCGAGCAAGTTTGCGTAAAATTCTCTCGCTGCATCGAGATCGTTAACTGGAAACGCGATGTGAAACGGAGAAACATTGTCAATCATCATTGGAAAACCCTACATGAATTGGGTGCTGCGCGAGCAACTTCATGGTGCATCTTGATTCGCCTGTCATCCTCAAGTTTCGACAGCCGTATCAAGTGTCGACGTTCGCCGGAACAAGTGTTGAGGTTTGGCTAATTAGTCAAGTTAAGAGAGTCGAGCGTCTTGTGAAAGCTTGATTTCCGGCTCCGTGATATGTTTGCGATAAGATGAGGTTGCCACGTATACTATCTGGAAACACTACTGTACCAAATAAAGTTCGCTGCACATGGAACCACCAAGATTTCAATTTGCGACGCGCAGAATCCTGCTCGCGATCGTGGGGACTTGTGTTGCGATTCTGTTGCTTCAAATGTACTTGGCGAGAGCGGAGTTTGCCAAAGTCAAAGCTGAGACGGCCCAAAAACTTGCGTCGGGAGGATGGGGATCGACTTCTCATCAGTCGTTGTTGGAAACACTGAACCAGATCACTTATCAGAATCAACACATTCCCACACTCGCGTTCGCTTCCGTTAATGAATCGTTCATTGAAATAAAGGAAGTTAGGAACGGTGAAGCGATTTCTTCCAATGGCAGACTGAACGTTGGATGGTTTGAATCGGAAAACAGCATCGATTCCATCAGAATTAGCCTCAAGAATGATGACGAAGTAAACTATCCGCTCCAAGATCGGCTTCACCGCATGGACCTGTACCACCATTCGACGTTTACGCTTGGAGAACTGGGCCTGAAGTCTCATCGGGAGATCGAATCGATTGCTCTAATGTCGGAGGGCAAAGCAATCACTCAACCGATTCTGCCAACGTATGTTCCTGCTCAAAGCGCCGCCGCCAAGTAACGATCAGGGCCTGGAACAATTGATGCGTTCGCCGCCTGAGCCTCAGATTTGTTGACAACGACGACAAGGAGAGTATTGGCGATTCTCTGGTGCCGCTTAACGCCTGATCAAATTTCAACGTTCACATCGACTCGCTTTGAAATGCGCCCACCAACGTGAACGTTTTGCTCCAATTAAACCGGTTCGAGGTCACCCCAAGCGATCTACCATCTTCACCATCAACTCAATTACAATGGATCGAGTGAAACAGCATACCGCCGCAAGAGTCTTCTCTTGAAGCGGGAAGCGACGGGATGAATGATCGCCCAATCCTGAACGTCGACTTTGGATTCATCACAACCAACCGTTTGTCTAACCAGCACGAATTTTGCAGTCGTTGCCTATGATCCAGCTCCGGTCCCATCGTTCATTTGTTGTTTTGGCGGCGACCCTATTATTTGTTTGGCTGCAGTCGGTTCGCGTTGATGCATTGCCACAGGCTCAGAAAAAACAAGCCATTCCATCGTCGATCTCGCTAACGGATCGAGTTACAAGACTGATTAGTGAAAACTGCCTCGATTGTCACACTGGTGACTCGGCAGAAGCTGATGTCAATTTGGCCAAACTGGAGGACCTGCCGTCCAACCTTCAATTGGATCTGCTTAATCGAGTACAAGATCAACTCTTTTTCAAGTTGATGCCTCCTCCAGATTCCGAACCATTGGTGGCAACTGACCATGCACACCTGGCAAATTGGATTCGCACAGAGCTAAAAAAACGAGGTGCGTCAAAGCTTGACGAAAAACTTCGGCTGCCAGCTTACGGAAACTATGTCGACCATGATCAATTGTTCGATGGATCGGTTCAAACCAAACCATTTACGCCATCGCGACGTTGGCTGATCAGCCCGCAGGTCTTTCATGAACGCGTCAACGATGTTTTTCGATTGACAGGTCGTGCTCGGCAGAAACAGTTCTATGGTGTGACCAATCCTTTTGTGTTGCCAGATCATTCGGGTATTCGAGACTATGACACCGGCGTCCTCGATGGCGGCCATTTGCTGGTGATGATGAACAATGCGAATTGGATTGCATCCAAGCAGGTTTTCGCAGCCGTGCATACGGGTCAGCATCGACGCGACCTTAAATTTACCAACCCCAAGGATCGTTGGTATCCGCCCTCATCACCGCAAGAATTGATTTCGATCGTCCGTGAGGAAACGCTGCCGACAGACGAAGTATTGATTGCAGCGATCGAGCAACAGTTCGATGCGGCGCTACGCAGGACACCCACAGAAAGTGAACTTCAACGCTATTTGGCGTTTACACGACACGCGATTGAAACTGGCGGCAACCGGAAGGGATTGCAGTTGATGCTCGCCAGCGTGCTGCTTGAATCTGAATTTCTGTACCGACATGAATTTGGATCCGAATCAGTCGATCGTTTTGAGAGGCGATTGATTGCTCCTTACGAAGCCGCAACAGCGATCGCTTATGCTCTGGGTGATCGAGGGCCCGACCAGATTTTGATGCAGGCAGCTGAGACGGGACAACTCAAAACCAAACAGGACTTTCGAAGAGAAGTTACCCGTTTGCTTGAGGACGAAGTTCTGTTGCGAGGCCCCGTCGATCCGGCGCTCAGTGGAAAAAACATGCGCAGCCATGAAAGCTCGCATCCAAAACTGGTTCGATTCTTCCGAGAATTTTTTGGCTACACCAACTGCACCAAGATTTTCAAAGATATCAAACGGAGTAACGGCTTTTACCAAAACCCCGCCCGCGGTACTGCTGGAACACCGGGCTTTCTCGTTAAAGAGGCCGATCGGATCGTCGACTGGGTCCTCAAACAGGACCAAGATGTATTTGAGTCTTTGCTGACGACGAAAGACTATTTCGTTTATCACGACAAAGATAATGAGACTGGTAAAAAGATCATTGCCGAGTGGACGGAAGCTTACGAACACTTTCGTGAAACAGACTGGAAAGCGAATCCTGATCAAGTCATCACGGACAATGAAGATTACATCAAAGCTCGAAAGTCGCTTAGGATTCTCGGTGGCAAACAGAGACGTGAATTTTTAAGGCATATGTATTTTTGGGGCGAAACGATCGGCAAAGGGCGAACGCCGTTTACCACCGTTTCGTTTGCCCATGGTTACACCTACAACCATTCGACGTTTTACAACCTTCCACCGACACCGCACATTTTTCGCTACGGTGAAATCGAACGAAAAAACTTCAAGGGGCTCGATGACATCGAGTTCTGGGACTACCCGGTCGAACAACCTTTCGAAATCGAGCACCGTATGGGCCTGCTCACCCATCCAGCATGGTTGATCGCCCATTCAGGAAACTTTCAAACCGACCCAGTACGTCGAGGTCGCTGGATTCGCGAGAAACTACTTGCTGGACATGTTCCCGATATTCCCATTACCGTTGATGCACAAATCCCGGATGATCCGCACGAGACCTTGCGAGAACGAGTGGAGATGGTGACCACCGCAACCGAATGTTGGAAGTGTCATCAACAAATGAATCCGCTCGGATTGCCCTTTGAGGCATTTGACGATTTTGGGCGATACCGTTTAGACGAACCACTCGAATCGCCTGAGAACTTGATTCGCAAAACCAACAAGAAAAACGGTTTTGACCATTACAAAACCAAACGAGTCGATACGCGCGGCAAGCTCGAAGGTACCCATGACGCGACGCTCGATGGCGAAGTCAACGACGCGTTCGAGTTGATCGACCGACTCGCTAGATCCAAACGCGTCCGCCAATCGTTTATCCGTCACACGTTTCGATTCTTTATGGGAAGAAACGAAATGTTGTCCGATTCGAAAACCCTAATCGATGCCGATAACGCATACCTTCAAAGCAATGGTAGCTTCAAAGCGGTCGTCATTTCATTGCTGAGCTCCGATTCTTTCATGTACCGGAAAAACTTGGACGAAGCGGCGTCTCGACCATTTAAAAAACAGATCTCAGCGTCTTCACAAGCTCTCAACCAACAACATCCAACACCGAACACTGGCAACCAGATTCCATAGCTTGCCTCGTTCGAACATCAGGATAATCACATGAATTCACGACGCGATTTTATTCGTACCGGATTGCTTGCCACCGGCTCGCTGGCCTGCATGCCCCAATTGTTGTCGGCCGCCTCAGGTGATAAGACGCCTCCAACACGATTTATCTTTCTGCATAAGGGAAATGGTCTGTTGCCGAGCACGTTGGTTCCGCCGACCTTTGACCAGTCCTTGATGGATGCTGAAAAAAAGCGGTCGGCATTCGATGTCGATCTGGACCAACATGAACTCCCTGAGTGGATGAGCCCGCTTTCGGATCATCGAAACAATCTGACGATCCTTCAGGGGTTATCTGGGAAAATGTGTACCACAGGGCATCACACCTGGTGCTCTTCGTTGGGGGTGTTCAAAGCGAATGAGCGTCTGAGCTCGATCAAATGGGCCACCGTCGACTTCGAACTGGCAAACATGTTCCCTTCACCGTTTGGCCATATTGAGCTGGCCTGTTTTCCGGGCGGCGGCGGAAACTCACGCGGGAATCTCAATGGCATTGAAAAAGGATTCTCTGCGCGAGGGCCGCAACAACCCAATTATGCGTTCGGGTCACCAAAAATCGCCATGCAGGAATTATTCAAGTCAGTCGCAACCGACAAAACGTCGGCAACCAATTACGACCTTGAGCAGTCGATGCTGCAATTCGTCGCCGATCACCATTCCCAATTGGCGGGGCAACTCAAGGGCGTCGAGGTCCCCAAGATTGCCAACTATGCCGACGCGCTGGCCGACATTCAAGCTCGTGATGAGCAGATCCAGAAGATGGCGGACGTGATTCGCAAGAACCTGCCAACACTCGACGACAAATTTCTGGCAGAAGACATTTCGACCGTTGATCGTCAGGCCGGGCATGTTGAAGTCTTGCTCTCTGCGTTGATCTCAGGAATGACCAATGTCGTCACATTCACGCTGGATGAATTGGGAACCCTGTACAGCGGTCTGCCCGGAATCGAAGGCGAGAATGTCAATCAACACGATGTCGGACATGGAAAGCCGGTCGCCCAGTTCGACGCATTGCAAGTTCGAGAGAAGATTCGCCATCAACATATGCATGTCATTGACCAAATCGTTGACCGTCTGAAAAGCATTCCTGAAGGAGAGGGATGCATGTTTGACAACACGATGCTGTTCTATTTCCCCGACAATGGCGAAACGCATCACAGCCATGGAACAGAGTGGCCATTTGTTGTTCTCGCAGGAGACAATACGAAACTTGATTTGGGTCGACGCTATATCAGACTGCCGCGCTATGGCGATCGCGGGCACAAAACGCTGGGGAACTGGTACACAACAATTCTGAACGCATACGGCAACTCGATTGATCATTACGGTGCGCTAGACGTCGCACTAACGATGCCACAGAAAGGCCCCATCGAAAAGTTCTTAGGTTGAGCGAGCGAAAGCTGGTGACGCCAAGTTCGCGCGTTTGATGAACTCGTAGCGATCGGCTTCCTAAATGTCTCAGCAACAGAAAACCTGCCCAGCACACTCACTCCAACAGCAAAGCTAACCTCGTATTCCCATTTTCAGGATTTGCCAAAAGACACTGAGCCCCATCCAGGCGTTCGTTTTCGATTTGCCGGCATCACGATTGCGAAACGTGATCGGAACCTCTTTCATCATTACATGGTTTTGGTGCAAACGATAAAGGATCTCTTCCAGATAGGCGTAGTCGTTGCTTTTGAGCTGACTCAGGTCGATCGACTCGATCGCGGTTCGGCGATAAACGCGAAACGCACCGGAACAATCGTAGGTCGGTAGTCGAAGCATCATTCGGGCGAAACCATTGACGCATCTTGACGCCCATTGTCGATACCAGGGCCATCCTTCGGTTCCGCCACCCATGACATATCGACTGCCAATGCAAACGCCCACTTCGGCTTGATCTGGTTCCTGCATTAACGAGACCATTTGAGCCAGGCTTTCTGGTTCGTGACTCAAATCGGCATCCATCGTGGCGATCAAATCAAAATTTCGTGTCAGCGCCCAACGGAAACCTTCCATCGCCGCAGACCCAAGACCAAGTTTCTCATCCCGATGGATCACCGACATTTGTGGGTACTTGTCACGAGACGATTCACACCAGTTGCCTGTTCCGTCTGGCGAACCATCATCAATAATCAACAGCTGAGCATTTGGAACAGCTTCCTGCAGTCGCAACATCAATCGCGGTAGATTGTCGATCTCGTTGTAAGTCGCAATAACGACCAACAGTCTGGGTTGCGAATCGGTCACGGAGTCTTTGTAAAAGAATGTAAGAACTGGGCGGAAGCAGAATTGACATAATGTAAGACAACCGTACCTTTTTTGTAGCGTCGCAAGCCTGAAACTTGCACCATGGCCAAAATTAGACCGATCGTCCACATCGTCTACTGTGAAACATGACCGAAATTGAACCAGAACACGACAACAAACGTAATCGCCGACACTGGATCACGCGTTGGTTGACCCGATTCGTCGTATTCACGGCGATGGCATATGTCGTTTTTCTGATCACTTTGTCTTTCAGCGAAACCGCTTTGGTGTACCCGGGTTCCGATTATCCAAAAGGTAACTGGGATCCCGACTGGTTTGAATACGAAGAGATTGAATTCCAATCGGCTGATGGAACCGACCTCGTGGGTTGGTTTATACCAACCGATCAGGAACCAGCTGAACCGACTCGTACGATTTTGATTTGTCACGGGAATGCAGAAAACGTTGCTGAAGTGTCTGGTTATTGGGGTACGCAGTTTCGAGATCGGCTGCGTGCACAAGTGTTCGCCTTTGACTACCGGGGCTATGGCAAATGCAAAGGCACACCCAATGAGGAGGGCTTGTTTCAAGACTCAGTCGCCGCCCTCAACGTCCTATGCGAGAAAGCGAATTGCCAACCCGAAGACGTGATCATTGTTGGGCATTCCCTTGGTGGCGGGCCGGCCGTTCATCTGGCAAAAACAGAAGGCTGTAAAATGCTCGTCCTGCAGAGAACCTACAGCTCACTGCCGGATGCCGCTGCCGCCAGCTACCCAATGTTCCCGGTCCATTGGATCATGAAGAACCGGATGAATTCAGCCGATTCCATCCGCGATTGTGTACAACCTTTGTTTCAATCCCACGGATCCGAAGACGCGCTCATCCCAGTCGAGTTGGGACATAAACTGCACGAGAATTCGCCAGCCGAATCAAAGGAGTTCTTTGAAGTCGAAGGGATGGGGCACTGGGACCCGCTCCCGGAAGAATATTGGCAACGATTGTCGTCGTTCGTCGATGACGTCTGTGGTTAACCGCCATCAATGTAAACACGCATCGACCACCGATCAGCTTTCGGCAACTTCTGCAAAACCGTTCGGGTTTTTAGATTGCCATCGCCAGCTGTCTGCGCACATTGCGTCGAGACCACGCTCAGCTTTCCAACCTAACGCATTCTCTGCCAACGAAGGATCAGCGTAGCAGGCGGCGATGTCTCCGGGCCGCCGATCGACAATCTCGTATGGAATCGATTTGCCGGAGGCTTTCTCAAAGGCAGCGACAATTTCCAGCACACTATATCCATTTCCGGTGCCCAGGTTGTACGTCACGACGCCTGGACTGGAACTCAGCTTATCCAACGCCATCACATGTCCAACTGCCAAATCGACTACATGAATGTAGTCCCGAACTCCCGTACCATCGCGAGTATCGTAGTCGCCACCAAACACGCCCAGCTTGTCGAGCTTACCAACCGCGACCTGCGAAACGTACGGCAACAAATTGTTGGGAATCCCATTGGGGTCTTCGCCGATCTCCCCTGACTCGTGGGCACCGACTGGATTGAAGTAGCGAAGCAGTGCGACGTTGATATCGGGATTGGCAACTTGCCAGTCGCGAAGCACAAACTCGAGCATCAACTTCGTACGGCCATACGGATTGGTAACTTCATGGATCAAGGTTTCCGATGACTCCGTCAAGGGCAACGATTTGGGTAATCCATAGACTGTCGCACTGGAACTGAATACAAAGTTGCGAACGTTGTGCCGCTCAAGACAGGCACACAGATTCAACGTGCCTGTCAGATTGTTTTGATAGTAGTCGAGCGGTCTTTGAACGCTTTCACCAACTGCCTTGAGCGCAGCAAAATGGATCACCGCGTCAAACGATGTATCGCTGAAGATGTTCTCAAGGATATCACCATTGAGCAGATCAGCTTCGATAAAATCCAACTGCTTCTGCGTCAGCGCGACCACACGTCGCAACGACTCAGAGGATGAATTACTCAGGTTGTCGATGACGGTCACCTGGTGATCCGCTTTGAGTAGTTCAAGGCAAGTGTGGCTGCCGATATAGCCCGCGCCGCCGGTGACAAGTACATGCATCAGAAAGGGTCCTTAGACGTCGGTGACGACACAGCCGAGCAAGCGAGCTCCACATGATTGAAGTTCCGCCACGGCAGATTGCGCAAGGGTTGGATTCGAATTCTTTTGACTGACCAAAAGATAACATCCATCACTGATGTCCGACCAGATTCGAGCGTCAACGGACTCGGCCGCACCCGCAGAAACACAGATGTAATCGTAACTCTGTTTCAGCTCTGCCGTTAATTGTCTAACTCTTGCTTGAAAGCGAGTTCCATCGAGTCGACGAATACCGTACGGCAAAAAGTCGATCCCGGTTGCCGCACCTTTTCGAATCAGTCCACTCCAGGGCTTCGATTCCAAAACCGATTCAACCAAGCCTGGCTGGTTGGCAGCGCCACTGGACACGGACAACTGCTTGGAGTCGGCGTGACTATCGACCAACAGAACAGAACCGTGTCGTTTACGTGTCAGTATCGAACCGACCATGGCAGTCGTTGCATCGACGTGCGGATTAGACTCCGTTCCCACAAACAGAATTAGTGTCGACTGTCCTGGTGTTGCCCGAGCCAGAATCGACTCGACAACTCCATCGAGCTGTTCGGTAAGTTGCTGCGTTTCGTCTTGATCGCCGTTGATCCCAGCGCTGCGATCCTTGGGCGAAGCCGTCGCTGCAGTTGACGTGTTGGCGACCTCGATCCGATCAGAAGATTCCGATGTTGTACTTTGGGTAAACGTCGACGCTTGTTGAGGATTCGTCGTCGGAACGGTTGGTACCGTCCGATCCGCGGTCCGTTCTTGTTCTCGTATCCATTCTTCCGCAGGCGGTTCCGCTTCCGCGACGGTTGTGGATTCGCTGCTTGAGGTGCGACTCGAAACGGCTTCCAATCGCTGCTCGGTTACATCGGCAAGTTTTTTGACGATCGATTTAGGATCGGTGACAGGCACCATTGGGATCGATGCGTTGGTTCCATCTTCGAATGTTTCTTCGACCCCTGGTTGAACCAATTCAGGAGCAAGCGATGGCAAAGCCGAAACGTCCGGGACGGCAATAGAGAGGATTCTGACCTGATTGGATTTGGATTGCGGATTCTGTGTCTGATCAATCGAGTCAGTTGCGTCTCTGGAGGCATCCTCTTCCGATACCTTCTCTGCGACCACAGGGAGGGCATCCGTTTGATCAAGGGAATCGACAAGCCATTGCCTGCCGAGTTGAGACGACACTGGAGTTAAATCGAGGTCGTCATTCATGACTGTCTTCCTTATTCACATCGCGCAACTGATCGAAAAGACGTTGATAGTCCATCCGTTCTGCGCGACCGGTCGAGACGGGCGTTTCGGGCAGCGGAATCGAAGGCCGCTCCGGTGCACTGGGCACACTTTTACTTGGATCGCGACTCACAAAAAGCATCTCTCCATCATCGTTACGTGAACCCGCGTTGGCTTCTTGATCGCGAAGTGGATAATCGATTGTCGACATTTGGCTCGCTGCAGAATCGTCAAACGATGACAGCGTTTCCAATTCCGAACCATCGTGTTGTTGAATTATTTCACGCTGCTGATGAATCTCGTTCAGGATCGCTTCAGAAGGATCTTGTTCGCTTAAAGAACTGCTTGCATCGGATTCAAAAAGTTGAGGAGAATTCTGAATTTCTTCCAGATTGGTATTGACTCCGGTTTCATGTGAAACCGGTGACGACGCGGCCAGTTGTTGTGATTTCTGATTCGCTTCCAAACGACGAAGAATCGCTTCAGCTTGACGCGAAATGTCATCGTTGGCAGCCTCCGTCACGTGCCGATGAACTTCACCGGCATCCGTTGTTGAGGGCGAAGGCTCAAGCGAACTGCTTTGAGTTTCTAAAGCCGTGGGTGCCGACGATTGCATTGAAGGCTCGGTCTCGTCGTCAGAAAGCTCTTGTGTCGCCGGTCGAACTACTGCATAGCCACGAGCTCGCTGTTCTTCGTTGACTTCCGTCGGCTGATCATAAATTGTGGGTGACGGCGAAACCGAATCCGCATGCTCCGATTGATCAGATGAAGCCTCATGCGGTTCCAACTCAGGAGTAGGTTGAATGTCCGGAACGGCCGACTCTGCAGATGACGAATCGTGATCAACAGGGCCTGATTCGACGACGTTTTGATTCTCGGATTCGTCCGATTGAATGCTGCTAAAGTCAATCGGGTTAAATGCTTCAAACGGTGAATCAGTTGAGGCGTGCACCGAAGGCTCAGGGCTTGGCGGCACGGCAGGTTCACTCACCGGATCCGTCGGTCGAACATTTTGCAAGTCCGACGAAGTCAACGCAGCCGATGAGTGATTCTGTGCGGCGATAATCGGCGCGAATCGATCCAAAAGCGTCTCCTCTTGTTCAAACGACTCCGCAAACGGATCGTTCTGATTGGCACAGACTTCTTCCGATTTAGTTTCACTGATTTCGATGGCAGAATCATCGACGATTGAATTATTCGAGGTGACTTCGGCTTCCGTTTCCGGATTGCCTGGCAGCTGAAAGCTGTTCATCTCCGGCTCGGCGGAGGCTTGTTCAAACGAAGTCTCCACCGCGGGTTCATTCGCAGCAGCCTCGCTCGATACGCCGTTTTCGTCGTTCATTTGCCAATTGGAGGCAGACTCTGATGTTGGATTGGCCCACTCTTCGGAAGGCACATCCTGCTGTACAAACTCGTACTGAGACGCTGAACCTGCCACCGATGATTTCTCAATTGCATCCGTTGCGGGCGTTTTCTCTGTTTCTGATGAGCTGGATTCCGTAGGTGATTCAAGTTGTTGAAGTTCTTCAACACGACGCTCAGTTTCCTCAACATTCTTGACGTCGAATGCTCGAGCGGCTTCGAGACTGGCCGAAAGGGCGCTAAAGTCAACTCCTAGATCTTGCTTCGTCAATTCCGGGTCCGCTGAAGTATCGTCGCTGGCTTGCGATTGTGCTTCAGCGTGAATCTTTGGTGAAGACTGACTTGATGCGGCTTGCGGTGCGTCCAAATTGGGAGACTCTTGCGATGACGCGGCCTCAAATGCATTGGCAATCTCATTCGCAATGTTGGTTGTGGTTGCGGGCCGGACAAAATCGGCGACATTCATTGGTGGAAGACCCGCATCTGATTCGCGCGGCTGTGCGTCAAGCCCTAACGGATTCGACGCGGCTGGTCGCTCTTGATCCGCCATCGCGAACAGCGAGTCTTGATCTTGCTGCAGCTGTTCAATTTGTTCTTGTTCACTCAATTCAGTTGAGTCGCTCGCCGCTTGCCAGGACGCTGCCGGAAGTTCATTTCCCTGCACTGGATCATCAACGGGGAGATCACTTGGCTCCTCAGTAGGCGGCGAAAACGGAGCCGGCTCTTTTCCAAAAACCGCTGCAAACTGTGCTGCCAAATCGACGGATGGTTCTGCGGTAGCGCTCGATTCGGCGTTTTGGATTCCGGTTTGATCGGATTCGGAATCCACAAATTCGGATGCAGCTGCACTGGTGGGATCGAGTTGAGAGGTCTCATCTGAAACGGCTTCGTTCGTTGCCGCTAAAGCCGCCTGTTGACGCTGAAGTGCGGCTAGATCGATGCCCAGTTCCGGGTCGACTTGGGCTGGAGCGACTGGCTCGACAGTCTCTACGGCATCCTGATGTTCAAGAGGCCTCTTAAGATCATCCGCGTTGCCCATCGGTGAGAAAACACGTTCACCATCGTCGTCCAGAAATGGAGACTGATAGGCTGGAGCGGCGGGTTGCGTCGGCTCTGTCGTGGTTGGATGTTCCAACGTCGCCTGTTGTTGATTGGCCTCCGCTCCAACAGCTTCGCCAATTTCATCAACTTCTGAATTAAGCGAACTGACTGGCTCGGCTTCGTTTGACTCAGCGGCGGGAACGGTCGACGTTATTTCAGGTTGCTCGAGTTGCCCAAAGCTCTCGGCACTGGCTTGAGTCTCAGAAACCGATGTACCAAATTCGTAGACGGTCCCATCACTTTCTTCTTCCAGTTGTCCAAATTCGATGACGGTCCAATCCGAATTCGTTTCCTGATTGCCGTCAGCGGCCAACGCCATTCCAGGCATGCTTTGAACGTCGGCCCATGCTTCTTCGATGATCTCGCCGCTAACTGACGATTCGCCTCGCGTACCGGAGATAATCAGCGCAAAGTCTGCCACCTGGTTGATCAGTCGAGGCACACCTTCGGTCAGTTCAAAGAGTTTTTGGCAAGACTCCACTGGGAACAAATCTTCGGCGCTGCCACCGGCTCGATTGATGTGCTCCTGGATATAGGACGATGTTTCGCTGCCCGTTAACGGCGACAGGTAACAACGCGTCGCAATTCGCTGAACGAACGAAGCAATTTTTGGATTCGTCAGTTGTTCCTCTAACCCTTGACGCCCGGCCATGACCAATCGAACACGCGGCGCACCATCGACGACGTAGTTGGTGATCAAACGGAGCTCATCAATGAGATCGATCGACAGTGTATCGGCATCATCGACCAACAGTAACATTCCATCAGGGCATTTGGGGTTCGGCTTGACCTGCGCCATCAAATCAAATCGAAGCTCTGATTCTGTACGACCGATGATCGGACGGTTCAACGCAAACAGAATGCTTTGCAACAAGTCTTTACGGTTTTCCAGACGAGCACATCCAAGATTGACCGTTAAGAATTGTGACTTGTACTGATGTTCCAGCATTGCCAGAAACAACGACTTCCCCGTTCCGATGTCTCCGACCAAAACGACCGGCCCCGATGCACGGTCGATACACAACTGTGCTTGTCCAAGGGACTGTTGGATCGTCGACCCGGCAAAGTAATGTTTCACAAATGGCGTCGTGGTGAACGGCCGTGAGCGAAAATTGAATACTTGCTCGTACATTACGCTTCCTGCGATTAAAACCATGTCTCGCTGATTCATTCAGCGACAATTTGTTCGGTGTTAGTGATAGCCCATGAAAATTCGAACGATTCGAGCCAGTCCGTCGTATGGGTGATAAAAGAATGAATCTCGAACCGATTCATCAATTAACACAAAACCAACGATGGTGACCATCGCCGCTAACAGCACCATGGTGCTGATCTCCACAATCTGATTTGCCCATATCGTATTCGCGTCGGTTTCAGTCGTACCACTTTCGTTGGCCCGACCTCGAACCGTTGCAACGACAGGCAATCCCAATTGCTGTTCTACTTGATCAATTGATTCGAATCCCCTGGCGCCGAATGGGTCAAACTGAAGCGCCACGACGCTGGCCACTCCAAAGGACAGACCCGCGATCAAAATAATCGCCAACCAACTTGGGGTCGAACCCACCGCGTCCGTTGTGACCGAACTGACTCGTTGGATCCTGAACAGTGAATCACAACCGGCCGTCGGCTGACTCTGTTTCAACTCGTCAAGCAAATTGGTTAGCGTCTTGGTTTCTATCGATTCGAGACTGTTGGCAATGTCGTTCTGGCCAGGCTTTGTTTTTGATGCCGACGCCAGATGGAAACTTGAAGATGATTTGTTTTGAATCCGCTGGTTCAGTTCATCGACGTCCGAATGAATCTGGCCCGCTAACCAGATCGCGCGATCCAGTTTGTCCTGAGGGATCTCGAAAACGATTTGATTTTGCTCGTTCGAGCGAATCATTGATAACCGATTGGCAACTCGGTCGGTCAATAGCTTGAGAAACCGTTGCTCATCTTTGAACCCATTGCCGTCAAAACTCAAAATGAACCGCATTGGGCCACTTGAAGTCGACTCGACGCCGACTTGGACTGAACTTCGAATCGTATCAAAGTCTCGATAATCCAGAACCCGTGAGCGTAGCGGAATTTGACTGGCAACTTCCTGGATCAACGGTTCCAGCTTCTCAGGTGTTGTTTCAAGATTGACGCAATTGGCCAGAACATTGAGCGGTTCGTTATCAACGGCCACGTCGCCATACGCACTGGCGTCGATCGTGGTCAGACAACGAAAGGTATCGACGCTGATTGGCCAAAATAGAGACAGCCCCAGAAAGAGAGTCATGCCGACAGTCAACAACGCAACACTCGAGCGCAATCGAGCGGCACGTGTTTTAGGTGAGTCGTGGATAATCGGCGAGCGATTCATGGCTTCTGGGGAATAGGTTTTTCGAGACGCAGTTCGGGAAACAACTCGAGCGCAACCCGACGATAGCGGCATACAATTCTTTCTTCGACCTTTCAGGGAAAAAAGCTTGAGCCAGCTTTACCGATTATTCCGACTGCAACGCCGCTAGCAAGCAACTCGAACCGCTCCTTGAGGGGGACATTTGAATTCTCAAAACAGGTTTTAGCAAGGTTGACAGCGACACGTTAGATCGATGTTTCGCTAGCAAACCGACATGCGGACACCCGAAACCTTAAACCAGAGAATCGTTTTTCATTTGGCGAAAGCCCTACGGCTTTGATCGATCCAAATAGCGTCCGGGCGCGAGCCCAACGGTGCCAACCCAAGATAGGGGTGGGGAAGTCCAGTTTTCTGGACTCCCCTCCCTCCGAACCGTGCGTGCGGTTCTCCCGCACACGGCTCTCCAGTCAGTA
>JBCAWX010000045.1:0-39043 GCA_038534355.1 Planctomycetota bacterium
CGTCTAAAGTTCCAAATACATTGGGTCGTTGGCAAGTACCTTTCTGATCTACTCGTGGCCAACGTAGTGATCGTGGAACGTTAAGTTTTAGTCGAGATCAACGATGTGTTCGCTGCTCAGTGTCTGAGCTACCTAAAGGTACTTGGCCTGCCAAAATGCCTGCTGTAAATTTTGCCAAGCCAAGAGTTGCATTAAAGCGATTTCGGTTTTGGCGATCTGTGTTCATCCGTGTTTATCTGTGGCCTTTCCCCAAAAAAAGTAAGGCAAACAGCCGACCAGGTTCCTGACACCTTTGTTGGCGTTTAGCTTAGTCTTCTTCCGGCGGTGCTTCGAAGTCGTCTGGTTGATCGTCGTATTCGTCGACATCCGCGTAGTAAGGAAGGCCGGGCTTAGAGTCGACGTCGTCGTAGTCGACATCGGTTTTCAAAGAAGCCTGAATGTCTGCTAGTTGACGTCGGAAATTTGCATACGTTTGTCCGAAGTTACGCGCGACACTCGGCAAGCGGCCTCCAAATAGAACAATCGCAACGACTGCGATCACTGCCAATTCAGCGAATCCAAGTCCGCCGATCCCGATAAATGCGATCAAGTTAATATCCATCATAAATTGGTCCGGGCAAAACAAGCTGGAAGGACGACAAACAACAAGTCGCTCAAAATGACGCAGGCGTGTGATCGCACGATCAAAGAAACGAATGCCGACATCAACTGGTTTCTTTGCGAATAGAAAACAGTCCGCCGAAAGAGCTTGGCTGAACGAAGTCTCGCGACGACACGACGCGTCAAATCAAAACGGCCACATCAACAAACGTGAACCATCAGAAAAAACAACTACTCAGTTTCTTCTTCTGGTTTTTCATCAATGTTGGCTTCGGCAGGCGATTCCTTGATTCCCGCCTTGAATTCATTGACGCTTCGTCCCAAATTGCGCATCAATCCTGGAAGCTTGGCTCCGCCAAACAACAAAATAAAGATGCCCAAAACGATGAACCATTCGGCACCGCCAGGGAAACCGAGAAAAGCAAGTGGAGTCAGTGTAGATAGTAACATTGGTAGACTCGAGAATTAACAGTCTGAGATGTGTCCAAACGACGTTGCGAAGATCCTGAGTTCGATGCCGACACGATTAACCCAGTCGGGGTCGATTCACTTCGCGGTCATTTTCCGATGGTTCAGCTGAGGGGCACAAACGATGGCCTTGCGATTCTCAACTGATGCTCGGATGCACTTCCCACATCCGTTATGGTCTTGATTATATTCACAATCCCCATTTCGGCAACGGTGAAGTCGACACAAGCAGCTCTTTTCGCCTTTTGAAACCGGAAATCCTACCATTCACAAGGACCAGCTTTAACGGTTAAATTCTGTATTCAGGTTGTAACTGACGTCTCATTTGCTCCCAAACAGGATTGGACTTCAATGAACACGCTGCTTCTTTCGTTTTTTATCCTGTTCATCTGGGCGACTCCGAGCAGTTTCGCTCGACAAGATCCTCCCTCCGACTGGAAGAAGGATACGTTGCAAGCCATTTTGGCCCAGCTAGAGCACGATGGTCTGACCGATGTCCAACGTCAGGAGCTTGCGTCCCAGCGATCTTGGCTGAAGAAATGGAAGCCCGGAACGATGCAAGTCGACCCAGCCCGTCACCAAGCAGATTCGCTGCCCATCCTGAAAAAGGAACCGGTTCTTGAGTCGGCCCAATCAAAGCTCATTCAGGATCTCACTGTCGTCGTTGATGCAACTCACATGCAGTTGGCGAACCGGTCGACGCTTCATCAGATCGATGCACTGATTAAAGAACATTCTGACGACGCTGCGCTCTTTCAGACCGCACTGAAGTTACTCGATGAACAACCAGAGATTCGTAAGCAGCACCTGGGAAGAATCGACGCACTCTCCAGTCGGCTTATACAACTGCTACGAACGAAGTCAGGCGAAGATCCTCAGGCTCACTTGGCCCTTGAGTTTGCTCTTTATCGTCGCGTCCGAGCGTTGGCTTATCGTGAACTACCAGACGTTTCAAGAAGCAATCCGATCAAAGACCCGGAAGGACTCGATCGACAGATGAAAGAAGCCTTTTCGGATCTTATAAAAACAGCGGGAGACGACCGAGCGGAATTTGTGCTTATCGAAATTCGGATGCAACGACGCTCAGGCAACTTTGGGATCGCACTCGAAAAATTGGAGAGCAATGGTCACACGATTTCCAGAAAATGGTACCTCAAAAAGCGACGTGACTTGTTGGAACTGTTGAAATGGAATCCACCGTACAAAGAGGCGGCCAGTCTTTATGCCGACGAGTTTCCGGACGCGGTCAAAAAAGAGCGTCAGCGAAAGCAACAGGTCGAAAGCGGTCCTGAAAACCGGAATTAGACGCCAGACAGGCCCGACTGCCATTTTGGCACAATATTTCGCCTAAAATGTCGCCAAACGATCACTTGGCGCAGTCTAAGCCTACTCAACGGTGGTTAAACGGCAGCCGCAAGGTCGATTCCAAAGATCGATTCTGGCACATTCCTCGTTCGGCTAAAATAAATCGGTCGATACGCGCATCTTCATCTTTATAAAAATACGAACTCTACTTCCCATGATGGTGAGTCATGTCGTTTCCCACTCGATCGCTATGCGTTGGCATCACGACGTTGCTAATGCTGGCATCTTTTCGCGTTTCCGTCGCGCAACAAGAGAAGCTTACTCAAAAACAGCTCGACTTTTTCGAGAAGAAGATACGACCTGTTCTCGTCGACAAGTGTTACTCGTGCCATTCGAAAGACTCAAAGTCCGTCAAAGGTGGCCTAATTCTTGATTCGCGCGATGCCATTCGGGCAGGCGGAGAGAGTGGACATGCCGTTGTTCCTGGCGAGATCGAAAACAGCTTGTTGATTGAGGCAATTCGATACGACTCATTTGAGATGCCGCCCAAAGAGCAATTGCCGGAATCGGTCATTAGCGATTTTGAAAAATGGGTTCGAATGGGCGCCCCAGACCCGCGCGAAGGACCCACGCTGGTCAAGCGAGAGATCGATTTCGAAGAAGGCAAGAAACACTGGTCGTTCCAGCCTTTGAA
Source organism: Planctomycetota bacterium (assembly GCA_038534355.1). GTDB lineage: Bacteria > Planctomycetota > Planctomycetia > Pirellulales > Pirellulaceae > Mariniblastus. The sequence goes on from JBCAWX010000045.1 coordinate 3,068, forward strand.
AATCTCAGACGCGCCTTCAGTCAAGAATCAGTCATGGCCTCGATCGGACATCGATCGATACGTTTTGGCAAAACTTGAATCGAGTTCACTCAAACCGGTACCCGATGCAGATCGTCGAACCCTCGCGCGTCGACTCTATTTTGACTTGATCGGTCTACCGCCAACGCCGGAACAGCTTCAGACGTTTTTGGATGACGAATCTCCTTCCGCCGTCGAAGACCTGGTGGATCAGCTGCTTGATTCCCCACAGTTTGGCGAACGCTGGGGACGGCACTGGCTCGACGTTGTTCGCTATGCAGAATCCAATGGCCGCGAACGAAATTTTGTTTACCCAAATGCTTGGCGGTACCGCGACTACGTGATCGCCGCGTTCAACAGCAACAAGCCGTTCGACACCTTTATCCGTGAACAGATCGCCGGTGACCTGGCGGAAGATCCAACCAATGAGCAGTTGATCGCCACCGGGTTTTTGGCGATCGGTCCAAAACTGCTCAACGAGGGAAACAAGAATGCATTCAAAATGGACTTGGTCGACGAACAAATCGATGTGACCACTCGTGCATTCATGGGACTGACGGTCAGTTGTGCCCGTTGCCATGATCACAAGTTTGATCCCATTCCAACCGCAGAGTATTACTCGATGGCGGGAATCTTTCGCAGCACCGATACGCTTTACGGTACTCAGCGACAACAAGGCAATCGACAATCCAGTCCGCTGGTTGAACTGAAAACAGATCAGGACAAACTCAAAAATCTGCGTCAGCAAAAACAAAAGCGATTGGACGACATTGATGGTCAAATCGCCGCCAATAAGAAACGGATCAGTGACCAACAGAAGCAAAGTAAATCGTTGAGCTCACGCAAGAACAAAGACAAGTCAAAACAGGTTGACAAAAAAGCGGTCGCGAATCTTCGGCAAGCGATCAACAAGAGTCGCAATCGCATCAAACAGTTGACCCAACAACGCAAACAGGTAGAACAGCAACAACCCTCTGAGCTGGCGATGGGTGTGCGCGACGGAAAAGTTTCAGATTCACCAGTCTACATTCGTGGCGAAGTTTCCAGCCCCAAAGGAACTGCGCCCCGTGGACTGCTGACAATCCTGGATCCTGAGCTGCAACAACCGGTCCTGACGACCGAACAAAGTGGTCGTCGTGAGTTGGCCGAATGGATTGTCGACACAGAAAACCCGATGACCAGTCGTGTGATTGTTAATCGAATCTGGCGACACATCTTTGGCGTTGGCCTGGTTCGGACGGTGGACAATTTTGGAACCACCGGTGAAATGCCAAGTCATCCCGTGTTGCTGGACCACTTGGCCGACGAGTTCATGAATGACGGCTGGAGCGTCAAAAGCATGATCAAGAAATTGGTCATGTCGCGAACGTATCAGCTTTCGAGCAACCACCACGCAGAGAATTACGAAGCTGACCCGGACAATCGGATGTATTGGCGGCACAGCCCAAAACGGATCGATGCCGAAGCCCTACGCGATGCGATCCTGGTTGCATCTGGAAAGCTCAACGTTTCACCACCCTCCGGTTCGCCTGTGTCAGCCCTGAAAGGTGAGTATGGCCGTCAAGTCAAAGTCGGGCAACTGATTAAAGATCATCGCCATCGAAGCGTGTATTTGCCAATCATCCGAAATGATGTTCCAGAAGCACTCAAGCTGTTCGACTTTGCGGAACCCAGCATTCTTGTTGGAGATCGACCGGTCACCACCGTCCCGACGCAAGCACTGTTTTTTCTCAACAGTGAATTTGTAACCGAACAATCAGATGCATTGGTCGCCAACTTGTTGATTGAACAAGATGGTCCAACCGACGATATCGGCCGAGTATCGGTTGCCTACCAATCTGTCTTGTCACGAAAGCCGACATTGGACGAGATTGAACGAGCGACGAACTTCATCGAACGTATGCAAGATGAACTTGTCCAGCAGCGGGATGACATCTCAGAAGAGGTCGCCACTGAGCACGCTTGGTCTGGCTTCGTTCAAGCATTGTTCGGAACCGCAGAATTCAGATACGTCGATTAAGCCGGCGTGTCGAGTGTTTTCGATGCCCCAAAACAAGAGCTAACCAAATTCAAACGAGAAACTTAGCATGGATTCTTTTTTTTCAAGACGATCGGCACTGAAGACCCTTTCTTGTGGATTCGGATACTTGGCTTTTGCCGGACTGGCAACCCAACAGTCGATCGGGGACGACAAGAACAAATCGACCAATCCACTGTTGCCAAAAGAACCTCATTTTCCCGCAAAAGCGAAACGGGTGATCTTCCTCTGCATGCGCGGCGGCCCCTCGCATGTCGACACCTTCGACTACAAACCTGCACTCATTAAAGACAGCGGCAAGAACGCGCCAGAGCAACGGAATCGGAAGTTGATGAAGTCACCTTGGGAGTTTCAACAGCATGGAGAAAGCGGGCTGCCGATTTCGTCTTTGTTTCCCAATCTCGCCAAACACGCTGACGACCTCTGTTTGATCAACGGCATGCAAGGCGAAGTGCCCAACCATCCGCAAGCCTATCTGAAGATGCATACCGGAAGTTTTCGGTTCGTCAGGCCGTCAGTCGGTGCTTGGTCGTTGTACGGCTTGGGAACTGAAAACCAGGACTTGCCAGGATTTATTACTCTGAATCCAGAAACTCGAGTCGGTGGTGCGCAAAATTACGGAAGTTCATTTCTGCCAGCGATCTACCAGGGCACCGCGATCGGACAAGTCAACCAGCCGCTTCAACGCGCGCGGATCGGCAATATTAAAAACGACCGCTTCCAGGGTGACGTGCAGCGACAGCAGTTGAATCTTGTGCAGGAGATGAATCAGGATCTGCTCAAGAAGAAACAAGTCAGCCCCGAACTCGAAGGTGTGATCGAATCGTACGAGCTTGCATTTCGTATGCAAAATGCGGTTCCACAGTTGATGGATGTGTCGGATGAATCTCAGGAGATTCTGGACATGTATGGCGTCGGGCAGAAAGCAACGGACAACTTCGGGCGTCAATGTTTGTTGGCCCGGCGATTCGCGGAGGCGGGCGTGAGATATATTGAACTTTGCCACGCCAATTGGGATCAGCATGGTCAGCTAAAAGGTCGATTGGAAGCGAACTGCCGCGCGACCGATCAGCCGATCGCTGCTTTGTTAACCGACTTGAAACAGCGAGGCATGTTGGAAGACACGCTGGTCGTTTGGGGTGGTGAATTTGGACGCACGCCACACGTAAAGAAGCAGGATGGACGCGACCACAACTCGAAAGGTTTTTCAACCTGGATGGCCGGCGGCGGAACCCAAGGTGGTCAGCGAGTCGGTGCTACGGATGAGTACGGCATCAACGCGATTGAGAACAAGATGAGTTTTCACGATTTGCATGCGACGATGTTGCACATGTTGGGGCTCGATCACACCAAGTTGACTTATCGATATGCTGGACGCGATTTCCGTTTGACCGACGTCTACGGACGCGTCGTCGAAGAGATTATCGCTTAGCTACAACTGTAAAACGATGTGATGCGCAAAGTCAACAAAGTCAATTGCGCCAGTGGGGCCTAAATCAAAAGCAACGGACGATCTCGCATCTCGACGGCCAGCGGATAAGCCAAACCGTGCATGGCAAGCTGATCGTCGTCTTTGGTATGCAAAATCAACAAATCGATCTCGTGCGATTCGATCAGTTTCAAATGTTCTTTCAGAAGATGGCCGACAGTAACAATCGCTTCGACTTCAACGTTGTACTTTTCTTCGATCGTCTGTCGACACGACTCGATGTAGTCTTTGGGCTCAGACAGTAGCTGATTCAAAATTGACTCACGTGCAATGTCTGAGTCGATCTCGGCAATACGATCAATGGCTGCCACAAAACGATCGAAGATCGCTCGATCTTCGACATGCGTCAGATAAAGCTTGCCGCCCGTTTTGACCAGAGTGGCTGCCATGTTGACCAAATGATGATCCCCGGCGAGATGATCGGTGATTGCCATCACCTTCGCGGTTCCGGTCTTCGCCAACTGATCCATCTCAAACTCAGTTTGATCTTCCATTCGCGGCATCAGCAGGATCGGCGTCGTCATCGCTTGCGTTAGCACATCGACGTAGACACCCAAACTGTAAGGATGCTCGCTGGCTGGAATGTGGAGATTGCGATAGGTGCAGATTAGGTCAGGTCGAAACTCATTCACTTGCTCCAACAAACCGGACACGCTGGAGAATTGTTCGCCGGAGATCAACTTCCATTCTGGTTGATAGCTCTCGGAGAAGACACCGAGAAACCGCTTCGCCTCATCGACAAACGGCTGGCTATGAGCGAGGTCTTTGTCTGTCAAAATGAGAACTCGATCGACCGAAACGTCCTCTGGCTCAAACGGTTGCTTGGAAGCCGATCGGAAGATGCTCTCAAATTGATCTATCTTTGCCATTTGATTTAAAACAGTTGAAAAAATTGTGACCAGGATGATTTCGCAAGTTACGAAATGATGGTGAATGAGCCAATGAGCTCGCCGATCACAAGTTTACCGTTTGCAAACCGATTACGATATACTCGGAACTTCATCGGCATGCTTTCAATCTCAATGGAACCTGAGTATGAAAACCAATTCATTGCTGGCAATGACCAGTCTCGTCCTGATCTTATTTCTATCCGACTGCCTGTTGGCACAAAGACCGAATGTGCTGGTCATCATGACGGACGACCAAGGTTATGGGGAGTTCTCGTGCAATGGTAATCCGTTTGTGGAGACTCCAAACATTGACGCACTGGCTCAACAGTCGGTTCGTTTGACAGATTTCCACGTCGCCCCGATGTGTACGCCGACGCGAGGCCAGTTGATGACTGGATTGGATGCCTTTCGAAACGGAGCGAGCAACGTCAGTAGTGGTCGAACGCTGATGCGGCCGGAACTAAAAACAATGGCCAATGTCTTCAAGGACGCGGGCTACCGCACAGGTTTGTTTGGCAAATGGCACCTTGGCGACAACTATCCGTTTCGCCCGTCCGATCGTGGGTTTGATGAATCGATCTGGTTTCCATCATCCCACATTAACTCGGTGCCCGACCATTGGGACAACGATTACTTCGACGACACGTACATTCACAATGGGCAACGAAAGCAATTCAAAGGTTACTGTACCGACGTCTTTTTTGAAGAAGCTATCCAATGGATGAAAGCAGCGGGCACCGATGCTGACGCAGAATCTGACGACGATGCGTCTGCAAAACAGGATGAACCGTTTTTTGGTTACATTGCGCTCAACAGTGCCCATTGGCCTTGGTTTGTACCGGATCAATATCGCGGACCGGTCCAAGAAAAGTTGCTTGAAAATAAAAGTCAGCTTGGCGCTATTTTAGAAAACAAAGCGAGGATGAAGTCGCTGGTCAGTTTTTTGGCGATGGGTGCCAACATCGACGACAACGTTGGGAAACTTGATGCAGCACTCAAGGATGCCGGGCTTTTTGAAAACACGATTGTTGTGTTTCTGACCGACAATGGCAGTACGTTTGGAGCCGACTATTACAACGCCGGCATGAAAGGGAAGAAGACTCAGCTCTGGGAAGGTGGACATCGGGTTCCCTGTTTCATTCGGTGGCCCGGTGGAGAACTAGAGGTCCGAGAGATCTCTGAGCTGTCGCAAGTGCAAGACTTGCTGCCGACACTCGCTGCATTGGCGGGTGATCAAGTTGTCCGGCAATTGCCCAAGAAATTGGACGGCGTCAGCTTGAAACCCGTCCTGACCGGTGAAGTCGAAACGATTGGTGATCGAAAACTGGTGATCAATTACAGCCGAATGCCCGGCTTTAAAGCAACGTACACCGATGGCAATCCTGCGATTCCACAACGTGATGGCGCGGCGGTGCTTTGGAAAAATTGGCGACTCTTGGAGAACCGAATGCTATTCGATGTCGCTGCCGACCCAAGTCAACAGAATGATGTCGCCAGTGAGTACCCAGAAGTGGTCGCCGAGTTGCAGGAGCATCTTCAGAGTTGGTGGGACGAGGTCAAAGACGAAGTAACGACACCCCAGCGCGTCGTCATTGGGCATGAATCAGAGAATCCGATGATGCTGACAGCTTGCGAATGGCTGGACGTGTTTGTCGATCAACAACGGCAAATTCGAAACGCTGCAAAAAAGAATGGTGTCTGGCATCTGTCGGTAGATCAAGCCGGAACCTACAAGATTGAACTTCGTCGATGGCCGCGCGAGTCCGGATTCGCAGTCAATGCCGGGTGCGAAAAAACAAAAGTCACTGATGGCCTTTATCCCAAAGGAATTCAGTTGCCAATTCAGAATGCCAGACTGGAGATTCGAAATGGTGCAGGCATTCTTTTTAAAGGCAAATCTGAATCGGGTGGAGCAAACGAATCGTTTGTGTTTCAGATGGAATTGCCTGCCGGAGAGATCGAGATGCAATCCTGGATGAACGACGAAAACGGGGATTCGATCTGCGGTGCCTATTATGCTTATGTGACGCGGGTTGAATAAATCGAATGTGGAAATCGAATACCGTCGTATCCGTTGATCTGTTGTATCACTTCTGAGAAAAATGCATTGAGGCGCCTTTTTCAACTTCGCGACGTTTGTTGACTCAATGGCGAGTTAATATGGAACTAGCTTCTTGCAATTGTGATCGAAATCGTAGGTGTTGTCGTGGTGGGCCGCACGTCGTTTAAACGTCAAACAATCGCTTTTTAGTTGAAGTCGTGTCAGAAGGTGTACTGATGGATGATATTCCGGGCCGATTCGAAGCCGAAGGCTTTCTAGTTTCACATTACAAGAATTTTCACTCGCCGCCAATTCGTACCGTATTTAAGAATGACAGCGATCATATTGGCTTACTGGCATCCTTGCTTAACACCAATGGCTTCGTTTCACGAATATCTTTGGCATCAGTTTGGGCACAAGCCAGCGAAGCGCGGCAGCGTTTTCAAGTCGTAGCTGGGCAGGACGAATTTGGTCGACTGGTCGCGCCTCAGGTTTAGGTTTCAATGCACCGATTCTCACTCCTGTCGATGTTTCTTTTGATGACAACCGCTGCCGTCTCCATCGGGTGGTGGCTCGATTCATCAAACGACGACATCGCCAAGTAGTTGTTCAAGATCGCGGGAAGAAGACTCGGTGCGCGAAGCGTGTGATGCTTTTCAAACATTGAGCAATGCAACTCGAGAAAAAGTGCCCAATGTCCATTCTTGAGCCGTTTCGGCGACAGCTGCGGTCGAGCACCCTTGCCGCCGATCATTGACGTGCCTACCAACCGTCAAATCGACGTTGGCGCAAAAAATAGCATTTTGTAATATTGGGTAGGCTTTCGATTTTCAATTAGATACCAATGATTAACGATCTTCATACTTATCGTGTTGCCGACCATGATTCCGCCAGCGGGCCGAGAGGGTTCGTGCGCACGCTCCGCCGCGCGGTCAAGCGATGCTGGTTGGATTACGAGACGATCATGCGGCCGCGATTCTTTTGTCAGAACATTGGGAGCTGTGGCTCAACTTATCTGATTCAGCTGCTTCGTGACAATCAGATCCCAGACGTGTTTCACGAAAAGAAGCCAGATCTGGAACAACACGGCGTCGAAAATTACTTTGGCAATCATGCCGAAAAACGTTTGGTACGCTTGCTACGCTATACCCGACACAACGTGTTTCTGGAAGCCAACAATCGATTGTTCTCGATGTCGAAAGAACTCCACTTGGCATTTCCAAATGCAAAATTTGTTCATCTGTTTCGCGATCCAAGACAAGCGGTTCGCAGCGCGATGTCCAAGCCGAACGTCGTTTCTTATTTGTCGAAGAACCTGAGGCTCAAGACAACGATCAGCGGTCCTTCTTCGGCGGATCCATTTGAGAAATTTTGTCATCATTGGCGCAACGCGAACCAAAGAATTTTCGACGATCTCAATTGGCTTTCATCAGAAACGGGAGTCGAACATTTCACGCTCGATTTCGATGATCTGATTGCTGGTCGAGTCGGCGCGTTTGAAGAGTTCATCGGCATCGAATTGAAAACTCGAGTTCGCGCGGCAGTGAACCAACGGCCCAATCGCGCTGAGGGTCGATTCCCACCAGCAGAAGCCTGGTCGTCTCGACAATCCCAACGGGTCCAAGACATTTGCGTACCGTTATGGGACGAGTTAAAACGTCGCGCCGTTGCTGATGCAAGTCGTTAGCCAGAACCACGGCTAGCGCCGAATCGGCTCAGAAGTTCGTAGTACCGAGCTTTAGCCGGAATCGTTTTAGCTAAAACAAGTTCTAGCCGCGCGTCACGGATTGTTCTCAATCTCGACTATGCGAGAAATCGGCTAAGGAGTTCGTAGTACCGAGCTTTAGCCGGAATCGTTTTAACTAAAACAATCGCGCCTAGCGCCGAAGTGACTTAGCCTGTTATCAACGCTCTCACGCCTTGGACGCAGCGGCAACCTCTAACAACACTTCATGAGCGGCCTGGATCGTGTGCTCGATGTCTTCGTCGCTGGTCGCATTAGAAACAAACAACGCTTCAAACTGACTGCAGGGCATGTACACGCCACGATGAATCAGTCCCCAAAAATATTTTGAGAATCGATCGGTATCGCACTGACTTGCTGAGTTCCAATCGGTCACTGGCCCCGGATGAAAAAACAAGGTCATCATGCTGCCGACTCGATTGATGGAGTGTTCGAGCCCAGCGTTAGACGCCGCCGCACGCAAGCCCTCCTCAAGCCGCGCACTGATCAACTCCAGACGTGGATAAGGCGGTTGTTCCTTGAGTGATCGCAACATGGCGATTCCAGCAGCGGTTGCAATCGGATTGCCACTGAGCGTGCCCGCTTGAAAAACTTTTCCAGCGGGCAACACATGCTGCATGATCTCCTTTTTGCCGCCAAAGACACCCAATGGCAAACCGCCACCGACGATTTTGCCCATCGTCGTCATGTCAGGCATGACCCCGAACAGCGACTGAGCTCCACCGTGGGCAACACGAAATCCACACATGACTTCATCAAAGATCAATACAGATCCATAATTCTCGGTCAACGATCGGAGCGCAGCTAGAAAAGCCTTGCTGGGTGTCACGCAGCCCATGTTTCCACAGATGGGTTCAAGAATGACAGCCGCAATCGAATCGCCGTGCTCACGAAAGGCTGTCTCCAACATCTCCACGTCGTTGTAATGCAACACCATCGTGTCTTGGCTGGTTCCGGCCGTGACGCCTGGCGAATTGGGCACCGCCAACGTCGCTGCCGCACTGCCAGCAGCCACTAACAGGCTATCAACATGGCCGTGATAGTTGCCGGAAAACTTGATAATCCGATCGCGACCTGTGTATCCACGTGCGACTCGAATGGCGCTCATCGTCGCTTCGGTCCCCGAGTTGACCAGACGCACCATCTCAACGGACGGCACTGCTTCAATGATCAACTCTGCCAATTCGTTTTCAGCAACGGTTGGTGCGCCAAAACTTGTCCCGCGATCGACTGCGGCATGAACGGCTTCGCTGATCGGTGGCCATTGATGACCAAAGATCATTGGTCCCCATGACCCAATAAAGTCGATGTAGCGATTGCCATCGATGTCATAAAGATAGGGTCCTTCGCCCTTTTCAAACACGATCGGCTCACCACCGACGGCTCCAAAAGCACGCGCGGCGCTGTTGACACCGCCTGGCATCAGAGACTTCGCTCGAGCGTACTCGAGCTGGCTATTTTTCAAATTCAAATTCAACTTCAGTTTCCAATGTCTTTAGGATCAGTTCGGTTTGGTGGCACCGTTGGATATTTGGCTTGACGAATCAAACAGTTGATTCCAATTAGTTTTCATCGTCGATTCAACTTCGTCGATCGGAATGCATCTCCATTTACCATGGCCGTCGACCGACGCCAAATGCAGTCTTGCCAGTTTTCCCAAGGCGTCATGGACTTCAAAATCCACATCGACGTCAACTGTCTTTCGGATGAACGATTCAACCAGTTCGTCCAATTCTTTTGAATCAACACCGTTCTTGGCGTCCGGATGCTTCCACAAAATGCTATACGCAAGGATGATCTCACTCACCTCTTGCTCTTCCGCTTCGTTGAGGATTCGATAGAGCACGCTGAGGTTATTATCGAGGTTTTTCAAATAGAGGTTGCGTGTCAAACCGTGCTGGTAGTTCTTTTTGGTCCGAAAATAACTCATCACGGATTTTACAATGTAACCAACAGCCCCACCGACCAACACTGCCACACCGAACCATGTTTGCCAGCTGAACGCCAACGTTAACAATAGCGCTGAACGAAACAGTTTGTACCCGGTGATCGCCATTCCGGAGATCGTCGGAAACAGAATTTTCGCTCGGTCAAATCGCGTCAATCGAACACGGGTTCCCGGCAACAAAATTTCAACTTCTGTCTCAGGAATATTTTTAAACGTTTTCAGATAGACGAAGCGATGATCCAGCATATGCATCACGGGGTTTCGATCGTTGTTGTCTGACTCTTTGATTCGAAACGCCATAATCAGTCGCGTGAACTCGGGTAGTTCGATCGATTCCAATCGAAAGAAGTTCTGCCAACGACGCCGAGTGATGGTGATCGTCGTGTACCCGCGAGCAAAAATCTCCAATCGATCAAAAAGGTCAAAGTTGACTTCCAGCTTGACACCCCAGTTCCATCCGACATCAATCGCTCGCTGCAGTTCTTCTTCGCTCAAACGTTTGTAGTGTGCCGAAAACAGCAACCCAGAAACACAGTCGATCAAATGATCGCCCAAGTCACGTCGCGATTCGGAATTCACCCCTTCAACTTCGACCAACTGCGTGTCCGGATCGAGCAGTTCGTACAACTCCTCCAAACGTCGCAGTGATTCTTGATGCTCCACATGGAACAACGTGTGGAGCTGAGTACACATTCGAAAAAACTTGTCAGCTTCACGATCATTGAGTTCAAACTCCTTGCGGACGACCTGTTTTAGATCAAAGTGGCGCAGTGGAATAAACGTCGACCGACTGGGCAGCGATTTTGCGATCGGATCGTCTTCGATCCGGCTGACAAATTGTTGGTCCTTGTTCATGAATGTTGAACGTCAAATAAGACTTTTCAAAAACTCAATTCCGCCGTGTTTGTGATTGAGATTCTCTGGCAGGGCGAGCATCAGGCCATCGTTTTGAAAGCGGCGACCGCCGAATTGAGCACGTCGTCCTCAAGCAACAGGATGGCGGTATCGTGCGCCGAAAATTTGTCCTTGGCGCCGGGAACTCGAACAACATCTTGCTTGACCATGGCAACAATCAAACATCGTTCTGGCAAGCCCAGTTCAGCGATGGTCGACGTGGTTGCGCGGCTATCGGGCGACACATCCACTTCAACGACGTTGATGAGACCGCCCGGCATCTTGGTTTTAGAAATAATGTTGCCTTCATTGAGATACGCAAGGACCTGTTTCGCCATGACATCCCGCGCGCTGACGGCTCGATCAATTCCCAGGCGTTGCACAATGCTGCCATAGTCCGGACGGCCAATCGTTGTGAAGACTTGCTCGGTGCCGAGATCATTTGCGCGAACACCCAGCATCATGTTTTCTTCGTCGTCACCGGTGGTTGCAACAAACACATCCGCGTTCCCGACACGATGTTCCTCCAGCGTCTCTGAATCGGTGGCCTTTGCGTGAATGATGGTCGCCGAGTCAACTTGTTTTGCCAACTCATGACATCGCGCTTCGTTTTGTTCGATGATCATGATCTTAAATCGCTCTCGGCAAAGGATCTGAGCGAGATGCAGGCCTGTTTCTCCGCCTCCGGCGATCACCACGCGGCGAGGTTTGCCACGGTCGGTTTTGAACATCGTATAAACGGCGTCGGTGTCTTCTGGCCGACAAAAGATGGTTACCTTGTCACCAATTTCCAGTTGATCTTCAGCGCTGGCAATCCACATTCGGTTGTTTCGATTGATCGTGCCAATCTTGACGTTGGCCGGCAATCCGAGATCCCGAATCTGGTTGCAAGTCACTTTGCATTCTTGACCAACAACCAGCTCTTGGACTTCGAGGTCACCGCGGGCAAACTGTTCGACGACAACTGAACCAGGAGTGCGAATGCATCGAGCCAATTCCATCGCTGTCAGGTGTTCCAGCGAAAGAATACGGTCGATCCCAAAATGGCTTTGGTAGTCAAACGTACTGAGGTCGCGAAATACTGGTGCGTATACACGAGCGATGGAACGACGAGCACCCATCGCCTTCGCCATGCTGGCCGCGACGATATTGGTTTCGTCGTTTCCAGTCACGGCCAAACAAATGTCGGCGCTGGAAATGCCCGCTTGAAACAGCACGCTCGATTGGGACGCCGATCCATGCAACGCACGCAAGTCAAGCTCCTCATTGGCTTTGCGGACCATCTCCTTGTCAGAATCAACCAGCGTGATGCTGTGTTCTTGCTGGCAAAGCAGGTCTCCGATCAGATGTCCGACGGTTCCCCCGCCCAAGATGACAATGTTCATGCAAATCGACAGGCGTGCCGCAGCGAACCTGCTTCAGAATCAAAAGAATGTAGTTTAACAAGCGTACGCTATTCGTTTGTTTGGCCTTGATCTTGCCAATCCACAAATCGGATCCTTATTGGAATGGTTGTTTGGTCCGAACGAAAGGGGCCCCGACGTGGCAATTCTTCGGTCGTTTTTGCGGTTTAGGAATTGCCGAAAGTCCAGGTTGCTGACATTGTTCGTTTTCGTGCATTGATCATTCAACTTTGGTTGATCTGGTATGCTACAACAAACCAACCAAAACTACGGCGACCGGATTTGCGCCGTCTGTCATTCAAGATTGTTAAGCCAAACATGTCGTCGGATCGAACCGAGCATCAATCTACCGAAGAGTTGCAACAAGCTCGTGAACTGAGTTTGGAGCCGGCGCGCCCCCCATCGACGATTCCAGGCTACAAGCTACAGCAGTTTGTCGGCAGCGGGGCGTATGGTGAAGTCTGGTCCGGCACTGACTTGAAGACCGGTCGCAGAGTCGCCGTAAAATTTTATACGCGACGCAATCGAAATGACGTTGAACTGCTGGCGCGAGAAGTCGAAAAACTGGTCGTACTATCCGCCGATCGTTACGTCGTGCAACTACTCGACGTCGGCTGGGAGGCCGATCCACCCTTTTACGTGATGGAGTACATTGAGCATGGTTCGTTGGAAGATCGCTTGAAGGCGGATTCGAGCTTGCCTGTGCCCGAAGCGGTCGAGCTGTTTCAGGAAATCGCCACAGGGATGATGCACCTGCATGGCAAAGGGATTCTGCATTGTGACCTTAAGCCCGGAAATGTCTTGCTCGATCAAGATGGCAAACCTCGCGTCGCTGACTTTGGACAGTCGCGGTTAAGTACCGACGAAACGCCAGCACTGGGGACGCTGTTTTATATGGCTCCCGAACAAGCTGACATGACTGCGATTCCCGATGCGAGTTGGGACGTTTACGGTCTGGGCGCACTGCTGTATTCAATGATCACAGGCAGGCCTCCGTACTATACTTCCGACTTGTCGAAACAGATCGAGACTACGGATCAGATCAGTGATCGACTAACGAAGTACCGCGAAACTCTCTTGAAGGCTAAGACGCCTACGGAACATCGTCAGATCGCTGGCGTTGATCGTGCATTGGCGGACATCATCGATCGTTGCATCGCAGCAGATCCAAAAAAACGATTTTCAAGTATCCAAAGCGTGTTGTTGGCGTTGCGACAACGCGAACTTGCACAGACTCGACGACCCTTGATGTTGCTCGGCGTGATTGCGCCGTTGTTACTCATGGGAATCGTTTCGCTCTTTTCGTTATCTGCTTTTAATCAAGCGATCTCAAGAACCCGTGACGCAGTTTCCGCGCGTGCTGAGGACAGTAATTTTTTTGCCGGGCAATTGGCCGCGAGAAGTGCTGCGGAACAGATCGATGATTATTTTCGTGTCGTCACGATCCTGGCCAACGACACTCAGTTTGTCAGCCTGTTCGGCGAGGTTGTTTCTGATCCACAACTTCGCCGGCAGCGCGCGGAACTGGCGAACCCGGTTAAAAATTCCAACACCACGACTGGGCTGGATCCTTTAAGAGATCGTCGGACTGAGTTTATCAACAACCCGCTGCGACAGAAACTTCAAGCGCCGTTGGAGCAACGACTTTTTGACTTTACCCAGCAGTTTCCCCCCGCGGCAAGTTGGTTTGTCTGTGATCGCTGGGGAAACCAAATCGCTTCAGTCTTTAAGAAGCCAAACAAAACATTAGGCAACAACTACGCGTACCGAACGTATTTCACCGGAGAACACTCCGACCTTTCACCTGATCAGTTTGATTCCGATCTAAACCAACTGGATGAGCGCCCTATCATCCAAGAACCCCATCTTTCTGCTGTGTTCCGTTCACAACAAACGGGTCAATGGAAGGTTGCGTTTTCAGCTCCGATTGTCAGCGATGGTAAACCGCTGGGAATTGTGGCAGTGACGGTCGACTTGGGCGAATTGGTTGAGTTCATTGGTGGTCGTGACCAATACGCGATGCTGGTCGACGGCAGAGAAGGGGACCATACGGGAATCGTGTTGGAGCACCCAGTCTTCAAAGCCTATTTGGAAACGAATGAATCCGAGTTTCTTTCTGAGGAACTGGCAACCACAACCGTCGATCTGGATGCCATTGACGAATCAAGTCGTTTTGTTGACCCGATTGGCAGAACTGAGTATGGCAACCGGTTGAAGTATGGAGAAGAATCGCTGGTCAGCATCATTTATGTGACTCGTGCGCCCAGAGAATCCGGTGGCAATCGTTCCGCTGAAATGCCCAGCCAGGAAACGAATGGTCGCCTGCCAACCGGACTCGTCGTCCTGGCCGTACAGAACTATGGCAAAGTCTCTTCAGACGTCGATGAGCTTGGGTCGCAATTGCAACGCTTGGCTATCATGGCGGGTTTGGCATTATTGCTAGTGGGTACGACGATTGCCTTTTTTGTGAATCGCATGCTCAAAGAGACGCGTGAAAAATTGTCGCGAAGTTTTTCTCCGAGTCGCGACACGTCACCTGTCCTGGAGATGGAAACCGTGCCCGACATGCGGCATCAGAATCAATTGCGAGATTGAACTTCAAGCTAGTTTTTCGTGCAGCCATGCTTCTTCATTGCTATAGTTGATTGTGATCTCTTCCGCATTAACTCATACCGGGCGAAACGGATGCATTCCAACCGCTTTTCTCTGCGCTCAGGGTTGTCCACTCGCGAACTTCTCGTCGTCATCGCATGCATTGCGGTGATCTTGGCGATTGTCTTTCCTTGGGCACAAGCTGTAAGGGAAAGTGCCCGGCGAAACACCTGCATGAGTGAAATTCGGACTCACGTGCTATCGATTTTGAGATATGAAGCGGCACACATGAGTTATCCGCGAGCAGCAAACCTGCCAAGTGCCAATGCCAATGCGTTAAAGGACTTTCCAGATGAGGTCTACTACTCATGGAAGGCTTCGGCTCACCGCTTCCGTTTCTCGTGTTGCACCGTTCAGCCCGAGTTCGAGAAAGCGGCACGTTGGAATCGTTCGGTTACGAGAACTGTAAACGGCCCAAATAGCGCAAGTGCCTTCGCTGAACTAAAAAGTGACTTCCTGCCTCGATGTCCTTCCGAGGTTGGTGGCGTTGGCGGCAATCCATACCGGCCAGTGATGCTGAATGGGAAACTAGAGCTTATCCCGACCTCCAGTTATGTGGCAGCGAATAACATCGGCGCCTGTTATGCATTCAACGATTCGTCAGGCGAACTACCGCAAGGCATCTTTCGAATGGCCAAAACCAAAGAAACAGACATCGCAGACGGTCTATCGGCAACCGTCGCAATTGCCGAACGACGTTTAAACGCAGGACATTTCACGCCCGGCGCGGCACTTGGCTTGGCAACGTACACGTTTGGCGACGCAACGGATTACAAAGTGCGTGGTTTGCAAGACGTTTGTTTCTCAGCAGCGGGTGGAATTAACCAGACCAACTCCTCTTTTCCAGGTTTGGAACGGCATGGGGTGTCCAGTAACCACCCAGGTGGCGTTTGCATTTCCAAGCTAGATGGAAGTTGCCACTTTTTATCGAACGACATTGACCGCTACACGCCAACGGGTTCGACCTTGGAACCGCCACCCACTGGTGAATATGGCGTTTGGGAAAGCATGATCGATATCGATGATGGGTCTCAAACGGAATGAACTATTTCAAAAAGCGTTGAAACGTTTTGTCAAGGCGATTGAAGAATCAACGGGCCAAGTAATCACGCGAAAAGCATCAGAACCGTCCAAGCCAGAAGACAATATCGAGGATGGTTCAGGTAATCACCTTCTTCGAATGGTCATCATTGTGCCAATCGTGGAGTTCAAACACGCACCGGTCAGAACAACTGATAAATGAGCAATCAAATACATCGTTACTGATGTCGCCAACATGGCCGTACTAAGATTCTTTTCCGTTAGAATCGACGTCCAAATACCGTAGATTGAATTCGGCATGCAATCAGGCCAAGGAAAAGGTTTTGGATAGCCTAATTCCGCGAAGTTGTACATTCGCGACACGGCAATGCAAATGTAAATTAGCGAGACAATCCCAAACGATGCCCAAAGGGTTCCTCCTATTGGGCGGACCGATACGACGAATGCTGGAAATTGAATTGCCACAATCAACGAAAGTATTACGCAAAACCAAAGCTTATTCTGAAAAATGAGTGCGTCCGTCAGCTTGCTGTGATTCAAAGCAATGAACGCAACCAGCAATACATGAATCACGATCGTCACGACATAGAGTCTCATAAATGCCTCGTTGAAACGCCCTCGTTTCCATTAAGCGTTTCAATCATTACATCGAGGTTGTCAAAATCAACGTCGACGAAATAGTCGTCGACCAAACCGGCAGCATGCCAATCAGCAATCGTCGAACCAACCGCTGCGATCGATTTGAGCAACACCAGTCGTTGTGCACCCAGACCAATCGCGACCTCGGCAGAAATTGAGTCACTGGTCACTGCCCAAGTCTCCGGCAACATTGGCCGAGTCTGCTTGAGCCAATTGGTGACTTGAACAATTGAAACGTGTTCCAGTTTCCGATCCGAAGTCGCCCACTGGTACAAGTCGAATAGCCTCCAGTCGGAATTCCAGCTCGCCACGATCGATGCCTGAATATCCATCGCAGCGATGCTGGCCCAATGACAGATGGATGCGTCCAACGAATGGATTTGGTCAAGCTTGCGAATCCGATCGACCATCTCGCCACCCCCGACGATGACCACGGTCGGTTTGCTTTGGCGATCGAGCCAATTTGCAAATTGTTGCGGCGTTTGCGGATCCATCAACAGACTTCCACCCAGTTTGACGACCTGCATCAATCCACCGCCTGTTGTTCGTCGGCTCTCTGACGAAAGTACGCAACGGCCTGTGCTGGGATCAGTTGAGCTTTGGCAATCTCGCATTCAACAATCGTGTCGTCGTCAAACTCAAGTGACCTGATCGCTTCTGTAGCAATTGTTTGACCTTTGCCGACTAGATAAAAGTGCGGGCAAATCTTGACATCGATGTTCAACTGAAATCGCACTGCATCGGCGATCAACTCAATCAACCGCTGTTTCGCTGCCCGTGCGATCGAGTCGATCAAGCAATCCGCTGCCGTCAGGCGATCCGCACAAACCATCCGCGCGAGTCGACTTCGAGCGTTGACTCGTGAGCGAGTTCGACCGTCAGCTGTATGCTCATCATTTTCATCTGGCTGAACATCTCCTAACCAGATCAATGCATCGTCAATCGTCGCAAACAACTCACGAGCCAACCCAATGCTTGTACCGTCATGTTCCACTTGTTGTACCAGCCCGGAAATGGGTGTGCGGCCAATGCCCGCATAAACAAGTTGTCGATTGGCAAGGCGATCAAAATCCATCAAGCCATTCATCAAAGGCTGACCATTTTGAATCGGAATGATATCAACCGTCGTTGAACCAACATCGATCAACAAACCAGACTTGATCTTATTTCGCTGGCCCAGAAAACTTGCCGTGGCATGCCAATTCGAAGCAGCTGTTTCTCGCCAGTTACGCGCGGCGGACTTTGCTGAAACCATTTGACCATTGGTCTGATAGTACAACGGATGCAGATGCCCAAGCACGTCTTCCATCGTTTCAACAATGAATGTGACACCGTGCTCTTTGGTCTCAAAGCAATCGGCCAACTCGGCGGTCATGGTAACCCCAAGTCGCATCGCATCTGTCTTCAGTTGATCTGAAAATGATTTGAGCGTTTGCGCGAATTCATGATGTTGTTGCCAAAAAGCGAACGGTACTTCAAATCCATCGCCATCGATCGTTGCGACTTTGAGATTGGCACCACCGACATCAATTCCTAGATATTGCATCGCCAGATTTTAGACCACATCGGCGACAGCTTCATCGATTTCGGTAAATTGAAATTTGAAACCATGATCCATTGCTGCTTTCGGGATCACGTTTTGTGAAAAGAAAAGGCTATCGGCAAATTCACCTAAAATCAGTTTGACGGCGAATTTTGGAACGGGCAAGAAAGCAGGCCTGCGGACCGCTTTGGCAATCGCTTTCGTAAAATCGTAATTGCGGACGGGATGTGGAGCCGTCCCATTAACGGGACCGGAAATGGATGGTTCGTTCAAACAGAATTGAATCATCCCCACCAGATCATCCACGTGAATCCATGCCATCCATTGTTTTCCCGAACCGAGTGGCCCTCCGATTGCCCAACGAAAGATCGGAACTAGTTCTTTCACGGCACCACCTTCGGCGCCGATAACGATTCCGATTCGCAGACAAACGACTCGAGTTCCATGTTCCTGAAGCCGTAAAGCTTCTTGTTCCCATTCGACGCAAACGTCCGTCAAAAAACCTGTGCCCATTTGATGATCTTCATCGACGATCGCTTCGCCACTATCGCCATAGAATCCGATGGCCGATGCAGAAACCATGACCTCCGGAATTTGACCACTGTTGATGAAGCCATCAACCAGGTTTCTCGTCCCCAACACGCGGCTGTCCCGGATTCTTTTTTTCTTGGCTTCGGTCCAACGACCATGAGTAATGGATTCGCCCATCAGATTGACGACCGCGCGGATCGGCGTTGGCGAAGCCTCCACCGGAAAAGGCGAGTTCGTATCCCATTCAATAATCTGATTCGCTGGCAAGCTCAACTTTTTCGACGCCGATTCTCGCTTTCGTGAGCAAACAATCGGGTGGGAAAGTTGTTCGACGAGTTTTTTACCGACAAAACCCGTACCACCAGTCACTAAAGTGGCGCCGTCAAATTGTGGAGTTGGCTGGTTGTTCAATTTTGGGCCCGAGAAAAGGAATTTTGCATGTTTAGACGTTTGAGGATTCACAGATCGAACTGTTAGATTCCCCAAAATTTAACGAGTTACTGGCCGAGTTGGCACAGCGAGGTATTTCGGAAGTTAAACTGGGAATCTTGCACACTATTGAGTTCGCCGCGCAACATACTGCTGATCATCCTTGGATTCTGGTGGCGACGAACTCATCACTTTCATTGACGCAGCGATTGAGCGGTGAGACGGCTCATAGCTTGCGTTGTTGGCGTTTACAAAGATGGAGAAGTCGATGCTGTTTCGAAATTGTGTTTCATTATTGAGTTCAGCAGCCGTAGTGCTGGCCCTCGTGGCAACGAGTAATGCTCAAGATACAAAACAATCGTTGCCCGATTCGATTTCCGAAAAGGTCGACTGGCGATCGATCGGTCCTGCAAACATGGGCGGACGAATCACGGCCGTCGCAGTTTACGAGAAAGATCCATGCATCTGGTGGGCGGCAACGGCTTCGGGTGGGCTGCTCAAGACAGAAAACAACGGCGTTGACTTTGAGCATCAGTTCGATGATCAGGCGACCGTTTCGATCGGCGATGTGCAAGTTGCCCAATCTGACCCCAACATCGTTTGGGTGGGAACTGGTGAATCCAATCCAAGAAACAGTGTTTCCTGGGGCGATGGCGTCTACAAGTCAACCGACGGTGGCAAGACCTGGACCAACATGGGTCTGAAGAAAACATTTCAAACCGGTGCACTGGCGATTCACCCGACCAACCCAGATATCGTTTGGGTAGGTTCGCTTGGTCGACTCTGGGGCCCCAATGAAAAACGCGGTCTCTTTAAGACCACTGACGGCGGCAAGACCTGGAAAAAAGTCTTGTACGTCGATGACAAAACGGGCGTTGTCGATGTCCAGCTCAACCCAAAAAACCCGGACGAGATGCTGGTCGCAACCTACGAACGCAAGCGTGATGGGTTTGATGGAAACGATCCAGAAAAACGATTCGGTGACGGCAGCGGTATTTTCAAGTCAACCGACGGTGGAGACACGTTTGATCGGGTCTCTAAAGGTCTTCCAACGTGCAAGCTCGGCCGCATTGGACTCGATTATTTCGAGAGCGATCCAAACTTTGTTTATGCAGTCGTTGAATCAGAAAAAATCGGCAAAGAGCCCGATAGCTTCCCTTACCTCGGCGTCTCTGGACGGGACACCGAAGAAGTTGGCTTTGCAAGAATCTCTCGAGTCACCGATGGCTTGGCCGCCGACAAAGCAGGAATCAAACAAGATGACATTGTCGTTTCGGTCAATGGACGCATCGTCGGCAGTTACACAGCGATGCTTGAAGAAGTCTACAAATCTCAAGCAGGCGAAACCGTCAAACTAGTCGTCGTTCGTGACAAAAAAACGATTGATATTGAATTGAAACTTGGCAAGAAACCAGAAAACCAACGTCGCGCCGGTCGATATTTCGTCGGAACACTCGGCGGTCAAGGTGCGAACAAGCAATCCTCACAAGGAAAAAATGGCTTTGAGTATGGCGGGATCTACATGTCGAAGGACGGTGGATCGAGCTGGGAACGAATCAACTCGTTAAACCCGCGCCCCATGTACTACTCAAACATCCAAGTCGATCCACTGGACCGAAACAACATCTTCCTTTGCGGAACCAGTCTGTACCGATCCAAAGATGGCGGCAAAACGTTTACCGGTGATGGTGGTTCTGACGGAATCCATGTTGATCACCACGCATTGTGGATCGACAAACGGGACCCTCGACACATGATTCTGGGTAACGACGGTGGAATCCATGTGACTTACGACCGCATGAACCATTGGGATCATCTCAATCACGTTGCTATTGGACAGTTCTATCACGTTGGCATCGATGCGACGGAAAACTTCCGCGTCTACGGTGGACTCCAGGACAACGGCAGTTGGGGTGGCCCCTCGCGAAGCGACGTTGGCGGAATGATCAATAGCGATTGGATTCGAGTTGGCGGCGGCGACGGATTCGTGACGCTGGTCGATCCCGAAGATCCGAACCAAATCTATTACGAAAGCCAAAACGGAGGCATGGGACGAACGAATTTGGAAACCGGTGCTCGAGGGTTTGTTCGCAAGCCACGAGGCATGCGATTCAACTGGAAGACTCCCTTCTTGCTTTCTCCTCACAACTCAAAAATTCACTTCAGCGCCGGCAACTTTGTATTGCGTTCGTTCTACAAAGGTGACAAGGCCCAAAAGATTTCTCCTAACATCACCAACACCAGTCGAGGTGCAGGCAGTGCACTTTCCGAATCGCCGATGGAGCCGGGCGTCCTCTACGTCGGAACAACCGATGGCGCGGTTTGGATGACAAAAGATGGCGGCGCCAATTGGCAACCGTTGTTCTACTCACCAGCGAAGCAAAAGGCGAAAGAAACCAAGTCGGCTGCACAAGCCAAAAGCAGCGACAAGAAACAACCTGAGGCGTCTGACAAAGCAAAGGCCAAGCCAACCCAGGCTGGCGACGAAAAGAAGTCAGACAAAAAAGGTGAGACTAAAAAAGCGGACAACAAACCCGCAAAGCAAAAACCAAAGAAGAAACAAGCGGATGCTTCGGCGGAAGCGGTCACAGGTACTTGGAATGCCAAGATGATCACCGACCGAATTCCCGAAGACCGCGCCAAGTTTGTGATCAAGTTGAAGCTCGATGATACCACAGTTACAGGTACAGTTTCGGGTCGATCCGATGACCGTGAAATCAGCGATGGATCATTTGATCCAGAGACCGGGAAGATCGAGTTTAAACTTAAAAGCAACCGCGGCACCCGTGAATATCAAGCGACGATTAAAGATGGCAAAATGACCGGTGAAGTTTCCATCGGAGGCGGTCGACTGCAAATCGAGTTTGAAGGAACACGCGACGGCGGCACACAGCAGACGTCGTGGCTGGGAACAGCCGACGTTTACGGCAATTCACTTGAGCAAGTGTTGCTCGGCTCTCCAATGATGCTGATCAGCCGCGTACAAGCGACCGTCGACGATCCGATCTCCGGAACCTGGAAAGGACGACTCGAAGACGAAAACCTCCCAGACGGCGGCATGGACATCTCCATGACGTTGAAAATGGACAAGGAAAACAATGTCACTGGATTCCTCGAGTCGCCCCAAGGTGAAATTGAGATCACTGAAGGCGTCTACAACCCTAAACGCAAACGTTTAATCCTGGCTGCAGAAAACGATGCCTTTACTATCGATATCAGCGGCACCATCAAAGGTAGCAAGCTGGACGGTGTGGTCGATATCAACGGAGGCTCACTTGAGATCGACTTCGTGGTTGAGCGGGTAAAAGCTGCGAAACCAGAAGCCGAAAAACCAAAACCCAAGAAAGAGCAACCGAAACAAAAGACACCTGAAAAAACGAAACCTAAAAAGGAAAAGCCACCCGCAAAACCAAAGAAGGAATCTGACGCCGACAAAGCTTCACCAGACAAACCCAAACAGGAAAAAGAAGGTAAAGCTGACGAGCCGACAGAAGTCGTTGCCAAAAAAGATGACCCTGTGACAGGAACGTGGATCGGCAAGATGACCTCTCGCGGTTCCGATCGCGATCTGAAGGTTGTTCTGGTTCGAAAAGACAACAAGAACATTTCTGGCACTTTTGAAACCACTCAAGGCGTCCGAGAGATTACCAGCGGTACTTACTCACCTGAGAAAAAGTCGTTGAATCTTGTTGCTGAAACGGATCAATTCACTCTAGAGTTTTCCGGGAAAGTAGGCAAAGACCAATTCGATGGCGAGCTTGCGGCCGATCGCTTCTCAATGGAGTTTTCACTCAAGCGAACCTCGACCAAAGCGGTCATTAAACAGGAAGAAGACGAAGAAGAGCAAGTTGCCCAGAAAGACGTTCAAAGTCCAACAGGCGAAGGAACACTTTCATCGTTGTTGCCAGGACCTCGTTGGGTAAGCTCGATCGAAGCTTCTCGATTCAAAGCAGGTCGGTGCTACATGACGTTTGACGGACACCGCAGCGATGATGACGGTGTTTACGTGGTAGTCACTGAAGACTACGGCAAGACCTGGAAGTCGTTGACGGAAAATCTTCCGTCAGGGTCGGGTTCGGCTCGAGTGCTCCGAGAAGATGTCAAGAACGGCAACCTGTTGTTCTTGGGCTGCGAGTTTTCTTCATGGTGGTCCATCGACCGCGGTCAGACTTGGACTCGTATCGCCGATTTGCCAACCGTGGCTGTTCACGAGTTTGCAATCCATCCAACCGGTGACGAAGTCGTCGCTGGAACTCACGGTCGCAGTCTCTGGATCGCAGACGTCTCCTTGCTGCGTCAACTCTCAACGACATCGCTTGCCGATAGTTCCCGCTTGTACAAACCAAAGAATGTCGTCCGACGACAACGTCGACCATCAAGAGGTAACAGTGGTACTCGTCGGTTTGTTGGAGAGAACCCGTCGTCTGCGACCAAGATCGCTTACTCGCTGGGCAAGTCCGCTCGACGTGTGAGCCTGAAAGTCTTCAATGCGACAGGTGACGAGATTCAACAGTTCGAAGACGTTTCTCGAAGCGCCGGTTTGCATGTTTACGATTGGACCACCAGTCGTCTGGCAACTGGCTCTTATCGAATTGAGTTACGAGTTGATGGCGAAGTCGATTCGCAGATTGTCAACGTTTCGCTTGATCCGTCATTGAGTTCTGCAGCAAGAGCTGTCTTGGAGCAGGAAGATGAACTGACGGCATTCGATGAATGGCTTCAGGATTCGATGATCGAGGACTAAGTCCTGAGTATCGTTTCGAAAAAGAGCGAGGGTTGATCCCTCGCTTTTTTTATGGAACAACTCGGCCAGGGGGGTTGCTTCGGAGGTTGCAAGGACTGGCAGCTCGAATCAAACGACAGAAGTTGAAATCGATCCGGGCGATGACGCCGTATCGGTGGGTGCTGAATGCCTTCAAGACTTCATCGAAGCGAGTTCTTATCGCGATGGTCGTTGGCGTACCTTCCTGACGGAAACTTGCGACGAAAGTTATCGATCGTTGATGAACGATCGCGGAGGAGCAAATCCACGGCAGATTTGACAGAAACCTACGGATAATTAGGCCTTTTTCACCAAAACGACGTACACCATCCAGCTGAGTTGTCGAGTTGCGTCAGCCTTCAAAAATGACCCCCACGATCGACGGATAGCTTTTTCGGCAAAATGGAGAAAAGTCAGATCGAAATGGTGGTAATGCTGAAACGTGATGTTAATCTTTGCACCTGAAGGCAAAGTACTTCGACTTTTAGAATTGCGCAGAATACGCGATTTTCGCGTAGTTGCTCGAGTCTGACTGATTGACAGTTCATTCGGCCTAATTAAAATCTGCTCCCTAGTTAGATTTTAGCGTTGTTTTTGTGGTCGCTGTTTCACAAGTCTGAAAACAACTTCCAACTTTGCATTTCAACTTTGAGTAATGAGTGTGCGCAGTAGCACACTCGTCAGATTGAAACATTTTTTTCGAGTCTCGTTCTGAGGAGGACCCTTTTATGTCGCAACGTTTGTTGGGCATGTTGGTGGCGGTAATGTTCGCAGTTGCGACACCATACGCCAACGCTGGAACCCAATGTGGGTGTGGCCAAGTTGCCAGCCCATGTAGTGATTGCTACGGAAGTTCCGTAGTAGACCCGTATAGCACGGGCGGATTTTACCAGAGTGGTGTTGTCAATGGCGGCATCATGAATGGTGGTATTGTCGGTGGTCAAATTGTCGATAACGGCGGAATGATCAGCGGCGGAGTTGTTAATGGTGGAATGGTTGGTGGAGATTGCTGTGGAGCTTCGATGCAGTACCAGATGCGTACTGTTTACGAAAACCAGATGCAAACTCAGATGCGAACCGTCACACGTACTCGTATGCGTACTGAAACTCGTACTCGTAACGTTACCGTCAATGTTCAAGTCCCAACGACCCAGACACAGACTTACACTGTGATGGTTCCTGAGGCACGAACACGCACGGAAAACTACACAGTACAAGTTCCGTACACCGAGAACGTCACCCAGACGTACACTGTTCAAGTGCCTGTTCAGCAGATGCGTGAAGAGTCGTATCAGGTTTGTGTTCCTTACACTGAGCAGCAGACACAGAATTACACTGTGATGGTGCCCTACACTGAGAACGTCGCTCAGCAGTACACAGTTCAAGTACCTGTGACTGAGATGACCACTCAGAATTACACCGTGACCGTTCCTTACACAGAGAACGTCACTCAGACGTACACAGTTAACGTTCCTTACACAGAGAACGTTCAGCAGTCGTACCAGGTTTGTGTTCCTTACACAGAGAACGTCACTCAGACTTACACGGTTCAAGTTCCTGTCCAGGAAATGGTCGCTCAGAACTACACCGTCAACGTTCCTTACACAGAGAACGTTACTCAGACTTACACGGTTCAGGTTCCTGTTACTTCGCAAGTCGAGCAGTCCTACCAAGTTTGTGTTCCTTACACTGAGAATGTTGCTCAGAACTACACTGTTCAAGTTCCTTACACTGAAAACGTAACCCAGACGTACAACGTTCAGGTTCCTGTTCAGGAAATGGTCACTCAGAACTACACTGTCAACGTTCCTTACACAGAGAACGTCACTCAGAACTACACCGTTCAAGTTCCAGTCACAACGCAAGTCCCACAGACTTACACAGTGATGGTTCCATCGGTTCAGCAGCGAACTGCAACACGCATGGTTTGCCAGCCTTACACCGTAACTCGTTACCGCACTGTGTGCCGTGACGCTGGT
Organism: Planctomycetota bacterium; assembly: GCA_038534355.1. Lineage (GTDB taxonomy): Bacteria > Planctomycetota > Planctomycetia > Pirellulales > Pirellulaceae > Mariniblastus. Next base: position 29,109 of record JBCAWX010000045.1, read on the forward strand.
AGCTGGCAAACACGCACGTCAGTGGTTCCTGTTGGTGGCGGATGTGCTACTGGCGGATACGTCGGTGGTGGAAACAGCGGCGGATTGTTCAGCGGTGGAATCCTCGGTGGCGGTCGCCTTCTCGGCGGAAGCGGCTGTGGTTGCACCAGCAGCTGTGGTGGTTGCAACACCGGTTGTGGTGGTTGTAACACCGGTTGTGCTTCGGCATGCGGCGGTTGCAGCACTTGCGGTGGTGGCATGGTAGCCAGTGGTTCTTACGTTGGTGGTGGCATGGTAGGCGGAAACGCTTGCGGTTGCGGACCAACTTACCAAACTGTTGCAACACGTGTTTACGTTCCAAACCGAGTCATGACGCAGGTTCCTTACCAAGTTACTTTGCAGCGTCAAGTCCCACAGACTTACACCTACAACGTAACCGTAAACGTTCCACAAACTCAGACTCGTATGGTTAACCAAACTTCTTACCGTACCGAGACTAAGTCACGTACTGTTGCTGTTCAACGGATGCGTGCAGAAACACGTACTCGTCAGGTTCCTGTCACTCGCATGACAACCGAAACCAAGACTCGTACTGTTCCTGTTCAGCGCATGCGGACTGAAACAAAAACACGTATGATTCCTGTTCAGCGTCAACGCATGGAAACCAAGACTCGTATGGTTCCTGTCACACGCATGACAACCGAAACCAAGACTCGTACTGTTCCTGTTCAGCGTATGCGGACTGAGACTCGTACTCGTCAGGTTCCTGTCACTCGCATGACAACAGAAACCAAGACTCGTACTGTTCCTGTGACTCGCACACGCGTTGAGACCAAGACTCGCATGGTCCCAGTTCAGCGGATGCGTCAAGAAACCAAGACCCGTACCGTTCCAGTTCAGCGTACACGCACTGAAACACGTACTCGTCAGGTTCCTGTCACTCGCATGACAACAGAAACCAAGACACGAATGGTTCCTGTCACTCGTCAGCGAGCTGAAACTCGTACTCGTACTGTTAACGTCAATCGTAACAAAATGGAAACTCGCACACGCCAGATTCCTTTCACAACGATGCGTGCAGAAACCAAGACCCGTACCGTTCCAGTTCAGCGCATGCGTACTGAAACACGTACTCGTCAGGTTCCTTTCACAGTACAAGTCCCACAGACTCGTACTCGTCAAGTAACTGTCATGACTACTCAGCCACAAGTTCAGACTCAGACTTACACAGTCCAAGTTCCTGAAACTTACACTGAGCAAGTCCCTTACACTGTCTGCGTTCGCGTACCAAAGACCATCCAAGTTCCTGTCGCTGTCAACAACTGCGGTGGAGCAATGATGGGCGGTACTGTTGTCAACGGTGGTGCAATGATCAATAGCGGTGCTGTCATGACTGGCGTTCCATACGATGCTGGCTACACAGGTAGCGGTTGCGTCGGCGGTGGTCGCGTCATCGGTGGCGGACGTTTGTTCAACGGTTCCCTTCTTGGAAGCCGTCGTTCAGCTTGCGGTTGCTGCAACTAAGACGACTTGTCAGTTCAACTGACAAACCAATTTGCTAAACCAAAGGCGTGTTGCTTCGGCAACACGCCTTTTTTATTTGCCCAGCACAACCGCAGCATTGATCCATCAACAGCGGACATCGATCCGGCGATAACGCGGCGGCCATTCAACAGGTCGGCAATCTTACATTCAAGCCGCATACGCAAGCGCAACCGATGCCGCATCGTCGGACTTTGATCAATTGAACGCGACAACATTCGAAAATGTCTCCAAAGCGTTTCGATTCGACGCCACAGCGTTTTTGCCATGTTATAGTTAATTCTCACTCGATTCTTGATCGCAGGATTCTTCGAAATGCAACAACGATTCTCGATATCACTACGGCTTGCCCTGGCATTTGCCATCCTCACGATGCTTGGCACGACCAGCTTGGCCCAGCATGAACATGGTGGCAGTTTAATCGAACGAAAACCCGATTCGCTTCGATCGACAATTCACCAAGAAGGCTTGCACGTCAACCCAGTTCCGTCGTACGCCATCGTTGGTGCCGCGGTCCATCGCAATCCAAATGCAGAGCCGAAAATTGAAACGATCGTCATCGAACGGGGCAAGATCATTGGCTTGGGCGTCGAGGTAAAAATTCCGACGGGTGCCAAACGGATCGATTTGACCGGCAAACATATTTACGCAGGGCTCATCGATGGATACTCAGATATCGAACTTGAGTTTGCGTCCGAGAAAGGAACGTCCTATTGGAATGACAATATTCGCCCGCAGCTTAAGTTGTCCCAACAGTTCGAATCTTCAAACGTCGATCAATCCTCGATGCGAAAGGCCGGCTTTACCGCGGCTCTGATGGCACCAAGCGGCGGGATCATAAAAGGTCAATCCAGCGTTTTGATGCTCGGTGATCAAGCCAGCGAACACGCACTGTTGACCGAGAATATTGCTCAACATTTGAAACTGACCGTCGACCGTCGCTCCCGCAGTGGTTACCCAAACTCGCCAATGGGCGCCTACGCACTCGCGCGGCAATCGCTGATTGATGCCAATTGGTATCGTGAAGCTTGGGCGACGGCCAACGCCAATGCTGCAACTCCAACACCAGAAACCAATCACGCCTTGGCCGCACTGCAACCTGTCGTCAGCGGTGATCAACTCGTGATGATCGATTCGTCCAATGAACTGTTTACGCTTCGGGCCGACCGATTCGCCCGAGAATTTGGCCTCAAGGCAATCGTGCTTGGCAGTGGCAATGAGTATCGCCGCCTGGATGAGATCGCCAGCACCGGACGTTCAATCATCGTGCCAGTCAACTTCCCCAAAGCCCCGGATGTTTCTTCGCCCGAATTGGCACGTGATGTCAATCTGGAAACGATGATGCATTGGGATCACGCACCTGAGAACCCGGCGAGACTGTCAGCCCATGACGTTGATTTTGTGTTCACATCCCTCGGACTAAAAGACAAAAGTAGCTTTCTGAAAAACGTCCGCGTCGCCGTCAAGCGCGGGCTCGACAAAGAAATCGCCTTGGACGCCATGACGCTTGGTGTCGCCAAACTTTACGGCATCGATCATCTTGTCGGTTCCGTCGCCAAGAACAAGACCGCCAATCTGACAATCGTTGATGGTGACTTGTTTGACGACGAAACGAAAGTCGTTGGCGTCTGTATCGATGGCAAAATGTTTGTCGATGACCATCCGGCGTTGCGAAAAATTGCCGGAAATTGGACCATCAAGGCTGGGCCTTTCGATGGTTTGACACTCAACATCAAAGACAAAAAAGGAACGCTTTCCGCCGACATCGAAGATCCTGAAAAGGTTATTGACGAAGACAGCGACCAAAAATCAAAAGATGCTGCCCCAGGAGAGGATGAAGAGGCCACTGAGGATGAACCCAAGAGTACAAAAACCAAGATCAAGTCGCTCAAGCTGGATGGTACGCGCCTGACAGGCACCTTTGATAGCTCCGACTTCGAAAAACCTGGCGTCAGCATGTTTACGATCCTGTTTGCAAACGAAGAAAGTGGCATCGGACAACTCACATTGCCGGACGGTTCGCTCTCGCCTTTTTCCGTGACTCCATCCGATGAATGGGATAAAACCGTCAACGGTCACAAGCACGTCAAGAAAGACGATTCAACCGAAGAGAAAACAGATCAAGAGGAGTCGACCGAATCTGAAGCCGACCCAGCGAAAGATGAGAAATCAGACAAAGTTGTCATGCTGAAAACGGATCGCGGTCACAGCTTCCCCGTAAATTACCCGTTGGGAGCCTTCGGTCGTGAATCTGCACCTGAAGCTCCAGCGACCGTGCTGATCAAGAACGTCACCATTTGGACGCTCGACAAGAATGGCAAGATTGAAGATGGTGCCATTCTGTTTGGCAAAGGAAAAGTGCTACAAGTTTTTAAGTCTGGCGAGCAACTTCCCAAAGCAGACAAAACCATTGACGGAAAAGGTGGACATGTTACTCCTGGCATCATCGATTGCCACAGCCACATGGCCAGTGACAGCGGGATCAACGAAAGCGGCCAGGCGATCACTGCGGAAGTGCGTATCGGTGACATGATCGATTGTGATGACGTCACGATCTATCGACAACTTGCCGGCGGAGTCACGACCTCCAACATCCTGCATGGTTCGGCCAACCCCATCGGCGGGCAGAATCAAGTTATCAAGCTTCGCTGGGGTGCAAATGAGGAACAGATGAAATTCAAAGATGCTCCCAAAGGCATCAAGTTCGCGCTTGGCGAGAATGTCAAGCAAAGCAATTGGTCGAATCCAACCAACCGCTACCCACAAACGCGGATGGGTGTCGAACAACTGATCGACGACGCGCTCCGCGCTGCCAAAGACTATCAACAGCAATGGAAGGCGTGGGAGCAGACTCGCTCCGGACTACCGCCAAGACGCGACCTTGAGTTGGAGGCGTTGGCTGAAATCGTCGCTGGCCAACGATGGATCCATTGTCACAGTTATCGACAAGACGAGATTCTCGCGTTGATCCGCACGCTCGACCAGCATGAAATCACGATCGGCTCATTCCAACATATTCTCGAAGGCTACAAAGTCGCAGATGCGATGGCCAAACATGGTGCCACAGGCAGTGCCTTTGCCGATTGGTGGGCCTACAAATATGAAGTCAAAGACGCGATACCTTACGCGGGTGCACTGATGCATCGGGCTGGTGTCGTGGTTTCATTTAACTCAGACGACGGAGAACTCGGACGGCGACTGAATCAGGAAGCAGCCAAGGCGGTTCGTTACGGCGGAGTTTCAGAAGTCGAAGCATTAAAATTTGTCACGCTCAATCCGGCGATTCAATTACGAATTGATGATCGAGTCGGCTCGTTGGAAAAAGGGAAAGATGCCGACTTGGTCCTTTGGACAGGTCATCCCTTGTCGAACATGTCCACCGTTCAACAAACTTGGGTTGACGGGCGAAAATACTTCGACCGACAAGACGACCGGAAGCTTCAAGAGAAACAACAACGAATGAGGGTCTCACTCATTCAGAAAATCCTGGATTCCGGTGAAAAGATGGAACGGCCAGATCGATCCAAAGTTGATCCGGCGAAACTCTGGCCACGCTTCGATGAGTTTTGTGGTCACCAGCATCATGACGACCATGTGCATCAGTATGAAGGAGGTGAAGAATGAGCCAGCGCTCAGAATTTGAATCCACCTTTCTCTCAACTATGTCCATTTGCTCAGCGATCCAAAACAAAACCATGAACCTTTCCATCAAAAACTTGATTGACATCAAACGTAGCCTTTTGGTTTATTCGCTGGCGTGTTGCTTCATGCTCATCACAAACTTGACATCCTTTGCGGATGATCAAGTGCCGGGGGCGCCCCAGGACCAACCCATCCTGATTCAAAACTGCACGATCCACCCGGTAACTTCCAAACCGATCAAGGGTGCGATGCTGTTCGAGAATGGCAAGATCATCCAAATTGGCAAGAAAATCAAACCGCCCAAAAATGCGCTCGTAATCGATGCTCAAGGAAAACACGTTTACCCGGGGCTCTTTGAGACACATTCGCAGATTGGTTTAACAGAGCTGGCGGCGGTCCGAGCGACGAATGATTTTCGGGAATCCGGTTCGATCAACCCCAACGTCAAGGCATTGGTTTCAATCTATCCAGACAACATGAACATTCCTGTCACACGATCCAACGGCGTGTTATTTGCGGTGGTCGCACCGACGGGGGGATTGATCTCTGGAAAATCAGCAGTTGTACAACTGGACGGTTGGACCTACGAAGACATGTCGATTAGGAATGAAGCTACTTTGCAAGTCAACTGGCCGTCGATGAGCATTTCAAATCGACGCAGGGCTCGGATGACCGAAAAAGAGATTGCCGATGCGGAGAAGCGACGCAAGCTGCAATTGATTCAGATCCGCGAGTATTTTGATGCCGCGAAACGCTATCGAGACGCGCGGGCCAGCGATGATTCGAATCAGCGATACGACGCGCGGCTTGAGGCGATGATCGAAGTCGTGGATGGCCAGTTGCCGTTAATGGTGCGTGCGGATCGCGCCGCTGAGATTCAATCTGCTGTTGCATTTGGAGCAGAGCAGGGGATCAACATCATTATTCTTGGCGGCTATGACGCGGAAATGTGCGCCGATGTGCTCAAGAAGAACAAAGTCCCAGTGATTGTGTCTGCGGTTCATCGTAATCCACAACGGCGCGACGATGGTTACGATCGCGCGTATGATTTGCCAGCCCGACTTCACAAGGCGGGTGTACAGTTTTGCATCTCCGGAACAGATCGGAGCGAGACATGGAACGCGCGTAATCTGGCATATCAAGCGGGTCATGCGGTTGGGTTTGGCTTGCCGGAAGAGGAGGCGTTGAAGTCGATTACGATCCACGCGGCAACGATCTTGGGCGTAGACGATCGCATCGGTTCATTAGAAGTTGGCAAAGACGCGAGTTTTATCGTGACCGATGGTAATCCGATGGAAACCACGACGGAGATCCATGCAGCATACTTGCAGGGTCGTTCGGTTGACTTGAACAATCGTCAGAAACGGCTGTACAAAAAGTACCAACAAAAATACGAGCAACTGCAACGCGCGTCCGACAAAGAATAACGTGACTGGCAGGTGACTGGCAGCTGTTCATGGTCAACTTATGGTGTATCGATTAAGAGATCCTGCCCCAAGAGATACCGCCACAAGTTGCTATGCTGAGCCTTCTCGGCACGAGTTCGATAGCCAAGATTGGTCTACGTCAGACCGCCGGTCATTCGATCATCCTCCGGTCAGCAGCGATTGCCGTGGTTGAATATTCTTGCCACCAATCCGCACAATCCTCGAACGACCAAATCACTTGGCCACTAAACCGTAGGGTAGCCGCTTCTACTCCTGGCTGTTATCAATGGACTTAGCGTTGGCCAATCGCGTTGAGGGTTCGAATTCCGACTTGCTTATCCGAATTCGAATCACGCGACTTGTGCAGCATCGCCTAAAGCGTGTGCAAATCATTTACCTTGCGATTCCAACCCAATCCGCGGTTAACCGCCGTGAGGCAACTCGCTACTCAATTGACAGGCACTGTTCAGGCCCATCGCAATCTTTCTGTCCTTCAATATTTCAGTCCTTCAATATTTCTGTCTTTTAATATTTCTGTCTTTTAATATTTCTGTCTTTTAAAGAATCTTCCGGATCAAATAGACCTGAAGCCTCATCAATCCATTTTTACGTTGAGCCCACATTCCATCATCGGCGGGTTTGGAATCCAGCCTGGGCATCAAGCTCGGTGGTCATGGTTGATTGAAGGTGCACTACGAAGGCATGTTTTACCTGCCATTATTTGTTGATCTGCAAAATCGAACGTTGTCAACTTGGGTAAAACTGTTTCGGCTGCGACGCTCGACTTCCGGATAACTATTTTTTATCCGGAAGTCGTTGACACGCAAAATTCGCCACGATATTCTTGTCTGAGTGCCGGATAAACCGGCCTCACAACGTTTTATCCGGAACTAGTGCCGGATAATTAAGATAGTTATCCCGCTTAAGGTGACTCATCGACATTCGATCTGAAATCATCGACGTGCTCACAACAAAACGGGAAGTGCAAGACAATTGCAGCATTGCGTTTCACCCAACGATGCGAAAATTGCAGCGTCACGGCTCGGATCTACTTATACCATTTGAATCTGTTTCGATTGCCGAACTGTCCATGGCGAATAAACCTGAACAAATCTCCAGGCGGCTCGTCCGATCAAATTATCGTGAGTTGATAACTATCTATTTCGAGTTGGCGGACGATCATTCCCACGACACTATCCCATTCCTTAGTTCTCTGGCTGATGATGAGCACGGTGACGCAATTCGTGCCGTTCGTACGATCTGGGGCACGAACAATGCAATACGGCGATCATCTATCGCGAGACCACTTTTTGAATATTTGCAGGATCGGATTCCCGACAATAAGTTGGCCGGTACGCTAAGGCGATACATTGAAATCGGTTATCTTACTACTGATAAATCGAACCCGGGATACAGACATCCGGATCGAAAGGCAAAAACGATGGATGAGGTAATCGCCAGCGCCAAACAAACACTCGCGGAACACGATTCACGTGATAGCGCGGGATAACAATATGATGCACGCGAAGCCGCCGAATGCGCGTGTTTTGAAGTTGAGATCACCCCGGCGGCTCGGTGATCATCGCCGTTATCCGCACTAAGCAATATGACAGCATCAGAACGGCGAACTGAACTGCTCGGCCGATTCACCGGCGAACCTGATGAATTGTACGAGGTCGAATACGTTGGCCAGTTTCGTGTTAGCGGCAACATTACGCTGCGTGTGATGGATGATGACGTCGTTGACGCTTGGCGTCGTTCCGTTGTGCCCGATCACTACATGCCGCTGTACGGATTGAAGTGCGGCCCGCCAGAATATGCTGGTGGCCTATTCGACGCGGCACCGTTCGCTGCTTACGATCCAGAGGGCCCGCAATATGTTGGTATGAACGCGCCCTCGCCAATCGAGCCCATCTACGATTTGTGCACTGACAATTGCGGCTGTCCATTCTGGGTATCTGCCACTGGCATCGTGTACGGTCACAATCTAGACAACGAAATCCAGCGAATCGGGTCGCTCGATGCTTTCGTTGACTTTGTTGTCTCGCTCGCGCTTGACGGTACGAATTGGCACTCTCGCGTAAATGATTCAGGCACGACCTCGAAGTTTGGGCTCGACACGATTTCCACGATGGGCTGACTCTACAGCGGATGGCGGATAACAAAAAAATGCACCCGAGCGGCGAAGTCGGGCGTTTTCAAATGGACAATCTCTCGTCGCCGCCGGGTGATTTTAGCCGTTATCCGACTGAAGTCAATTGACTGACGACGCACAGCAAATCTGGACTGACTACTACGCCCGCATTCGTCGCCGACGTATCGCGGAGGCTGAGTTAATCGGCTCACAGTTGGTTGCCGATGGAGTGACGGCCGATACCGTTCTTGCACTCGACTTCAAGCACTTCGGCACTGTTGAAAGCAATGTGCGCGGACTTGCCGATCAACTATCCGAAAACTACTCGATGACCGTGCTGTTGTCTGATGATGGGGAAACTTGGTTCGCAAACGGTACAACACGACCATATGGCGTTGACGGAATGGTTGGCGACCAACTGCAAGATTGGGCCGCGTTTATGTGCGACGTTGCCAACTCTTACGCCTGTGTCTTCTCAACATGGAAACTAGTTGACACAAAACGCAAAACTGAATGGGCAACCGACGATCTCGATATCGACCCTGAAAATGACGTCGGATAACAAAAAAATGCACCCGAGTCGCGAAGCCGGGCGGTTTGACAAATGGAGAATCTCTCGTCGCGACCGGGTGATTTTAGACGTTATCCGGCTCAAAAATGACATTGACTAATGTGTCGATAATTGACTCGCTATTAACAGGATCGCTGGGTCAGATCTCAATTGGTGACCGGCGCCATCACGTAGGACTTGTCCTTGGTCAGCCATCCGACATGTCGGATTTGGACGATGACGCCGTCAATTCCATTTGGAAATATGGCAATGTTGAATTCCATTTTGAACACAATACATTGACCCTCATCCATGCTGATGCTGACGAATTGTTTTTCGGTGGATCAACACTCTCAATTGATTCCAGCGGTCTCTCAGCAGGCATGAAACAGGGAGCTGCGAGGCGATTACTTGAATCCCAAGGTATCAAGTACAATATTTGCCAACCTTCAGATGCAAATGCTCCAGAGATGGAAATTGCGTTTGATTCAGGTTTTAAATTCGGATTTGTGTTGGACTCGAACGCTGGCCTTGGCGAAGATGGCCTTCGTTCATGGTCAATCAAAAACGCCGGATAACAATGTGTTCCTGAAACATTCTGTCAATCTAAAAAAGACTTTCCAATTGTGTTTTCGTACCTCTGGCGCGGCCTTGTTTGCAA
>JBCAWX010000046.1:0-29078 GCA_038534355.1 Planctomycetota bacterium
CAAGTCGAGGCCGCAGGAAAGCAGCGAAGCGAGAAGATCTTGTTCCAGTTTCAGCGTCGAAACCGGCGTCACGTTTTGAACAAAGCTCACGAGTAATTTCTCAACCGCCGGCCCTAGCCGTTTCAGCGATGATGAAATCAGCGAGAGGATCTGAGACTTCGGGATTGCATGAATGACGGCATTGAGTAAAACTTCCATCGCAGGCTTCCGTTCCTGATAGTTGATGTGTAGTAACTACAACTTTTCAGGGAAGCCTGTTTTCTTTCAATACCAATTTTGCGCTCTCAACCTAGGCGCACCTGCCGGATCGCACCCAGCAGGTTGTGTTTGATTGCTTTGATGTAACGATCGAGCAGCGTCTTGGCCACGCTCGAAAGAGGGCTATTCAAAAATTCCATTGGCGATTGTCACTGTCCGCTTGTTCCATTCCGGTACCGTACGCTAACGAACAACGGATCGATGATCAAACTGTTTATGCAGGCAGAACTGAATCGCAGTATGCATGGACGATTTTTAAAACGAATACACAAGAATATTTTTTTGCCATTGGCACGCCCAAACGTCGAGATAAGAACGAAATCTTCGCCCGCTAGTCCTACATGGGACAAGTTTATCCATCGCGGGATTCTACTTTTTTGACCTCGCAAAATTAAACTTTTCCGCAATTAGAATGCGAAAGTTGCCATTCTGCGACGCTTATATTTCAGATCTTCATGGTTGCCGACCAGGCAACGCTGGATGTTCAAGGAACGGTCGAGAAAGACTTGACGGTGATGACTGGCGGCCTGCTGGAAGGAACCGGCATCATCGATGGCAATCTTGTCGTGCAAGGCATGCTTGGACCAGGAAATTCAGCAGGTACGCTCGGAGTCGACGGAAGTATCGATATAGACGATGACGCCATGATTTGCGTCGAACTTGGCGGACTCGATGCCGGTCTGGAGTACGACACGATTGACGGCATGAACAGTTCGACAGGACAACTTGGCGGGCTGTTGGAAGTTACTTTCATTGACAACTTCATGGCCAGTCAATCGGACGAGTTCTTCATCATGAGTGGTTTTACAACTTTGAATGGCGTTTTCGCAAACACGCCCAACAATCAATTGGTGGTCGGCAATCAACAATTCGATGTTGAATACTCATCGACGTTTGTCCGACTTCACAACTTCCAGACGTTCAAAACGCCTGAGTCGTCATCAGCGTTGATGATCTGCGTCGCCGGGCTGTTGTTCTCACGACGGCGACGAGACTGAACTCCGAATCTGCCGGGAACCTCTGCCGCGGGCCGACTTCGCCGCTCGCGTTGGATTGAACTGCTAACTGGACCGAAACCACTCAGTCGCGTTTGGCTACTTCAATTTTGATAAACTCGGGAAGGTAAGATGGTGTGCAGTTTTTCGCAACCGGTTCGTTCTTGTAGAGTTCAAGCTTCTTTCCAAGTCGGACGCACCTCGATCGCAACTTGGGTTCAAATACACCGATCCAGCCAGCGCAAAAATTCATTGCCCATTGAACCTCAGGTTCCGCAGACTTCATGCTCGTTTCGAGCGATTCAATGAGCTTTGCACTGTTTTCGGGAGGTGGAGTTTTTCCCATCCAACGCAAACGAGCTTGGTAATACCAGAACCAACGGCGAAGTATTGGTGAAGGATGGTCCTGCCATGTCTCGATGAGCGAAACGATTTTCTTGTCTTTGGTTAGCTGGTTTGCCAACAACCAGTCACTGAGTTGATTGCGATCCCCCTCCTCATGCGCAAGTAGATCAGTTGCCAGGTTTTCGATGTCACTTTCGGCCAGCAGCTTTTTGTCAAAGATGAGAGTGGAGAGCAGTCGAGGGTAGTAGTCTCCCGTTGACCAAAGCTGTATTGCCAAGTCATGGTCTTTCTTGATCTCTTTGCCACGCTTCTTGATGTCGCCGAGTTTCGGTTCATCAGCAAACTCAGAGACAATCTTTTTCGCTCGTGCCGACAAAACCATGTCGCGACCTCCAATTCACTGGCCAGATAAAGAATGAATGTAAGTTCAACGGTTGCGAATTACCAAACACGCTTGTAAGAACTAGAATTCATTCAATTGTTTTGCATCGCCGCAGGACAACTTTGATTTCGACTTCCCAAACATCAGCGCCGACGATGAAACCGCCAATCGCTCTCCATCGCCTACAGCAGTTCGGATTTTATGAAGGTCAAGTAACCGATTTAGCTTCAGGTGGTAGTAAAGTTCGAACGCATTTCGTGGTTCACGTTTTGGTCGAGGATCATTATAACAGAGATCGAAGGCACTCTTGTTCGGTCAACGATGACGACGGGAATAGTCAAGTTGTTTCGTTTGAATAGCCGTCAAGCGATTTTCGTACGATGCGAGCAGTTCAACCACTTCGTTGTATTGCTTGTTGCGGAATGCATCAGATGCTTTTTGTGCTGTTCGTTGAAAATCCCGTTCCGCTTCGTGAAGCCTCGTTCTTTCGATGAATTCATCGACGGTTTGTTTGATGTACGGGACCATCTTGAAGTCACCACGAATTATGTCTTGCGCGGTTAGACGGAGAAGGTTTCGCGACAGCCAGGAGTGGCTATCCTACGATTGTAACTTGGGTACTCTTGCCCGAGACGCGTGACAACGCGCTTAGAGCAAACCGCGCCGATCGCCGATCGCGCAGGTGGCTCACGCCAAGAACCATTCGCGACAGCCAGGAGTGGCTATCCTACGGTTCAACGACCAAACGCTTTGGCCATCTGTGGATCGTGAAAAATGACGCCAAGATTCATCTTCAAACGAGATCTAAACGCGCTAACGACTTGAAATAACAGGCAAACAAATGTTCATTCCTGTGAAAACATCATACTCATTTTTTTTGCCTGAAAACAGACGTTTCGTTTGAATTTCTCTTGCCCGAGTACACGCACCTCTAATAATCATCTCCCAATTGAATTTCATGTTTAGCCCGAAGAAAACATATGCGAGCGGAATCCTGGTTGAATGAATGCATGTTTACCGTTTCTGAATTCTTTACGTTTGAAGAGTGCGAAGAACATATAGCGATGAGCGAGGACATCGGGTTTGAAGAGGCACTTGTTACATCAGCGCGAGGCGCTGTTCGCGCAGCCGGACTGCGAAATAACGATCGTGTCATGTTTAAGAGCGATGAGATCGCAAATTGGCTTTGGCAGCGAGCCGAAGAATTTGTGCCGAGTGAATTCGACGGGCGGCGTTTCGTTGGCATCAACGAGTTAATCCGATTCTATCGATACGAAGTTGGCCAGGAGTTTAAGTGGCATCAGGATTTTCCTTACGAAAGAGATAACGGAGAAAGAAGCTATCTCACGCTGTTGATCTACTTAAACGACACTTTTGATGGCGGAGAAACTCTTTTCGACGACTCCTGTTCTGAAGAATCTTTTGATGATGTCGCGGTTGTTCCCCAGACTGGAATGGCACTTTTTTTTGAACACTCGACCTACCACAAAGGAGAAGTCGTCACCAGCGGAACGAAGTACGTCATGCGAACGGACGTCATGTACTCAGCTTTAGAGGACGAGTCCTTCGCGGATGAGTTGGATTTCGACACTGACGTAGATGATTGGGCGTAATGGTCAGGACGGCTGACCGAACAACGCCAATGATCACCCGGATGCCTCGAGTGTTGTTGAATTCAAACTCCGCTCGTTGGCAACTCGGGTTGCCCAGCCACCAGCTTCGATAATAACCGCCCGTCAATCGCGCTCAACGGACTCCACCCGCAATGCGGATATGACTCGTCTTAGCTCATCACTTGGGTTTTGGTGATTAGCATGACGGAACTCATGTGACAACCGCTTGCGCATCGGCGGTGTGATTGTGATAGGGTCGCCAGCGTGTTCGATCACATTGATCAACCAGTCGGCACCGCCGTACTCGATCAGGTCCCATGGATTGACCCTGACGATCAGTTCGATGATCGATTGCCCAATGTCTTCGTACGTTGACTTGATTGAATCGAATGCCTCGCAATAGTCGTCACCCGTTACGAAAAACGTGTCCCCAATCCAACTGCCGACAAGTGGATCGGATTCAACGCCTGTCGAGTCATAGCTGTTGTCTAAAATCAGGTAACTGAGAGCACGGGAGCCAATGTTACGGCCGAGTGCGTATTTCTTGATGTCGAAACCCGCCGGGTCAATCCGGAAGTACTGTTGCTTTGTTTCGTTGACATAGAAGTAGTAGGCTCCCATGTTGGCTCATAGCAAAGAAAAACGTTAATCAAGTCCCAACGATAAACGTTGCTCAGGACTCGCTGGCCAGCCGGCTTCGCAAACATTATTCTGTTATCCGGCTGGTGGTTGTTGCTTCGCACCCAGAAACCCGACCTTGATCCCGTGCGCTTTAAGGTATCCCGTGGCTTTAGCATTTGCAACGAACATCACAATCAACCCAATCAGTGGCGCCGGAATCAGCACTCCAATCGCGTAGATGTACCGCGCGGATCCTGGGTAGAGAACGCCACCCATACGAAATATGCCCAAACTTGCGCAGATCGCCGCAGCAAGCAGTGCGAGCAATCCTACGGCGAGAACAACGCCAAACATTGGTGTGACGATCGGGTACGCCTCCGTTCCGTCCAGAAACGCATTTGCTGAAACCAGTATCGGCATTGAGCAAAGATAGCCGAGAATTGAGTAGATCAACTGTTTTTGGCCTGATACTACCGTGCCAATATCTGCTTGGCTATCACGATGTTCGTTAAGATCAGAAGTGCTAGGCGATTGATACGGATTTGTCATGTTTATTAGCATGTCTCAAGTTGGATAGCGGCACATGCCAAGTCAAATTTTCAATGCTTAACTGGCTTCTACCAGAATTTGTGATCGAATCGAATTCCAAGTCGTCTCGTCGTCTGACTTGTCTGGAAATTCTGTTGTCCAACGCTTCGATTGACGTAACGATTTAGCGTCCGCTTCGCATTGCTGGGACGTCTGCAGTTTGATTTTCTTGACGAGGAAAGTACCGTTGGCTCGACATTTGTTGATGTACGACCCCAGGTTTGCGGAAGTGCCGGTACCGCCTCTCCCTCCGTGAACAACGATGAAATAGGAATCACCTGACTTGGCTACCGGAAACAAAGGCCATTCAGCTTGGTTTCCTGAGTCAACTGTTACGCCACCACCATAAAGTCCCAAACTTGGTGGAGCGACCGGCTTGCGCGCGTTTTGCCACACAATTCTCGCGACGCATGCAACACGAAATTGCAGGTCGATCTCGTTGCTGAACGTTTGGCTGTCGGCGATTCCACGCAACACTTCCGCCGATTGTTGTTCACCAAGTTCGACGAAGTGATTTACCGCAGACGCTAACTCCGCAGAATTGGTTTTCGCGTTTGTAAAGAACTTGGGAACGGCGTCTTGAGCCAATAGTTTTCCTGGTACCGCAAGCACAAGGATAGACAGCAAAAAAAGAATTCGCATCGGGTTCATCCTTAAAGCGTTTGATAAATTTTGTGTTCATCACCACGCAGCAATGCCAGACAACTTGCGTGCTCACGGAACTGCCAAAGTGATCATTGTTTCAATTCCAAAAACCACAACAGCCACCGCCGCTCATTCACGCGACGTAAAATTCTTACTGGTTATTCCGCGTTGCCTTGCAAGGGAGTTTTCGGCTGGCGTTTCTTGATCGTAAAACCCAACGGTTCGGTTTCGGTACCGTTACCTCGAAACATAGTTGTGAATTCAATCAGATAGTCGTCATTGATCACCGCTTGATACCAAATGGTTGCATTTCCTTCTGATCTGTTCGAACCAAATGGGCTAAGCCGATTGGGGTCGATCCCCACAAGATTACAATACTCCCCGAGGGATTTTGGTGCATCTACCTCCCCTAACATCATCTTTGTTCGAAATCCTTCTGAGTCGGCCAATATTTTTTCCAACTCGGAATTCGAATACACCGGAAGCGGACTGACGGTCGAATTGACCAATTCATTGCCAAAGATTGAAAAGCGTTCTCGACCAGCAGGTGCTTGAGACTCTTCTGAAATTTCTTGGTCGATGAGGTCAGCTGTTTGTTCAGTTTGTTCCGTTTGAAAACACGATGTCGTGAATGTGATCAACATGCAACACAACGTTAGCACTACCATCTGATCTGTTTTACGCATTCGGTCAACCCTCACCAAGCATCTAGTTGGAGCTTATAGTGTTGAATATCCCAAGAGCATGTAACATGCCCATAAAGAAGTAGAAAAGTGAAGTAACGGCGGCGATTATCGAGCCGGCGATTCACGAAAGCCACCAAATGGCCAACGATCAAGTCCAATTAGAACGAACCCAACTTAGACTGTCAAAAATAGTTTCGAACACAAACCAACGGAATCAAAGCCAATCGAAATTCTTTGACCGCTTGGCGTGTACGACACTGGGAACGCTGGAATGATTCTCAACTTTAAAACCGCCTGGCTCGCTTGCCTCGATGCACGTGATTGTTATCCAGTACAAAAAGTGGTTGAAACTTTTACTGTCCAATTCAATCCAGCTGATTCTTTTTTTGGACAGGAAAATTGAAGGACAAGAAGATCGCGTTGACCCTCAAACGGTGCACCAAAATTGAAAGTGAGCTGCCTTAGGGGGTCAACCGTAGCCAGCTCCAACTACGCCAGAGTTTTGTAGCTTTGACTCTCTAGCCCGAGTCGTGTGGCTCGGTCTATTAAAAGCATACTGCGATTCAAACCCTCAATGCGATTGGATAACGTTTAATCGGTTAGTGACAGCCAAGAGTGGCTATCCCACGATTGACCAAACTTCGCTTGTTCCCAAACGGGGCAGGGCACATCGCCAAGCAATCTTTCTGTGTCAAAATATTTCTGTCCAAGCCAAACTTGAAGAACAGTTTGTGAGACTTTCCATTGTCCAAACGCCCAGCTTCGCCACTCGGATGCATTTTGTTGTGCCACGTCTTCGAGCATCGGATTACTGTCGGGCAATTCAGTTTATCCGTTTCTTATCGGGCGTTCTTCCGGATCTGGTTTGTGTGTCGCGAGCGTTACGATAATATCCAAAACGGCCGCCGCAATTGCCCCACCAAACATGAACAAGCCAATTGTATCAAAGTCGATATTGAATTCATCCCAAAACGTAGGCGGTCGTGACCAACTGACGAACAGTTTTGGAGAAATTAGCCAGCCGAGAAAAACTCCGCCGATCAACATAATGGTTGTGCGTTGCCGGTTTTTCGAAAACCAAACTGCAGCATTAAACACGAAGGCAGATGGTGCAATCAGTAACAAGTTGACGGTAACCCATTCAGCTGTTGCAATCGGAAACGAAATCGCCACGGCCAGCACCGCCCCAACGATCGTCACGGCAATCAGCATTCGTCGAAGCGAGAATTGATGTTTCGTTGTAGGTTCCATTCGATCGCAAGTTCATTAAACCAGCTGGAAAAAGCCGAATAACGTAGGAGTTGACCGGGCGACTGGTTGGTTTGAATGGCGAAGCGAACGCCCGACGTGATATCGCTGAGTTTCACCGATTTGGAGTGCGTCAATTCGCCGTTGAGGCTCGAAGTTCAGCAGCCCAAGTTTGTAGAAGTTCCTTGCCGCCCTTGGAGTCCAATTCTTTGTCCATGTATCCGCTTTCCATGCGTGAGGTCAGCCGGCGAAACTCTTCGAGTAATTCATCATCGTAGTGCGTAACAACAAAGTTGGACCATTCCGCCGAATCGACAGTGCCATTCGCTAGTCGGTCCAGAAAGGCAGCAAATTGTTGCCGAAAGTTCCCATGCTGAAGTCGAAATTCTGATGTGTTCATTAATCGAATCAATTGGAACCGTTCTTCGCACTACAGACTGAACTTCATCATAGACACCACTACTTATTCAAGCAAAGTCAAATTGTTGATGGAACCGTTGGTAGAACAATGAGCTCAAGGCAAAAAGTGGTTGAAACTTTTTCTGTCCAAGCCAAACCAGCTGATTCTCTTTTTGGACAGGAAAATTGAGGGACAAGAAGATCGCGTTGACACTGAAAAGGTGCACCAAAATTGAAAGTGAGCTGCCTCAGGGGTCAACCGTAGCTAGCTCCAAATACGCCAGAATTTTGTAGCTTGGGCTCTCTAGCCCGAGTCGAGTGGCTCGGCCTGTTAAAAGCAAACTGCGATTCGAACCCTCAATGCGATTGGCCAACGTTTAGTCAATTAGTGACAACCAAGAGTGGCTATCCCACGGTTGACCGAGCTTGGCTTGTTCCCAAACGGGGCAGGGCACATCGCCAAGCAATCTTTCTGTGTCAAAATTTTGCTGTCCAAGCCAAACCAGCTGATTCTCTTTTTGGACAGGAAAATTGAACGACAAGAAGATCGCGTTGACCCTGAAACGGTGCCCAACAATTGAAAGTGAGCTGCCTCAGGGGGTCAACCGTGGCTAGTTCCGAAAACGCCAAACTTTTGTAGCTTTGGCCCTCTAGCCCGAGTCGAGTGGCTCGGCCTGTTAAAAGCATACTGCGATTCGAACCTTCAATGCGATTGGCCAACGTTTAATCAATTAGTGACAGGCAAGAGTGGCTGTCCCACGGTTGACCAAACTTCGCTTGCTCCAAAACGGGGCAGGGTGCATCGCCAAGCAATCTTTCTGTGTCCAAATTTTTCTGTCCAAGCTAAACCAGCTGATTCTCTTTTTGGACAGGAAAATTGAACGACAAGAAGATCGCGTTGACCCTGAAACGTTGCACAACAATTGAAAGTGAGCTGCCTCAGGGGGTCAACCGTGGCTAGTTCCGAAAACGCCAAACTTTTGTAGCTTTGGCCCTCTAGCCCGAGTCGAGTGGCTCGGCCTGTTAAAAGCATACTGCGATTCGAACCCTCAATGCAATTGGCCAACGTTTAATCAATTTGTGACAGCCAAGAGTGGCTATCCCACGGTTGACCAAACGTGGCCTTCTCCAAAACGGGGCAGGGTGCATCGCAAAGCTATCTTTCTGTGTCAAAATTTTTCTGTCCAAGCCAAACTTGAAGAACAGTTTTTGAGACCAGAAAATTGAAGTGCAAGAAGATCATTTTGAGCCTGAAGCGGTGCTCAAAACGTTGAACGCGAGTTACGACGACAAAATATCGGTGATCACTTTGGCCGGCTCGACACCGGTCAGTCGCTGATCTAGACCCTGAAAAGGGAATGTCAATCGTTCGTGATCAAGTCCCAGTTGGTGCAAGATGGTCGCGTGGAAATCGCGAACGTGTACCGGATTCTCGACCACGTTGTATCCAAACTCGTCTGTTGAGCCATACTCGATTCCGCCTTGAATGCCTCCGCCCGCCATCAATGCTGAAAAGCACCTTGGATGGTGATCTCGTCCGTAAGTATCGTGAGTCAGCTTGCCCTGACAATAAACCGTACGACCAAACTCACCAGCAAAGATCACCAAGGTATCATCCAGCAACCCTCGTTCCTCAAGGTCGCTCAACAATCCAGCAGTCGGTTGATCGACGTCACTACACTGTGCCTTCAGGTTTTGAGGGAGACGCGTGTGGTGGTCCCACCCGCGATGAAACAGCTGAACAAAACGAACATCTTTTTCGGCCATTCGTCTTGCCAGCAAACAGTTTCTGGCGAACGAACCGGGACGATTGACGTCCGGCCCGTACTTCTTAAGCGTCGCTTTGGACTCGCTTGAAACATCGACCAGTTCGGGCACGGATACTTGCATCCGAAACGCCATTTCCTGTTGCGCAATCGTCGTCAGGACTTCGGGATCGCCCGATTCCATATGATGCTTACGATTCAAACCGGCCAGCGAATCCAATGTGGTTCGTCGGACGTTTCGATCGATTCCGTCTGGGTTGGACAGAAACAAAACTGGATCGCCGGTCGTTTGAAAACTCGTCCCTTGATGCTTGGACGGCAAAAATCCGCTGCCCCAAAGTCGTGAGTAAAGCGCTTGGACGTTGACTCGGCCGCCCCAAAAAGCAGAAGGCATCACGATGTAGTCTGGCAAGTCCTGATTCATCGTTCCAAGGCCATAGCTCAACCACGCGCCGATGCTTGGCTTGCCAGGAATCTCTGAGCCCGTGCAGAACGACGTTTTGGCGGGATCGTGGTTGATCGCGTCCGTCTGCATCGACTTGACCAAACAGAGTTTTTCAATTTGTGATGCGATGTGAGGCAGTAACTCACTGATCCAAACTCCATTTTCACCGTGCTGATTGAACTTAAACTTAGAGGGAGCCACCAGCTTTTGACTTCCGCGAGTCATCTGTGTGACACGCTGCCCCCCACGTATCGACTCTGGAAGCTCTTTGCGAAAATGCTTTTGGAGATCCGGTTTGTAATCGAACAAGTCCAGCTGACTTGGCGCGCCTGCCATAAACAGAAAAATGACCCGTTTCGCCTTGGCAACCGATTTTTTGTCGTCGCTGCGACCGAAGGCTGCACCGAAAGCCAGTCGGTTTTGAATCAAGGTCGAAAACGCGGTCGCGCCCAGTCCCATTCCAGCATTCAACAGAAACCGTCGCCGCTGTTGATTGACTTGTCCTTCAAATTGCCGTTGTTGGTGGTTCATTCTCGCGTCCGAGTTATGTCGAGGTTATAAATCGCGTTGATGGTCGCCGTCCAAGCCGCAACTTGCGATTGCTCCAGCTCCAACGAGGAATCCATTCCATCACAAATCTGAGCGGCAAGTTTTGGATTCGCTTCGTAGTAGGTTGTCAGTTCAGTCAACAGATCTTTGATTGCAGTCTTCTCGTCACTGTCAATTTTCCGCCCAGTAATTTTCTCCCATACCGACTGGATCCGCTCACCGGAAGATCGCTTTATCGTTTCGACGGCAAGTTTGCGACCGGCCAGAAAATAACTCGGTTCATTGAGTAACAACAAAGCTTGTGACGGCGTATTTGTACGCTCGCGACGCGCGACGCAACTGTCACGCATTGGTGCATTGAGGATGGTCATTTGAGGTGGTGGCATCCCACGTTTCCAAAACGTGTACAGACTTCTTCGACGTGCATTGTCACCTTTATCAGCAACATACCGCTCACCGATCATCGTAACCGAAGCCCAAAGCCCATCCGGCTGTGGTGGCTTGACGCTGGGGCCATACATCGTTTCGACGAGATTTCCGCTGGTGAATAGCAGTTGATCACGGATCACTTCTGCATCGAGACGATACCGGTTGGCTCGCATTAACAAGCGATTGTCGGGATCGTCCAGAAAGTTCTGTTCTGCGGCAGCCGAAGATTGTCGATACGTCTTTGACATCACCATCTTTTTGATCAGTCGTTTGACATCCCATCCAGAATCGACGAAGTCACGAGCGAGGTAGTCCAGCAATTCCGGATGGCTTGGAACGTCACCTTGAGCGCCGAAGTCTTCAGATGTTTTGACTAACCCTCGGCCGAAGATGACCTGCCAATATCGATTGACTGCTACGCGAGCCGTCAATGGATGTTTTGGATCGATAAACCAATTTGCCAAATCCAGGCGAGTAGGCTGTTCGCCGGCAACGTTCAGTTTTGGCAAAAACGCAGGCGTTCCGCGGCTTACAAGCTCACCCGGCGAATCGTACTCGCCACGTGTCAACACATGCGTCGGTCGACTCTCCTTACGAGCTTTGGAGACCATCGCATAAGGTATGGTTTGATCGAGCTCATTCCGAGCCTGTTCGACGGTTTTACGCTTGGACTGAATTTGCTCGACTTTTTTTGTCAATCGAGTCTTGGCTTTCGTCAACGTCGCTGTTGTTTTGGCCGCATTCGATTCCGGCTCGGTACTGGTACAGCTCAACTGTTTTTCAATATCCTGCATCTCCGAGTTGATCGATGCGAGCTGTTGGTCAAGCTGTTTCAGTTCATCGTCAAACTTTGCCAACGCCGTTTCCTGCTCGGGCGATGCCAACGAAACATACGGTTCCTGCAACCCATTGCGCGGATAACCGGCAGTCTCGGGTTCGGTGTCGAGGTTATTGAAGAACGCGTAGAACGAATAAAATTCACGCTGAGAGATTGGGTCGTATTTATGATCGTGACACTGCGCACATTGCATGGTCAATCCAAGAAACGCAGTGCTGGTGGCGGTCACACGGTCGATGACATTTTTGTGGAAGCTTTCTTCCGGTAACGCCGTGCCGCGGTCAATGATCAGATGCAACCGGTTAAACGCGGTCGCAGTCAGCTGATCCTTGGTTGGATCGTCAAGCAAGTCTCCGGCCAACTGGTCCCGAACGAATTGATCGTAAGGAAGATTTTCGTTGATTGCCCGAATCACCCAATCGCGATACGCAAAGTGATTGCGATAGAAGTCTTTGTGCATCCCGTTGGTGTCGGCAAAACGAACCACATCCAACCAATGCCTTGCAAAGTGTTCACCAAAACGAGACGAAGCGATCAGCTCGTCGGTCAATTGATCCCAAGCATCGATCCGACCGACTTGCGATTCAAGCCGCAAGTATGTTCGAAGTAGCTCGGGAGTCGGCGGCAACCCGGTCAGGTCCAGCGACGCCCGTCGAATCAACGTCCGAAAGTCAGCTTCCGGCGACGGCGCTTTCGAAATTGATTGAATCGAATCAAAAACGAACTGGTCGATCGGTTGCTTTCCCCATTTTGCATCGGATACTTTGGGGGGAATAACGGCATCTGGAGAAGTGAATGCCCAAAAGCTTTCGTACTTCGCACCTTGCTCGATCCATTGCCGGATCAGCGCCAGTTCTTTCTTATTGAATGGTTTCTTGTGAGACTCCGGCGGCGGCATGACATCCGATTCATCATCGGACGTCACCCGATGCCAAAGTTCACTATCTTCAATCGAACCCGGTTCGATCGCGAAGCCGTGGCTTTCTTCTTCGAGGTCTAAACGCAGATCCGCGGCACGGGAACCGGCATCCGGTCCATGGCAGGCGTAACATCGGTCCGAAAGCAACGGTCGAATGTCGCGATCAAAAGAGACCGATGTTTCCTCCTGTCCAAGTGCGGGAATGGCACTGACCAAAAACAAACAAGTCGCCAAAATTGAAAGTAGCCGAATCAACTTTTTACTGGTTGACCGGAAATGGCTCAATGCCATCGATGCACCTCAATGCGGTTCGCAATCGTGAGTCAGAAACTACTTACGTCGTCGAGTAAACAGACCGATCGTAAACAGACTACACAACAAAACGGACGATGGTTCAGGAACGACTTGGTTGTTGTAGCTGATACCTGTGATCGCAAACTGTGCGCCTGCTTGATCCGTATCTGTCACTGACATCGACAGAGTCTGACCGTCACTTGCGGCCGCATCAAAGTTAATATCGATGTCGTTGCCATTGAACAATGCACCAGGGATGTTCAATCGAACGGTTCCAGCGCCGTCATAAACAGCAAACAAATTCGGATCGACCAAACTGAAGGTCACGTTTGGATCTTGCAAGAAACCACTGATGATTACACCGTCATCATCGGTCGTACCGTCGGCACGAGAAAAATCGTACGCGATTCGAGTCAGGCCCGCATTGGCTACGAAATCGAACACAAGCCGCTCTTCGTTGCCGTTGTTGGGATCGGTGTCACCGTCGTTAAACGCGTTGACGTTGGTTCCGCTGTCGTCGATCCCCAGACGGACTGCGTTACCGTTGAACGTGTCTTGTGTTGCCCCGATAAACGGAGTCAATGTCAACGAACCGTCGGTAAACTGAGCAGTGGTTGTATCAAGCAAGTTGATATCTGAGGGCAACAAGTCAATCACATCGGCGGATGTCACCGATGGGCCAAAGCCCAACGCAATGACAGCCATCAATGCCATGATTGATTTCTTCATGTGTGGTTCCTTTTCAAAAAAACGAGGGTCATGGTGTTAATCAAATTGCTTACTTCGAATCCAATTCGAAAGTAAAATTGTTTCCGCTGGACTTGACCGAAGCCGTTAGTCCAGATTTCTTAGGGTCGCCGTACTTTGTCGGTATTGGCGACTGATATCGAACTCTCTTTTCGCGTCCGCCCGGGCTGGAGATCTCGTCGCCCGGCATCGGCGGTGGATCTTTCGGTGTGATTGCGACCTGGTGTTCACCAAGGATCGCACCATCACCGCTTCCAAACGTCGTTACACTCGAAAACGCACCCGTCGAATCAGTCAAGCCATTGGCTACACGACTGCCATCAACAGGCATAAAGGTGATCTTGGCATTAGCAGCAGGTTGACCGTCAAGCATCACTTTGCCGCTGACCGGAGCACGACTGGGCAGGCCATCGCCGCAACCGAAGCTGACCAACAAAAGGATGCCCAACGATGCATGTAGGAAGTTTCGAAACAAGAATTGCTTTGCCATCTGGCTGATCACCTCTTCAAATTAAAACGACGCCGACTGATCTCAAGAGAGACGTTCACGTTCCGTTGTTAGTTAAAACGTTTCCGTCTCTTGGCCCTGGATTGTGCCCATGGCGTAGTAAACATCTGAATTGATCGCGTCACTCACAAAAATCGCGCTGCCATCACAACGACCGAAAACGCTACCCGACAAGTGATTGGATGCAAATCCGTACGAGACGCGCCAGTCACCAGCGAAAGGATCACGCGATTCAACGGTCTTGTAGAGATTGACCGGAATAGCCATCGTTGCGATGGTTCCGTTGTCATCGACCCAGGCTGAATCGTCGCACCAGTTTGGTAGAGATTCTCCGATCGCAACCGTGTTGCTGGAGCCATCCGTCAAGTCACCAAACCGTGTATCAATGTACTCGGTTCGCCGATTAAATTTGTTTCGTGGAAACGCGCCGTCACCCCACTCGAGGTCGATCATGGGACCGGGGTAACGACCTGTGCCATCGCGCTGGTAAGGCGCGCCCAACCAATTCGAACCATTGCACGCTTTGTAGTTGGTACAGCCGAGTGATTGATTCCACCACCAACGTGCGCGAAGCACATTGCCATTGGGAGAAAGCTTTCCTTCGAAACCAGATGCATCGGCAGGGCAAACCAAGAACGGCATGACTTGTTGGCCAGCTGGTACTTGAGCCGAAGTGAACACGTTTCTTGGAATCTGGTCAGCGACATTCTGCTGTTCGATAAATGGGAGAATCTTTATCACCCAAGTGGTGTGCTGGCCCCAAGTCAACTGTTGACCGTTCGGGAATGCTTCATGTGCACTTTCGTAACTGTGCATCGCCAACACCAATTGACGAGTGTTGTTCATGCAAGACGTACGACGTGCTGCCTCACGGACAGACTGGACGGCTGGAAGCAACATGCCAATCAGGATTCCGATGATGGCAATCACAACCAACAACTCCACCAGCGTGAACGCGGCGTTTTGTTTTCTTCTGGACATAGCGAAACTCTGCAAAAAAGTAAAAATAATATTTGCGCGGAGGTAGATCCGTTTCCCTTGCGGAACGGTCTATGGAATAAGCTAGACCTTTATCGGTCGGAACCAATGAATGGAATGATTCTTGATCGATGGACAATATTCCCCAAACCGCTGCAAACCCTTTACTTTTTGACGAAACCTGCCTGTTTCCCTTGGATCGAGCGAGCTTTCCTAAGACCCTACGGCCCCAATTACTGCGTGAAAACCGACGCTCATCGTCAGAAAGGACATCAGCAATCAGACGATTGTCCATCATTTGAAACGCCCAAATCACAGTGAGATGCACGCCGCATCGAGATCAGACAAATGCCGGTCCCGCAAGAGGCTGCGAATGATGCCAATGACGAACGACGGCTTTGTGGAGATATCTGGCGTTCGCGTTGGCTGCCACGCGAGTCATGAATGAACCAGCTGATTGCGACGATGCAGAATACTTGCGCACCAAGACGCAAACACTAATCGCCACGCCGTTGGTCATCGGTTTCGCTGGACGAACGAAATACACGCATAAGTTGCTCCGACGAGACACGCGTGTTCGGCCTAAATTCGTCGCTGTTCATGTAATCCAGAATCGATCGTTTGAGCGCGGCAGGTGCAATCCGCTGATCTGGATTCGATTCAATATCCAATGTGCAAACCAACAGTCTTCCCAAGCCAATCTTTGTTTCCCAGATCAAGGTTGGTCGCGTGTTGCGATCAAACTTGTCAATCAACTGCATGATCGGTCGGGGTTGTTCGACTGATATCTCGTCCAAATCAAATCCTTGACACGCGCGAAGCATCTTCCACCACTGCCAATCGGAATGCGAGTTGGTTGGAAAGTTTTTGAACAGAGGATGCTCATCATCGATCATGCAACCCATCGTGCCAGGTTGTTTAGGGAAATGGACAGGGCTCCAAAACACTGGCACAAATTGTCCGGCAATTGGGTCAGTCATTGAATCTGGATCCGGCAAAAACAAAACGTCGCCACCGTCCTCCAAGACTTGGATCATGGCGGCATCGAGTTCATTAAAAACTTTGACCGTACCCACGTTGGTGGCAACTTTCGGATACACCCAGACCGACCATCGATTGGCATAACCAGTCCCATTGATGACTGCTTTCAATGTTAATCGCCGTGGTGATTTGATCGCCGCTAACGGAAACTCAATGCTGCCGACTGACCCAAGCGATCCTTGCGGGACGTCGGTCGAGAACCTGGCAGCCATCAGTTGATGATCACCATCCAGTAGGGTAACCGTCAATGTCTCATTTTCGATATCGCCTGCGCCGAAATTTGAAATCAACCAATCGGCAGTCAATGTCTCGTCTTGACTCCAAGTTCGTTTTGGTAATTGGACGAGCGGCACAACTGGCGAGCAAAACTCGCGGAACCTGTCCGGATCAACTCCGTCTTTACATTCAAGGAAAGCGTTGACGAGCCCAACCGTCGCCGTGCTCTGTCCTGGAAAGTCTTGCAAATTCAGCACTTGGTAGCCATCCATTTTCTCGGTTCGCAACGCCCGTTCGATCTCTTCTTTGTAGAGTTCAAATCCTAGCGCGGTGGAATTTTTTGCGTACGGACGAGCGTCTGCCAACCGGCCTTTTGCCTCTAGATCGTTTTGGATCGCTTCCAATGCTACCGCACGAAGATTTCCCTGATACTTATGGACATCTTCGACAAGCGGGTAGCTGGCATATTGTCCGATTTCGTGACTGACAACCGGAATCGAAAATCGTTTCATGGAATCGGTATAGTCTGACATCGTACCGGGCAATTCCGAGTTCAGTTTCCACTGTCCTCGAATCCAGCCATCGGTAGTCTCTTGCGTTACAAAAAACTGATCCACGGGACCGGGCTTACGCCCACGCTGGCTAAATGAAAACGAAGTACTGGTCATCAAAATATGGGGCGCGGACTTTCGCAGCTGCCCAACCATTTCATCCATCCAGCCAAAGTCACCTTTCAACTCGTTGCCGAGACTCATCAGCAAGAACGAAGGATGTTGAGCATACGCGTTGATAATTCGCTCGGCCTCCGACTTTAAAAACTCGTCGGCCGAATCTCGTTGGCCAATGTTGGCTCGCCAATTGGGTAGCTCAACTTGGAAGTAAACTCCCAATTCATCGGCAGCCTGAAAAGCTGCTTCTGGTGGACACCACGAATGATATCGAACGTGGTTAAACCCGAAACTCTGGATTGCCTGCAGTTGTTCCCGCCAATCCGCCAACGAAGTCGGAGGGTAGCCGGTTCTGGGAAAGATGCAACAGTCGAGAGTGCCACGCAAGAAGATCCGATCGCCGTTAAGCCAAAAGTCTCCGTCGCGAGCTTTAAGGTTTCTGAACCCCGTCCGTGATGTATGTGCGTCCGATCCGATCTTGCAAGAAACGTTGTACAAGTTGGGATGATGCTCGGACCAGAACATGGGCGAGCGGATAGGAAGCGTTTGGTAAAACTGGTTTCGCCCCGGGCGTAACTCGATCTCATCTTTCTGGCTCGAGCGTCTTCCTTCCACATCGATCGCTTTGATTTCAAACGGAACCCTCACCGTTTCATCGGTTGAGTTGAAAACGACGAACTTGCAACGAGCGATGTTGTTGTTCAGTTGTGGAAGGACCTGAACGTCTTCGATGGCGATTTCTGGTCGACCACGAATCGAAATGTCACCGACGATTCCATTCCAAATCGATTGCGTCTCCTCAGTGAATGCGTGGCTGTTGGTCCCAAGTTCAACTTGATCTCGATTATCAACGAGAACGCATATCGAATTTCGTCCTGGATTTAGATAGGGCTCTACCCGGTAGCGGTGGGCTGTCGACAATGAATTCGCTTCACCGACAAGCTGACCATTGATCCAGACTTTGGACTTCCAAATGACACGTTCAAGTGTCAACTCGGCGAAGGTCGACTCCCAGGATTCGGGCAGGTCGAAATCGCGATGAAAAAATGCCGCTCCCTGATAACGGCGTCGTTGACGAAGTCGCTTGAGCGTTGTCGTGTTGAGTTCGACTGGCATCTGCAACGCCTTGCCAAGGCCCGCTTCAGAAACCGTGCCTGGCAACTTAGCTGCCTGACCACCATCGCGTGAAAACCAAGACTCACGCTCACCGACATCTTGAGGATCAAGTCGAACTTGCCACCGTCCAGTCAGATCGATCCGGTTCGTCGAAGCCTCTTGTCCATAAGAGATTAACGCCGGGTAGGCCAGGGCAGCGAAAGCCAATATCGTTCGAAAGAAGATCAATCAACCAGCTCCGCTTCAATATGTTCCAGTGATTTTCCCCGAGTCTCCGGCACTTGAACGTAAACGAACAACGCGCCAACAAAACAGATAAGACTATACAGCCAAAAAGTCGTCGCCGCGCCCATGCCAGCGATGAACGGCTTAAAAGTAATCGTCAACACAAAGCACGCCAACCACAGCGCAGAGACAGAGATGCTCATCATTGTTCCCCTTGCTGAGACCGGATACAGCTCCGACAACAAAACCCAAGTCACTGGTGCGAGGGTCATCGCATAGATAGAAATCGCCGCCAACAAACAGATTACCGTCAACGGTCCCGGCAAATCAAATTGCAAACTCGCACCTAAACAGGCAAAGCAGGCGAATAGTCCGATCGCGCCCAACAGCATCATCGGACGCCTACCCCAACGATCGATTGCCTGCAACGCGACAACCGTAAACGTTAAATTCACGACGCCAGTCAGCACAATGCCGAACATCACGTCAGATAAAGGAAAACCGGCTTGGGAGAGAATTTCATCTGCAAAATTGAAAATCACGTTGATCCCACACCATTGCTGAAACACGGCCAATACGATTCCAATCAAAAGCAAACGGCGATAATCGCGGCGAACGATCAAACTCCTTCCAACAGACACCGTGTCACTGGCGACATGTTGTTGGGTTCGCTGCTCAATCTCCTTGATGATTCTCTCCGCATTGTCACCTTCGATGCGACGAAGCGTGGTTAACGCAGGTTCCATCTGTTGACGTCGCACCAGCCAACGAGGACTCTCGGGAATAAAACAGGACAGCGCCACAAAACATGTTGCCGGAATCGATTCGGCACCCAGCATCCAACGCCAACCAAATTGCCCTGACCATGATTGTGCGATGTCTGCCACGGTCACTGAATCTGGTAGTGGCGACCACTGGAAGATGACTAAGTTGATGACCTGCGCCAAGAGGATGCCAGCGACAATGGCCAACTGATAGGTTGCCACCAACTTGCCCCGAATTACCTTGGGAGCGATTTCAGAAATGTATAACGGCGACGTGCAAGACGCCAAACCGATCGCGAATCCACCCGCAATGCGTGAGATAACCAAAAACGAAATGGAATCCGCTGCGGCAGAAGCGATCGCTGAAACCAGAAACAGCGACGCAGAGATCTGCAAGGTTGGCTTGCGACCAATCCAATCCGCAAGAAAAACCGATGCAGTGGCACCCCCGAGACATCCCAGGATCGCACTACTGATCACCCAACCAGAAACCCAAGCCTGTCCCGGTCCACTGATTCCAAAATAGGCCCCCAACAACGGCTTGGCGCCAGCGATGACCACCCAGTCATAACCAAACAACAAACCGCCCAAGGACGCAAAGACTCCGATTTTCCACGCATATCTGTTGGGGCCCAAGACAAACCACCTTAAGCTGTTGATGGACTTCTTTACTGGTATGGCTGCATTGTCTGTCACCGAACATGAACAGAACCGGCTTTAGCGATGGATTATCTTACTTTTTCTTCTCGCAACGAATTCGCTATTGAATGAAACCCACTACAGTATTTCAATCAACCGATAGATTTAATTTATCCGCCCTTAGAACTTGCTGATGGCATCCAAGAAAAGAATTCGCGAAGGATTTCCCAATCAACGTCTGGTTGTGTTGCCTGCCAACACGATCAATCGCTGCCGCTCGATGCCCGTCGTCGACCAGTTGTACGTGACCGATATCGGCTCTTACCCGAAAGCTCCCTACCACTATGTCAAACGCGAACCTGGGATTCAGCAAGCCATCGCAATTGGTTGCATCGACGGATTTGGCCAAGTCACATTAGACAACTCGACGCATTCGATCACACGTGGACACCTCCTGTTTATTCCTCCCAACGAGCCACACGTGTATGAAGCGGATCACCGAGATCCGTGGTCCATTTTCTGGATCCACTTCGACGGCCACCAAACAGACGCGGTCTTGCGGACTCTGGGTGTCGACAAATCGAACCCGCTGGTTTTCATCCCTGACGTCAACAAGATTCGTTCGACGTTTGAAGACGTTTACGCGTGCTTGAACTATCGATATTCCGACAGTGGTTTGTTGGCGATGTCGGGCGAGCTTTTTCGATTCATGTCTCGGGTCAAACTATTGAGAGGGTTTCGCGAACCTCGACACCAGTACTCAGAAAAAAAGATCGACGATACGATCGAATTCATGAGCCAACATCTAAACATGCTCATCAAACTCAAAGACCTCGCAGCTCACTCGGGTCACTCGGTGAGTTACTTTAGCAAGCTGTTCAAAGAGCGAACTGGCCAGGCTCCCATGAACTATTTCATTCAACTTAAAGTTCAAAAGGCATGCGAGCTGTTGGACCAAACGCAACTGCCGGTCGTCGAAGTTGCAGCACAGCTGGGTTACGAAGACCCTTATTACTTCAGTCGACTATTCAAAAAGATCCAAGGCTGCTCGCCCATGATCTATCGCAACATGGTCAAAGGTTGATCCAAACACGCCGCATTAAGGCATTTAAGTCCAGTCGCAGTCGCCCTTACGACAACTCGAACGCACTATTGAACTTCGACGCGGGTTCGATACCACGAGTTCTGCAAGTAACCTTTGGCATTCCATGGAACGCGTCCCGGCATAAAATTTCCTGCCGAGTCTCTTGCTCGAACCATCAACGCTTTCGTGTCAGCGTTGACCGAAAGCTGTCCCTTCCATAACCGCCAACAATACGGCGATTCGTCATTGCCCAACTCGGCAGCGACCCACGTGCGACCGCCATCATTGGACAGCTCAACACGTTCGACGGTCGCGCCCGAATCCCCAGAAGGCAACACGTACCCAGTTAACTCAATGTTCCCGACGGCAACCTGGCTTTTCTGCGCAGGCGTACACGTCACCGCATTGATTGGAAATCGATAAATGGGACCCGCTTCTCGCCAATCGATCGCGTCCGTCTTTTTGACAATTTTGTAAGCGGTCGCGACGTAGTGGTTTGTCGATGGTCGATCACTGACGATGATCTTGCCTAGCCATTTGACACTACGTGCCCCGATGTATCCCGGGACGACCGTGCGGAGCGGAAATCCGTGGTCGGCCGGCAAAGGGGCACCATTCATCTGATGTGCCAAAAGTGCACCGGGCAGGTTTTTATTTTGCATCGCTTTTTCGATCGGTATCGAAGCCCCAAAGGGGATCACGCCATCGGATCGTTCGATTTGATCCAGGCCTTCGAACCAGACATGTTTGGCAGATTCAGTGACGCCAGCAGAACGAAGCACGTCGGCCAGAGATGGGCCTCGCCAAATTGCATTTCCAATCGCGCCCGCCCCCCATTGGACACCGCCAACTTTGCCTTCGCGATTAAACTCGGCACGACGATTTCCGGCACAAGTAAGCGTTGCGGTGACCGTGTGTTGTTTGAATTTCATCAACCCAGCCAAAGAGATCGTGAAAGGCTTGCGAACTTTCCCTTCGATCTTCAGTTGAAACTGCTGCGGATCAATGCTCGGATTGGGCGCATGTGACCGAACGTAGAAATGCTTGGTTGGTGTGATCCACGAATGGACCAAATCATTGAGCTTGGGTTCGCCATTGCGAGGATCGTCAGTGCGAAAAATCAGATCCTTTTCTTCTTCGTTCTTTTCCTGCGCCCAAAGTTGACTTGTCGGGATCGCGCTGGCGACGACGAGTCCACCTCCAGCAATCAACAACTGTCGTCGAGAAACTGACAGTGGCATCGGTTCTTTGGGTTGCATCGTCACACACCATTTCTTAGCTGAATGTTCAGTTGGGA
Organism: Planctomycetota bacterium; assembly: GCA_038534355.1. Lineage (GTDB taxonomy): Bacteria > Planctomycetota > Planctomycetia > Pirellulales > Pirellulaceae > Mariniblastus. Next base: position 22,304 of record JBCAWX010000046.1, read on the forward strand.
TCCTCGAACATTATAGCTAACTGCAAACCCAACAAATGTCGGGTTAACCGAGTCGTTCAAATGCTCAAACGAATGCGCCGTTTCCATAACTCACCGCGCAAATTTGGGGGACAAATCCGGAAACCAAGAGCCGTTGCATCGTTGAGAAACAGCAATTCGACTGCTGTGCTACCGATCGAAAACGCAAGCGAGATGGATCAACCGTGTGATCAAATTTGATCTCCACATTCATCAGGTGCCGTCATTTCACCGCTTCCTTATGAGTTCCCATAAAAGCGAATCGTTCATGTAAAAAATACCAACCAACGAATCGACTGGTTGGAAAACGAACAAAAGTGAATTCATTTCGAAAAACGTTCACGTTGACGGCCGCCGTTTCGAGGTTGTGTATTTCTCAACACGCTAAATGGATTGCGAAGGCCGCAGAAAAAACGAAATAGTCTATCTGCTAAAACAATCTTCAACATGGCAGCAGCGATGCCGGACGTGTTAAATGGTTAAAGAAAGATGATGCTGCACAAGACTTCGTTTACGCAGTCCGTGATCACCTTAGCGGTGCGTTGACGGGTGAGTCATTTGATCAAACGCATTGCGTTTAACCCATTGCGTTTAATCAGATGCTTGAACGAGTTGCTCGCAGTCCGTCGCCCCCAGTCGTTTTTCAAAAACGACTTTGAATTTTCGACCAGTCCCAAGCGAACTTTGGATTGTTGCCAAACAACTGAATTCGATTCGCCGCGTTAGAGAAAAACCTATGCGTAAAAATCATTCGTCGACATGTCGCAGCGCCTTCACTTTGGTGGAGTTGCTGGTTGTGATCGCCATCATCGGAATCCTGATCGGGATGTTGCTTCCGGCGGTTCAACAAGTTCGCGAGGCGGCTCGGCGAACCACTTGTGCAAACCAACTTCGTCAGTTGTCATTGGCAACGTTGAATTATGAAAGTGCTCATCAACGATTCCCTTCTGGTGAATTTTGGCACCCGACTTATCGTCAAGATGGTTCTTGGCTTGGCTGGAGTCGATGGAGCTGGACGGTAAAAGTCTTGCCGTTTATGGAGCAGGAGAATCTTTACGAGACAGGCAACCACCGACTGCCAGGATTCGACTCTGCCAACGTTCAGATCATGGATGCGACACCGGAAGGTTTTCTGTGTCCGTCTAATCCTTTTGCTGCGACCACGCATTGGGAAAATGAAGCGTCACAGCATACGCCTGCAGGACCCGAAATTGCCGAGATCGACTATGCCGCTAACTCGGGTGACCATTTTGCTGGTGGGTCGTTTGGCGTTGGAGCGGATCCAAACACCAGTCAGTGGGCTGCATTCGCCAATACTTGGGCCAAGCGTCCCGTCCGTGGCGTGATCAGTCGTTTTGATTGGGCGGCAACAATTGGTCAAATTCCTGATGGAACATCCAACACATTTCTCATTGGAGAATGCATCGGCGTCTTGTCCGTGAACCAAAACCTTGGCAGTCAAAGTTGGGCGTTGACGAGTTATCCGATGAACTGGAAGAACGACTACTTCAAAGACCAGGCGAACTGGCCAACATTGGCCAATCCTCAGTGGGGAGATGGGCTGGTCTTCCGCTCAATGCACGCGGGTGGAATGGTTCAGTTTGGCATGTGTGATGGCTCCGTCCAATCGCTCAACCAAAACATGAATCAGGACATTTACATGGCCTTGTCATCTCGACTGGGCGGTGAAGTCGTTTCCGTTAGGTAGCTCGTTTTGCAAATCAGGATTCCCGGGTTGGCTTCGAAGCCGTTCATTTCACTCAAGCGAAACTCAATGTTAGCATTGCAATTAACGGCGCGTTGCCTTCCCTTTGTTCTGATCCTTGTACTCCTTGCAGGTTGCGATGATGGTAAGCTGCAACTCGGAAGTGTAACGGGCCAAGTCACCGTCGATGGCAAACCGTTGCCCGCAGGGCAGATTGTTTTCATCACTGACACGCGTCGTGCATTTGGAACAATCAAGAATGGCGAGATTATGGAAGTCACCACGTATCAAGCAGGCGATGGCGTCACTTTGGGCAAACATCGCGTCGCCATCCGGCCTAAGATTGACGAATCAGAAATGATGAAGCCACCAAGTCAACGCAAGCCGGATCCCTATGCGAAATTGGTTCCTAAAAAATACCACGACGCGCAAACTTCGGAGCTATCTGCTCAAATCAAACGAGGACAAAACCCACTCGTTTTTGAACTCTCCACCAAATAGCCTCTTTGCGAACTTGCGGTTCGATTGCAGGCAGAGTCCTGACATCCGCAACGTCTCAAGTAGACAAGCATCTCAAGAATTAGTTCGAGCCTTTGAGAGTCGGCGCCACGCATTGATTAAGAAACAAGACGCCTTGGGATCTCAAAGCCGCGCGACTTGTCAACGCGCTTGAGTCTAATTAATCGTGCTTGGATGACGGTTCGCATGGACCCCAAGAAGTATCGCCTCCTAGTTACCATTGGCCTGATAAGTGGCAATCAACAAGTATGGAAAGGTAAACATTCCACCCAAGAAAACGCTCAGGAAACCGTAGGCAAAACCCTTGATTGTGAACCCCTCGCGTCAGCTGATCCACGTTGCTCCAAGCAATAAATAGATCACGAAGTCGATGTCGAACTGGGATCGCCAATTCATTGCCATTAAATCTTCAATCGCGACTGCGGGCCAGTTGATTCCATGGTACGCCGAAGCAATCAATGTGATGGCATAAATCAACACGGTCGAAACGACCAGGAATATTCGAAGAAGCGTCATAAAGAATCAACGTCGATGAATGCTAGTTGTCGGGTCAATGGCCGCGGTGGATCCGACTAATTCTTGTTCTCGCTTTGCCACGCTCGTCGTTTCTCCAACGCCTCCCGGTTTACGCGATTAAAGCGTTCATACTCCGATTCCTCGAAGATGCCGGATACGACATCAACAAAGACTTCCGTAGGGGATCGTTGATCGAGTTGTCGATTGCCAACGCATCCTGGTGACAAAGCTAGAAGGAGCCCTAAACATGCGAGTAAGCATCGTGATTTTCTGGTCATGATTAATCCTCAGAGTGAGGGATATCAGTTTCACAAGTTCCAGTCAACTTGAATTGCAGAGGAGGTCATTGATGTTTGTAAACCGATATCGAATTTCATTCACACCGGTCGCAATAAGTCGATCTTCGATTCATTCAACCGCGCTAACCATGCCTCATCGGACGCTCGTTTGCAATTTGCATCAGCGTGTCAAGGAGCCTGTTCACCTCGTTCCGAACCATCGAAAAAGCGCCCGAAGATTGAGTAACATGCCAATCCAATTACGGCGACTATTTGGCTTGTCAAAAACAGCGTCAATTCAATTTTGCTCCAGTGAACAGCAAGTACGACAAAAAAAGAGCAACAAAACAGGCCAATGCCCGCTCGGAACAGTTTTTCCTTCATTGTTACAAATCCTCGAATCAGCATCGAAACGCCCAATAACGCATCACTCTTCCACAGCTCGCGTCGGCTTGTTAATCGACAAGTTGTGAACCGTACTTTGTCAACAAGTTACGTCTGATTACCGTGCTGCAACAAACGACTCAGCCATAAAAATCGTCGAACCCCGTCGATTCATTCTACGATTTCAGAGCTACTTTCTATCCAAGTATCGTGATAGATCCTCGCACGAATTCACTAACGCAACAAGTGATTTGTCGTTCCGGTCGAAGATCAAAACGCAATTCTCGCACCACGGTTCAGGATGTATGCCAAACAACCGTGCAATTCGCTGACGAACGATAAACCAGTGTGATGCTGGAACGTTCTCATAAACGCCGGGAGCTCGTCCTCCAAACAAAGTGACCAACGGCGGACCAATTACAGTATTCTCGCGCAGCGTTTTGAATGCATGCTGCCGTCGAATTTCAGGTTGAATTACGAATCGAGACAACAATGCCACGAAGATTGTTAAAGCAAAACAAGCTTTCAGGCTGAATTGAATTCGTCGTCGCCTATGTTTTCCCATTCTTCCATCCTACCGAATCTGACCGGCTGGAAGAAGTTCAGTTCAACTTTCGCGCGGCGAACCGTTGTCCCGAAACGAATCCTCAATGAGTTCGATGTCCAATGGCGTCCAAGACGTAAATCCAAAACGGATACATCACCGCAAAAGCAAGTGACAACGACTAGCCGAATTTCCAACTTGGCAAGCTAAGGAATTCATCGGCTGCGTGCACCGAGCCGAGGCGAGCCAACGACCAACACCGAGTCCAGACTCAGCGCGGCCCGCGGCTCCGTGAGCAAGCCATTGTTTATCCGCCTTTGAGTGCTCCAAATGCGGCAAAGCAAGAATTTTTGTGTAGTAGCTCGACATGCGAAAAACCAGCTTGTCGCAGCAGATCCAATTGATAGGTTACCGGTCGGGGTGAATCCTCTTTGTCGATGTATGCAAACACCTTGTCGCGGTATCCAATTCCATCGACTGAAGAAAGATACTCTCCGTAACGGTGCCACATCATTTGGTGAATTGCATCCGCCTCATGTGACACCAAATCAGTAATCCAGACGCTGCCTCCGGGGACCAGGATTCGGTAGAGTTTCTCGAAGGCAGTTTTCCAATCGTCATCGTCGCGAAGATGATGAAGCACGGCTGCTGCCAACACGACGTCGTATTGGCCGTCATTCGGAATTGCATCGCGAAAGTCGCCACAAATCGGGTTTGCGACTCCACCGTTGACTTCGTTTACGCGTTCAACTGCCCGATCAAGCATAGGCTGGCTGAGATCGAGCAGATCAACATCAAAATCATGTCCGAGCTGTTGCCTCAACAGGATAGTGTTATTTCCCGCGCCACAACCAATGTCCAAAACCTTGCCGATGGAAGAAGTCGCACTGGCTGCGGCCATGGTGATCAACACCATTGTCAATGGAGCGTCGATCGTTGCGACTTGTCCAGTTTCAAGACACGAGAAACGCTCAACATCATGGTCGAAACGCTCGCGAATCTCGTTTGTCGTCGATTTCCGTTCTAAAGGTGTGTTCATCTTTTGCCTGGAGGATAATGGCGTCGATCACCGAGCCGGAAGGATAGATCTTAACTTTCAAACCCACGCGAAATTCCGGCTCCGTTCGTTGCGTGGCGCGGGGAATCCATGGTTAGTCCGCAAGGTTCATTTCTCGGTCTTGATTAAAAATATTGATTCGAACGCTCTGTATACAGCAAGATGCAAAGTGTCTCCATGATCCTGTTCGGGAAAGTACTGGTAGAAGTGCCGGAGTCGGTCGTCTTTTGCAGCTTCGAGTTTTTCGAAGAGTTGTTTCGCATAACCCTGCATCTCTTGACCCTCGTTGCCAACACCAACGAATACAGATTTCGGTTGATCAAAGTTTGGCAGATCCGATTTCAACAACTGTTGATCATTCCACCACAAGCTAGGACTAACAATGATGTAATTGTCAAATAAACGTGGTCGCGTAAAAAGCACTTCGGTAGCCAGCAACCCACCGAGAGACTGTCCGATTATCGAATCAACACCATTGGTGCGATATCGTTTCTTAATCATTGGCAGTATCTCTTGCTCGAGTGATTTGATGAACTTTGCTGATTCCCCCGACGTTGGGAAATTCAATTGATCGTCTTCGTTTGTAGAAGTCGACGTAAAGTCGCGTTTTCGATCAACATTCGCAATTCCTACGACGATTGATTCAGGCAGCATCTTGATCCATGGAAACGATCCAAACTGCGTGAGTCCCGCAATATGGATAAAGTCCTCGTCTAGTGAGCCGTCCAGAACATAGATGACTGGGAACGTCGCTTGCTTCTCCTTCGCGTAATTCAACGGAAGGTAAACATTCAGACGGCGCTCCTCTCCCAACAATTCAGATTTGAAACTGATTGTTTGTCCTATCGTCAGCGGCGTGATCGAAGCATCCTCCTGCGCTACGATGGAATGAGCAGCCAGAAACCAGAAGGTCAGTGGGAACAGTAGCGTTGTCAGTTTGTTGGAGTTCATATTTCATTCGGATAACGTTGGATACCACCAAGGACGCGTGAAGACTCACCGTTGCCAGACCGCTTGATTGGCGTTCTACGGTGCATGTCATCGCTCGCGCGGCTCTTCGGCTGAGTCTCTAAATGACATCGACGGTTGCGCATTGCCTTTGGCCGTCGACGCCTAAATTCACCTGGTCGCGACAAGCCGGTTTTGCCATTGAAAACGGCCGGCTTTGTGACTCAAGTTAATGGTTTGCGATCCGAGATTCATTCGTGGACACCCGGTAATGCTAGAAGGTTCTCATGACCTTGCAACCAGAGTCTCAGTTTTGTGAATGGTGTCGCGCGGAAAGTGATTTTACAGCCGCTACCATCGTCCTGCACCTGAATCAACTGTTGATTCTTGACGTAAAACACAGGAAACGTGTCGCCTTTTGTTATGTGGATAATGCTGACGGTGTCGCCCTCTTTGAAACCCGTCATTATCTGGTGTGACAGACTAATCGTGTGTTCGGATTGCACACACGTCGCCCACAAGATGACCGAAATGATGGCCATTAACAGTAACAGGGCTCGTGTTGTGTACCGCTTCGCCCACCCAACGTATTTGGTCCTGTTTGAGTCCATGGCAGATCTTCCTATCACCGATTCGAAAAAGTCCAGCATCACCCAATGACGACAACTAGCTTACCATTGAAAGCTGCATGAATCGCCACTTCGGTTGACGCGTTTGCAATCTGGCGATGGAAGTGTCCCATTAGTTGTTGAAAGTTGAAAAGTGGTCTCCCAAAGGCGACGATGTCGCCTTTGCGATATTCAACT
>JBCAWX010000047.1:0-24657 GCA_038534355.1 Planctomycetota bacterium
CGATGACGCCTGCACGAGTCAATTTGCAGATTTCGGTCGGTCGTCGTTGCGGTACTGGTGCCATTGAAGTTGATGATCGCGCCTGCCGCGTTGGTGAAGGAACCGGCTCGAGTCAACGTAACGTCCCTTGCGTCAAAGTCACTGGTTAAGTTGATCGTGCTGAAGTTGGTAAAGTCCGTGACGACCGTTGCGCTCGTATTTGCGATTGAAGTTGCATCAAGGTTCAGAAACTGGCCGACATTCAGATCGCCTTGATAAAAGTTGCCTCCAGTCAAGTTGAACGTGGCCGTGCCCGTTGCCAGGTTATTGAGGGTGGAGCCGTTCAGCTCGATCGCATTGCCTATAAAATTGCCTCCATTGAAATTCAGAGTGTCACCATCAAAACGGAGCGCGCCCTGATTGTCAAACGTGCCGGCGTCCTGGTTAAACGTGTTGTTGACTCCGAACGTCAGTGATTTTCCGGTCGCCACATTGATGGTGTTGTTGTTGGTGTAGGTGCCGTTGCCGCGATTGAATCGAGTGTTTTGATCGACGTTGATGGTTCCGTTGTTGACAAACGAGTCGACCTGCAGATTTCGGTCGGTCGTCGTTGCGGTACTGGTGCCATTGAAGTTGATGATCGCACCTGCCGCGTTGGTGAAGGAACCTGCTCGAGTCAGCGAAACATCCCTTGCGTCAAAATCACTGGTCAAGTTGATCGTGCTGAAGTTGGTAAAGTCTGCGACAGCCGTAGCGCTTGTACTTCCAGCGGCAGTGGCATCGAGGTTCAAAAACTGACCTACATTCAGATCGCCTTGATACAAGTTGCCACCGGTCATGTTGAACGTGGCCGTACCCGTTGCCAAATTATTGAGGGTGGAACTGTTTAGCTGAATGTCATTGCCAGTGAAGTTGCCTCCATTGAAATTCAAGGTGTCGTTGTCAAATCCAAACGTGCCCTGATTGTCGAACGTCCCCGCGTCCTGGTTGAACGTATTGTTGACTCCGAAGGTCAGTGATTTTCCGGACGCCACATTGATGTTGTTGTTGTTGGTGTAGGTGCCGTTGCCGCGATTGAATCGAGTGTCTTGATCGATGTTGACGGTTCCGTCGTTGACAAACGAGTCAATTTGCAGATTTCGGTCGGTTGTCGCTGCGGTACTGGTTCCATTGAAATTGATCACGCCGTTAGTGGCATTTGTGAATGAACCGGCTCGAATCAAAGCAACGTCCCTTCCATCGAAGTCACTGGTCAAGTTGATCGTGCTGAAGTTGGTAAAGTCCGCGACGACTGTTGCGCTCGTATTTGCAGTTGAAGTGGCATCGAGGTTCAAAAACTGACCTGTGTCGACATTCCCACTATATGAATTGCCACCCGTTAGATTGAATGTACCCGTTCCTGTGCTCGAATTGTTGAAGGTGGAATTATTCAGCTCGATCGCATTGCCTGTGAAGTTGCCCGCATTGAAATTCAGGATGTCACCATCGAATCGGAACGTGCCCTGATTGTCAAACGTGCCGGCATCTTGGTTAAATGTATTGTTGACTCCAAACGTTAACGAAACGGCAGAGTTGACCTGAAAACTGTTGTTGTTGGTATAAACTCCATTGCCTTGATTCAGTCTTGCATTCTGAAAGACGTTAACCGAGCCATTGTTGATGAATGTGTCGGCTCGCAGATTTCGAAAGGTGTTGGACGCCGTGCTGAAGCCACCAATCTCCAGACTGCCAGTGGCTCCGATGGCAATCATTCCGGCCCTGGTGAGTGACACATCGCGACCATCAAAGTCACTCAACAGTCTGAGCGTCCCGTGGACCGTCATGTCACTGCCCAACGACAACGATGCATCGGAAGAATTGGTTGTCTGAATATTCAGAATCGCACCTGGGTCCGTCCAAAGGATTTGATTGATACTCAAGTTCAGGCCAGAGTAATCAATGACGTAAATCTGATTCGCGTTTCCACCAGCGGCGTCAAACACTACGTTGTGTGTCGAAGTATTTGGGGTTCCGATTGGGTCCCACATCGATGTGTCGCTCCAGCTGCCATCGACGGGGTTATCCCAACGAAACGTTTGAGAATGGGCGGAGGTCTCGAACAGGAGTAGAAGAATCAGGCTAGTCGTCAAAGCGATTCGCGGCAGAAGAGTCATTTCCTGGGTCCTTTTCGTTTTTCTCAGACGTTGGGACTCCGAATCGGCGTGGGTCACGCGTACAGACAGGGTCATCCACTATGGAAATGGCAGAAAACTGACTGTGGCGACAACAAAAACAGATTTGTAGAGGAATCTCTGGCAGATCAGGCAAAAAGAACCATGATCTCCGGCCCTGCAATGTCATTCGCGGTACTTGGCTACCAGATCAGGCTTTCCAAGAACGGTGTAAAGTTGCACCAGGCGAGCACGAGCTTGATCAAGGCGATTGAGGGCTCGTTTGGGAATCCGGGTTTGTTGACCGAGCATATTCTCATAGGACTCAAGTAGAAGTTTCTCGGCGGTTTCGAGTTCATCGAGCTTGAGATGCGTTTCTCCCAACAAGCTCATCGTGTTATACCTAAGCCAGTGGTTGGGAATTGTTCTGGTTCTCGACTCCAGTCCCTTGATCAAGACCTGTTTCGCTTGCTGGAATTGGTTAAGCGAGAGATGAGCCATTGCTTCCAATGACAAAGCGGTTTGAGCTGGTTGCGAGTCCTTGCCGATATGATCACAGGCAAGTTGGTAAACGTTTTGGCAGACGGGGATCGAATCAGCGAATTTTTTAGATTCCTGCAATGTCGCGATCAGGTTTAGCATCGATCGAAGGGTGTCAGGGTGGTGCTCGCCTACACTCTCTTTTTGAGCTTCGATCGTCGCAGTAAAGACTTCAATGGCCCGATCATATTGTTTTTTCAGACGCATCGTACTTGCCAGATTATTGGCGACCGTCAACGTTTCACGATGATTCTTCCCTCTGGTTTCTATCGACGCCCGGTAGACTTTTTCGAAGTTGGTTGCAGCTGTCTCGTAGTCTCCGGATTCGAATTGAGCCATCGCCAATCCATTGGCGGCAACCAGACTACGAGAATGGTGAGTTCCGTAGATGCGTTCGCTTCGGTCCAGCGACTCCTGTAGTAAGGGAATGCCAGAGCTGAGATTGTTTTCACGGACCAAAGTGGTCCCGAGCTTACTCATGATCGCCAGAGTTTGGTAGTGATCGTTGCCAAGGGATTCTCGGGCAGTTATTAGCAGGGCCTGCAACAGGATTCGGGCTTCCGATCCTCCGGAAGATTTCAACAGATGCGACGCGTAGTTGCTGCCGTTGGTGATGGTTCGCAGGCTTCCGGCATTCCCATCGGCCAATCGAATCTCATAAACTTGTCGAGAGAGCCTGGTTGCATATTCATATTGCCCATTGTGGTAGTAGGCATTGGCAAGATCATTCATGAGCGTGATCGTTGCGGTGTCTACTTGCCCAAACTGCTTTTCGAAACTGGGAAGCAGCTGCTCAAGTTGTTCGACCGCTCCGCTTGTTTTTCCGTCAGCAAGTTCAATCACTGCTTTGACACGTCGGAACTCCAGTGTTTCAACATGTTCGTCTCCCAAAGTCGATCGACTCAAGTTAACAACATCGTTGATTGTTTCTCGGGCCCGCGGGTTGTTGGATGAACTCAACCACTCTGCCAGCTTCGCCTGAGTTCCCAGCGTGAGGGTATGGTCTTGTCCGAGTTGTTCGCTGTACAGCTTGGCAGACCTCTCCGTTAATGAGACAGCTTCCTGAAAATCTCCAAGCTGTCCATAGGTTGAACCGATGGCACGAAGCATTTGAGCAAGCATGAGTGGATCATCTGAAAAGTCTTCGTCCAATCGGTCAACGGCTTGCTGAAGTACATCAACGACTTTGATGTTTCGCCCGTCAAAGTTGGGGTCAGGGCTGCGCATGGCATTTACAAGGTAACGCATGGCATCCCGGGTCCGTGAGGCCGACAACTCTGCCTTGGACCGAGACTGTTGTTCCGTCTTGACCATCTTGTCGAGCGCATCGTTCTTGTTCTGGATTTCGGAGGCATGTTGCCCGTAAACCCAGGCAAATAACAGAGACCCCAGTACCGTTGCGACGGAAGCGGCTGCAATTGCTCCGCTCATTCCCCGGTGGTTGCGCACCCAACGCAGACATTGGGTAGGCCACGAGTCTCGAAAAACATCGATAGGCCGGTCGGCAAGAAACAACTCGATATCGTCTGCCAGTTGCCGAGCTGATTGGTATCTTTGATCAGGCTGGATGTGCATTGCTTTTTGACTGATTGCAATAATTGGTTGCAACTCGGTCAGGTCGGTCTTCTGATACCTGTCGTTGGAAAGTTTGGCGTGTTGATAGCCGGGGCTCAAGTTAGATATTGTTCCGGTTGCCAGGTGATACAGGGTGGCACCCAAGCTATATACATCACTACGAGCATCCACCGATTCTCCGTCGCCGTCGATCTGTTCTGGGCTCATATAGGCCGGAGTTCCGAGCACAGTTCCTGCCTCGGTTTCATCAGTGGCAGTGTTCTTGTCCGTCTCAATCTCAGACTCGCGGGTTTCGCAATGCCCCTGAATTTTGGCGAGGCCCCAATCCACCAGAATGGTTTCTCCATATTTTCCCAACATGATGTTGTTGGGTTTGATATCGCGATGGATGACGTTTTGGCTGTGCGCGTATTCAACGGCATCGCAGACATCGACGACTCGCTGAAAAAGCTTCCGCAGCGCAATCGTCAGTCCAGGCTGGGCAGACGCATGATAGTCTTTAATAGCAGCCAGCAGACTCTGTCCCTGGACCAGTCGCATTGCATAGTAGGGGTGTCCGTCAGACTTCACGCCTTTGCAATAGACAGGGACAATTGAAGGATGCTCCAATCGACCAGCAACTTCGGCTTCGCGAAAAAAACGCCGCTGCAGTTCGTCATTTGAAAGGAAACGGGATCGCATTTCCTTGATGGCGACAGTTCGTCCAAATTGCAAGTCATCGGCAATGCTGACTTGACCCAGCCCTCCGGTTGCAAGTAGCGATTTCTTTTCGAATCGATTTTCAATTGTCTCCAATGGTGAACTGGCGTTGAGCTCGGGCGGACAAGCCACTTCTTCAAGTATGGGAAACAGGTCAACATAGCCACTCCACAACTGATCGGCCGATTGATGAGTGCTATCTGTGCGATAGTGGGCGTCCAGAACGACCAGCTCAGTGAGTCCATGAATGCGAATGCCATCGTCCAGCCGAGCGCAGTAGTCTTCGAGGTCGGGACTCTGTTCGTTTTTCCATGCGGATTCGAAAGCTTCGCAAACCTCATCGATCTGTTTCAGATCTTTGGTATCCAGGCCTGCTTCGTTTGTGGCTCCCACTGGACTGCCCCTTTGCTTGCCGAAAGGTGAAACTGACTCAGATAGCTATCTTAAAATGCTGGACCATCAGAAGTCGATTTCTTTTTTCCAGTCGAGAAATTACTCGGGGAGATTTTCAGTCCAAATCGACTCAACCAGTTTCAATTTACGTTGAACGGACCGAATATGAATTGAAAGATGAGCGGCCACCTCGCTATTATCCAATCCCTGAAGTTTTAGTAGCACGATTTCCTGAAGGGGTTGGTCAAGCGCATCGACCATGTCCTGAAACTCCTCCATTAGCTCCAACTCGGTTTTTGGATCGGCATTTGGAGAGACAAGTCGTTCGAGGTCGGCATTGTGGTTGATCTGATCAGCTTCGCCACTTTTTTTACAGTGCACGCGAATTTGGCGAATGGCTTTTCGGGCTGTGATGGTCGCAAGCACACGCCAGAGATCTTGCTGGTCCTGGATCTGCTCCATCTGCCCTTTTCCGATGCCACTGAAAAAGCTCCGCAAGGCACTAATCACGGCACCTTCGCCATCGGCAACCTGAGGTGGAATAACGTGTAACCGCTTCCTCGCCAATCCCACCAATCGGTCGTAGTAGATCTCAACCAAAGCTTGAGTCGCAAGCGGATCACCGGCTCTCAATCTTTCGATCAATCGGTTTGGAACGTCACGGTTTATCGGCACTCTCGGCTCTTCGTTTCGTTAAGCATTCCACGGGCGCGCCTGTCCGCGTGTTGACCATGCGCGTTAGATTGTTGGTCGATCTGGCATTGAAGAAAGCGGGACAACTTGAAAAAGTGGATGCTTCCGAACGATGACGATTGCGAACAGAAACCCACCGCAAAATTTTCGCCGAACCCAATCGTCAATGCAATCCCGCAGTCAGAGACAACAACATCATTGGTTTCGGGACATAGGTAATAGTCTGATCTTAAAAATTTATTAGCTGGTTCGATTGCAGTGCTGATTGCGAACGGGCCGGCACCATTCGTTAAAGTTGACCCTGGAGAATGTCCTGCCTATGACGCCTGATCCTAGGTGTAAATTCACAACTGTATTGCTTCCGTATCTATAAAATCGAATAATGAATAAACTGATGGGAAACACTTGAGGTGCGACATGGTTGCTGTAACACACACAATTCGACTGTCCGGGGAGAATCACTTTGGTTCAAAGGCCCCACCTGCTGCGCCCTCCGTAATTCTGCGCAATTTGCCCGACGCTCTTCGGCAATCGGTACTGATGTCGGTTGAAGGTCGAACGAGCCCACGTGGTCGCCCACCGCGGTGGCTGGAACTTTCCTCAGATATTCGGTTCGTCGGACTGTCTGGCGACGACGATACGATCCTTCATTTTGAAGCACCTACATTGGGCGAAGCTGCAGAGGACTTGTATCAACAACAAGAGCTTTGGAACACGCGACCGAACCCCGGCGATTCGTGTTTTGACTTGTTCGGCGATGTAATTAATGATGTTCGCAGCTGCAAAGAAGATAGCCAGAGATTTGATTCGAGGCTGCTTAAGAAGTTCAAGCGTTTAGGAGCCGCGTTGGACTGCGATTACGATTCGATTTCGATAGGTGGCAATCGCACAAATGAAAACGAGGCGATCATCACAAACGAAGTTGTCGCGAACGCCGCAAGAATGGTGCAAGGAACACCATCTCCAAATCGAGTTCGGGTTGTTGGAATGCTCGATATGATTCGTGCGAGCACTGAGGCCTTCGCAATAAAACTTGATGACGGTCAGGAAGTTGCTGGTGTCGTTTCTGGCGGAGAAGTAAAGGGTTTGCCTGATCTATTTCAACAAAGGGTCCTTGTGCTCGGCATGGCAGTGTACCGCCCGTCTGGATCATTGCTTCGGATTGATGCAGAGCAGGTATCTGCTGCAAATGGCGAACCTTCACTTTGGTCGCGAATGCCTGCACCCACAAAACGTAAAACTGATCGCACCAACATAGTCCAATTTCAGGGCCCTAAGAGCGGGCTCGCAGCAATTATTGGAAAGTGGCCCGGCGACGAATCCGACGAAGATATTGATGCAGCACTTAGGCAGATTTCTTGAGTATTCCTTCCGGCCAATTGATTGTTCTCGACACAAACGTCCTGGTCGACGTGCTTAGGAATAACACGTACGGACAGAAGATCAACAACGAGTTCGGACTCACGAGTCGCCCCGAAAGACCTTTGTTCTCGACCATAACCGAAGGCGAGATACTAGGATTGGCAAAAGCACCAAAGTGGAAATGGGGTCAAAAGAAACTCGACGCCTTGCAAGGCTTGCTTGACCAATTGGTGCGTATTGACGCGGGACTTCCCGATGTCGTTGCTGCCTATTCTGATCTCTACGCTGCGTCATTCGATACCGGCAATCCAAGCGGCGATAATGACCTTTGGATTGCCGCAACAGCGAAAGCGACTAACTCCTTACTTATCACGAGGGACAAGGACTTTGATTGGTTGAAGCAAGCTGGGCTCGTGAATGTCGAACGAGTCGAATCTTAGATCCGCATTGCGAGAGATTCTGGAAACTTAATACATAAATCGACTTATTAGGCCAAATGCCTGACACCAAACAGATCGTCGACAATGCTTGAAACTGTGCCCACCGCGCAATGATGGGCTTTCCTCATGGTCGACGCCGATTAGATCACGATTCTGCTCTTTCTGGAAATGTCGACCATGCTCCGCAGCCTGATTGTCGAGCTGATTGACACCATATTTGGTTGCATCCGTGTATATGGCCTAGGGAGCAGATGCATTTTTGGCAAACGCAGCATCACACACTAGTCCATTAAATTCAATTTTGCTGGTTCGATTGCAATGCTGATTGCGAACGGGTCGGCACCATGCTTTAGAGTTCAAGTTCCCAAGCTCCGCTTGGCAGCTTGAGAAACCTTGCCATCGCCTCGACTTCGATCTCCGACCGATCACGAAATGCCTTCGCGCGAGGTCGCTTGTCTTGATATCCAAACTCAACCTTGAGTCGATCATCTTGCACTTTGGCATTTGCCCAACCGATCACGTTCTCTCGCCAAAGAATCGGCATCGCATAATAGCCTCGCTCCCGTTTCGCCGCAGGTACATACGCCTCGAAACGATAAGTCCAATCCCAGAGTTGCGAAAACCTCTGCCGATCACGCACCAAGGGATCGAAGGGAGTCAGCATTCGCACTCGTTCCGGAATTTCCTCTAACAACCATTCCTTGCGTCTCCAAAGATAGGTGACTCCCTCGACTTCGACCTCCGCAAGCTCTCCCTGCTCGACCAAGGAATCAACAGCCGCCAGTCGATTCGCTCGTTTCGGCAACAAATGGTTTTGGCTTCGCAACTCTGAAATCAAGAAACGTTTTGTCACAGGACCGAACACACGGGCAGTCGTCTTCGCAAGCATGCGATATCGCTCCAGCGGATCCACTGTTTCCCCGCAAGAATTCTCGGGGACCTGATAGACTCGAATCCCACTTTCCCGGCGGCTTACGCGGAGAAATCCAAGGTGATGAAGGTTATCCAAAATCTGCTTGGTTTGTTTGGATTGGCCACCCCAGTAATTCTTCACCGACTCCCGGCCAAATCGCTCATCCAGCCCACGCGGGTGGACCTCGCCCAGCTCAGCCACTGCTTCGAGCACTTCACGCTCCAGTTTCTTTAACTTACGAAAGGGACGCCACCGAAGCCATTGCCAAACCTCAGGCGTCGTAAATCCATAGGCGAAAAGATAGCCTTCTTCGGCATCCAGATTGGGAAACTCCTCCTCCAATTGTCCAGCAACGTACTCGGTAACCCGTTGCCGCAACATCAAATCTTGAGCCCGCGCCGGCGATCGGATCGGGTCAGCCTGGACAAATTGCAATTTCCTCAATGCATCGGACAATCGCGAAAATTTGCGAAAGGAACCGCACACGATTAGACGCCTAAAATCTCTCAGTTTCAGTTTCTCAACAGCCGACATCGAACTCACTCAATCCCGACGCTTCATTTGCCGTATCTTCAACCAGCTCAATTAACAATTCATTTGTCTCCTCGATCAATCTGTCGAAGAAACGTTTCTAAATGATGAAGCGTTTTGTGCCAACCAGTATCGTGGAACCGTCTGTCGTATTTGGATCGCTCCTTTAAGCTCTCCAGGTGTGGCTGGAGCAAGACGCGTTGGATCAAAGCAGTTCGTGAGTCAGAGGCAGTTGATTGCTGGTGCACACGTCTCAATTCGATGCAGACACGGCTGGTTTCGCCACGCTTGAACGGCAAGAGCGAAACCGTTCCGAAGCGTTGGATAGCGAGGTTGTCAGCCGAGAATCTGCTTGGCCGTCTCGTTGCGAACCCGAAACGAGTGCCAGCTTTCCGCGAGAGGGCCACCTGCCATCGTCGCAACGAGCCAGCATGAAGCGTGCTGAGGGAGTTCTCCTCCATCGATTTCAGACAGCACGAGCTGCTTACATAAAGACTGGCGGCATGTTTAGCGCCGCACGAATCGTTGCCACCTGTCCCGCATGAAATAGATCATGTTCCGCCAGAGTGTGAAGTGCGGAAACCGCGTTGGGCGTAATGGCTGCGATGGACGCGGGTGATGCTTGCCATGCGTCATCGCCTGCAGCTAAAGAGGCGCAACGCATTTGATGTCAACCCATTTGTCTTGAACGAGCATGTGATTCCTGCCGCCATCAACGCCGTAATTGCATCGGTCAGAATGCCGATGCGATTTTGGTCCTTTGCATCGTGCGCTCGGCGTGAAACGCCGAGGTGACCTGCCCAAATGCGTTCGGACGATGAATCCGAAGCAGTTTCGGAGGCTGCCGATCGTGAGGTGGCGTATCGGATCGAAGCCTGCCTTAATTCTGGCCTCGTTTGGCTTCACCGGTTCGGCCAGTTAAGGGGGTTGGTTTCAAAAAACTGACAACGGCCAGTTCCTGCGTCGTTGAATCTAATCGGCTACGCAACTCTTCGAGCTAGCTAGTTCCCTTGGTGTATTCACGAGAGGACTTGAAGTTGACTAGGTACCCGGTTGGTCGGTAAATGCGTGCATTTCGGAAATCAAATGGCTTAGCTCGTCGTTAACTGCGGCTTCAAATCGACAGTATTCGTTAAGGTGCAAAAAACAGCCCCCAAGTAAAATACCGTTCACAGCTAGCGATAGTCCAATGTCTCGAATTGGTGGAAACCAATCCACAACAAATCTCGATTCGGCTTCATCATATTTAATGTGACTGGTTGGATCAGACGCGTGAACATGTTGGGATTGCTCGCTGTAGATGAAACCGTACCAGTGAGCATAGGCAGGTTCGTCAAAGCGATCAACTAAGTCGCGAAGACTAAGGCTAGAATATGTCCTTGGTCGCCGCCGAAGTCGCCTTGCCCATTCTTCGCCAATATCAGCGGTTGCCGCCTCGGCTTCTGTCCGTATGACAGATTCATTCGGGACGGATGAATCAAATTGCGAGCTCGCTTTGAGTTCCTCCATTTTGTCGTATCGTTTCAGTATCCCGTGTGCCAAATAGAGTTTGGCCCGAAATTCCGCAGAGAGTTCACCAATCGCATTACTTATGAATAGTCGCTCCCTCAGTACGAAATTTGCTGCAACAAAAGTTTCGAAAAGAGTGCGAGAAACTACTTTGAGTTCTTCCCCGGCGCCAATACCTGCAAGAACAATTGAAGCTCGAAAAGATTTGCAAGCCTTAGCGCATATCGCATGACTTACACGATACCTAACCGGCTCGTCATTAATTTCTGAAACGGCTAGGCCTGGTTCATAGAGTGTTATCGTCTTTACGCAATGTTCGAGAATGGCATTGGAGATGTTAAAGAGCTGTTCCAGCCTGGCGCCAATTTCGTTTAATTTGCGGTCTTCGTTTGGAATCGACATTTTGATCTTTGAAAAACTCGAATTTGACTTCAGACAACAATAGATTGAAAAAGGTTCACCGTCTGCTCACGGCGGTCGGTAATTTGCTCACTATTCAGCGATTGATATGCTGGCGATCTACTAATCCTACTGCGCGTCGGTCACATCGATTGCGCCAAGAAAGCTTGGGAAAGGTGAATGAGATGTAGATTACAACTTTGAAACCTTTCAACGGAAACTTGCGGGTGAGAAGCCCGTTCAGTAGAGCCTGACCAGCAACTGAAAGTGAGTCTTGCGGGGTGTCGGAGTAATCCACATCGCGAAGCGTAGACAATGAGTTCGAAAGCCATGCTATTGAGCGTCGAAAGACCATTCGTGGGAGCCTTTGCCCTTCGATGACCAAGGGCCACGCTGCTTCACCGCAATGGTCTGGCGTGGTTGTCCAGTCGGGGTCGGAATGGAACATGTGCAAACGGACAATATCCCCTTAGATATTTCTGTCAGAAAACAAGATCAGGAGTTGACCATTCAGTTGAATACGCCATCGTGAAAGTTGTACCAGTATTCTTTCACTCACGAACTTTGCCCAGCAGTTCGTCGAGATGGAGCGATATTGGCTCATCCAGCGGAAGGAACCAAACCTCGGGCCTGCCTTGATCGCGATACTGACGGTCGAACGCCGCGAAAACTTCTTCCGTCGCTTGAACCGGACCGAGCATTTTGTCTAGCAATGGTGCCGCCGGTTGATCTAAAGACAACCGTTTCAGATTCTCCGTGGCTCGAAACCGGACACGCGCACTCTCCAAGGCCGCGGTCGTATCGCCCTCGACCAACGGCGGGATTGGTTTGCCGTCCCTCAGTTCTTCGAGCAGTCGCTCGGTTTGCTGCTTAACCGTCGCAGCTCGAGCATCGTCGCCATAAACCTGCATAGATTTTTCCGCATCACGACTTGCAGCTTCAGAGTCCCCCAACCGCCATTCGCATAGGGCGCGGTGGTAGTAGGCTCGTCCCTTGAGCAAGTATAATGAGGCATCGTTTTCGTCCAGACCCGACAGCAGCAAGTCTAGCTCATCACGAGCCTGCGACACTTCTCCCAAGTCTCTCAGCGCGGCAGCTCGGTTCGTGCGAGTCCTGAATAACACAGACACGTTGCGAGGGTTGTTTGCCGAAATCTTCAGCGCTTCATCGTACTGAACAATGGATTCCGCATAAGCATCATTGTGGTAAGCCCTAACGCCCCGTGCATTTAGAGAAAGCGGAGTCGGCTTAAGCAGTTCGACCAGATGCGGACTCATCGGTTGGTCAGGTTTGAGAAAATAGAATTGCGGCCGGCCCTCTGATTCGTATTGGCTATCAAGGGCAGCGAGTATATCCGCAACCGGTTGAGTGGGCCCTAGTAGCCGCTCGACTTCCGGCTCGATCGACTCAAGTGGCCCATTGACATTCTTCACGTTTTGCAATCGATGACTAATTTCTTCCTCACTCAGATTCATCGACTGTAACATCTTGATGTAGTTCAGTCTGAGAGGCGAGAACAACGGATGCTCCCGCGTACTTGATTTCTGCTCGGCGATAACGATTGCCAGAGCGCGACGCCAAAGTCGCTCAGCCTCGGTGAGCCGATTTGTAGCCTTAAGCAATGTCGCTAGGCGGATGAGGTCGCTGGCGACGGTGATGTGTTCGGTGCCGTGGAACTGCTCGTCGATGGCCAGTGCGTGACGTATGAGTGATTCGGACTCAGGAAGACGATTCGTGGTCTGGAGCAATCCTGAAAGTTGGTAGAGATGGCGGGCGATGATGGAGTGGTTGGGTCCGTAGAACTTCTCGTCGATGGCTAGTGCGCGCCGCATCAACGGCTCTGCTTCCGCAAGACGTTTCGTGGCCTTCAGCAGTATCGCGAGGCCGCTGAGGCGGATGGCGACTTTGGGGTGATCTGCCCCATAGGATCGCTCGTCAATGGCAAGCGCCCGGCACAACAGCGACTCGGCCTCCGCCAGACGGCTTGTAGTCTCCATCAATAGCGCCAAGTTGTTGAGGTTGACGGCCACATTGGGGTGTTTCGCTCCGTAGGACTGCTCAAATATCGCAAACGCTCGCCGCATCAGCTGTTCGGCCTCTACCAGACGATTCGTGTCTTGCAGCAACTGCGCTAGGTTGTTTAGGTCGCGGGCGAAGTCCGGGTGTTCGCCCCCGGAGGACTGTTCGTCTATGGCTAGCGCCCGCCGCATAAGGTATCCGGCCTCCACCACGCGACTTGTGTTCTTCAGCAACTGCGCTAGGTTGTTTAGGTCGCTGGCGACCCTAGGGTGCTTGGGTCCGTAGGACTTCTCATGGATTGCTAGCGCGCGACGCATCATCGGTTCGGCCTCTACCAGGCGATTCTTGCTAAGGAGGAATGCCGCCAAGTTGTTGAGGCGAATAGCGTAATTAGGGTGTTCGTTACCGTAGAACCGCTCGTCGATGGCCATGGCGCGTCGTAT
Organism: Planctomycetota bacterium; assembly: GCA_038534355.1. Taxonomy (GTDB): domain Bacteria; phylum Planctomycetota; class Planctomycetia; order Pirellulales; family Pirellulaceae; genus Mariniblastus. The sequence goes on from JBCAWX010000047.1 coordinate 13,646, forward strand.
CATCTGCTCAACCTCCGCCAGCTGGTTGGTTTCCTGCAACAACTGAGCGAGGTTGCTGAGGTCGCGGGCCACGTTGGGATGTTCGGCTCCGTAGACCTTCTCGTCGATGGCCATCGCCCGTCGCATCATCGGTTCAGCCTCCGCCAGCTGGTTGGTTTCCTTCAACAACTGACCGAGGTTGTTGAGGTCGCGGGCCACTTTGGGATCTTCGGCTCCGTAGACCTTCTCGTCGATGGCCATCGCCCGTCGCATCATCGGTTCAGCCTCCGCTAGCCGGTTCGTCCTCATCAGCAACAGTCCTAAGTTGCTGAGGCCTTTGGCGACGTTGGGGTGTTCGGATCCGACGATCTGCTCGTTGATCGCCAGCGCGCGCCGTATCAGCGGCTCAGCCTCGCCGTAACGGGCCTGGACCAGATACAGCGTTCCGAGGCAGTTGGCCGCTACAAATCGTTCATCGTCACCCTCGGCAAATTCCTGGGCAGCTATCAGGTGCGGCTCGGCAGCTTCGAATTCGGCCAGTTCAATCAGCAGCAACCCGAATGCCCAACGGGCGCGAGACCACTGCGAGGCCTTCGAAGCAACGGTCTTGTACAGTTCGCGGGATTTGTCGTACTCCAAGTTCGTTTTGTGCAGGTCAGCCTTCAGCAGTATCCGCGCGAGGAGTTTGCGTTTGCGAGTTTCGTCCTCGGCCTGCCGCTGGAGTAACAGGTCGACTTCGTCGAGTGTTTCGGGCTGTTTGGATTCCAGAAATGTGATGGCTTCTTCGACACCTTCTTCTGCCAGCAAGCGGGCGGCTTCGGAGAAAATGGGATCGGGTTCTCCAGACAGGCCTTCTCGGATTGTGACGACGAGGTCATCGACTCGGTCAAGGGCCGAGTCACGCTCCTTTTCGATTTCCTGGATGCGTCTCCAGTTGGCCTCAACTGATTTTGCGTTCGCGATTTGATCGTCGGCTCGTTTTCGAATGTTACTCTTGAGCTTGCCGACCAGCACGTCCGGGTCTTCGTACAGTTTTCGGATCTCTTCGGCAGTTTGTTGCGCCCCCGCAACAACGGTGGATTCGAGGTCAACCACGTCTCCGCCGAGTCGGCTGATCCCGTAGATTAATCCGCAAAGTAAAAACACCAGAAAAGCGGCCCCTGCGAATACGCCAATCGTGCTGCGCTGGACTCGGTCTCGCAATTCGTCAAGTTCGAGCTGCAGCTCACGAATTCTGACGGCCAGTTCATCGCTTCCTGTAACTTTCGTCCAAATTTGGTCGCCCGCGCTGAGCTGGTTGCGATGAGCCTGCTGAAGCCGCTGTTTTTCGTCTGACTCCGGCTCGCAATCATTAAAGGGAAAGCTGTTTGGGCAGAGAAAGACGTAGACCTTCTTGTTGAGCTGCTTTGCCAGATCATATTCTATCTGCGTGTAAGAACGTCGCGACGCTCCATTGGGAAGCTTGGCCGGATTAGGCTCCGCGCCGTACCGTTGGCCGACGATGTGTATGACGGCTTGGCAACCAGAGATTTTTTCCTTGAGTATCTCCCTGACGGTGCGATAGTCGGGCGGGAAATTGGTCTGTTCAACGGGATGACAGTCCATCGATAGCAGAGCCTCCTTGGCCAACTGCCGGATCGATCCCAGGTCGCCTGTCGTAGCAGAGATGAAGACTCGCGTCGAAGAGGGCATTTCTTGTCTCAAGAATATGGTGATGAAACTAAGTTCGTGTTTCGCATTTATTTGCGACGCTCAAATACAGTATTTCAAAGCGTTTTTGAACGAAAAATGAATTATGTGGGGGGGGTGTTTGAGCAGACCCCCTAATGACTACCAGTGCCTGAGGCGCACATATTTTACCGATTAAACATCGCTTGCTAAGGCGAAAAGAATCAAGAGACTCTTGAAACACTTTGGCTAAGACCCGCGCGAGCATCAAGATTCAATGCTCAAGCAATTGGTATCTCGGCAAAACCATGTCCCTTGGCTTCTATTCCGACAAAACCGCAGATATATTTTCGATAAATTGAACGACCCAAACAACTGAAAACCAATACACAAACGATGTAAAGATTTGTCAGGCGATATGGGCAAAATCTAAGGTTGGATACGACCTGGTGTGACCTTACCGATTAATGGGTGCAAATTTCAGATTGAATGAATCGAATAATCGAGCTTCTCGCTGACTTGTTTAAGGCTGGCCAAGCATCAAACACACTCGTTAGCTGAGTGTCAAACGACGCCAAGATTGGACAGCGGCTGCCCTGAGCGCACTCCCAAAATGCTAACGGACAATTTTCGATTTTCTCTAAATCGTTACACGGCAGTTTGTTGCGGCTTTCGCAACTCGGGTTCGACCTCCGCCTCATACCAACTCCTGCAAACTGCGTCGGTCATATTGCCGATGCAGTTTCGGTCCTCGGCTTGGTCCAATCGAAGTGAAACTTCGATGCAAGTTGCGAAACCACTTCGGTCACATCGACTGGGAACCAAAAGGATCAGCGCGAACTGCGTTCGGACGATGAATTCGAATGCAGTTGGTTGGGTGACACCAAGTTCCAAGTTGGATCTTCTTAGTTCTTTTTCGCGTTGGTCTGTGGCTTGAGATACCGGTCCGCGTGGGTTGGGAGCGGAAGATAGTCGCATTCTTTCAACATCCACTGATCCAGCTTTTCGCGCAACTCAGTCTCGATCTTTCGAATGGATGCGCTCCCGGCAAGGTTGTTCATTTCAAATGGATCGCTCTCAAGATCGTAGAGCTCGAAGATGGGTCGCGGGTTCTGAAAATAGATTCGCTCATGGATCGCAGTGAGCTTGCCATTTTCACGTGCTGTTTTAATCGCGTTCCAGGCAATGTTGTTTTTTACCATGTCCACAGGCGAGTAACTTCTTTCGGGAATGGCGTTGTAAATAAAGTTGTAGCGCTTCGTCGTAACGGATCTTGAAAGGTCGAAGCCATCCGACCGAGTGATCGGGCCAGCGTGCCAACCTCGCTCGCCAAACACCTGCTCCCGCTCGTCAAACGGTTGACCCAACAACGCTGGCCGGAAATCGAGTCCCGTCATGCTCTTGGTCGGCTCGATTCCCGCCGCCCTGAGCAGCGTTGGCGCAAGGTCCACTCCACTGATCAACGCTTCGCTGACTGATCCCGGTTCAACTTTTCCCGGCCATCGAACCATCAATGGCACATTCAGGCCGCGACGATAGAGCGTGCCTTTACCGCGCAGTAGCGCCTCGCCATTGTCGCCCATGAACAATACCAGCGTGTTTTCAGCCAAGCCGCGATCGGCAAGCACTTTCATGATCATCCCAAAACCGGTATCGAGCTCCCGGACTTCGGCGAGATAACGGGCATAGTCCAGCCGCACCTCCGGGAGATCAGGCCAATCGGCAGGCAGCTTGAGATCAGCGGGGTCGATACCCTCGTGGTCTTCACCCCATTTGCGGTGAGGTTGGTTGAAGCCGAAATACAAGAAGAACGGCTTCCCGTCTGGAACTTCATCGAGCGCCGCAGAAAAGATTTCGGGAACTTTGGCAAGCGCCGGTCCCTTGGTCTTGGCGCCGCGACCAAAATGATCGAAGCGGGACTCAAACTTCTCCCCTCGCACGCCCAATTCGACAAGCGTTTCGATGACATGTTTCGCATCTTTGTTTTTACCGTCCAGATGCTGATGCCTCCCATCCATCCCAACCCAATAGCCATGATGACGCAGCAGGTCGGTAAGGAGTGGAACGTCACGTTTCGCGGGTTGCGCAAATCGCGTCGTTGACAAACTCACCGGTGAACGTCCGGCGAAAATTGCGCTGCGCGAAGGCGCACACTGCGGCGCCGAAGTGTAGGCGCGTTGAAATCGCATTCCCTCTTGGGCGAACGCATCAAGGTTCGGCGTCAGATTCAAACGGCTACAATTGACACCGCCGTACGCACCGACGTGAGGCACACTGTGATCGTCCGACAGCACTAGCAGAATATTGGGACGCTGGGCGTTCGCAGGAACCGCTGTGGCGACTGCGAGCAACATCAGAATGATGGTTCGGGTGATCATGATCTGAGCTTCGTATTTACGTTAACGGTCTTATATAGTGATCGTACAATTCCAATTCTTCTGGCGAACAAGTTTCATGTCGCCATGTTGTCTGGTCGCACCGCCGCCACAAAATGTTTTCGTGCGGTTTAACGATTTGCCGGTGAAGCTGCTCATTTCGAGCTCCTGCCTCCGTCAGTTTTTGCTAAAGGGCTCACTCAACACGACCAATCGAATGAGATCCCGCAGACCACCTTTTTTCTGTGCAAGTTCGGAGAGAATCTCATCGATCGCGGGGCGGTCGCCGATCTCCAGCTCGCGCCCGATGGCATAGGTCATCAGTTTCTCGGTCAGCGTGCGCGTAAACTGTTCGTGCCGCTCGATCAATAGCGTGCGGAGGTGGCGGACGTCTTCGAACGTCTCGCCGTTGGGTAGCTCGCCCGAAGCATCAACCGGCAGGCCCTTGCCGTACTGCGTCCGCCAACCACCAATCGCGTCAAAGTTTTCCAAGGCGAATCCCAGCGGGTCGATCTTGCGGTGGCACTCGGCGCACGTGGCGATGCTGCGGTGCTTCTTCAGCTCTTCGCGCACCGTCAGGGCGCCGCGGATGTCAGGTTCGATCTCGGGAACATCATCAGGCGGGGGTGGCGGCGTATAACCCATCACCTTTTCAAGTACGTAGATGCCGCGCACCACTGGCGAAGTATCAACGCCATTGGCCGAAGCCGTCAGGAAGCTGCCCTGCGTCATCAAACCCCCGCGCACAGAGCCTTTCGTCGAGACTCGGCGCAAGTGATTACCTGCCACCGGCGCCAGCTTGTAATGCGCCGCCAGCTCACGGTTCACGAAGGTGTAGTCTGCATCGAGAAACCGTTTGGGTGTCAGGTTCTCATCGAGGATATGGCGGAAGAACATCTTGGTCTCTTCCATCATCGCCGACTCAAGGTTGTCGCGGAAATAGACTCGGAAATCTTCAGACACGGGCATCTCACCTAGGTTGTCCCAGTCCAACCAGCGCCGAACGAACTGGCTTACGAACCGCTCGCTGCGCGGGTCCTTGAGCATGCGATCAACTTCGGCGACGAGCACTTGCTTGTCTGACAAACGGCCAGCTTCCGCATGTTCAAGCAAAACGGTATCAGGCTGCGAGGACCAGAGGAAGTATGACAGCCGCGACGCCAGGTTGTAATCGTTGAGTGCGCCGTCCCCCTCCTGCAAGTAGATGAATGACGGTGAGCAGAGAATCGTCTGGAATCCCAACTGCAGCGCGGCAAGCGGCTTCATACCACCATCAAGCTTTGCCATCACCATCCGCTCGATCGGCTTCAGTTCATCGCTGCGCAGCGGACGCCGAAAAACTCCAGCGGCAAACACTCGCAGACGCTGAGTGATCGTGGTGCGATTGAGGTCACCCGGTTGCAGGTCACCATACATTAGCGTGTGGCCGGTGGACGGCCATTGGTCGAAGTGCGGACCCTCGACTCGAATGTCGTAGATGCGGAGCTTCGGGCCACGGTAAACCTTCAGCAGGCTGTGCGCTCTCTCCATCTTGTTTTCCATGTCGACCAATGGGGCGATCTCGGGGTGCGTCGCGGCGTTCTTGGTGATGATGCGGACCAAGCGTTTGGTAGCCGTCGTGCCGTTACGGAAGCGAACCTCCGGCTCAAAGCCTTGTTCGATGTGGATGGTCCACTCAAACCAAGCCGGCTCCTCACTGGTCAACTCAACCAGGCCCTCCGAACGCTCGGTCGTGATGCTGCCGGTGCTCTCGACACTGCCTTCACGGTCGACGGTCGCCAGCTCCAGCACTAGCGGATCGCCGTTGCGGAAGTCATCCAGAGCATCGCCATAGGGATGATTGCGATCGACCGCGGCGGCTTTCACGCGAACTGTGTAGGTGCCGCTCTGAGCAACGCCGCCGTAAAGCGGGCGGAAGCCGATGTGCCCACCTCGGTAGTGTCGACCATACAGATCGGTGTACGGTGTGTCGGGAATAAAGCGGAAGCGATCAACTTGGAAGAGCTTAGGCAGATTCGCCTTGTTCTTGCCATCGAAGTAAAACGGTGTCTGTTGGGCGTACTGTTTCGACTCAGGCCGGGGACCGAACTGTGTGGCGCGGGCGACTGCTTCTTCGGCCGCACTGAGGTAATGGTCCAGCAGCATGCCCGAGGTAACCAACTCACGCCCGTTGTTGTCAAAACCGCCGACCTTTACATCAGGAGGGAAGTCTGCGGCCGGGTTCCACGCCTGTACGTTTAACGAAAGTAGATCGCCGATCGTCTGTTGATACTCAAACCGGTTCAGTCGTCGCATGACCGTGTGTCGTCCGCTCGACGCCAGCTTGGCACGGGCATCAACGATGGCTTGCGTGATCGACGCGATAATCTTTGCCTTTTCGTTCGCATCAGGCTGCTGCTGATTTGGCGGAGGCATCTCGCCCAAATTCAGCTGGTCGACGACCTCTTGCCACAGCTCAAGCTGTTTCAGATCCGTGATCGAGCTGCCAAGTCGGTCAAAGCGACGGTCGGACTTTTGCGTCTTTGGACCGTGGCAGTCGATACAGTAGGTGGCAAGGAACTTCGTGGGATCAGCTTGAGTTGTTGCTGCGGGGAGGCAAACACTGAAGAAGATGGTGAAGGCGAGCAGTTGAGATAAATTATTGATCATTAGTTATTTGGTAATGGTCATTTATTATTGGGTGCAGTCGGTTTCGGCCAGTGGTGATCACTTTTGTTTAGCCGTTTTTGCAGAGGCGTTCAAGATTCGGCATAGCTGTTCGTTTTCGTCAATGAGGTTGTTGAGAAGTTCGGCTTTCATCAATTCAGCACGACAAATCATTTTGAGCCAGACGCAGTTGAGCCAGACGCAGCTTTCGTTGAGCTCTTTCAATGCGATTCGAAGCTTGTGCACAAAGTCGGCATTGCTCTCGGCTCCTCTGGCTTCTGCGTAATTCGGAGCGGGCGATGTTCCTGAACGCAACAATTGCCCGGCGATGTGTTTTGCGGCTTGTGTCTTTGGCAATTCACTAGCAACCTTGATCACGCGCACGGCAAAATCAATTAAACGATTTTCAATCTCATTCGCTTTCGTCGCATCACCCATCCTGCGCCCTTTAATGACAAATGACTAATCTCAAATAACTAATGACAAATTTTTCCCTTTCCGAACCTATCCAATCTTCATAGGCGAAAACGTGCTCGTGCTCTTACCGAATCGATCCGTTTCAACTCCGAACCACTGCAGCGTTGACAACCATAGATTCGACAGTGGTACACGCTTGTGGTCCTCGGCCGGGCAGATCACGTGGCCCTGGTGGTTCATTCCGCCACCGGCAAGAATTACTGGCAGGTTCCGATTGCTGTGGCTCGAGCCGTTGCCCATCCCACTGCCCCACACGACGGCGGTGTGATCGAAGACCTGCGCCTCCTTCAGCTTGTCCAGGAAATAACTAAACTGCGTCATCAAGTAGGTATCGACAATTTGGAGCTGCTTGAGCCGCTCTTCGGATTTACTGTGGTGCGACAGGCCATGGTAGCTGCCAACTTCCAGCTCGGCGGTGCGAAAACCCATCGGGATCTCAAACGTGGCCACGCGTGTCGAGTCGGTCTGGAGGGCCAGTGTCAGCAGGTTGTAGAAGAGCGGGATTTCTTCAATGTGCATGCGCTCTTCGTCGGCAACCGCGTCGATTGTCGAGGCGGGCTTGGGCTTGTCGAGCCATGCTTGCGACATCTGCAGCTGCTTTTCTACCTCTCGCACACTCGTCAAGTACTGGTCAAGCTTCTGGCGGTCCGCTGTACTGAGCTTACCATGGAGATCGTCGGCAGATTCACGCAACGCATCGAGCACGCTGGCCCGGTGGGTCAGTCGTTTCCGCTCGCCGCGGAGTGAAGCGGCATCCGATTGGACGAACAGGGCTTCGAACAAACGCGCGGGGTTATTGACCGGCGGGATGCGAACGCCCGAACGGTTCCAGCACAAGTCCGTGCCGTTTTCCAGACCCGCTGTGATCGAAGGGAATCGCGTGGCGGCACCCACGTGTTCAGCAGCGACCTGATCGATGGTCATGTTCTTATCTGGGAACCCACCCGACTCGTCCTTGCGAATGCCGGAGAGAAACGCTTGGACGCCCTTGTGCCCGCCGGTCATCCCATCATCGAGGTTCGAGAAGACGGTAAAGTCATCCCGGTGAGAGTCGAGGTTCTTGAGCGTCGGGCTGGTCTTGTAGTTCTTGCCGTCCGTCTCGGGGAAGAAGTTGTCCGGATAGTACCCCAGATGGTTCCCGATGCAGATCAGCCGGCGCGGAATCGCATTCCGTTTCTCGTCGGCCCAGACCAACCGGCTTTCCATCAATGGAAGCGCCATCGCGATGCCGGTCCCCTGCAGAAAACGACGGCGATTGAAGCCGTTCAGTTTATTCATCATCATCACTCACTGAGATCTTAAAATTGGCGAACGAAGTTCAATCGGACGTTGGATTCAAAGCAACATGATTGCCACAACGGAATGGGATCACATCATTGTATCAGCACGATCGGCTACTTCCTAAAGAGAACGTGCCTCAGATAGACAAAGGAATAGGGGACATCGAAGACAAACGAAAACAGCATGATGGCCGTAACTCCTCCCGACCAAATGGAGAATGCCGTCAACTCCCCGTCAAAAAATGGTTGTTCCGTAAGCAATCGAAAAAGAGCGGGAGACCAGAAAACAATATGCGCAAGGGCGTTGAATCCAGAGAGCTTCACCAAAACTGAATTGAATATCGACGAGGCAACCAATGCCATTAAGCCCGCGATGTGACAACCAACAACCCAGCGAGCGATTGAATGTTGCCAAACAAAGAACAGACCGCAGAGAAACCAGGCCGTTGACAACACAATCCAGATCTTTACCCACCTAGGTGTTCCCTCCATCGTCGCGTCAAAAATTTCCAAGGGATGATGTCCCTTCTTGTATTCTGCCATAAAAACACTCTCCCTATTTTTGCCTTTGGTTGCCATGAAACTCATTTCTAAAAATTGCGATCAATCGGAACCTTGACTCTGACAAATCAAATGATACACTAGTGTATCATGACATCAAATACCAAAGACTTACTTATTGAAGCGGCAATTGAAGTCCTTGCCTCCGAGCCATCGGCATCGCTTTCCGAAATCGCGGAGGCTGCGGGAGTCAAGCGGATGACACTTCACCGCTTGATTGGGACACGTGACGAACTGCTCAAGGAAATCGCGATTCGTTCTCTCCATGAGATGGATGCAGCATGTAACGAGGCGACTCAAGGTGCCAAGACCGCAATTGCCGCGTTGCGAGCCTGTGTTGAGGCTCTCGTCCCGTTGGGTGACCGGTGTCATTTCCTCTGGTCATTGACGGAGATCTGGGAGGAGCCGAGTGTCGCAAAAGAAACGGCTCGTCAAGATCAAGAGTTGTCTGACTTGATCGACGTAGCGAAAGCCGAGGGTTCCATCGCTGCCGATATCCCTAACGCGTGGATTGTTGCTTCGATTGAGGCACTTGTGTTTGCAGCGTTTCAGACATCACGCTCTGGAAGCATCGACGCGAAAGATGCTGGCAAGCTTGCCACACGAACACTGTTTGCGGGAATCGAAGCACGACCGAATCGAAAAGCGAGAGCTAAAAAGTGAACCACAAATCAATGAAAAAAGCATGGTTGTCTCGGGCTTTTTTGGCGTGTTGATTTTTAACAAGTCGCACGTTGCGGTTGCGAAATTAATGGGGCTGGAGTCGGGATAAAGATGAATCAGAAGGTCGACACACGTATTTCTTCACGGCTTGAAGGACTGGATCTTGCTCGCTTGGTCGCTGTGGTCACGCTTTTTCAAACGTGGACTAATCGAAACAGCCATGCGTAAAATTGCGGGATAGGCAGAATCCCAAATCCATTTACCATCTTCCCCTTCCCTGGACTTTTGAAAAATGCGTCGCAATCTAGTTTTTAACTGTCTCAATCAGGCCATTGGAGAATGCGAATCTCTCTTGAAAAACGGCTACACGAAATCTGGAAACTGGTCGCTCGCTCAGATTTGTTGTCACGTGCGACTGACCATGGAAAGGAACATGAATGGTTATCCTCGCTGGATGGTTGTTCTTGGCTACCCGCTGCGACCTTTGCTTCGCTGGCTCGCGCTTCCAAAACTCTTGGCAGGCAAGTCTCCCAAGGGAATCCGAACCGCAGGAATTTTTATTCCTGCTGATGACCTTGACGATGCCACGGAGTTTGAGCGATTTCGAAAGTGTGTATCGAAGTTTCTGGACTCAGTTGAACCGATGCACGCGCACCCTGGGTTTGGTGCGATGTCGAATGAGGAATTCAATCACTTTCACGCCGCACATGCTGCGCATCACCTTGGTTTCCTCCACCCAAACGGTGTCTCTGAATAGCGATATCCTTGCTTCACTGAAACTCGCATGCGACGTAGGTCGGCAAAGTTCTCGCCAACGACATACGGTCGTACAGCACCTTGATCGGAGCCTGTTGTTCAAGGCCGACGGATTGGAAACGCATCTTGGGAACGGCCACTGATAAACACGGATGAACACAGATTATTAAAACGGATATCGCTTCACTTCAATACGCGGCCTGCAGTGCAATTTTGTTAATCGCGATTTCAGCGCATTTCCATAGGCCTTCTCCGGAAAACCAGACGCCAACGTATTTGAAACTTCAATTGCGAAACCGATGATCTTGTCCATCAACGCATTCAACTCGTCGTCATTCATCTGTGTAAATCCGTGTTCATCCGTGGCTGATTAATTGAGACACCGAGCCGGCCAATGGATTGGAAACGCATCTTGGGTACGGCCACAGATAAACACGGATGAACACAGACTACTAAAGCCAATATCGCTTTACTTCAACCCGTGGCCTGCCAAAGTTCAGCAGGAGGCAAATCGGCAGGCCGGTTGCCTTCTAAATGAGCGTGCATGATTTTGGGTCATGCGGCAAATTGTAGTTGATAGATTCGTTTTCGGCGTCGATTGTATCTT
>JBCAWX010000048.1:0-24535 GCA_038534355.1 Planctomycetota bacterium
AAAATAGCGCATTTGCATAAAGAATTGAATACCATTGGCCAGACTTTTGTCGGGCGCGTCACTCTTGGCTGTCACGAATTCGTCCAACGCTGTCCAATCACGTTCACGGATTGACCGGCGATTTCCTTGTGCAACTCAACGGCAATGCACTCGGGCAAGAGTGCCCAAGCTACGGTTCGCACACTCGGCAAAAGTGTTCGTTGGAGAGTCACTCTTACTCTTGGCTATGACGAAGTCACTTGACGTAGGATAGCCACTCTTGGCTGTCATGAATTGGCCTAACGCTGTCCAATCACGTTCACGGTTTGACCGGCGATTTCCTTGTGCAACTCAACGGCAATTCACTCGGGCAAGAGTGCCCAAGCTACGGTTCACACGCTAGGCAAAAGTGCTCGTTGGAGAGCCACTCTTACTCTTGGGTGTCACAAAGTCACTTGACGTAGGATAGCCACTCTTGGCTGTCATGAATTGGCCTAACGCTGTCCAATCACGTTCACGGTTGACCGGCGATATCCTTATGCAACTTACGGTAATGCACTCGGGCAAGAGTGCCCAAGCTACGGTTCGCACGCTAGGCAAAAGTGCTTGTTGGAGAGCCCACTTACTACATGTAGCGGCTCGGCGCAAGCCGTCCGGTGCCGTTTAACAAAGCTAAACCCATGGCACCGTAGGGCTCGCGCCCAATCGCTACAGCTACATGTAGCGGCTCGGCGCAAGCCGTCCGGTGCGATGCAACAAAGCTAAACCAATGGCGCCATAGCTCAATCGCCACAAATGGCGGCTCGGCGCACAAAAAAAGCCGGACCTGTTGGTCCGGCTGATCTGTCTCATTTTAACTTCAATGGTTGTTACTTGCGTCGTCGTCGCATCAAGCCGACCAATCCAACGCCACCGAGCATCACCAATCCGGTCGGTTCTGGCGTCGCAAACAATGGATTGTTAAGTCCACCCCAAGTCCCGACACCAACTCCGCCTGGAATCGGACTGCCACCATCGTACGTAAATTCAAACGTCAATTCTGTGGCATCGTCTAACCCAATCGCCGACGGCAAAATGGTTGGCAATGCCGGTCCGTAAAAACTGGGTCCACCAACTCCGGTGTCGATCGACATGGTCCAGTTCCCAAAGAAGGCTCCAATCGCAATCGACTCCAATTGGTTTCCAGAAACCGATTGGAGGTCATTGAAAACCCCTGTCCAATCGTAGCGGACTCGAAACGTGTCACCGATATTTGCGGCGTTAAAAACGTATCGCGTATTGACTGGATCAAGCGAAACGCCGGGGCCGGTCACTTCGACGGTGATCCCGTTGGAACCGATTGATGTCGGCGAAGCGTCATTGACAGTATCCAGAATACTGAAGTTGTCGATGTAAAACTCTGCGTTTGCCGATGAGCAGGTGACGAATGCGATGGCCAATGCAGCGCAGGCAATTCTGATAGATGTTGGGTGCGATTTCACGGTGCTTACTGGGTGGGAAAAGGGAAATGGAAAATCGATTCGAATTCAGGTCGTAAGGTTTTTGACGACGTGAACGGGCAAATTCGACCAGATCAGGTTATCATTTTCCTGGCGATCTTGCCCTATTGGAGAACCCTAGGTCACAACCGCGCAGAGGCGCGAAGAAATTCCAAATTCCTTGGATAGGCTGCTACGGAATCGACGCTTGTTCTGTCGATTCTGTCCTCCAGCCAGGAAGAAACTGGCAGGAAGATAGCCAGATTAAACGTTTGGTGTTTGGCTGGTCGCCAATAATCGGCGGTACAGTTCCGCCAATCGATCGACATAGACGCAGGGTGTGAAATTCAATTCAACACGTTGTCGCCCTACCTGGCCCATCGCGGCAGTATCGAGCTCGCCGTTTAAACACAATTGCATCGCTGCGGCAAGTGCGGATGCATCCCCGGGTTCCACGAGGATCCCACAGCGGTCATCAACCACTTCGGGGATCCCACCACTGGTCGTCGAGATAACGGGCAGGCTGGCTGCCATCGCCTCGATGATCGCAATCCCAAAACCTTCGTTGACAGAAGGCAAGACAAACAAATCTGATGCCGAAAGAACCCGACGCGTATCCGAAACGGAACCCAGCAGCGTGACGTTTTCCAAACGCTCTGTTCGCTGTTTCAGTTCATCACGCAACGGTCCGTCACCGACGATGAGCAAATGGTGTTCGTTGGAAATAACGTTTTGTTGGGTCAATGCGGTCCATGCGTCAAGCAACACGTTGTGTCCTTTTTCCCAGCGTAACGTTCCGACGATCGTGATGATCTGTTTGGGATTCTTTGACTGCTGGGTCAGTTCTTTGCGCAGCGCGACACGTTCTTGGGATTCAATCCAGTCTGGTGGAATCGATTGCAGGTGATCATCGCTGACGCAATTGTGGATCACATCGATTTTCTGAACGGGTATGTTTAGTTGCCCGGCCGCCGACTCGGCGACTTTACGCGAGCATGCAACCACGCCTGCGGCCTTGGCGTTGAACCACCGGTCGAGCCAGAGGTGCCGCTGTTTCTTCCAGGTGTAGATCCCATGTTCTTCGATGATCAGAGTTGCGTGCCCCGTCCATCGACAAGCGAGACTGGTGTGGAGATTGGTCAGGAACTGGCTGGACTGAACCACATCGGGTTGAGACTTCTTCAGGTGCTTTGCCAATCTGCGGATCCCTGACAAGTCGAACATGCCGCCACGATTACCAAGGGCGGTTAGCGGGATACCGAGCTGACGCACGTTATCGGCCAATGCTCCTTCAGAGCGGGTCACAACGACTTCGACATTCCAATTTCTTGCAACCATTTCCTTGAGAATCGAAAGCCGCAACACTTCTGCACCACCGAGCCCCAGCGAGCCATGTACAAAACAGATTTTCGGTAACGTGTTCAAGCTATTTGGTGCCTTGTAAATCAAAAGGCCGCATTGAGCGGCCGTCTATTAAAAGGTTCCGTCGTTTTTGGTTGCAGGCAGATTCGATTGAAATGTGAAATCGATTGGCGCGATTTATTGGTGCTGACTAGCAAACGAATCCAGTCAAAACCTCTTTTAGTGTATCCAGCGTTCTCCCGTTTGCGTCTTTGGGCGATAGCACAGGTGGTTCATCACATGGCCAATCAATCGCAACTGTTGGATCATTCCACATCAGTGTATGCTCATGCGTTGGATTGTAGACGTCAGTGCACTTGTAAAGAACATCGTTGAACTCTCCCAATGCATAAAAACCATGCGCACAACCCGGTGGAATGTAAAGTTGTTCCAAATTTTCGTCGTTAAGTTCGCATCCGAACCATTTTCCAAACGTTGGAGAATTTGGGCGAATATCGACCGCTACATCAAAAATATTTCCACGAATCACTTGTACAAGTTTGCCTTGCGCATTTTCAGTTTGGAAATGCAAGCCACGAAGAACACCCCTGGAGGATCGGGACACATTGTCTTGTACGAAGCTTGTATCAATACCCACTTGTCGATAACGAACTTCTTGAAATGACTCAAAGAAATGCCCTCGATCATCTTTAAATACACGTGGGCGAATCTTAAGGACCCCCTTGATTGTCGTTTCAATAAATTTCATCAATTGCTTTCCAGATGAATCGCATCATTTAAAAGTCTTAAATATTCCTTGCCCGTCACATCGATCGAAAGTTCTTCCTTGATTTTGATTCTTGCCGCTTCGGAAAGCTGTCGACGCAAACTGGTATCCACAATTAACTCCTCGAGGGAACTGTACCAATCATCAATATTCGATATCAAAATGCCATTTAGCCGATGTTGAATCAGCTCTGAATTGAATCCAATGCCGGTCGCGACTGGGACGATTCCGCAGGCCATGTAAAGCCTCGCTTTTCCGCCTGATTTGCCCAGCGACCATTCGTCATCTGGCAAAGGCATGATGCCGATATCAATGGATTGTAGAAGTTCTACCTCTTCGTCAAACGACCATTGATGTTGAACAACCGCCAAGTGATCGAGCGAAAAACTCCCGCCACCAACAATCGTCAATTGAATACTATCGCCATGCTTCTTGCCGAGTTTCTCGAGTGGCTCGCGAATAATTTCAAGATATTTCTCTGTGGATCCAGAGCCTACCCACCCAATCGTAATCGGAGTTCTTTTGTAGATACCAAGGGGTTTGTATTTGCGAGTGTCTTCTCCGATCTTGAGCTTTCGACCTTGGCCGCCATACTCTGTTGGCACGTTTGCGAGGTAATCATTGGTGCCAATCGTAATCGAGGCCAATCGAAACAGCTTGAGGTATCGATCGGGATTCTTGAACCAATCGAAGATACGGCTTGTTGGGCTTTTTTTGAAAAGGAAAAGCGCATCGTCGTAGATCAAAACGAACGGTTTGCCACGCCAGCGAACAATTCTTTCGAACCATGGTGGTCCAATCGGGATGCATTCTCGATGGCTTACGACAAGGTCGTAGTTCCCAAGCCGAAACAACCAACGCAAGCGAAAAATTACGCATGCGAGAAACGCAAGTAGTTTAAGTCCGAAAAATCGTTTTCCAAAGATGGTGCGATAGGTGGATTCTGAGTAGAACGGTTCGACATCTAGTTCGATTCCTTCGTTTCGAAAATAGTCAAGGTACTGATAGACGCAGTACCTGCTGCTTGCCTGAGACTCAGGATACTTCGTTAAAAAAAGTATCTTCATGTTGCTTGAAGTCATCCGAAGTAAGAATCATAGAAACTGTGGTCGGCGTTGTTTCAGATATCGTAAAACCAACGGACATGTATGAGGCAATGGCAATCGTATTCTCAGGTTTGACCTCCAAGGTGATAGTTTGCAAGTCGATTTGGCGGAATCCAATTCGGCAAGTCAACGCCAAGGACTCCGTTCCGAATCCTCGACCGCGGAATTTCGACTCCCCAATCATAAAGCGCCCGAAGGTCGCCGTTTGTTGGTTAGGATCGATTGAATAAAGAGAAGTCTGTCCAATCGGTTCGCCGGATGCTGAATGCTCAAAGATAAATACGAGTTCTTCGGCCTTTGAAAGATACTGCTGAAACCATGCCAGATGATTCGTCGCTTCGATCACCTGATCGTAGAAAAAATGCTTGCGAATATCAGGATGATTTCTCCAGTTGCGGGTCATCTCCAAATCGCCAACACGGAGCATTCTTAGCGTCAAGCGGTTTGAGTGATCTGGAGTGAAGTTAGGTTTCATTGACTTACGGTTTGCGTTGCCCATGCCTTGATCACGTTGGAAACACGTTCAATGTCGGCTGCGCTAAGTTTGACGTGAAGCGGCAACGACAGTACTTCTTCACTTACCGTTGCAGCGACTGGGCATTTGCTGAATTGGTCTTTGTACAACGTGTACTCGCAATTATTGCGGTAATGAACGCCTGGGAAAATGTTTCGCTCGGTTAATGCCGAGTACAGCTCATTTCTATGGCTGGTGCGAATCTGGCATAAATGCCTCGAGGACTCGCAGTCTTCGGCAATCGGAACCAGTTCGATAACGGGAACGTCATTCAATAGTTCTACATACTGGTTGCTCAATTTTCGGCGAATGTCGTTATGCTCGTCCAAGTACTTAAGGCCCACGAGTCCCAAGCTCGCCATAATTGAATTTCCGTGATACTTGAAACCTGCAACCTCTACATCGTAGTACCATTTGTAACTGCCCTGAACTGTGGTGCGATTGAATGTGTCCTTGTCGATACCGAGCCAACTGTATTTGCGTGCCGCCGCATCAAACTCGGAATTCTTAAAGCAGATCATCCCGGAGTCAGCGGTTGGCAAATTTTTGACTGCTTGAAAACTGTAGACAGCGACATCTGCTTCGGGCCCGACATGTTTCCCATGCCAACGAGTGCCGGCCATATGCGCCGCGTCCAAGATGATTGGCAAGCCAAGCTCTTTGCCAATTTCAAGGACGTCTGCATATCGTCCGGTGTTTCCTCCGATGCCAACATACATGATCGCCTTTGTCCGTTCAGTGATTCGCTCCCGGATAGAGTCAGGATTCAGGCACAGGGTCTCGTCAATGTCGGCAAAGACTGGCGTGAACCCCTGGTGCAGGATGGCATGGTTGGTTGACACGAATGTAAACGGAGTCGAAATGATCTCCGAACCTTGCTCCCATTGATAATGGTCGCCAAAAATCCTCAACGCCAGCTCCAAACCTGCAGTGTTGGATGCCAGAAAATGCGAATGGTAATGGCCTGAATACTCATTCCACTTCTGTTCGAACTCAAGCGTCTTGAATCCCATACCTGTCCAGCCCTTTTCGAGACACTCGCGAATCTCGGCTAGGCATTCATCGATGGCGAATTTGGGTGAAAGTACCTGAATGGAAGGGTTATCGTTCATTGTTATTCTCGTTTACGATTGAAACTGAGTTGGCTACTTATTGATCATCGATTGATAAACATCAACGTAGGCGTTGGCACCATCAACTAGGTTGAATCTTCCAACAGCTTCTTCTCTCGCACGTGATTTTATGTTTGGATCGTTTACCAGTTTGATCAATTTTGCTGCGGCATGTGCCATGGGATCATGATCGAGACGGACAGGAATGCCAACGTTTCGCTTGGTAAGTGTGTCCTCGACATCTCCAATTGGGACATTGGCGATTGCGGGAAGTCCACAGGCAAGATACTCGCCTAATTTTGTCGGGCAAGACGCAATCTTTGCATCACTCGATTCAATCATGCAAATTCCTGCCGTGGCGGCAGCGACGCGAACGGGGACTTCTTCGTGTGAGACTGATTCAATAGTAACACGATCCAGAGGGAACCCTGAATGGTTGGCAATGTCGAGGATAAAATTGCGGTCAGTCCTGGTCAGGAGTAGCAGTTGCGTGTTTTTGTGGAGTTTTTGATATTCAGCTGCAAACTGGAATACAGCATCACACCGGTATCCCCGACCAAGGCTGCCCACTGAAACGAGTTGATGTTGGTCGTTGGTTGGTTTGTTGAGCAAGGGGCGAAATTTGTTGAGATCGACGCAACACGGAATGCATGTGATTGGTTTGGTCGAGCCCTGTTCTTTTAGAAAGTGAACTCCTGACTCAGTGAGAGAAATTAAATGATCTGCGGCGTCAAAAACGCGATTCTCCATGAATTGCGCGACCCATTTGGCGGGTAGAAACTTTAAGCGACCGTACGCATATTTTTCTTTCGCCCAAAACCCCCGCATGTCGTACAACATCGGAATCCCAAGCTTTTTCTTCAATCTCGCTGCAGTATTTCCCGGCAAGAAACTCCTTGCATGAATTAGATCGTGAGGATTGGTTTGAAGATGGTCTCTCAGAATGTTTGTCGCATGACGAATATCCTGAAACATTCCCATGAAACGGTTCTTAGAAGAAATCCAGATTGGAATCCAATTGATCCCTTTACTTTTGAGATCCGCAACGATGGAGTTTTGCACATCTTTGTCGATTGCTCGGCGTTCGAAAGTTACCAATGAATATTGAACTCTGCCATGGAGCGCATTATGAAACAGGTAACTAAGCACTTGGCTTTTGATCAACGGTTCGTCAAATGCCGCAGAAGCGATGTAGAGAATTTGCAAGTTAACTATTTATCTTCTTGATGGTTTTAGCAGGAACTCCGCCGACAACAGAATTGGCACTGATTTTCTTGCAAACAACAACCGCACCGGCTGCACAAATTACGTTTTCCTCGATTCTTGAACCTGCAACGACAGTTGATTTTGCGCCAAGCCAGACATTGTTGGCGATTGAAATGGGTTCGGATGAACTCGGTTGATGACAAAACGGAACGTCTCCCACGTCCGTTCCATGATTTTGATCACGAATGGTAACATACTCTGCAATTAGCGCAAAATTGCCGATTTGGATTGATTCATTCGCACAAATGAAACTGCCCTGTCCAATGAAGCAATCTGATCCAATCTCAATGTGCCCTCTCGTTGCGACGATAAAACAGTTTCGCTCGATTACAGAGTTGTTGCCAATCATTATTGAACCACCGTCAGTTGTTTTTACAATGGCACGGGGACCGAGGTAAACGCCTCTGCCGAACCGACAGTTTGGGTACAACAATCGACACTTGAATTTGCGCAACTCAGAAAGAAAGTAACGAAACAGTTTTACCGGCTGGCGCAAAATCGTTGCAATGATTTCATTCATGGATTGATTAGTTCAGCAATCATCGACGTTGTTTCGTTTGGAATGGACAATACGTTGCCGAATTCAAATGATGTCAATTTTCGAAGCGATGGCCTTGCCCGCGTCCAACGACCTTGAAACCCAACGCGAAAATGTGTGTAGTTTGTAGGGAATGTGGCGTCAACTATATTCTGATTCTTCACATCGTCGGTCGGGTTTAATTCCCATAAAACAATCGGGCGATGGGTGATGAGTGACTGCCGCATGCCAGTTAGGACGGAAATTTCATGACCTTCTACATCGACCTTGACCAGGTCGAATTTTGGAATGTTTGCAGCAAGATACTCATCTCCGTTCACTACCTTAAGTTCGAAATCCGGTTCGCGATCCTGTGGCTCGAACGTTCCCGCCCCTAGATTTCCTTCTCGGTTCGCATAGAAACTGAGTGATTCGTTTTTTGTAGACATTCCGAGCTCATGAATCGTAACTTTTGGATGTTTGGAAGGGGCTAGGTGTTGTTGTAAAATTTGTAGTGCAGTCGGAAAAGGCTCGAAGCAATGTACTTCATCACAATAATCCAGCACGGCCAAGGAATGTGTGCCTTCGTTTGCTCCGATGTCAAGAAAAACTGGCCGCTCAATCTGCTTAGCAATGAATCGAAGTAGATTGGTTCCAACTTCATCGTAAGCGCCAAAGTAGTAGACATACCAATCAATATGTGAGTTGGTAGCTCCGGAAAAAGGATGCCCAAAGAGTGTGACTTGAAACGAACGACCTTCACTCGAGCTATAGGTACCTACAAGGGCCTTTAAGATCGTAGCGCGGATCTTTCTCGGCAACAGCTTTGAACTCCCGATTGCTCTTGCAAGTTTGTCATTTAGACTGACTTCCGGCAATGAGTTTCTATGGTTTTGAGTCATCGTTTGAAATTGGAATGATTGATGCTAGGTAGCTCGACTGAAGTCCAGTATATGATTTAGCAAGTGTCACCAGAATTAGATTCCAGCACGCCATTGAAGTTGATGTTGCAATAGCAGCACCAACAACCCCATATCGAGGAATTAAAAGGGAGTTCAGAACTAGGTTTAGAATTGCCGCAGCAAAAATTCCAACTCCGACAAGTCGCTCATGTCGTGACATCGAAAGAATTTCGCCGGCAGGCCCAGAAAAAACATTCAACAACTGACCAGCTGCGAGGATCAACATTGGAACATAGCTGGCCGAAAATTCCTCGCCGAAGAATTTCAGTAACAATTGGCCGAAACTCGCAAGGCCAAATACGATCAGGATCGAACCAATCGACGCGTATAAAGTCGAGGTAAGGATCGTCTTCTGAAGCTCTTGAACTCGATTGCCGGAGTTACGCTCTGCTACGAGTGGACCGACAGATTGATTAATTCCAAGTAAAGTGAAATTTACGACGAGTGACATTTGTGCCGCGACCGAGTAAATTCCGACGCTCTTCATATCAATCATCGATCCGAGCATTAGTCGGTCCGCACGTTGATTAACGATATGTATTCCAGCGATAAGCACAAAGGGCATTGCCTCGGCGATCCATCTTCGTGCATCATCGTGTTGATCTTTCCGAGACTCAAGCGTTGGATCGAGTCTTGTTGATTGGTTATTGCTTTTTCGGCGGACCACAAAACAGTAGCCAATCGCGACGATCGTTGCCGAGACATTGATTGCCATGGCCAAGTAGGCGGAACCCGGCGTTGACGAGACCAGACAACCACTTACAACCAAAAGAATGATGGTCGGCCGAATCAGGTACTCAGGAAGTTGTGAGCGAAGAATTTGCTTGTGCGATCTAAGATAAGCTCGAAATAGGGCGACGCCGGCCAAGAGTGGAACCATCGCGACACCAACATAAAACGTCGTTTGGATACTTGGGTCTTCAAACTTAATCTGGCTCGCTGTGAGCGCCATGATTGCGACAACCGCCGTTGACGTCGAAAGGATAAAAACGATTGCAAACTTCCAAAGGCGATTGACGTATTGCGAGTTTCCACCGCCGAGTTCGCGCGCAGTCTCGCGCGCAAGATATTCCTCGAACCCAAACTTGACAAAAATGACGGAGAGGACCACCCAAGAAATAACGAAGTTGTAAGTGCCCAATCCTTCGGCACCTAGCCATCGTGTCAATAAGAGTGTCGTAATGAATCCGGATGCAAGATAGAACAATCGCAATAGCAACGTCCCACCGGCAGATCGCAGAACGAATTGCATTAGCCTAGAGGATTGAACTGGTGCTTTTGACTCTGCCTCAATCAATTCGATTTGCTTTCTGCATTGCTGACTAAAGTCTTTGTCAGTGTTTGCATTGATTTATTGAGAATCGGTTCTGAACTTCTAATCGTCGCAAAATGCTTGAGAATCCGTTCTAGTCCATCCATCAATTCATCAGTTCGATCGCCCATGTTGAAGGGGTGGGTCCACAAGTGATAGACCTTCTTCTGCGCGGCCGCGGCGTTGAGACCGGCAATCGCTTGTTGGACGCGGTCTTCAATCGACAAAAATTTTCCGACACTCTGAAAAGGCGAATAGAATTGACTCGATGGAATTTCGACCAAACCCTCCGGTGATCGACTCGGTAAACCAACGACCGGAGTTCGGCGCAGCTTTGAATTCAACAACCGAAACGCGCCACGTAAATGCGGTGTCGGCAATCGCTCAAACCAACCGCTCTCCGGACCTCGATAACAAGTGAATCCATGTTTGGCCAATAAGTCAAAATGGTGCATGTAATGCTTGGGGAAGATAAACGATTTTGGACGCGGTAGTCCCAGCCGCTCAAACAGTTTGACGAATTCGCCAAGCTCCCTGTCAAATTGCTCTCGACTCGCTTCGCTCTCGTTGACATACATGTGCGTCAACGTATGACAGCCAATCTCCTGCTCCGGTCGCACCGATCGAATCTTGGCCAATATATCTTCGGCGTACCAGTGCGGATGGGTCTCGCTGGTCCCGATCGGAATGTCATCGTATCGCGCGGCAGTCAACAACGGATGTCGTTCTTGTCCGCCCAAAACCAGACCGCCCACCATCACCCAAGTCGCCGAAATCTGGTAGCGCTCGAACAACTCCAGCATCCGGTCGATCGCGCGACGCGTCCCGTCCAGATAGGGACCAACACGGTTGGCCGATGGTCGCCCACGTGTTCCCCACGCCAATTCGAAATCGAGCGAGATTGTAAAAACGCCTTGATCCAATGTTTGAATCATCGTTCTAACTTGGATCCATCTCGTTGGGTTCTGGCGAAAGTTTGACCATGTAATGGGATGACGATACTCACAGGAACTATTTTGCCCCAAACATTCGTTCGCGAATTCGACGCCAGTAATAAAATGGAATCTTTAAAGCCGGCATTGGATCCGACCACTTGATGACCGCTCCATGGTTCCATGGCGCAAACGTTGTCCACAAGGGCGCAAAATTCAATCGCTTGAAATGATGCCACCACGTAAGAATGTCTTTATCTTGAAAACACCAAGCGACACCCTCTCGTTGAGTATCAACCTCGATCCGATCCCCCGCCAAATCCCGATACGCTTGATACAACAACTCAACGCCGGATGACGCCACCAAATGGAACCAAAGCGTCGGTCGTGGATTGACTTCGATCATTTTGTATTGACCATCTCGTGCGTCGTATTTGAATTCGGTTCCGCAGATTCCTCGATAGTCGACGGCGTCCAGGAACTTCCAGCTTAACTCGGCGATTTCGGATACAAATTGGCTTTTGGCGTACGAAGCAGAACCAAAGTCGGGCGGGTACTGCCGAACTTTTTGGCCGACAAAGCAACAGTCGTGTTCGCCGCCAGTTCCACGATAGACAGCGCCAACCCAGATGTTCTTTTCAGTTCCAGGGATCAACTCCTGCACCATCAGCCCCGTCGCGTCATCACCGAACGATTCGACCATTGCAATGAACTCGGATTGGGTTTCGGCAACCAACAACTTGTTCCCCTTCAATCGCTCACGCCACAGGTGACCAAAGACTGGCTTGAGCAACAATGGGAACTGGAACTGGTCTCCCAGTCGGATCAATGATTCAACATCTTCAGGAAACGCGGTTTGGGGTGTTGCGACATCGGCATCGAGGCACTGTTGATAGAAACTCTGTTTGTCGACGACTTCAGCGGCCAATCCGGAAGTAAGGGAGGGGTGCATCAGAGCGTGATCTGCCAGTTGATCACGGTGTTTGACGAGAGCCAAAACCATGGCATCACTGGCAGGGATGGCGATCGGTGGCGTCGCTTCGGTTTGAGCGGCTTCAATGACTCGTTGGATCAGTTGTTCGTCTGTGCCGCCGGTGATCGGTGGACCGGAGGTGTATTTGCTGGCGAATGCGGGGCGATCGGGTTTGTAGTCCGCCACGCGGACGCGTACCCCACGGCTACCTAGTGCGCGAACCACGGCCAGACCAGTGGGCGAGGCGCCAAGTACGATGGCAGCGGGTGAATATTTAGACGAAGAACTACTCAAAACTGAAAGTATACAAAAGGTCGAAATTCACCGGCTGGAAACATAAGAATTGCCCAAATCATCAAAGCGGTGATTATCGGTGAGTACCACCTGGTTGGCGGTAACTCAAATATTCGGTTATGGAAGACGTAAATCACATGCTCGACGGTTAATGCGAGCAAAAGCAGAAGAGGTACTGTTGGAAGCCATAGGTGTCCATCCGTTGGAACATACATCTTACCCAACATTGACAACGACTGGGTAAACGACTCGGCGCGAAAAAAGACCCAAGCGGTTAAAACGAGAACGAAAGTCAATGCCCACCCAACGAGTTTTCCAAGCGATCTGGAACTCAGTAATCCGTGTAACAGATTTCGGTGGGTGACCAACGCAATGCCGTGAAGGACGCCCCAAACTACGAATGTCCACGCGGCGCCATGCCATAACCCGCCCAAGGTCATCGTAATCATCAGATTTAGATTTGTTCGTACACTACCAAGCCGATTTCCACCGAGCGGAATATATAAATAGTCTCGAAGCCACTGCGATAACGATATGTGCCATCGTTTCCAAAATTCTTGAATTGATGTTGCAACGTAAGGATGGTTGAAGTTTGGGCAAAAGCGATAACCCAGCATCTTGGCCAGTCCGATTGCCATGTCTGAATAGCCAGAGAAATCGCAATAGATTTGACCCGCATAGGCTAACACACCTATCCAGATCGTTGTTGTGCCATAGACACCTTCATTTGCAAAGATCTCGTCGACTGCAAATGCCAAATGATCCGCGACGACAATTTTTTTGACGGCACCACGCAGAAATTGTTGGAAACCGAAATAGAAGTCGACTAGCGACCAGGGAGGTGCTTCTTCAAATTGTGGCAACAACTCGGCAGCTCGAACCACAGGGCCCGCGACTAATTGCGGGAAGAACGCAACAAATAAAGCTACGTCTAAGAAACTGGTACGTGCTTCAAGCTTTCCACGATACACGTCAATCGTATAGCTCAAAGTTTGAAACGTATAAAACGATATTCCTATTGGCAGAATGATCTCGAGCGTTGTGGCTTCTAAACCTAAGGATTCAGCAATTGGCTTTGCTGATTCAACAAAAAAGTTGAAATACTTGAAAAATCCAAGAAGCCCGAGATTAGCGACGACGCTCAACGTCAGGTAGCTCGTGCGAAGTCGTTCGCTACTCGCCTTTGCGATAAGGAAAGCTAGCGTGTAGTCAATGCATGTCGATACGAAGATTAGGGCTAGAAAGCGAAAATCCCAGTACGCATAAAAGTAATAACTTGCAACTAGTAGAAAAAGCTTCTTGGGAAAGTTTGATAGCCGCCAAGTAATTAACAGGACAACGACAGCAAATATCAAAAACTCAGGTTGCGTGAAAAGCATGTCTAACGATTTTCACTTATGTAGTCGCAAATTGCGTCTGCGATGATTTGGTTGCCAACTGGATTTAGGTGCCCTCGTCCAAGTTTGCCGTTGTGAAATCCGTGGGGGAACTGAGCTGATTCTTGGTACGATTCAATCATTCGGTCGGTTAAATCAATTGTGTCAATTCCGTGTTCCAAAGCAGCTTCAGACAAAAGCTGGAATTGATTTTCTGCTGGGTCTTTGAATGAGACGTGATTATTAACTATCGTGGGGACGGTCGGACAATACACGATGACAATTGGTTTGGATGACCTTGATGCTAAATCGGGCATCAGACTTTTCCAAGTATCGGACAATGCTACATCTGTAATGGAATGTTCGATCGTTTCTATTTGTTTCGTAGGTGCTGGCCCAACGGCGAAACGAAGCTTCCGCCGTTGCATGCTTCTGGGCTCGAAGAACAAATTCTTCGCAGCAAGTAGGACAAATGAAAGTTGAAATCGGTCAACGTTCGCTTTGAGTGAATTCATTCTCGGCGGATCGGTTTTCGTTTGCGTTTTGGTCCGAATCTCATAGTCTGGGGCTGCGATGAAATCAGATCCGTTTGGGTACATATCTTGAAGATCTGTGACCAGCAAAAAGTGTCCTTTAACTTTGAAGGCGCTTTCCGCCAATGGGATTTTTGAATACCAATCAACAACGTCGTCGCCACCTTTTGCGATGGGCAATAGTCCAACTTCTCTTGTTGAGGCAAGATTTGCAATCTTCCATCTGTCATTGACGCACAGTCCTTGAACTTGAGAGTCACCCCAGAGCGCATAGCTGTCGGAAGAATTTACATTATCGACGCCAGCAAATCCGTGGGCTCCGATGTAGGTATTTGAAAATCCTTCGTGTCGAAATCGAAACGTTCCCTCTCGTATAACGAACGCCTCCAATTCGGCGTCCCAAACGTAAGACTTGTTTGACTCAACAAACAGCGGAGCTGCAAAAGCAACAAGAATCGACCCGACCGCCAGTCCAAGTAACCACTTGACGGCCAATCTAACCGGTTGAATTGAAGTCGGTTGCATTTACGACTTGTATTGTTTACCGGACCAGCAAACCCAACCCGTTGCAGCGAGGATTAGATAGACGCCTACCAGTTGCATCCGCCAACGCATTAGTGGGCCACCGTTGGTTGTTGCCGCACTATAACCGAGCGTTAAAACGAGGGTTGGTATCAGGACGGGTAGAATTAAATCTCGCCTTTCCTTCCAAAGGACATAGCCGCCTCTAAGCGAAAACACCGTTCCAAAAATCACGAGAAAGACCTCGGGAAGCGCCATGATCTGTCTCATGCTTCCTATTTGCGCAAAATTCACACTGAAAAAGAAGAAATAGAGACCGACACCAAAGCTGGTGATGGTGTCAGTGATGTCTTTTCCGACTTCCGTGACACCACCGCTGAACATGGCTCCGGAACCATGATTCATTTTCCCACGAACTTTGTTGATGTAATTTAAATCTGTAAATTGCGTATCCACTTCGCCCACGAGCTCGGGTGCGAATGTAATGACTCCGAAAAGCAGAATCCCTAAAATTACAACGCCCGAAACGGCACGAGTTCTGCCACCTTCAGATACGAACGCAGTAAGCATCAAACTAATGGGAATCACAACGGCCAACATTGACGCGAGATAGGACCTTAGGCCTAGCATTCCTAAAAATCCTATCGCTACATAAACCCACCAGTAATTGGAACTTCTGCAAACATATTCTGCGACCCCAAGGAAGAGCGTCGACACCGCGAGTGCTGCGACCGAATCGCGAACCATCAGTGTGCTGTAATAGACTTGCGTTGGGAAGAATGCAGACAACACAAGTACAAGAAGAGCAATCCGAGAATCATTGGTGATTATTGATGCCGTTCGATAGTGAATCAAAGGAATTAGAGTGCCAGCAAAGACGCAGATCATTTTGATTGCGATTGGCTGATGTCCAACCAAGTAGTAAACGACACCGATTGTGTGTTCCCAGCCGAAGTCGACTACTCGCGTCACCCTAGTCGGCCATTGTGTCGCTCCCTGAGTATGGTAGTACTCAGCAATTTGTTGCCCAACTTCGTCGTAAAGAAATGCGTCTTTCGTCAAGCGCATTGATTCTTCCGCCCCCGACACATGGATTCCAAACATCAACACGATTCGGATTAGAAATCCGGCGAGAATAATGCGCTGAACAAAATCTTTTTGGTTTGCGTCTTGCATTACTTACCTGAGTTGCGACAGTCGGCTAGTTGTGGCTAATCACGATTGCCGACAAATAATCGCCGTATTCATTGCGATACTTGCTTGCCAATAGCTTGAGTTCGACTTCGTTGACGTAGCCCATCCGGTAGGCGATCTCTTCGAGACAAGAGATTTTGAGTCCTTGGCGTTTTTCGACAGCGGCGACAAAGTTACAAGCGTCTAACAACGAATCTTTCGTTCCCGTGTCCAGCCAGGCAAATCCACGAGAAAATAATTCGACGTGAAGCTCGTCCTGTTCCAGGTAGATTCGGTTGATGTCGGTGATCTCAAGCTCGCCACGTGCGGATGGCTTGAGGTTTTTGGCAAATTCGATGACTCGATTGTCGTAAAAGTAAAGTCCCGGAACGGCGAAGTTACTTTTAGGGGCAGTTGGTTTTTCTTCAATTGAAATCACTTTGCTGCCGGAGTCAAACTCGACGACGCCGTATCGCTGCGGATCGTTTACGTGATAACCAAACACGGTCGCGCCCTGCGTCCGAGCCGCCGCCGACTCAAGAATTTTGCTCAGCCCGTTCCCGTAAAAGATGTTGTCACCCAGGACCAAGGCCACTCGGTCATCACCCACAAAATCTGCGCCAATGATGAATGCCTGGGCCAGACCGTCGGGACTCGGTTGCTCGGCGTAAGACAACTTCATGCCAATGTCCTGTCCGTCTCCCAGCAAGTTTTTGAAACCGGGCAGATCGACGGGCGTCGATATGATCAAAACGTCCCGAATCCCAGCCAACATCAACACAGAAAGCGGATAGTGGATCATCGGTTTGTCGTAAATCGGAATCAGTTGTTTGCTGACGCCTTTGGTGATCGGGTGCAGACGCGTCCCCGAACCACCGGCAAGGATAATGCCTTTCAATGGAGATCCTGATGGGTTTGGTGTGTGAGTTTGGTCATGGGATTGGGGGTCGTGCCCCTATGGGACACAGTTGATTTTTTGAGGCGGTTTGACGACCAAAACCTTGCCTATAAGGGACTTACGTCGGCGCGCACTCCGTCCCTCTGGGTGACACAGATCACCTAAAATGGGGACTTAAAAATTGGGCGGGCAGAGTCTTGAGGTTGACTCTGTGGGTTGCGTGGAACTTGAGGTGATCCACTTAGAGTGAAAATGGAGCGTTCAGTGTAGTTTTCCACTCAAAGGAATCAACGACTCAAAACTACCCAGAGCCGAAAAGCGATCGACTTCCTCAATCGATATCACCATTAAGTCCGGTTGAAGGGATATCGGACACACATGCGAGGGCGTTGAGAAAAATGCAGGTGTTCAGGAATGGAACGGTTCTCTGACAAACTCCGCTAATTCGCCGATTGGGAAACGGGAATCGCCTCTTTAATAGCGACTCGATAAAACGAAGCAGTACCCTCTTTAGGACTGTCCAGCTGGATTCGCCGAACCGGATGTACGTGCAACAGTCTGGGCCGGAATGAGCTACGTTCTACGCTTGCCGAAACGCCACATGTTGTTTTTTGGCTACATTCGCTAGCTGATACAACCGAACCAGCTGGTACAAAGGGGTGAACAAATGACGGCTCTGAGGAAGTTTCCCCTACAAACGATTGGCCAGCTGGATAAAATATTCTATCTTTCAGCCCCTGCTCGATTAAGCGAGCGATGATGCCAAAACACCACTTCGGCAGCATCTACCCCAACAAGTCTTTTCAACTTTGTTGTAATTTTTCATCATGACATTGCTCCCCCCGTCTCCAGCTTCCCCATCCCAACCGGTCGTTCCTCAACCGGCTTATTCGCCAGCTCCAACTTCGGCGGTACCTCCATCGATGAGTGCCAATTCCGGAGGAGGTGGTTTTGATATCTGGGGTCCTTTGCAGCGACGGAAGTACCTGATCGCCCTGTTCTGTTTGATTGGAGCGGGAGCAGGTTATCTGTATTACGTCAACTCACCCAAAACATACTCGTCAACGACTCGTTTGATGATCACAACGCAGGCACCGCCAACCATGCTGGACGGTGACATGCGTCTCTCTCGAGAATCGCTCGACAAACACGTTAGTTTGATCGCCAGCGAATTGATTCTGAAAGACGCTTCAAAGAACGGTCGCTTCGAACGATTGGAAGTTTTCAAAGACACGTCATATCCGGTGAACCAGTTACGCAGCATGATTCGTGTCGTACCTGAAACCAAAGAGACACTATCTATCGTTTGTACCGGGTCCAATCCGGACGATTTGCCGCAAATCCTTAACCAGATCGTTAGCTCCTACCGAAAAACCATCAAAGAGGACTCGCAAGCAATCGGACAGAAAACAGTCGACTTGATCCAGCGATTGGCGAATCGACTCAACGAGGAAAAACAAGATGCCGTGAACGAGCGTGACATGCTTTGGCAACAGCTCAATATTCAGGCGATCGACAAAGATGGCTTTGCAGTGAATCCTCACAATCGCCCGTTGGCCCAGCTGCAAACGCAACTCGACAGTCTCAGACTTCAATTAACCGAAGTTCAGGACCGTTTCCGACTTTTGGAGAAAAACCTTGAGATCGATCCAGAGAAAGATGAAATTGACCCGGTCAAGTTGGGCATCGCTGCACTTGAGGCGCGCGACTATCTGAAGCTTGTCGAGCGACCTTTTAAAGAAGAGGCGATGGGTGGCGATCGCGTTGTTCGCAATCTGGCCCCAGAGTTTCAACAACGCCAGTCGCTGCAACAGAAGATCTGGAACATTGAGTCCAAAATCGTCGAACTGAATTTTACTCGTACCGAATATTCGACCAAGTATGGCTCAGGGCACAGCAAGATCGAAGCCATCGACAATCAGATCGCCTATTACGATACGCAACGACGTGATACGCAAGCTGAGCTGATGGAAGTCGAAAAGAAGATCGAAATCGAATCGCAACGTAACGAAGAGGAAAATCCTGAAGACAACGTTCAGCGAATGGATCTGGCGACGTTTCGGTTAAACGAACAACGGGAATGGGTCAGCAAATACTTTTTGCGTTTGCGACAGGAACAAGAACAGATCGCCGCAAAAATCAATCGAGTTGAAACCCAAATTAACACGGTTTCCAAGAAGGCGCAAGCTGCGGCGACCAAGATCATCCGTTTGAACAAGCTGCAAGATGACTTTAAGCAGAAGAGTGCGGCTGTCACAGCAATCACGGACAAGTTGTCCGAAATGGATATTCTCAACAACAACTACACCATGACCAGTGTCAAAGAGCTGGACGAGGCAAAGCGTGGCGTCAAAGTCGCTCCTTCACTTCCCAAGTCATTGGCTTTGGGCACGATGTTGGCTTTTCTTGCCGGTCTCGGCTTGGCGATCCTAGTCGATCAGAGTGAGTTGGCGTTCCGCAACCCGGCTGAAATCTTTGAGCGGCTGCAAGTGCCAGTTGTCGGACGCATCCCGCGGATCAACACTCGAAACATCGAGGCCAAGACAGGCCATCAGTCGCTGATCGCTGCTCACAAGCCGTCGGCAACCGCGTCGGAGAGTTTCCGCGATGTGCGAACTGCACTCTTCTTCCGAGCGAATCACGATGGCATCAAGACGATTCTGTTTACAAGCCCCTCACCGGGCGATGGTAAATCGACGACTGTCTCTAACTTGGCGATCTCGATTGCTCAAGCGGGCAAGAAAGTTGTCTTGGTCGATGCCGACTTCCGTCGTCCACGAGTTCATCAGTATTTTGGACAAGAGTTGAATCCTGGTTTGATGGATGTGCTCAACGGAGAAATGCCGCTGAAGCAGGCGATCCAGAAAGCGGAATTGCAAGAGAACTTGTTCCTTGTTCCATCAGGTGGTCGTCCACGCAACCCAGGTGAATTGGTAACGTCCGAAGCGTTCCGGAATTTGATCGAAGCACTACGCGAGAAGTTTGATTACGTGTTGATTGACTCGCCGCCAGTGTTGCCAGTATCTGATCCAGCGACGATCGCCAGCTTGGTTGACGGCGTTTACCTGGTGACCCGAATTCGCAAGGGCGTCAAGTTGACTTCGCAAAAAGCGAAAGAGACGTTGGACCGAGTGGGTGCCAACTGGATGGGCGTCATCGTTAACGGACTCGACGAGAACCCGCACTACAGCGAGTACGGTTATCAGTACGGAAATTACTCGTACTACGGTGGCATGTACGGTCGCTATTACGAATCCAACAACAAGATCTATCGCGACAAAATCGGCAGCTAGTCTTGCCAGCGGGATGGGAAGTCGCTTCGGCATTTACGCGCGAGCGAGCAACCGTAGCTTGTTCGTTTTCTTAAAGCGAGCAACCGTAGCTTGGGCACTCTTGCCCGAGTGTGCTGCCGCCGATCTCACAACGAAATCGCAAGTTAACCGTCGTCGTGTTGGTCGACTCTATCTCAAGTCGTGACAGCCAAGAGTGGCTATCCTACAGGGCGTTTTGGTCAGTCTTGCCTGAGCGAGCAACCGTAGCTTGTTCGTTTATTCCGAATGAGCAACCGTAGCTTGGGCACTCTTGCCCGAGTGTGCTGCCGCCGATCTCACAATGAAATCGCAAGTCAACCGTCGACGTCCCAAGTCGTGACAGCCAAGAGTGGCAATCCTACGGGCGTTTTGGTCACTTCGATCCCAATCCCAAGTGTTTGTAGTACCGAGCTTTAGCCGGAATGCGTTTGCAAAAAACCCCGAACCACCTCAAACTTAAACCGTACTTTCGTCCACTCGCTATTCCACTAATCGTGGTACCAACACCGAACGAACTGATGCCAGCGACTGGGCGCGTCGCCGCTGGTTCCCAACGATGCGTCGCTGGAACCCTCTTCCCAACGACTCCAAATATTTGGCAAAACGACCGTCTCGATTGAAATCAACTGAATATCATTTTCCGCAATCCATGAATTCGCCGCTTCGACGGCATGATCAAACGTTTCATGAAGTCCCGGTTTCAAGAAGCCAGGTGCCTCAATCTGTTTGGGAACAAAGTCTTTATACTTGAGCATCGTAGAAACCTGTTAACGCTGTCTGCAAAATACGTTGCGACTGCCATCGTCAGCCTGAGCGCCCCAACCAAGCCCGACCCATCTGACTCAAACGACCCGCAAGCAGCTTGACTCAGGCAGCGAGACGCGGCTTGGACACGACGATGGCCTCACTTAATTCTTGGACGTTTGAGTTTGATAAAGCCTTTGGGTTTGGATGTATCGTTCGACACTTCGCGGCAGCATGAATCGAACGGATTCACCAGCGGCAATCCGACGACGAATCTCTGTGCTGCTGATTTCAATACGTGGGCATTCGACCTGCGATGTCTTCAGCTGATCAAAATCGGCTCCCTGGATAAAGGGTTCCAGCACGCTCAGATCGACTTCACCTGAACCCGGCCGATTGACGATCAGCGGCGTTGCTAATTGGCAAATCGTTTCTGGCTCTTTCCACCGCTCAAAACTTTCCAGCGAATCGTCGCCCATCAACAGGAACAGGTCATCGTCCGGGTACGTTTGCGAGAAAGTGGTTAATGTGTCCACGGTATAGCTAACGCCACCTCGATCTAGCTCGACGGTACTGATGCGAAACGGTTCATGACCGGCCAGTGCCAATTCGATCATCTCTTTGCGTTGACGATCGGTGCCCTGTGCGCCGTCCCGTTTGTGAGGGTTCATGGCACATGGGACAAACCAGACCTGGTCAAGATCAGCTTTCTCCCGGCACTGTTCGGCAATAATTAAATGTCCTTGATGAATCGGATCGAATGACCCGCCAAAAATTCCGATACGCATGGTCGTCTGGCTGTCGTGGCTTGAGGAAAGTCAGCATTCTAGCGTCTGATACCATTCGGCGAACCGTGCTTCTCGCGAAACCAATACCGCTTTCTGCAACCCGAATTGCCTGTTACGCTTGCTGGAATGGATCAACAGTCTCTCTTCAACGTCGAGCCGCAGCCCTGGCAACTGGATGACCAGGACGATTGGTTAGCTGCGCGAATCGCGTTCCCGGGACGACCCTATGGCCCTTACGATTATTCGATTCCCGCCGAGTTGGAGAAAAGCCTCAAGCCGGGCGTTCGCGTTTCGGTCTCACTGGGCCGAGGCAATCGGACGATGATGGGATACTGCATCGAAATCGTCGGTCCCTGTCATCCTGACGCTGCTTCGGTCAACCCAGCGAAACTGAAACCGGTTGGCGCGGTCATCGATCCCAAACCGCTGCTCAGTTCCAGTCTGTTGGAACTCGCGAAA
Organism: Planctomycetota bacterium; assembly: GCA_038534355.1. GTDB lineage: Bacteria > Planctomycetota > Planctomycetia > Pirellulales > Pirellulaceae > Mariniblastus. Next base: position 22,378 of record JBCAWX010000048.1, read on the forward strand.
TGGATCAGCAAGTACTACTTGTCACCGGTAGGGCAAGTCATCGAGACGATCGTACCTCCAGCAGTGCGCAACTCATCCGGCACGCGCAAGATGACGTTCTTGCGATTGGCTACCGGAGTTGCTGAGCGACTTGGCGAACTCAAGCTGACCAAGCTGCAAGCCGAGATCTTGCAAACGATGAAGGATCGGCCCAAAGACTGGACTGCTGACGATCTGTCAGAGACCGTTGGCTGCACGACGGGCCCGATCACGACCTTGCGAAAAAAGGGCCTGATCGACAGCACAACTCGTCGAGTCCAACAGAAGACGCATGAGATCCCGGTCGAAAATCGAACCGAAGATTTGTCGCTGAACGAAGAACAACAGCAGGCACTCACGGCGATCCAGCGACATATTGAAGCCGACACACATCGAACCTTTTTGATGCATGGAGTGACCGGTAGTGGAAAAACAGAAGTCTACATTCGGGCCATTCAAAAAGTGGTCGAGTTTGGCCGTCAAGCAATCGTATTGGTCCCCGAGATCAGCTTGACACCGCAAACGCGTCAGCGGTTCCGAGCTCGTTTTGATCGCGTTGCGGTGTTGCACTCGCACTTGACCGCTGCCCAGCGCGCCTGGCATTGGAAACAGATTTCTGAAGGACGCGTGCAGGTCATTGTTGGTGCCCGAAGCGCTGTGTTTGCACCGACTCCCAACCTCGGCTTAATCATTCTGGATGAAGAGCATGACGGCTCGTTTAAACAAGACAAAGCCCCTCGCTACCATACCCGCGACGTGGCCAATTTCCGTGCTGAAAAGGAACAGGTCCCATTGATTCTGGGATCGGCAACGCCTTCATTGGAAACGTGGCAGCGTGCGCTAGATGGAAGCTATCAAACCCTCTCGCTCAAAAAGCGAGTTCTGAATTTACCGCTGCCAGATGTTGCGACGATCGACATGCGAGTCGATTTTGGTGGGCGTCGCAGATTCGGTCCCATCTCACAAAAGCTGCGGCAAGAGATCGAGAAAACCATCAAAGAGGGCGGGCAAGTCATTTTGTTGTTGAACCGTCGGGGTTTCTCCACGCGGATCCAATGCCCGGCGTGCGGCTATGTCGAGTCGTGTCCCGATTGTTCGATCCCGCTAACGCATCATCAAGTCGGCAATAAAGCAGTCTGCCACTATTGCGACTATGGCATCCCGGAGCCGCAGCGATGCGGCCAGTGCAATAATCCTTCGATTCGGTTTTCCGGTCTCGGGACACAGAAACTGGAAGCGAACGTTTCGGCGATGTTTCCCGAGATCCCAATCGCGCGGATGGATACCGACACCATGAAAAAACGTGGAAGCCACGAAGAAGCGCTGGCTGCGTTTCGTCGTGGAGAAACGAAGATCCTGTTGGGAACGCAAATGATTGCCAAAGGGTTGGACTTTCCGAACGTCACCCTGGTCGGTGTCGTGAATGCCGATACCGCCCTGCACTTGCCTGATTTTCGCAGCGCTGAACGTACGTTCGCTTTGATCACTCAAGTGGCCGGTAGAACGGGACGGGGTCAGAAAGGTGGACGGGTATTGGTGCAAACCTTTGATCCAGACAATCCAGCCATCATGGCCGCGACGAAGCACGACTACATTGGGTTCGCCAAGGAAGAACTCCCGCGTCGCCAAGAATTTCACTACCCGCCCTTTGGGCAACTTGCCAGGATTGTTGTGCGAGCGGAAATCGAATCACAAGCGGAACAAATGGCCGACCACATCGCCGAGAAGATCACAGCGGCGAACGATGAACTTAACGCGGATGTTCGACTGCTCGGTCCCGCTGCGGCACCGATGGAGAAGCTGCGTGGTAAGTACCGATTTCACATGTTGTTGTTTTCGGGTGAAGCGGGAATGCTGCAAGGCGTCGTCGCACGAGCTCAGCCGACGGTACGCTCGATTGAAGGTGTCCAGTGGATCGTTGATATCGATCCCCAAGACATGCTTTAATGGGAGCGTCGAGGTGAGATTTTCTCGGGCAAGAGTGCCCAAGCTACGGGTTCGATTCGGTTGTAACGGAAGGGTGCCAAGTTACGGTTCGGTGGATCACTGTGCCGTAGGATAGCCACTCTTGGCTGTCACGAGTTTGCCATTAAGTATTCTTGCGGCGATCACGTTTGAATCGCGCTTGCATTTTAAACGT
>JBCAWX010000049.1:0-22743 GCA_038534355.1 Planctomycetota bacterium
GCAAACAAGGCCGCGCCAGAGGTACGAAAACACAATTGGAAAGTCTTTTTTAGATTGACAGAATGTTTCAGGAACGTTTTGTTGGTCTTCAGACGGTCCTGGTTGGTCATTGTTGGCGGTTGATGGACGAGAATCTTTGTCTCCAGCGTTGCAGCCGGCGAGCACCATCATGGCAAGAGGACCAAACAACATCAGCACGATCGCCACTACGATCGTCGACGGCGCAGAATTCTGCCGCTTGCGATTCGTTGAGTTTGAATGCGGTTTCATATTCGAGGTCATCAGTTCACCTGCTTTCTGAGGTAGTTGGCAATCGGACCGGCCGGCTGGTGTCTGCGACGAGTGTCTTCGCTTACACGAATCGTCAACCGTCGATTTGCGAAACTCTATTCGAATGTGTTTCGGCATGCTTGCCAAGTTTTCAATTGGAATGATTGCGAAAGATGCTTTATTGCATCGCTATAGGCCATCAAAACGGAAGCCAAGGCACAAAAAGGCAAAAAAGGGAATGGAAATACTGAGGCGAGAAAATCCAGCTCAAAAATTCAAAAAAACTTAATCGGCGTCGTTGACACTTATATAGTGACAGCGTACCGTCAAGCCTGTGATATGACACCTTTCGAAACGATTCAACCAACATAGGAGACCCACTTGATGAATCGCATTATGTGTTCGCTGATCGCCGTCAGCATGTTGTTTGTTGCAGCTAACTCAGCCCAAGCCGGCATTTTCGGTAACTGCAATCTTTTTAATCGCTGTGCACCCAAGTGCTGTGCACCAGCACCTGTCTGCAAGCCAGCACCACGCGTGCGTTGCTGCAAGCCAGTTCGCGTTTGCCGACCTGCTTGCCCAGCACCAGCGCCAACTTGCTGCCCTGCTCCGGCACCAGCACCAGTTTGCTGCCCTGCTCCGGCACCAGCACCAGTTTGCTGCCCAGCTCCAGCTCCGGCACCTGTATGCTGCCCAGCACCAGCACCACGTTGTTGCCCAGCTCCAGCACCAAGCTGTTGCCCAGCACCAGCGCCGCGTTGCTGTGCACCAGCACCACGCAAACGCTGCTGCAAGCCTGCTCCGTGCCGCACTTCATGCCGTCCAAAATTCGGTAGTCGTCTTCGTTCGCTCTTCTGCTGCAACTAGTCAGAAGAATCGACGGTTATTGCTGTCGTTAGCGAACCAAAAGCTGAAGCTGTCTCTGGCAGCTTCAGCTTTTTTTTTGTTCATCATTGACGCAATTGAATGGCCTGGCTCGTGAACGATCCTTACGAAGCTCCTGAACGATCAGTTGAAATTCTTCGATACAGCGGCGATGTACCTCGGATCGTTCAAGACGTTGTCGCGACCGAAGAACCGTTGGAAATCCGGGTCGTTTTTGATTCGTCGTCTGCTGATCGGCCTCAAGAAGTAAAACGACGCAGCAAGAGCGTTGCGGTCACGATGAGAACTCCAGGGCACGATGCCGAGTTGGCAATCGGGTTCTTGATTTCTGAGGGGATCGTTTCCAGTAAAGAAGACATCCAGTCAATCTCACGCGTCGGTCCACCCCCGGAGCAAACCGATCACGGAAACACGGTCGTTGTTAGTCTGGCATCCGGGATTCAATTCGACGAATCAAAATTGCAGCGCAATTTTTTTACGACGTCGAGTTGCGGAATCTGTGGTAAGGCTTCCATCGAAGCCGTTCGCGCACAGGGGATGGTTCGTGCCGAACACAAATTTACCGTTGGTCCGAGATTTATATCTGGGCTGCCCGATTTGTTAAGATCCGGGCAATCGGCGTTCGAAACGACCGGAGGGATTCATGCAGCTGGGCTGTTTGATCAAACCGGAAACTGTTTTGGGATTCGAGAAGACGTTGGCCGCCATAATGCGGTCGACAAACTTTATGGCGGGCTGGTGCAAAGCAACTTTGACTTGAAGAGACTGGAAGTCCCGTTGTTCTTGGTCGTCAGTGGCCGGGCGAGTTTTGAGTTGGTTCAAAAAGCGGTCATGGGGTCAACCCCAATGATGGTCGCTGTCGGAGCACCCTCGAGTCTGGCCGTCGAGTTGGCAAACGAATTCAATATTACCTTGATTGGATTCACTTCTTCGCAACGGTTTAATTGCTACTCAGGTCGTCAACGATTAGATTTTACAGAAAACGACGACAGCCAAATCGATTCCAATTAAAATTCGGTTGATGTCAGTTTTACATTTTTTCTTAACATGCCGAACGCGATAGAACTCGATCAAGTCACCAAACGCTTTGGCGATCATGTAGCGGTTAATGAACTTTCGCTGGTCGTTCCCGAAGGTGCGATTTACGGTTTCATTGGGCCGAATGGATCTGGAAAAACGACGACGTTGCGAATGATTCTGAGAATCTTCCAACCGGATTCAGGTGTCGTCAATGTTCTGGGAGCGGCTCAGGGAAATGCCGCCGACAATCGGCTGGGCTATCTTCCCGAAGAGCGCGGCCTGTACAAGAGAATGAAGGTCCGTGAAATCTTGCGGTACTACGCGAGGCTCAAAGACTACTATGACTGCGATTCGGAAATCGAGCATTGGCTTGAACGGTTTGACGCCAGCGATTGGGGGAACAAGAAAATCGACTCGCTCTCCAAAGGGATGGCTCAAAAGATTCAGTTTATCTCCGCAGTCGTAGCGAAACCTCAGTTGGTAATTCTTGACGAGCCGTTCAGCGGGCTCGACCCTGTCAATTTGGAATCTCTGAAAGATGCTGTCCTGTCACTTCGACAGAACGGGACGACGATTGTTTTTTCAACGCACGACATGGATATGGCCGAGCGGATGTGCGATACGATCTTCATGATCTACAACGGTCGCAAAGTGCTCGACGGCACCCTGGATTCCATACAGTCCAATTATGTGGCCAATTTGATTCGTTGTCGCATCGACGAATTTCCGGCCAACGGCGAGCCGAATGAATTTGGTGAGATGCCGATTCCAGAGCTGGACGGTGTCACCGATGTTCACTTTGATGGTCGCTATCACCAATTGCATTTGGACCAATCCGATCGTGCACAGGAAGTCCTCCAACGACTCTCGCAGTTGCGGCGAGTCTCCCATTTCGAGGTGGTCAAACCCTCGTTGCATGACATTTTTGTCGAGATCGCGCGACCGAGTGACAATGGCTCGATCAAGTCATGATCGAGACCGGAATCGGTCTATTCAAATTCAAGTTTGATGCCCGATGACCACTTCAACTGCTTCGCCACACTAGAAAAATCATCGGTCCACCGCACCGAAGGTGTGTCTTCAGGAATTGCCGTTTGTGCTGCACGAATATCATCACGATCGACGAACGATTGATTTCGCGTCAATAGAACCCATGTGCTTGCCAGTTGGTCAGGTCCCTTCGCGAGGTTCTCGACGTAGATCATCTCCATCCCCAACGTTTCGCCATGATGAATTAATACTGGCAAGAGATCGATAAAGTGATTGCTGATGTGGGCGACCAAAACACCATCGTCAGCCAAGTGTTGGTCGTACAGTTGAAAACACTCTTCGGTCAACAGATGAACTGGGATCGAGTCGCTGGAGAAGGCGTCCATCACCAGAACATCGAATTGATGCGAGCCTGTTCTGCGAAGTTCATTCGTCAGTTCGACACGACCATCGCCAACAACGACTGTTTTGCGTCCCGGTGTATCGCTGATAAACGAAAAGTACTTGGTCGCAATCTCAACGACCATCGGGTTGATCTCATAAAAACGAACCGAATCACCACGCTCGAGCCACGTCGACATCGCTCCAGCTCCGAGTCCCAAGACACCAGTCTTTAGCGGCTGATCTTTGATCTCCCGCATACCCTCGATCGCCAATCCAATACCGCTCCCAGCGCTGTAATAAGGAGCATGTTCAAGAGCGCGGCCTTCCTCCAGCGATTGGGTTCCGTGATTGACTCGACCGCTCAAAAAACGACGAGAATTCTTGATTTCAATGACCGTTGAGAGACCGAAGTCGTTGCGGTCGCGAAAAACGACACGCTCCTGGATGCTGGGGTCCAGCTCGTACATCAGGCTCGCCATGACGCCAACCAATCCGATCACCAACGCCGCGGCCGGAAGGACCGAACTGAAAAACAGCCACGACCGACCGACACCAAGTTCGTTGGCAGCCGAGTTCGCGATTCGGCGTTGAAAATAGATGCTGGCCAGGGAAACCAGGAGAACAGTCCCGATGCCCAAATGGAATTCGTAAAAACCACTGAACAATTTCGGTGCACCCAAGCTGACAAAGATCCCTCCAAAGGCTGCACCAGCAGATATCACCAAATAGAACAGCGTCAGCTTGCGTTGATCTGGTTTGGTTGATTCAAGCTCGCCATGACAGATCATGCAAGCTGTAAGACAGACCGTTGAGAAACCAACAATCTGCAGCGTCAGGCCAGCATTGGTTGCCACGTGATAGAGAAAAATCGAACCAAGGCTCGCAATTCCCATCAATGCCATCCAGATCGACCGCTGGTAAAATGCCGGTCGCTCGAAACAAACGATGAAACTCAACAGGTACAACGTCAGCGGCAGAATCCAGAGAAACGGGATCGACGCCACTTCCTGACTCATCAGATTCGTCGTCGCCAACAAGACAATCGAGGACATGGCAGAAAGCAACAGCCAATACACGATCCTCCACGCAGACCAGTCATCCGCAGCAGGACGATCATTTCGTTCATTTGCCGGAGCCGAATTCAAATCCGTATTTTGCCAATCCGATTGATGGATTGTCTGAAAGCTCGACCAGAACACGCCAACGGTTAACAACAGAAATCCTATCACCCAGGTATCCAGTTGAGCGTTCAACGTCATCGTTGACTCAATCAAAAAGGGATAACTCAGCAGGGCGACCATCGAGCCCAGGTTGGACAGCGCGTACAGTCGATAAGCGGACTGATCTCGATGCGATGTTGCTTGCCACGCTTGAACCAAGGGACCGGTCGTCGACAAAACGAAGAATGGCAAACCGATGGACATTGAAAGTTGGTAGACGATCGACCAGACAATGGACGTAGAGCCTAATTGGACGTGCCCTGCCACAGATGTCGGTGACGGCCGAAACAGGATCAATGCCAACGCGGCGGACATCACCACACAGGCATGAACAAACCATGCCAAACGCGGTTTAAACAACGACCGTAGCAGGTGTGCGTACAGATAACCGACGAACAGTGTCACCTGAAAGAACATCATGCACGTTGTCCAAACCGCTGCCGTGCCTCCATAGTACGGTAGAATCAACCGAGCGATGATCGGCTGGATTTGGAAGAGCAAAAATGCGCTGAGAAAGATCGTAAAACAATATCGAAACATGACCTAATGGTAATTGTTCGACATGTGTTTTGGCGATAGCCTCAACCGAACTCTGCCCTGCAAAATTTAGTCTTTCATTGCATCGCCGCAGTACTTGCAAAAGACGGCATCTTTGTCGTGCCCCTCGGTAACGCAGGACGGGCATGAAATTGTCGAAACGGATTGCCTCGTTTTTTGACCGATAATTTCAGCCGAAACAAATCCGGTCGGAACGATGATCAGGCTGTATCCGATCAGAATCAAAATGGCGGCAAGAAACTTGCCGACGGTGGTGACAGGAACAACGTCGCCAAAACCAACCGTGGTCATCGTCACGATCGCCCAATAAATTCCGACAGGGATCGATTCAAACTGGGAGTCGTTGGCAAATTGCTCGACTTCGTACATCAGCGTTCCCATGACGGTCACCACGATCATGACGACGGTTAAAAACACGATGATCTTTGCACGTGCACGATAGATTGCATTCCCCAAATCATCCGCCTCTTGTTGGAACCACCCCAATTTGAAAATGCGAAACACACGCAACAGTCGAAGTGCTCGAATCACGGCAAATGCGCCTCCTGCGAATGGGGTCAATGAAATTAACCACACGGAAACCAACAGCAGGTAATCTGGCAGAAACGCCAACAGGTCAATGATGCCCCAAAAACTGAATGCGTACTTCATCGGTTTGCGAACGCAGTACAACCTCACCAAGTACTCGAGCGTAAACAGGATCGTGAAGGACCAACTGAGGATGTTCAGTGTCGACGCGTATTCAGGAACTTCGCCCTCTGTGCCCAAAATGCCGATGCCCGGCACAGTTTGCAAACAGACGACGACGATGCTGGCGACAATGGTCAACAGAAGTGTAATATCAAAAAGTGCTCCGAGCGTTGTGTCGGCTTCGAAAATAATCTCGTGCAGTTGTTTGCGCAATCCCGGATTGGTTGGCTCATTCTTGGTTGGTTGGGAGTCGGTCATATGCGTTATCGAGGTTTTGGTTGCGGCTGATCCATCCGTTGCCGTACGATCTGTTCCAGCGTGTCGACGACTTCATCAAGCGTTTGGCGATCGGTGTTAACTTCGATTGCGTCGACAGCACGTTGTAGTTTGCCAATCGGACGAGTGGCATCCTGATGATCTCGAACTTCCTGATCACGAACCACTTGATCGTAGTCGGCAAATCGACCTGACGCTTGAAGCTGTTCGAATCGCCGTGCGGCACGTGATTGTTTCGACGCAGTAAGGTAAATCTTGCAAAATGAATCTGGAAATGCGACGGTTCCCTGGTCACGCCCCTCGCACACAAAGTTCCCCTCGTTGGCAATCCTTCGCTGTAGTTGGACCAAATGCTCTCGCACTTCGGGCTGGTCGGCAATTTTGCCAACGTTTCGCGCGACCGATAAATCTCGAATTGCCTGAGTGACTTCTTCGTCATCGACAAAGACACGATCGTCATCAAAACGAATCTCAATCGTCTTGGCGATGTGAACCAACGCCGCAGCATCCTGCAAATCAACCTGACGCTGCAATGCGATCAGCGTCACAGCACGATACATCGCGCCGGTGTCAAGAAACTGAAAACCTAACTGCCGTGCCAGGCGTCGTGTCACTGTGCTTTTGCCAGCGCCAGCGGGTCCATCGATCGTCACAATCATTTTTGAAAAATTACTTTCAGAGTGGTCGCAGCATAAGGTTTCAGTTCGATCTCTACCGCTTTTTCTGCTTCGACGTCCAGCGATTCCAGATCGGTGCCATCCAAGCGACACAGGTGAGCCGCCTCAATCGTCAATCGCGAACGGACCGTCAACTTCGCCGCTCGCCCTTCCGTCTCTTGCAGCATCAACTGAACCGCTTTCGTTTCAAGAATGGGCTGGCACCGAGTTACCGTAACGTTTTTGCAATTGAAATGTAACAGCCATTTCGCCAACGCACTATCGGCAACTTGTTCTGCGTCTCGCGGTTCAATGATTGGAGAATCCAGCAGCCGTTCATAAGCAGCGGCAGTGGCATACGGTTGGTCGATGTCGATGGCAAAACGAAATTGCGTCTGCTGCTCACCGGCCATCATCAGCAGGCTATCGAGCATGCGGCGATTGGATCTTCGATGATAGGGCAACCCACCCGATAACAGGGCGAACGTGTGGTCATCCCCGATCGTGATATGTCGGGTGCCATGAAACCATTCGCTGGTCACATGCTGTTGTGCATCGATCGAGTTTGCGACGATTCGCGCACCTTCCTCTTTCCACGCCAAGCGTGAACAGATGTAGTGATTCCAATTGGACTGAAACGGGACTTTGGGTTGAACCTGCACTGTAAATTCGATGCGTGAGCAACCACGAGTCAGTCGAACTGTTTGAACATATTCACAAACGGTATTGTCTTGGTCGACCAGTCGTCCGTTGGTTCGAATCGCGCCGGACAATCTGGTTTCTTCAACGACTTCAAGGTGATCCGCTACCATCTTGGTGTAGCGTGCTGCGGTGCGCGAATTTCCAGGCGTTTCGCTGGGGATTCGCATCGCCAATTGCTGAGTAAATAGATTCAATCGTTGATTGTGAAAATTGAGACTGCGAACACCACCAGTCGACTCGTCGATACCGACGATGAAGGACTCGTTTTGCAACTTGTTTCCAAGGATCACATTTGGGTCGGACTTGAAGGCGTCACGTGATTCAATCGCCTCAGGCGTGAGTTCGACTCCGGAGAATCCTGCGGCTTCCAGCACCCAGACTCCATCGGTTGCCGATTGATGAACCATCTTTAACGGCGATTTTTGGCGAACAGATCCAAGCGTCGACTTGGAATCGACTGCAAACAACGCCCGTTTCGTTTGCTTCGATGAGTTCAAGTTGAGCATGACAGAGTTTGATTTCAAAACGTCGTGCTGAGGCAAATCGGGGCTCGTCTTTTTCAGAGGTTGGCCAAATCGTTGAGTTGCCTTTTGCAAAATCGATTCCGCCTTTTCATGCACAGCGTCGAACGCTGGCGCTTGAACCGCCGTCTGCATGTCCAGCTCGGTTTCGCATTGGTCAATCTGTTGCAATAGAGTGGCAGCATTGGAATCCTCTTCGTCTGAAGGCAACGGGATGTCAGATGTTTCGGCCAGGAAGATCAATCGCCGCGAAGATTCCAAACACGCCGAGAGCTCGTGAAATCGCACGAATCGAGTAATGGGTGCAACCTGTTCTTTGGCGATCGCTTGTTTGAGATAAGGGGAACGATATTCGTCGGCAGTAAACGATTCACCATAACCAGGGTCGTAAACGGATTCGAAGAATGAATCGAGCTTCATGAACTCACCGAACAACGGCGTGTATTCGGCAATTCGTTTTACATCGTCGAACGACTCACAGCTTCGATTGGGCCAACGAACAAACGCAGCCGTCGCCATGTGCGCGGAATCAATCATCTCGCCCAGTCGAATTCCTAATCCGAGAAACGTCGCTGGGTCAGCGGCGTTCAGTGGTCGGTCACCTATCGCCAAAATAGAAGCTTCATCATGACCGGTCCATCGAATGACTCCGCTGGCCGAACGCGGATAACCACATTTCTCCAGAGGTGCGTGAATGGCACCAATAAACCCGAGTTGCTCCAGTATGCCAGGAAGCGCCGGGGACGTACCAAACGAACGTCGCATGAACACGCGAGGAGTTGTGCCGAAAAGCTCGGTCAGAGTTTCGCGACCTCGTTGCAGCTGGCGAATGATCGCTTTGTTATCCAGCAACCAATCAGGCAGCTCCTGTTGTAAGCCACCGATCAATTCGATCAGTTGTTGTTCGACCTTTTGCCGGATCTGTGTCGCCGCAAGTGGGTTTTGTTGATGCAGTCGTTTGGCGACATCACCGGTCAGCAAGAGATTGCAGGGCTGGCGAAGCTGTTTGAGTTCTTCGTCGAGACTGCTGCCAAGGGTGGTTTCGGAGAGAAGGACGATATCGCAAAGTTGCGGCTCGACCGGGTAGTAGGCATTCTTTTCTTCCAGCAAAATGTCGAAGCAGGCCGTTAGTTGGTCGGCAGCGAGATTGCTCTGTTCGGTCTGTCCTTTGGAAGCGACCGCGGCGTTGGCGGCGGCGATGACAGCCTGCTCAAACTCATGCTCGTCCAGATTGCTTGAGTATCGCAACTGACGGGTCATCAATTGCACTTGCAGATAGGCATAGCCCAAAGCGAAGAAGTCTTGAATCAAGTCAGGATCAATTTGCTCCGACGTTTGGCTGATTGCTTCGAAATGCTCTGCGGCAGCCTGAGCAACTTCATTTCGGCTCTTCGGTTCAGCGACAAGCACGCCGTCTTGGTCGGCAGCCAGCAACAGGTTGGAATCGACGATTGGCTCTGAAACGGTTGGAACGACGACCAGAGGGGCGGCTGCTTGGTCAGTTACCTCGTCTGAAGCGATGGAGTCGTTTGAGTCGGAATCAATCTCATTGGCGACATCGACCCACTCATGTTCACTTTTCCAACAGGGTTCGCCATTGTCGGCGGACATCCATTGCGGCATCCGCTGGCAAGTTGCCAATAAAGCGGGGTGCCAAAGCGATGTCCAGCAGGAAAGTAGGTTAGCAGCGTCCTCACCAGTGTAATGGGTTGGGAAGTCTTCCATTGAATGACATGGAAGGATGATGACGAGATTCGTCAACTGCTTGGAGTTGCTCATGGATTATTAAGGAAGCCGAAGGATTCAGTTGACCTTGTATTGTCATCAAAAATCGTGACCGATGGAACAGGACGAAAAACGGTCTCGTTGAACTGGATTCGGTCATCCGAAGTCGACACAAACAAAAAATGGATGCTCACGTAGCAGACCTGCACTTGCAATCTGTACAACCGGTCTAACTGTCCAAGGAACGAATCGAAGCGGTCAATGTCAATTTCGCGATATCGAAAGAGCCCCGAAAGCGCGCATACTTGGTGTCATCGAATCGGTTTAGGATCCGGTTCCGGCAAAACGGTCGGCGTCGACAAAATTTGACATTTTTCTAATGATTGATTTAGACTGACGTTACATGGATGGGTGAGACGGGGCAAAACTGATTTTTGCCACGTATTTCTACACTTCCAACGCCAAACTCGCCCGAAAACCCACTGAAGGTTCCACTTTTGAATCTATAATGAGGGTTACCTTTTGAATGCGGCTTTTTTGCTTCAAACGGGTGACATTCAGGTTCAAACGCGACAAAACCGATGTTGCGTGCTGGAATCTTGCTGCAAATTTATATTTCGCGTGAATGTCAATTGGACTGACCAAAAACGACGAAACATCGATAAACACATCATTGGAAGTTCCCAGGAAACAGGACTATGGCAAAAAAGAATGCCGTTTGGGGTATCGACATCGGCCAATGTGCCCTCAAGGCACTTCGCTGCACACCGAGTGAAGACGGTGAATCGATCGAAGCCGACAAATACGATTTCATCGAGTATCCAAAGATTCTGAGTGCTCCTGATGCGGATGCGGAAGAATTGGTCCAGGACGCTCTCAAAGAGTTTTTGTCACGAAATGATGTGGTGGGTGACAAAGTCGCCATCAGTGTTTCGGGCCAAGCGGGCTTGTCTCGTTTCTTTAAGCCGCCACCCGTCGAAGTGAAGACGCTTCCGGATATCGTCAAATTCGAAGTCAAGCAACAGATTCCGTTTCCGATCGAAGACGTCATCTGGGATTGGCAACAACTGGGCGGCACTGTGGTCGATGGGAGAACCGTCGACGCTGAAGTCGGTTTGTTCGCGATGAAGCGTGAGGCCGTCTTTCGGGCGCTGCATCCATTTGATGAAGTCGATGTCGATGTCGATCTGGTCCAACTGTCACCGTTGGCAATTTTCAATGTGGTCTGCCACGACATTATCGAAGATCTTCCTGACCCTGAAGAATTTGACCCTGAAAACCCGCCACCATCCATTGTCGTGATGTCGATGGGCACCGATACGACGGACTTGATCGTCACCAACGGTATCAAGCTGTGGCTGCGAAACATTCCAATTGGTGGTAATCACTTTACCAAGCAGCTCTCTCGCGAGATGAAGCTGACGCAGACGAAAGCTGAGCATCTCAAGCGAAATGCACGAGCTTCGGAAAATCCAAAACAGATCTTTAAAGCAATGCGTCCCGTCTTCCATGACTTTGTCAATGAAGTCCAGCGCTCGCTGACGTTCTTTGAGAGCATGGAGAAATCCTCCGAGCTTTCAAAAATCGTTCTACTCGGTAACGCTGCAAAACTGCCTGGTTTGCGTCAGTACCTGAGCAAGCAATTGGAAATGGACATCGCCAAGGTCACTGATTTTAATCGGCTTTCTGGTGGCGAAGTCACCGGGCAAAAGTCGTTTGGCGAAAACGTACTCTCATTTGCACCAAGCTACGGTCTCTGTTTGCAGGGACTCACAAAGGGACAGATTAAAACCAATCTGCTGCCACAGGAAATTGTGGTTGAGCGAATCATTGAAGCCAAGAAGCCTTGGGTTTTGTTCGCGGTTTGTGCCAGCTTGCTCGGTTTGGTTATTGGCTACTACATGAGTAGTAAGGCGTGGTTTGTCACCACCCCGGAATTTGCGGATTCCAGTGGACAGACTTGGGACGATGCGTTCAAGAAAGTATCGGCCACCAACTCGCGCAGCGGCTCGCTAATTACCGCAGATGACGACATGAAGGGAGTGCTGGACAAGTTCAATGCGATGTCCAAAGAGTTGACGTCGTCGATTGAGCAAAAGTCCAGCTGGTTGGCATTTCAGTCGGCTCTCGCTCAGGCGTTTCCGACTGATCCAAACATCGAAGCCGCCAAAAAATCTGGCTCCGACAAAATCGACCCGAAGAAGATTCCTTTTGAGGATCGCAAAGAGCTGTACGTTGAATACATCGAGTCGCGATTCTTCCCCGACGTCAGTATCTGGGAAACGGGTATCCAAAAATTCTACGATCAAATGGTGTTGGACTTTAAAGATCAGGTTGCCAAGGCGAAAGCGGGTGAGTTTGATGATCCAACTGAGACATTATCCGAAATCGATGAGTTCGCTGAAATCGATCCTAACGCAGGTTGGGGTGGTGGTAGCAGCGATTTCGACGACGAAGACCAAGCTCCCGTCTCGGTCGCTGCAACCGATGGCGGCTGGATTGTGGAAATCAAAGGTCACCATTTCCACAACAGCGATGTAGCGATGCGTAACCTGCGCTCAGAAAAGCAGTACTTGATGGAGACGCTGATTCAAAATCTCCGATTTAAAAAGAACGTCAAACTTCCATCGCATCCGGACAAAGACTTTACTTATGCCGACCTTGGCGTGACCTTCCCGACGATCACTTGGGTTTCTTCTTCAGCAGAAGAAACCGAGATTATTTTCGACCCAACCGCGGCCGATGGAGGAATGTCGGATGTGGACGGTGGTGCCGGTGGCGCTGGCGGTAAATTCAGCGGTGGCGGAGGCATGGGTATGGGCGGCATGGGAGCTGGTGGACCTTCCGAAGGTGCAAGTGGGCGACCAGGAGGCTTGTCGTCGACCACTGACGAAGATACAGCCAATATCTATAAGGTGCGTAAGTTCAAATTCATCGTGCAGATGGCTTGGCGTCCACGTTCCGACGAGGAAATCATCGCAGCCTATAACGCACGTATCGAAGAAGAGAAAAAAGCCGAAGAAGCACGCGCAACCGCTGCTGATGAAGCCGCTGAGGCAACCGAAGAATAATCAATGCCGATTGACCTGGCAGGTCACGTTTCAAACAATTATCAACGACTCTCGAATCTTCGAGGAATAATCATATGGACCAACTCGCACCCACGATCGACTGGATCAAGAAGAATATCTTCTGGCTCACCTGTGGCATCCTGTTCATCGCGACCATCGCATCCTGGTTTGTTTCCACGGGCAGTCTTGCCAAGGAACAAAAGGACAATGAATCCAAAGTCAAAAGCAACATTGCGATGGCGGAAGGGATCCAGCGAAAAACGCCGACCGATTTGCCTGATCTTGTCGGCGCCCATCCTAACACCAAAACACAAGAAGGGATGGAGGAGGAGCTCGAGGAGACACTTGAAGCGATCGTTGAGGCATGGAAACTGCGAGTCAAGGCCCAGGAAGACCTGTTGGTTTGGCCCAGCGTGATCGACAACGATGAATTCAAAAAGGTCTTCGGTGAATTCAATCCTGCTGAAACCTTTCCTGCAAAATGGGACACCCGCGTCGACCAGTTGCTGATCCTGTATCGTCGACGCATTGGCGACCATATGATCAAACTCTGTGGTGACGAACTTTTGCGAACCAACTGGAAGTATGATCCGGCGAACTTCCCCGAAATTGAAGATCCCGTTGACAACGAAGAAGAGGATCCAGAAGGAGGGCAATCGGGTGGATTTGGTGGATTTGGTGCCGGCGGTCGAGGCCCAGGTGCTGGGTTTGACGACCCCGAAGACGGGTTGGCAATGCAAGATGACTTAAATCGTTTTGCCGTCATCTGGAGCGATGTCAACCAGGATCTCTGGTATCAAAAGATGACAATGTTCCAAGGCATTGATGACCATGGTGGCGAATCAATCAACCCGACTCCACTGCAATGTTATATGCTGCAGCAAGACATCTGGTTGCTCGAAGCGATGTTCCATGTTATCCGGGATATCAACGGTAACTCCAATGCAAATGACCTGTCGGTGATCAAGCAGAT
This sequence comes from Planctomycetota bacterium, assembly GCA_038534355.1. Classification (GTDB taxonomy): domain Bacteria; phylum Planctomycetota; class Planctomycetia; order Pirellulales; family Pirellulaceae; genus Mariniblastus. The sequence continues at coordinate 13,942 of JBCAWX010000049.1, forward strand.
TGACCACATCGCATTCGGTCGCGAGGCCGTTAAGCAGCTGGGTGAACTGACAGCACCTGACCCCCGATTGGCACCGTCAGCAAATCCTGATGAAGATGCCATGGCCCCTGGTGGTCGCAGCGATCCAATGCTCGGAGGCGCGGATGATCGAGACTACGGAAGCGATGATCCAGGTGATGGTCGCGGAGGCGGATCTGGATTTGGAAGTTACAATGTGGCAGCGATTGGGTTGCCGCCGTTCCATCGCCGATACGTTGACCTGAACCTGAATCCGATTACTTCAAAAAAAGTACTCGAAGTGATTCGAGCGAAAGAACTGCCGACCGACAATCTGGAATTGATCATCGCCAAACGCGTTCCAGTCCGGATCGCTTTGAAAATGGACGAACGTCGAATTTCTGACTTCATGGCGGCCTGTGCAAATTCACCATTCGCGTTTGAGATTCAGCAGGTCCGCATTAACAAACACGAGCCCGGCGGTGAAGAAATTCCGCTTGGTGGATTTGGCGAAGGCGAAGAAAATAAACTCGGTGGCATGGGAACGACGATTGGCGACAATGAAAGCACGTTGTCAATGGACCAGCTGGCCCAGCCAATCGAAGTTCGAACAAACTACGACGTAAACGTCGAGTTTTTTGGAATCGTTAAAATTTACAATCCAGTCCGAGAGGACTTTCTGAGGCAGGCTGCCGGGCTGACACCCGAGGATGGTGGCGCCCCCGGTGATCCAAACGAATCGGCGTCCAATGTCGGCCCCGCAAATCGAAACTCAAGCAACTCAAAATTTTAATTCGACAGATTCGTCGCCGTTCATCGCAACGAATCGTCAACTGTTACTCGGTCCAACGTTAAATTCAACAGCCCGTCAAAGGGAGAGTTTTCATGGCATTTAAACCAGACTTCAGCAAAGAAGGCTTGCAGGCATTTTTTCTACACCATACCGAGAAAGTCATTCTCGGCGTGTGCGTGGTCCTGTTTGGCCTTTTTCTTTGGTTGGGATTGGGCAATGAAGCCTACACAGACAAAGATCCTACAGCACTGGTCAACCTGAACACGCAGGCCAACTCCTACATTAACAATGATAAAAATTGGAATAAGATGGCCGAGTTCCGACAGGGACGTGCCAACGCGCCGGACATCATCAAGTCAAAAGTCGATGTTGATGGCTCCAAGTACATTGTCGATGCGTTCCGCGGAACCGCGGCTGCGACCTTGGCACCGCGCAGCGATCCAGCAATCCTTCGACCTGAAAAGATGGTTGCCAGCGTCTTTCCGGCAACCGTACTTATCAGTAGCACCAAGGGGTACGCTGAGGTGAATACGCTGCAGATGGCACCGGGTGATCGCATGTCAGCCGGTGGCTTTGATAGTGACATGGGAGATTTTGGCGGTTCAGATCCGAGTGATTCCGGCGAAGACGAAGGTGATCTTGGTGGCGAAGATGATCGTAATGGCGATGGAGGCTATGGAGCAGGACGGGGTGCCGGTTCAGGTCGGTCCAGTCGCACCCAACAACCAGATGATGTTATTCCACTTCCGGAACTCGACTACGCTTCAAATCAGTTCTTTGAGGTGAACGAAGCGACAACCCGTGGCGTGCGCCCAACTTCAACCAACATTAGCGCTGCCGCAACCAAACCATTCATTTACAACGTTGTGGCCGTTCGAGCACTCGTCGATTTCAAACAACAAGCAAAACTGTTTGATGAGGCGTTTGCGGATTCGATCGGTTACTACCCAGACCGCGATAAGCCGATTTATCAGTTCCTGGAAATCCAACGTCGTGAACTCGACCCGTCCTCGGGACAGCCGTTGGGCAATGAGAACGGAAAATGGGCGGACATTTCCGAATTTACTTGTTTCCGGTTACCGAACGTCACGCCGCCGATGCATCAGATGCCACAGGCAGTCTTTTCGTCGGCGCCTGAAATCGTCGCTCCGGAAAACTACGATCCGCTGTTGACCATGCCAATCCCGGCTTTCGTGATGACGGATTACGAAGACTACGTCTCCCATCCGGAATTGACTAAAAAGCGCGAATTCCCTGCGTTTGAAAAAGTTGATACTGAGCTGGAAGTAATGGATCCTGACAAAGTATTTTCGGATCCCGAAGATGAGTTTTCGCCAAGCGGTGCAGGCCGTCCCGGAGGAAAATTCTCTGGCGGAGGAGGTATGGGCATGGGAGGCATGGGCGCCGGTGGGCCATCCGAAGGTGGTGGCATGGGACCTGGTGCTGGCCGTGGTGGTGGTTTTGGCGGAGGCGGTTTTGGAGGGGGCGGATTGACGTCCGATCCCGAAAACGACAATTACCTCAGAGCCGGCAGCGTCGTCGAGCCGTACTTCGAAGAGCTTGACAAAAAGAATCCCACCGACAACTACCGACTGGTTCGCTTTTTTGATATCCGAGCCACTGAAGGTGCGACCTACGAATACCGAATTCGTATTTGGGTTGGCGATCCCAACAATGAAGATCCGAACATGCTCTTCGTCAATACGCGTGGCGGTGGCATGATGAATGATATGGGCCCTGGCAGCGGGTTTGACACGGATGACAATGAAGCGGACGATCCGACAGGTTCCGACGACGATCCTCGCGACAGCCAGGAAAATGATCCGCAGGATCCCGATAGTGAAGATGACGAAATCCAATACGTCAAACAGACAATTCGCAGCTCGATGCTTCGTCCGGAAGTTCGGATTCGAATTAATTCAGCCAAAGAAGACAAAGAGACCAACTTTGTTTCCACCGGTGGTGAGCAGCCAGAGATGATTGCCATTCCAAAACCTGCAACTGCCTCGATCAAGTTGAATTATCCTTATGACGAGTACCTGAAGTACGCCCGTCCTTCCGATTGGAGCGATACCGTTCGTGTCGATGTCAAAGTTAATCGAACGGAGATTTTTGCTGGTCAGCCAGTCATCCCACGAAAGATCAAAGTCGATGAAGAGCTGGCCTTTGATGATGGTGAACCGGCGATTGAAGTCGTCGCTTCCACGATGAGCAGCAAGTTCCACACCAAGGTGCCAGCAAAGCTCAAAGTGTACCGAGGTGATGGATTTGACTTCTTCTCACCCGCGTACGTGTTGCATCCAGTGACGCGTCAGGTGTTGGTCGTTGAGAACGAAAATGCCAATTGGAAAGAGACACCAGGTCGATACAGTTTTGAGTTCAATACCGGCGCTGTGCTGGTTGACTCGCTGATCGGTGAAGAATTACCGCTCCCACGGACGGAGAAGAAACGGCACTTTACGGCGACGGAAGTTCTTGTGTTGGACGCCAACGGCGACTTTCACGTTTCCAATAACATGGACGATCAGTCAAAGTACCGAAACTCGTTGTTCTTGTCGGACGAGAGCCGATACGTCGGTCGTGACCGGCGCCGCAAGAAGACAACATCGTCGGATGATGGTCGTGGAGGCAAGTTCGGTGGTGGTGCTGGCGCTGGAGCCGGTGGACCCGGCGGTGGTGACTTTGGCGATTTCTAATCGTCATAACCACAGCTGAAAAATCACAATGGCTCAGGCAATTGCCTGAGCCATTTTTTGTTGTTGAACAGCCCTGCAATGGCGGGGGCAGCGGTTGGTCCGTAGGATAGCCACTCTTGGCTGTCACCATAAGCCGTAGGATAGCCACTCTTGGCTGTCATGAATTGACCTTGCGTTGGCCAATCGCGTTGACGCTTCGAATCACGATTTGCTTCTTAGAAATCGAATCCGTGACTCGGGCACGAGTGCCCAAAGTGCCCAAGCTACATTCATTCGCACAATCCTTGAACGACCAAAGCGCTTGGTCACCATACCGTAGGATAGCCACTCGTGGCTGTCATGAATCGGCCTTGCGTTGGCCATTCGCGTTGACGGATCGAATCACGATTTGCTTATCAGAAATCACATCACGCGACTCGGGCACGAGTGCCCAAAGTGCCCAAGCTACATTCCTTCGCACAATCCTTGAACAACCAAAACACTTGGTCATTAAACCGTAGGATAGCCACTCTTGGCTGTCATGAATTGACCTTGGCGTTGGCCAATCGCGTTGACGGATCGAATCACGATTTGCTTCTTAGAAATCGCATCACTCGACTCGGGCAAGAGTGCCCAAGCTACATTCCTTCGCACAAACTTTGAACGACCAAAACACTGGGTCATTGAACCGTAGGATAGCCACTCTTGGCTGTCATGAATCGACCTTGCGTTGGCCAATCGCGTTGACGCATCGAATCACGATGTGCTTCTTAGAAATCGAATCCGCGACTCGGGCACGAGTGCCCAAATGCCCAAGCTACATTCCTTCGCACTACGTTCGTTGCTGGGATTTGTCGCACTCGCTGGATGTCTTTTGTTTCCAGACGTCAGGAGTTGCGATAGACATCAATTCAATTTGATATGGCTCATGTCTCTCGTTACACTGTTCTCCTCGGCGTCGGCATGTGTGAATGGATCTTCTTTCAGCAATGAGAAAACTGGCGCAAAACGATGTTTTCAGGGTCGCCCAGTGGAATCGACGCGATGAAAAGATGATCCGAGCCACCTGTGCCCAGAAATCGCCACATTACAAATGCAATGAACGCGGAGCCGGAAATGCTGGGCTGGCTAGCTTCGCTCGGCGTCGCTTACTCCCGGCCCGGTTGTCGCAAACGTTATCCGATTTAACGAAAGACTATAGAAATATGCAAAACGTCATACTGGTATTCACAGCTGCTTTGTTAGCCTGCACAACGGCGATTGCGCAGGAAGATCGCGTTGTCGATGAGTTCGAAATTGAAGCGAGTGTCGACGATGTATGGAATGCCTTTACCACAACCGATGGGCTCAAGTCATGGGTGGCACCACTTGCGGATATTGATTTTCGCGTAGGTGGGAAATGGCGCGCAAACTACAACAATTCCGGCAAGCTAGGTGACGAGACAACGATTGAGAACACGATCCTTTGTTACGACCCCAAACGTATGCTTTCCATAAAGGCGACGGGGTTTCCCAAGGGCTTTGAATTTGTTGAGGCTGCCAAAGAGACGTGGTCGATTTTTTACTTTACAAAAATTTCCGACACAAAAACCAAAATCACAATTGTCGGACTTGGCTACACCGATTCTGAACAATCCAAAAAGATGAGAGCGTTCTTCAAACCGGCAAACAAGTACTCTATGGGCCAGTTAAAGGCAGCCTTAGAAACGAAAATGCCAAAAGACAAAGATAACTGACCGCTCAATCGTCGGATAACAAAAAAATGCACCGGAGTCGCGAAGCCGGTCGTAATGGATTGGAGAATCATTTGCCGCGACCCAGTGATCTTAACCGTTATCAGTTCACGAAAAATCATGATTTTTGAACAGCATCCAGATGATCCAAATTGGTGGATAGATTCCGATTGCCTTTTCGGAGAATTTGAATCCGTGGAACTAATCGTGAAAACTGCTGGCGTTGCACCGAACGACGCACTTGTTGCAGCATTGTCAGGCATCGCAAATGATTCACGCCAATATGTTCTCGCCGCTGCTGAGCTGATTCTCGAGAATTATTCGAATGAACACTACAGGAATCTCGGTGTCGACGAATCAATGCTCGTCGATGAAACGATTGATGATGTCGCCAACGCCGCTAAACTTGAATCGGTGTTCGTAGATGATGCATATAAAAAAGCATTCGAAATGTCCTTCACAGTACCCTGGGATCCGCATCACTCTTTCGATGTTGAATTCGAAAATGGTGACGCGGAAACATGCGCAGTGAACGGATAACCATTGAGCGTTTGACTTCGCGGTGGGCACTTGGTTGATGTTGAATCAGGTGAGTCGTTGGTTTGAAGTAAACTGCTTGGGTCTCGTTTGGTCCCGCCGGAGTTCAAACAATCGGATGCACGCGGAACCCGGCTTGCGAGCGTGTTTTGTAACGTTTTCCATCCGGGCTCGGTGAACACTTCCATTATCCGGTCCTGCCGCTATGCGATTCCGATTACGAACACTATTGATCTTGTTCACGATCGTTGACACACTAATTGCGATTCGCGCTCGGTGATCGTGGCCGTTATTCCTTCATATGAAACTTTACTCTCTCACAATCATCGAGCAGAATGACAGCGTCTTCGCGGAAGCGTTGCGAAACTATGGGTAATCTCTCGTCGCGACTGGGTGAGTTTGGACGTTATCCATTTCAATTGCGAATTATCGTTGCCTTACTCGAGTAGGTCATTGAAAAGTCATCAAAGACGTCGATTGTTATTGCTCTTGATCGTTTCGTGTCTATCGTCAGCCCTTGGCTGGTGCATCGCGTACGGCATGGCCATCTGGGAATGGACCAGGCCGGCGCCGTCACTTCCACGTAGTTTTGATAATCGTCGTCCTTGGTTCGAGATTCAGTCCGACTTGGTTCACCGCGGTTTTTGGCTTGGACTTGTTTTCGTACTTGTTGCATTTGGCGTTATGTTTGCCATTGATCTTCACCGTCAGCAAAAGAAACACGAGCGCGGGTTGGAGCAAGGAACCAAAGAATAGATTTGAAGATTACGAACGCTCGCACGGCTATAATGGGTTTGCTTGATAATTTTTGCGACAGTAGAGGGGATAATACGTCGTTGAACCGAAACTTGAAAGCCTCTGAGGTTTTGTCAATCGCAGGATTCAGCTTCGCCTCATTTTGTTGCCTCACGACAAGATGCAAACATTTTTGGCGGCTCGGTCAATTTGTGCGTTAAATGCCAGACTTAATCAATGTCCTCAGGCCCATTTCGTAAAGAGCAGCGTCGGCAGGCCGCGCGGCGCGAAGCCGATCGGCGCGTTCGGGAAGGAATCGCGACTGCTTGAAGGTGCCGCCGATGTTGAATGGGAGGAGAAATTTTGCTTGGCGCGGCAGTGCGCAATGACATTCTCCGCGTGGTAGCCAGCAAACTTTCCCCCAGGCAGGTCTCTCAACCGAAAAGCTAGCTCACAAGATCCAATGGCCAACCACAGTTGTTATTCGTTCATCGAAACAACGATTCCGGACGATGCACGTTGGCACAGATTACGAATCAATGACCGACACGATGGGCAGTTTCTATCCAGAATGGCGCGCTGATGTTACGGCGACAGGCGCTGGCCTTGTTCCAGGGCCGGATTGCCATTATCACTTCCAAATCTGTGAAAACGACAGTGACCCGTCCGACCCGCTTGTGTATCGCGTTGATCACGAAACTGTTGACGAACGACCAATTAGCCCACATCGCATGACTGTCGGAACAATGTTAAAGACACTTGCAGCCGCATAGCAAATCGATGAACCGGAGATGAAACAAAGGTGTCAGACTCGCTTCGCGCGGGTAGAATCGTATGTGTCCGCCCGGTTATCTCAAACGTCATCCTGCCAAAGAATGCCTCGCTCATGAAGTATTCCATACTCAGCATTCTCACGCTGACGACGATCTTCGGGCTAGGCATTGCGTTATACGTGCAGCATTCAGAAAACAAGAGGCGTGAATCGTCAGCAAAAAGCAAACATCGCGAAGAGCTGCAGCAACAAAAAGAAGGCCTGTCGGCTCTTTATACCGTGGAGAACTTGCTCGAAAATTACAGGTACAGGAATCAGCGATCGGTTCGCCCGGACTACGACGCGTCGGCATTGAGCTTAATCGTCAGCACATTTCAAAATTCGGAATTCCTCAATCGTGACCACGAGCTTCGTGCCAAGTATGGGGATACCCCAGCGACAGCAATCGCAGCAAAGCTGCTGATGCAGCTGGACTGTGGAAGCGTTGAGAAGTACTTTGAACTATATCGAAAAAAGATAGAAATGTTCGGGATGACTGGGGAGGAAGAATACTTTGGTCTTGGCGCAGACGATTCCGATAGACGAAAACAGTTGACTGAATTTATTCAACATGCAATTGATCGGCGCGAGGCTGACGTCCCTTGAACCGAAGTCTCATCGCGCAGCATTTCGGGATTTGGTGGCTGAAATGATTGCCGCTCGATGGCTTTCCAGGTCGGCGCTGATTCTCAAGTCCACCTAACGTTTGACTCGGCGCTTTGGCGCACTTTTCACCCAACCTTGCGAGCCGCTCGAATATGTAGCCGTTGAATGTTCGTTTCGTTTTTCCGGACAGCTGGAGGTCTTCAGTGAGCTTGCAGAACCATCTTCCTTTGAATTGATCGCTGGCCAATGGTAGATTGTTGCTGGTGGGCGTGATGCTTCCTTGATGAATGAGGATTCAAAAAGGAACATCGTGTCTCATATTTTTCCTCGTTTGAGAACTACGCCGCGAAGCGGCTTTCTTGAACAATAGGATGAACCCGCGCGGCGAATGGGTTGTCGAAATGCCAGGGGCGTTTTACGAACAAATAGCTTAATGGCCGCCGAGTCTTCTTGGCGTCAAGCGACTTATTCAAATGGCCGAGCCTAGCCACAAAACATTAGTCCTGCGGGCCGTCAGGTGGCGCTTTCTTGTGAACACAATTTGGTTCAGCCTTACCTCGGGTTACTTGATCTACATTCTTACGCTCGTACTAAGTATTCCGTACGGTTGGGCGGTGTTTATCCTCGTTCTTCGCGCGGTCTTTTGGGCGTATTTCATAGACATCAGGAAACTAGACGTAACTATGTCTGACGGGATAATTACAGGACCCAGTGTGTTTTTCACGTCGGATCGTCAAACTGTAGTGGCATCTCAAATTCTCTTGGATCAGATTTTCGAATGGTTTGGGGTTGTTTTCTCCATCGAGGATTCAAACGAAAACGGAATAATAGGATTCTACGGGAAGTGTCCCATTAGTTGTTGAAAGTTGAAAAGTGGTCTCCCAAAGGCGACGATGTCGCCTTTGCGATATTCAA
>JBCAWX010000050.1:0-20942 GCA_038534355.1 Planctomycetota bacterium
AATAGCGCATTTGCATAAAGAATTGAATACCATTGGCCAGACTTTTGTCGGGCGCGTCAAGAGTGGCTATCCTACGGCTGGCTGTCTGGAACCTTTTCTCTCACATGACGTCCTGCGAAAAATTTCAAATTAGCGTGTAACTTTTGACTTTTGTTGTCAGATACCCTTATCAGAAAGACAATGGAGTTTGAAATCGATTCGTGCACAATCGGATGGGGCGGTTAGCTTGGGAGTGACGGCCATCCTCGTACCGACCAGGGAATCCCCATCGATCGCTTTCGTTCTCCCGCCTGTTTCGCTGTATTTGAGCTGTGGCTTTCCGGTCTCACGTTCCAGTAGTTTTTAATTTGATGCCAACTCCGAACGTAAACGAAAACCCGGATCGCAATGGGAAGGTCAGTGACCAACTCCAGCTTAGGGGGTCGAACTTGCCAGCGTCGCTTCCAGACAACAGTACACATTGGCTGGAGCAGTTGTGTGACGAAGTGGCAGTCAATCGTGACTCGATGAATCAGCTGTTTGATGTGGCGCGACCTCGACTGTTGAGACTGATTCGTGTCAGGATGTCAGCGACATTGAATGTGCGATCGTCGGCGGAAGACATCGTCCAGGAAACGTTTCTCGTCGCTGCCAAAAAGTTGGATGATTTCCTGTCGAACCGTCGAGTGCCCGTCATCGTGTGGCTACGTGGTTTGGCACTTGAAAGACTCATCGAAGCGATTCGAGCCAACTCAGCGAAAAAAAGAGATATGCGCAGGGAGGTATCCGTGGGCAGTTTTCTCAAGTCGTCGAACCTCGCGTTAACACGGGAGTGGACGGCTGACGTAAAGTCTCCATCAGAGATCGTATCCGACAAGCAACGTTCCGAAGATCTGAAGGCCAGCTTGGGAATGTTATCAGAGAGATATCGCGAGGTCTTGGTGCTGCGGTTTTTTGAAGGGCTGAACATCGCAGAAACGGCATCCGCGATGAACGTGAAAGACTCTCATGCCAAGGTGTTACAGTTTCGAGCGATTCGAAAACTTAAATCGATCCTTGCCGAGCAAATTGGGTGGAACTCAGCGGATTGCCAGTCTTCGAGGAAGAAATGAATCTAAACGACGATCAAAAAAACGATGCGACTGGCGGTGCCACGAGCGAACCGACTGATCCGGAATTGCTTGGATGCGAGTCATTAAATGTTTGGATTGATCGCCTACGTGATCAATCGACCTTAATCGAAACCGCAGACAAATTCGATACCGCAGACGAGTCTGTCGACGAGGGAATGTTGACACTAGCAGCTCAGTTGTGGCAAGTCGGTCATCATGTTGCCGAGGGGACAACAAGTGATTTCGAGAGCGATCCGAGTGACGACTCCCTGCCTCAAATTGAAGGATATGTGTTAAAGCGGATCATTGGTCGTGGCGGCATGGGAGTCGTTTACAGTGCCGTTGATCCACAGCTTTCTCGCAATGTCGCGATTAAAGTCCTGCCATCGAGCGTGGTCGGGACTGAGCGGGCACAAAAAAGATTCAAGATGGAAGTTCAGGTTGCAGCACAGTTGGACCATCCGGCAATCGTTCCGATTTACGAATACGGAGAATACGCCGGCGGACTTTACTATGCGATGAAGGAAATCGACGGTATCGATTTGGCGGTCAAACTTGCAACACCACATTCGAATGAATGTGGACCTCGGATCGAGCCAGCTGATCGAAAGTATCGCCAATGGGTCGCTGAAATTGGTAAACAGATCGCAGATGCACTCGCCCACTCACACGAACACGGAGTTATTCATCGAGATGTAAAGCCTGCGAATATTTTGATCGACCGAAATGGCGCTCCGTGTCTTGCAGATTTTGGTTTGGCACGAATCAATGCCACCGATCCACTTACGCTCGATTCCGATCTCGTTGGAACTGTTCTTTACATGAGTCCCGAACAGGTCAACGGTACCAGTGGCGTTCATGAAAGCTCGGACATCTACTCCATCGGTTTGACGCTTTATGAATTGATCACGCTTGAGCCTGCGATTAACTGCGATTCATTCTCTTCGGCATTAAAACAAATCAGTGAAGGCCGCATTCAAAAGCCTAGTGTCCGGACGCCCTCTTTGGAGCGTGACTTGGAGACAATCATTCTGAAATCGATCGCGTTGGAACCTGCAGCGCGATATGAGAGCGCAGCAGCGCTTTCCGAGGATCTTCAGCGGTTTTTAGATCTGATGCCGATCAAAGCACGCCGCGCGACCATTGCCATCCGCTTCAACCGTTGGGTTCGTCGAAATAGCCGTTGGGTGATCGGGCTAAGCTGTCTGGCCATTCTTTCTTTCCTGATCGTTTTCGTAGTCGCAATCCAAAGTGCAAAACGGTCGGCAGTTGACGCAACTACCATTCGCGAACAAGCCGCCACGCTGGTCGATGTCAGCGCTACGGAATTGCTATCTCGCGGCGATGTGCAAGGCGCACAACGCTCCTACCGCGAAGCTGAAAGATTGGCACAAACAGAGGCCCAGCGACTGAAACAGCAAAGAAGGCTTGCTGCGATTGACCATTGGTTTCCGCAACCTAATTTGAAACGAACCTTCGAAGGTGCGTTACTTGCGAGACTCTCCGGCAATCAGCGTTTGGTTCGACGCGACGATGGCTCGAGTCACGGGTGTTATCTGGTTGCCGAGGACAACAGCGTGCGCAAACTCTTTGCCACGGAACGGCGAATTGAATTTGCTATTGCAGACAGTCTGGGAACTCGTGTTGCGATCGTGATTTGCGATCGAACCAACCGCAATGCTGAGCTGAAGCTATACGATATCGAGTTGGATCATCTCAGTTCATTGGCGACTTCGGACTGGCGCATCAATCGGGTTTGGTTTGGTCCTGAAAACAAGCAACTCGTATTCACTGGCTGGGATGGATCGATTGCTTCGTGCGATTTGGACAACATTGGATTGGGTAACCACAAAGACTCAACCCATCGAGTTGAGTTTCCGACATCGACGAACGGAACCAGTTGGGTGTACGCCGGATCAATCAGCGCTGACCGACGGTTCGCAGCGATGGCTATTAACCCTGGCAAACTGGTTGCCTACTCTGTACCTGATCTAAATCCAGTTTGGGAAGAACCTGTTCAACTGAGTGGCTTATACGTTGACTCAACGCTGACGATGAGTCGCACCGGAAAGTGGACGGCGATGGGGACCGACGCTGAAGGTGTGCGGCTCTGGCATACACCAACACAAACAGAACACGTAATCAAAAACAACATTGCCGGTCGACCGACGTCAATCCAGTTCTCAAGTGACGAATCGATCATGGTCGTCGGCGACAATCACGGCATGGTACTCGTCTGGGAGTTACCGAAAGCGGCCAATCAAGAATCAGTCATCAGCAGGCGTGGTGAAACGATGCGTCATTCGTCCGCGATCAAGTCAATCCGCGTGATCGAGAACGATATGCTGTTGGTCAACGCTGGTGATTTCGTACAGGGTTGGAGAATTGGTGACAACTTACCGATGACCCCAAAAATCTCAATGGATCAAGTGATTTCAAATGTGAGTTGGGATGGCGGAAGCACTTTAAAACTAACCGCGACGGGAAGAAACGCGACGTCCGAATGGCATTGTCAACTTCCCGCATCACTGTCAGTCCTTCATCAAAATAAAGGATCGCTGGTATCGATCAATTCACGGGATCGACTCATCCACCTCATCATTCAAGATCCCATGCGACGTAGTTTTCCTGCGCCGGTTCAGAACGTCGTATCCGCGGGTCGAGTCGAAGAGGTGGTAACTCCGGCGGTCGACTACGCCAATGCCGCCATCCTGGATGCAAAAGAGAATCGGCTCGCTTACGTCACCAACGCTGATGGTAAAGTCCGAATCAACGTACGAGAGCTAGGTACCTTGATCGAGTCTGGACCACCGATTGAGATCGATTTTTTGGCGAACCGTTTGCAATTGAACTTCGATGCAACGAAATGGATCGCAAACGATTTCAACGAGAAGGTCGTCGTCGGGAACGTACAAACTGGAGAAATCGAATGTCAGTTGATTCATCCTAATTGGATCGTTGACGCGATCTTCGTCGATGACAATCTTCTTGCTTCCATCTGCTGGGATCAACGACTCCGGATCTGGGACCAACGAGGATCGGAGTTACATCAGTTCGAGTTTGATCATCGACCAAACGTGTTGAGTGCAAGTGGTCACATGATGATTGTTGCAGTCAGAGATTCATTGTACGGGTATGCACCAGCGGAAAATAAAAGGACTTGGACGCAAACCTTCTTTGTCCGTCATCACGGTGAGCTTGTCGACCGAATTGAAATCAGCCCAACCCAATCGAGTTGGCTGACTTGTAGTCAGAGTGGAGCGAACCGACTTTGGACAAAAACAGGCGAGTTGATATCAGAGTTTCGCTGTGAAACCCCCGTATCGTTCGCGACTTTCTCGACCGATGGTCACTGGCTGGCAACGCTGGACGAAGTTGGAAACGTGCAGCTGAGAGATGCGATGACGGGCGAGCTCATGGCACCTGTTTTGCGCGGACGCACTGCGGTAACGCACCTTCACTGGAGCGACCGTGGCCTCTGTTTAGGTGGAAATCAAAACAGCGAGTTTTGGATCTCACAACTTTCACTACCTGACGCGTGGCAAAGTAGCGAACGAATCAACGCCAAATGATCACGGGCGAACCGTTCACTTCTTTGTGATCACAACCACTACCTAAAATGACTGGGCTCATGGTGAATCTAATAAAGCTGGTAGCGAAGCTGCATGTACCTCTCATCCTGATTGGCTTGTTTTACTTTGATTCCGTCGCTCAGGAGACCATCGTCATTCGAGATGTGAACTTAATCTCGATGTGTGATCCGTCCAAGCCATTGGATGCCAAGATGGACATACTGATCACAGGCGATCGCTTCAAAAAGATTGGACCCAACGGGTCGTTTCAAATTCCAAACGATGCTGTGATCGTTGAAGGGAAAGGACTCTTCATGATCCCTGGGTTGGCGGACGCTCACGTCCATTTTGATTTTGATCCGCCCGCAACAGAAGAATCACAATTTGTTCATGAGGAGAACGATATATTGCGTCGGTTGTTCTTGTTGCATGGCGTTACTTTTGTTCGTTCAATGTGGGGTTCACCCAACATTGTCAGACTTAGAGATGACTGCCGTGACGGTAAAATTCTCGGGCCAACCATCGTCACGACTGGGCCGCTACTATCAGCCTCATCGGTTGGGCCAGTACGCAAGTTGGAAGATGAGCAGGACGTCTTGGCAGTTTTAGCCGACCATGAAAAGTTCAAATACGATGCGTTGAAGATTCACTCAAAACCTTCTGAGGCAGCGGTAAGGTTGTTGTTTCTGGAAGCTGGAAAACGCAATATTCCAGTCTACGGTCATCTTCCGTTTTCCGTTAACGCAACCGTCATGTTGTCGTTTCCCGAGCTCAAATCGATCGAGCATCTAGATACGATTGTCGGCACCTGCGTGCGAGATGATTCCAACGCAAAAGAATCTCGGTGGCCAGATCTAATGAAAATGTACGACGAGCAAGACGCCGCCAAACAGCAGCAGTGGGCAAAACTGGCTGCGAATTCGAACAAGTGGTTCTGCCCCACATTGATGGCAAGTCAAGTTGATGCATTGTCCACAGATGAGTTTGGCGCTCGGCTGAAACAAGTTGCCGCAACAAAACTCGTTTCGAGCAAAACGCTTGGTCATTGGCAGAACTCGTTGGCCTATGAGAAAACACTTTACGAGAAATCGGGCATTCGCCTCAAGAGCCTGTATCAAGCCCCATGTGACATCATGTCGGAATTCATTCGGGCAAAAGTCAAAATTGTGGCCGGTACCGACACACCAGTTCGACCTGGCGTCGCTGGTCAGGTTCTGCACGCAGAACTATCTGAGTACGTGCGTCTCAACATGTCGCCTTGGGCAGCCATTCAAACAGCGACGGCCAACGTTTCCGAGATGGTCGGGGGTGAGTTCGGAAAGATTGAAGCAGGGCTGTTCGCCGACGCGGTTCTACTACGAGACAACCCGCTTGAATCCATTGGTAATCTTGAACAGATCGAGTCCGTGATTGTCAGAGGAAAAGTACTCAATCGAAATCAGCTCGATCGATTAGAGTTGGAAGTGAAACAACTCGTTCAGCAAAAGAATCTTGACAGTCGGTAGCTTGAATGACCGCTGGCCAATGCTAATAGGTGTCAGGTACGTGTCAGGTAGCTTTTATTCGTAGTTTAGTTTGTCCAACGCGGTTTTTGCCGGCAAGAAGTTGGCATCCAGTTCAAGTGACTTCTCGTATGACTCCCTTGCGTCAGCAAGCTGTCCGGAGTTTTCACAGATCATTCCAAGTCGCCAGTACGCGGCCGCGCGAGAGATGCCTTGCAGTGGTTTCCCTGTTAAATACTGCTTCAATGCCTTCTTGCCTGACACCGTGAACTGGCCGGAAATCGCCGCTGTTTTTCCGATCTGGTAGCTTGCCGCCTGATGAGATGACGATTCACATGCAGCCGACAACAGTTGGATGGCCGTCGGCCAATCCTTGATTGATTGGGCCATCATGCCCTCGAAAAACAGCCTTTCATTGGAGGAATCGCCCGTTTTTCTCTCCTGCAACCTGGTCAGCACCCACCTGCCAAGATGTTGCAAAAACGGAGCGTCACCGCTGTTCACCAGGATGACACATCCGATTCCCTTTTTTGGCGCGAGAACGACTTCTCCAACATAACCATCAACGTCACCGCCGACTGAGACCACCGTTCCAAGGCCAGGGATCTGTTCGTTAAACCAACCTTTCCCGTACGGGTTTCCTCCCGTTTCCACCGTTGCGATCTGCAGTCGACCGACTTCATCCTTTAGCGCATTCGACTGAAGCTGAAAGACCGCGTACTTTGCCATGTCGTCAACGGTGGATGCGATGCCTCCTGCCGGCGCAAGCGCTTCCTGGTCCCATGGACAGTCGTACTTCACGAGTTTCCCATCAACCAAATGGTAGGGCGTCGCAAGACGCTCCTGGAGTTCAGGCCAGATGGTAATCGTGCTGGAATCCATATTCAGGGGATCGAACACCCTTTGCTTGACCAATGTTTCGTATGGCGTCTTCGTTTTTAGTTCGAGCACATGACCAAACACGGCATATCCAAAATTGGAATAGCTCCATCGTTCGCCTGGACGGGAATGAACCGTGGAACTCTCTAGCCCCCGGTACAACTCGAAATGAGTGAACGCAAGGATGGGATAGTCGCCATGTTTTCTTCTCAAGTTTGGAGCGTCACCGGGCAATCCCGAGGTGTGCTGAGCCAGATGTTTCAAGCGAATGTTTTCGCTGGGCAAATCCAAATTCGCAATCGACTTGGAAAGGGGTTCATCCCACGACAACTTGCCTTCGCTCTCTAGCTGAGCGGCCAGAGTCGCGGTGAATGATTTTGAGATCGAACCAATTTGAAAAATCGTATCCGAAGGGTTGACCTTGCTCTTTGATTCCAAGTCGCTGAAACCAAATCCGCTGGACTGGATTCTTCCGCCACTGTCGATGATCGCGATCGCCAGCCCCGGAACGGGAGTCTCCTCGCCCACACGCTGAATCTTCGCCTTGAGTTCCGTTGCGAACTCATCGGGGAGCCATTTTTGCTGTGCGACCGCGTCGTTGCAATCCAATGCCATCAACAGAAGTGAAAGCACGACGCACCAAACATGAATACAAGAACTTTGCATGGGACTATTTCTCGACGTGCCGCTTGAGCCCTTCTCGAAAAAGTTGATCCCAGCCTGAACTGAGGGAGGCAACTGTCTTTTCATCTACGTTGCCAAAATGTGCATCGTGAATCAACAATCGACAACCTTCGTTTTTCTCTTCAAGACTTAAGGTCATGGAGGTTGTCGACGGACCACCAAATTCTGGTGCCATGTGACCGATCAGGTAAAGCTTCTTTTGAGCGGGCAGGTAGCACTGCACCGAATACCATTGAAGAAAGCTACCATCGGTTCGATACTCAACCAACCCTTTGCCGCCTGCGGTGACATCAAACTCGACTCGGGAGTCAGCGGCAACCATATGAAAATCTGGCAACCACCAAAGATGAACCTCATTCAATAGCGCATCCCAAACAGAATCGCCTGGTGCATTGAAATCGACTTCCAACTGATACTCAACACACGCGGCTTCACTAATCATTCCTGGGCTCATGGTTTTACCTTTTGCTTTTCTTTGAAGTTGATTTGGATGATGATACTTTTTTGCTTCGTTTTTGATTCCCGCCGGCTTTCTTCGTAGATTCTTCCCGCTCTTCAACAAGTTCCTTCAACCGGGACATTGCGGACGAAATATGACGTACATGCTTGCTGACCCAGCGATCGCAAACATCTAGGATCGGAGCCGGATTCAGGTAGTTCCAGCGAGAGCGGCCCTCACGACGGATGATGACCAGTTTTGCGTCGACCAGAATCTCCAGATGTTTCATAACGGCGGTTCGCGAGAGCGTTTCTTCAAACCTGGCAACAATTTCTCCTGTACTCAGAGGACGTTCGGCGAGCATATCCAGCATGTCTCTGCGCGTACGGTCAGCCAGTGCTTTCCAGATGGCGTCTTGTTTTTCGGTTCGCTTTGACATGTCACCAAATGGTGACATTTTATCGACAAGTTGTCAATAGCCTAATTTTTTCAAACTCAAAGCGAATTCGATCTCAATGAATCGAGGAGAGAAACGGAGTAGGCCAGGCAGGACTCGAACCGGCGATAAAGAAGTTATGATTCGAGCAGAAACCGCTTGGAGGGCCGGTGGCATGACCGCCTCTCTAAGTTCGGTGACTAAATTGCTGACTGTTTAACTTGCTGACGGTTGCCCAAATCTCCAGAACATACGCGGAATTCGGTCGGTTCAAGTCCGGTCGTCTTCAACGCCTGATTACCTGGGCGAACAACCTGCGGCTAATCAACAGATTTTTCATTTAGCCTTTTCAAGGCATCTTTGATCTTGAGATATAAGTCGAAATCTTTGGCGATCTTCCCTTCCTGGATTAGCTCTTCGCCTATTGCGACTGACTTTTGCAAGAGGTCCTTCTTTTCTGGATCGGCGCTGATCATACCCAACTGAAAAAGAGTGATCATGACATCAATCTTCAAGCCGGCATCTTGCGGGATTCGCACCAGAGTTTCTTCTAGGATCGTCAGACAACGGTTCATGCTTTCGACAGCGGTATCCTTGGCGCCACCTTCAAACTGATTGAGCGCAATACGTCCCCATGAAATCGCTCGATCTCGTTGAAAGTTTCGATCGAAGGCCAGCTTCGGCGCCAGTTGATCCTTGATCGCGATGGACAGGAGGTACTGTTGGTTTGCTTCGTCACCGATACAAGTGTCAGCAATCCGCTCGTAAATCGCTGCCTGTAGGCGAAGACTCTTGACCCTGTCGTCTGGAAAACCCTTGACAAGTCGTTTTAACAGCTCGAGGCTTTTGCGAAACCAAGCTTGGGCGGTTTGGAAATTACCTTTCACTTCCTTTTGCACAGCACCGGGTATGCTCGCCCGACCGTAGTACATGTCGCCCAGTTTCATATGCGAAGCTGCATACGCATAGTTGAGTTCGTAATTATTCTCCATCGTCGCTTTAAGCCGCTCTCTCAACTCGAGCGCCTGCTGGTGATATTTCTCCGCTTTATCCCAATCGCGTTCGTTCAGCAACACGTAAGAATCGGCGAGATTATCAGCGGCACTGGCCAATGCGAGCGTCGCCTGGTTGTGTTCGGCGTCAAATTCCGACCACGCCTTGTTGTTGTCGAAAGCCAATTGGAAGTACTTTCGTGACTCATTCTGATCGTGTTTTTTGAAAGCCATCGATCCCAACCCGAGAAAGCAAGAAGACCTTGCTTGGAAGACCGATTGCGATCGTCCGACCCGTTGTTCCAACTGATTAACTGACTCCAGCGCACGATTGTACTGGGAATCGCATTCGGCATACTTGCCAACTTCGTAATTCAGCCGGGCCAGCGTGATCAAGGCCTGGACCTTCAAAGCAACCACCTCATCGGAGTCGTCGGCAAGTTCCAACACCGCCGTAAGTTTGCTTTCGGCATTCTTCAAAATCTGTTGCTTCAAGTCCAACAGTTCAGGGTAGTTCCGCATTTCCTCGCGAACCGAATCTACCAACCCAGCCAGCGCTTCGACCGTAACGGACGCCGATCGGCTAGCACGTTTCGCCGCCGCATCGGCGCGCGTGGTTTCCTCTTTTGCAAGGGCCTCATTGGCCACTGCGATATTACGTTGATGAAGCGTCGAAAGAGTCCCCACGATCAACGCGACAATGGCGATCAGCATTGATGCCATCGCTGCAGTCTGAGCTTTGTGGCGCAACATCCACCGGATCGTCCGCTCAACTATAGAAGCCCGACGCGCCTGCACTGGACGGCCATCAACAAATCGTTGCAGATCCGCTGCCATTTGATTCGCACTCTGGTAACGTCGACGCGGGTCCTTGTTCATTGACTTGAGAATAATCGTTTCCAGATCCAGCGGAATGTGCCGGTCAATCTCCGAAGGCTTTTGTGGATCGAGGTTTGCGATTTGGTCGATCAATTGCAGCCGGTCCTCGGGCTTAAAGGCCCGACTCAAAGTTGCCAGTTCATAGAGTGTTATTCCAAGACCATAGATATCGCCCAAGTGATCGCCGGGACCTTTGAATCGTTCAGGCGCCATGTATCGGGCTGTCCCGAGAAAATCACCGGTTTCGGTTAGCTCGCTTTCCGATGTTCCCGCCAAGCCGAAATCGGCAAGCCAAATCACGCCTTTTTGGTCCAGGATCAAATTGGATGGTTTGACATCTCGATGAATAATCGACCGTTGGTGAGCGTATTCCAGAGCATCGGCAACCGCGGCGCCCAATCGGGCCACCGACTTAAAGTAACTCAGGTGACGAACTCCTGTTGATCCTGATCTATCGAGGCCGGAGTCGGATAGCCAACCTGATATCGAGTTAGTGTTTGATCGGCCCTCGACACTTTTCAGCCGTTTGACCTCTTTGATCACCTCGTCCAGCGGCTGGCCGTCGATGAACTGCATCGCATAAAACAAAGTGTCGCCTTCCTGGCCTACTTCGAATACAGGAACGATATTGGTGTGATGAAGTTTTGCGGCAGCGCGGGCTTCACGTCGAAACCGTTGGGTGAATTTTTGGTTATTGGAAATATGGGGCGGAAGAATCTTCAACGCGACCCGTCGTCCCAGCGATTCCTGTTCCGCTTCGAAAACAACGCCCATCCCGCCTTGGCCGATTTTCCGAACGATGCGAAAGTCGGAGATCACGGGCATCACTTCGCCATGCACACCGACAAGTGCGGAAGTCTCATTAGCTGCCTTCAAGTCATCCACGAACAGGACCGTTTTCAACGTGTCGCGAAGCGGGCCTTCGATGTCGGGATATTGTGAGACCAAGTTCTCAATCGACGGAGCGTTGCCGGCGTTTCTGCTGGCCAAAAACTGATCCACAATCTCGTCGATGCGGATCTGCAGTTCTGTATCATCGGTCATTGGCCAAACCCTGGTATCATCTCAATTGACTCTCGTAACCTCCCAATCGCACGCATAAACCGTTTGCTGGAAGTTTGCTTGGTTAGCCCTAGAACTTCAGCACACTCGCCATTGGATAATCCTTCGAAAATTCGTAGCGCAATGATTTCGCGATCGGTGTCGTCCATCGATTCAAGTAAAGCTTCCAGCTGGGCTTTTTTCTCTGCTCGAATCGCCCGACCAACGACGGAGGTGTTTTTCCCAAGCAAATGAGCGGCCAACATCATTGAGCTGGCACCAGTAGCATTCTGGTTCAAATGCTTCTCTCGTCTTGCATCGCGTTTTTGGGCTCCCAGATGCTCCCGGTGTATCGCCAAGAGCCGTTCATGAGCGACCAAACGCAGCCACACGAAAAACGACATGTTCTTGTTGCCAAACTCCGTAAGCCGTTTCGAAAGATCGAGAAAGGCATCCTGCAAAACATCGGATGGATCAATTCGGCCTTGCAGTTTTCGATCCAGTCGAAAGGCAATCATCCGCCGAAGCTGACTTTTGTAGTGGCCAAACAGCGATGCCAAGGCGGCTTGATCACCATCGGTTGCCAAACGAATCTGTTGCTCGATCCGGTCCAATTGCTTGTCGCTCACGTTGTGTTTGTCCGATTTGGGTCTTCGTAAATCTTAGATTACCTGTGAGTTCACTCCCTGTGTCGCCAGAAGATCGTACAAATCTGACAATTTTCACCGGATGGTTGAGAGACCCAATCAAAACCGGGGAGCTTCGCGGATTCCAGTCTATCGCCCGCATTGAGCCAGAAAACGTTCAATAAATTGGGGCAGGGTCTACAGCTTACGCTGATGCTTGGGCGATCATGAAATCAAGCATCAAGAAATTATGGCAAAAGACTGACGAATCGTCGATTTGGGGGCGACACCGGGTGAATGAATTCAGGTAACTCCCCGTCAACTTCAAGATTTACCCCTGAGACGTTTCGATGACCCAGCTTGCTTCGCTCTTTCACCAACCCAATATCCATTTCCGCTCTTTGCTGCTCCTGACGGGTTTCGTTGCTCTTATTTTGGGTCCGGTTACCGGTGAGCAAATTCACGGCCAGGATGCTGATATTCGCTTGGACAGCGGGGACGATTTGGTTGACTGGCATGACATATTTACCTGGAAAACCACTGGTCGGCCAGCATTCCATCGCATTCCGACTTCGAGTGACACGGTGGAAATCAACGGTTCCGTCGCGTCGGACGGGCAAACGATTGTAATTCACGATCGTGACGCGTTTGCCGACACCCTTCGATTCGAAGACGGCGATTTTCTGGGTCGCTTCCATGATGACCTTGAAATTATTATCAGAGGAAAGGGGGCAAGGAGTACCCTTAACGTTGGATCGCGGCTGGATGTGTTTGCAACTCGAGATTCCGACATTGGAACTGCCGGAACAACACGGGTTACTTTGAGGGATCTGACCGTCGTTACTCCCTTCCTGAACGTCTCCTCCAACGACAATAATCAGGCCTCTCCGGAAGCCTATCTGATCTTGGACAACACTAACGTCAATGGAGGGTTTGCACTGAGTTCTGGGAAATTGGACGCTGATTACAACACTGTATTCATGTCTATGAAAGGCGGCACTCTTCGCAGCAACGAGTTAACCAGCTCTCTGGGGGAAAGGACCTACCTGGATACTTCACGCGACGCTTTCATCGATTCCAATGTGAACAACAATGGCCTTTGGGAAGTCACTGGCAACACTATGTTTTCAGGTAACCTGCGTGGTTCAGGTGAAGTCGTCCTGCTGGATAACCTTCGACTCGTCGACGATGGAAGCGGGGAAGAAAAAATCATTTCCGGTCGAATCACCGGAAGCGAGGGAGGCCTGTATGTCGATGGTGGTGAACATTCATTGGTAATTCCTCAATCGTTTACTGGCGGTCTGTATCTTGAAGGGGGCATGCTCAATATCGACACCGCCAACAACACGGGCGGGCTATCGAATAATATTCATCTCAATGGCGGCCAATTGAATGTTCGGCAAAACACAAACCTGGCATTGGCAGCATGGATTGCCAACGAACATTCGAAGCTAAACATCCAGGGAGACTTCGTAAGCATTGCTGGCAGTGTCCTGGGCGATGGCACGATTGAAAAACTGGGCAGTGGCTGGTTAACGTTCACTGGCGACAACTCAACCTTCGACGGCAAGCTGTTGATCTCCGAAGGCCTGGTGCGTCTGGGAGCATCCAACGGATTGGGCGAGAATGGGGATGTCGAAATTAGCGAAGGTGCCTTCATGGCACTAACTGGTGATGAAAGTTTTGGTTCCCTCTCTGGCAACGGAAGCTTTGTTACCGACCACCGCGCAATTTCCAAAACCGAAATCAATCGCGTCTTCAGCGGATCGCTAATTGGCAACTCCGAGGGTTCATTCTCCACTCGGGGAGACGGCAGTTTAACCCTGACAGGTAGTTTGTCGGAATTCGACGGAACGCTCGCCGCCGGGGTCGTCGGGGCGCCAACAGGTGATGACACGGGGCACTTGATTCTCACGCAAAATGCGATGGCGACAATGCACTCCGAAGCTCTGCTTCGTTCCTACGCTGGCAGCACCATCGAACTTGATACTGCCAATAGCGATGCGACGCTTCAGTCCCAAATCGGAAACTTTGGAAGCATTGTAAAAATGGGTCAAGGTACGTTAACGCTGACCGGCACCAATCGCAGCTCCAATGGCGTGACCGAAGTACGTGAAGGAACACTTCGTTCCAATTCCACGTATGGCTCCACGTTAAAGCTCAACGGTGGTGGATTCGAGGCAACAGGCCAACTGTCGATTCAAAATCTCGAAGTTGGCTCCAGCGGTGGTACTCTCGATACCGCCGGTAACTTCGCGATCCTTGGTGGATTGTCGACCTCTCCAGGTGGCTTGAGCGGAGAAGGCACGCTAACCAAAAGTGGCTTGGGTGAGCTGGGTCTAACCGAAGCGGCTGACAATTCGGCGTTCACTGGTACCATCGACTTGCAGCGTGGCAGTCTTTCTACGAACTCAAGTTTAGCCAACGCGACTGTCAACATTGGTGACCAAACCACGTTTTCCAGTAGCTATATGTCTAAAGTAATTGAAGTCGGTGCCATCTCTGGTGCAGGCACCCTCAACACCGGCAATGGCGACTTGCGTGTGGGAACCAACAACCAGTCCACAACGTTTGACGGATCCATCGAAGGCGAGGCGACGTTGGTGAAGAAAGGTACCGGAACGTGGACGCTTACCGGTGACAACTCCAGCTTCAATTCCCAAATGCATGTCGAACAGGGAACGCTCGCCGTCGAAAACGCCAACTCACTGGGTGCATCAACGGTCCTTAGCGACGGCGCGACAATTAAGTTGACAGATTCTTTCGCACTCAATGGCGGACAATCTCGGTCCATCTCTTTCGATAGTGTCTCGGGTGCAGGTACCGTCGACACCAACGGATTTGATTTGACCGATGCTCGGGTCAGCACAGGCGGAGGAACGATTGTTAAAACGGGTGAGGGAAGGTTATCGCTTCGATCTGGTACCGAGAGCTTTAGCGGAACTTATCGGGTTGAAGGCGGAAGTTTGGCTTCACGTCCGGGACCAGGTGCGAGGCTGGAGTTGGCTGGCGGCGAATTCGTTGCCTTGTCGTCCAATTTCAATTTGACGGAGGGATTTCATGTCGATGGCGGCGGAGCCTACAACGTTGGATCAGGCGGAAATATTGGATTAAACGCAAGTATCACGGGCGACGGCACTTTGGCCAAAACTGGAAACGGACGAATGTTGCTTGGCAGTGACAACTCTGAGTTTTCGGGAGCCTACCAGGTCCAGCAGGGAATCCTGGATTTCAGCCACGTCGATTCGCTTAACAACAATGACATTGAAATTCAGAGTGGTGCGATCGCTCGAATCAACGTGGCCCAAGCTTACAGCGGATCGCTCTCTGGCGTTGGAAACCTAAGCCTGTCGCAAGGCTCAGGTGATGTAACCCTGTCGGGCAACAACGCCTCGTTTGGTGGCCAGATTCAGGTGGGAAGCGGTCGAACATTGTATGCAGGAGTGGGCAATTCCCTGGGAAACAACACCAGCCTAAACATTTGGTCAGGCGGTCTCGTTGAAATCGAGGCCCATGAATACTGGGGAGGTTTGAGCGGCAACGGCACACTGAGGATTAATGCTGGCACTGACGTGAGGATGGGCCTGGACCATGAGGATTCGTTTTTCTCGGGCAACATTGTGGGCGAGACTAATTTTCAAAAACGGGGAACCGGTAAACTTGTTTTCGATGGAGATGCGTCACTGCTCAACGGTGAATTTCAGGTGGTCAATGGAAGTTTGACAGGGTCGGGCGAGTTTGGAGACTTGCATGTGTTTGCTGGTGCCACCCTTTCACCAGGCAATAGCCCGGGGCTAGTCCAAATGGACTCGCTGATTCTTGATGCCGGATCGTTGCTGGAGATCGAATTGGGTGGATTGGTGCCTGGAACAGAATTCGATCAGCTGTTTGTTTCGGGTGATGCGGAGATCGACGGAGATCTGTCGGTCGCGTTGATCGATGGATTCGAGTTAGAGGCCGGTCAGTCGTTCCTGATTGGTGATGTTCAGGGAGACCTGATTGGTGGCTTCAACGGCTTGGGCGAAGGAGGTTTCGTCGGAACCTATGGCGAACACCAATTGTTTATCACTTACCAAGGCGGTAGCGGAAACGGAATCTCTCTGTTTACATCGAGCGTACCAGAGCCATCGTCTTGCTTGCTCCTGGCTTCACTGATGACGTGTCTGGCCGCACGTCGCCGCCGGCTAAAAAACGATTGAACTTATGCATTCCAAATCAAGCAGTTTAATGGCAGCTTTTTGAGGCTTCGCTACGTGAACTTGGGTCAATTGATGATCAACACGCGCGAAACGGCGTTTCAGAGTGCTTCCTACTGCAAAAAGCGAAAGTAGGCCAGGCAGGACTCGAACCCGCGACAAAGGGATTATGAGTCCATAAAAACAGATCGCTTACTAACTCGTTAGTTCTCAGACGCTTGTTTTTCCAATGTGATGGCAAGCGTTTTTTCGTGCGCTGGTGGCGAGTCGTCGCGGCGTTTAGGTGACAAATTGGTGAAGTTTACCCAATACCGAGGTATTGACAGCAATCTTACTATCAATATTGATGTTGATATTGCCGACAATACTGGATAGCTTGGCGTCAATTGAGGGTAACCAAAAGACAAGGGGAAGATGAAATGGCAAAGAAGAAGGCAGCGCGCAAGAAAGCGACTAAGAAGACAACTCGAAAGAAATCGGTAGAGGACGAAGAGAAGCAAAATCCTGAGTACTCACAGTTCGCATTGCGTTTGCGTCCAGAGCTGTACTCAAAACTCAAGGAGACTGCTGAGACGGCATCGATGAGTATGAATCAATTGATTCAAGGAATGTGCGAAGCGGCAATTGACAACGTGCATATTGGCGAAGCGCAACAAATCGGGGGAATAGTTTCTACGCGAGACGTTCCTGGCTGTGTGTTTTTTGGTGATCTCGGGCACGGTGTGTACCAAGGGCAGGAAGGTGAGCCGCTGTCTGAGCAAGAGGCTGCAGAGGAGTATGGGCCTCGGATATTCGAGGATCGGGCGCCGGGGGTCGACTATCTGGGTAGGAAGGGTGTCGTTTGGTTTGGGCTCGACTATTCAGGAAGAGGCTATCGGAAATATTAACAAAGTGGTCCGTGAGCCCTTTGGAGTCATCCCCGTCGTCGCTCGCGTCGGCCGGTTCGCAGAACCACCGGCCGTCCGAGAGGCGTAAGGACAGGATGCGGAAATGGGCGGCCCTTTGAAGTACATCCCTGTTGTTGTTTGTTGAGAGCTGAGTTTGATTGATTAATTTCTGCATTCGGTTTGCAAATACAAAAAGAAAAACCGCCCCAAGATCCTTGTTTGGTCACGGAGATCGAAGGGCGGCGAATACAAATTCAAAGGAGTTATCCAGTGAGCTTGAAGCGTCATTGTAGCAGTTTGTTTCCATTTGCTGAATCGGGATCACCTGATTCTAGTTCGTGTACGGTTCTGGATGTCGGTTCGCCGGCCCGGTACCGCAAGCATGAGGAACCCGGCACGGCGGAGCCGACAGGCGAAGCCGTATTCAATTTAAATAGGGTGAAAGATTGTGACAAAGGTAAACAGGAGAAGCCCCCTGAACCAAGTATCAAAGACAAACCCTTCAAAATCGTGCGTTGTTCGTGTCGATGTCGGTTCTGTCCAGATTGTGCTGTTGGAATTGGATTGTCGATCCGCGAAAAACTGATTCCAACAGTGTCTCAATGGTCGGGGATGCTGATGGTGACACTCACGATCAATCCGAACAAATTCTCATCACCGGAAGCAGCTTACCGTTTCGTAACAGGAAATCGATTGATTAGTCGTCTGGTTCGCGAACTAGCCAGGAATGGACTACTCAAGTCAAGAAAATTCTTTTCTGTTTTTGAAGTACAGAAAAATGGCAACCCCCATTGGCATGTGTTGTTGGAATCAAAATATGTCCCACATGATGCGATCCTCGAAATCTGGAACCGTTGGGGCGAAGGCGAAGAACATAGTAAAGAGAATCCTAGGCTAGGTTTTGCTTGGATCAGTCGTCCCAAATTTGAAGATCCAAAACATGCCGCAGAGTATGCGACCAAATATTTAATCAAGGCTCCTGAGCAAGGCTGGCCGGATTGGGTGCTCGATTACGACGGTCAGATTCATCGTTCCAGTCGTAGTCAACGATTGTTTGATCATCTTAATCCAGTCGTAAAGCAAGAGTTCGTCCACTGTGGAATTTGTTTCTGCGAACACTGCCGAGAACAAACTCCCGCTACGGAACGATGCCCATGTGATGATTGTATTCAGTCGAAATCGAGTGTTGACGAAAGTATCCACACTCCCGAGGCTCCCAAGCGAAAACGTCAAAGAAGAACGATGCGCCAACGAATGGCGGATTGTGGGCGCGCCACAGTAGTTTTGGAGAGACTTGAGGAAGAGGTTCGACCAGGGCAAAAGAAGTGCAAGTACGCCTACACAATCAATCAGCCATTTGACTTCGCATGCTGCTTCCTTGGCCAAGCTCCTTCATCGCAATTGTTTCTGGATGAGGCTGAACTGGGCAAGCTCTTCTGGAGTGAACAAAGTCGCAAGCTTCCCTTTGAAGAGCATGATTGGAAATACGTTTGTCGATTAGTCGCGAGCATTTCAGAAGCGATGCTCAAGGATGATCACATTCAGCTGCATTTTGCGATCGATCATCTAGAGGAAACGGTTGGCAAATCTAATGTGGCCGTTGGAAATGAATCCGTCAGGACGTGGATTGGTCGATTGAACGACGGCTTCCATCAACGATCAAGAAAACAAATTAGCAGAGCAATTGTTGGTCTGCGAAATTCCCTGGGCATGAACAATCGGAAGGAAACGACATGTCACAAAAAACGAGCTTAACTGGAACCATCTCATTGAATGAAACCTACACGCTTGCTGAGTTCAAGCAGCGAATGGGTTTGACCGATACGGCAATGCGGGCGCTTCGCAGGAACGGACTGCCAATCTCTCGGGTCGGCAAGCGTGCGTTTGTTGTTGGCGCGATTGCCGTTCAATTTTTGATTGAAGCAGGAATGAAAATCAATGAAAGTGAAAGTGATCAAGATTCGAGCCAAGTATCTGGTTCTGCGCTGGACTTGCCCACAGACCGGGAAGGCGAAACAGAGATCAGCCAGGACAAACGATCGGCGTAAGGCTGAACGGCTTGCTGCCAAGCTCGAAGAGGAGTTGATGCAGGGTACCTATTTCGAGCCCTGTAAAATCACTTGGTCCGAGTTTCGTGATCGCTTTGACGAGCTGCGTTATCCCAATTTGAAACCGGGCACGGTCCAGTGTTACGAATCGACGTTCAATCGCTTGGAATTGCTAATCATTCCTCATCGGTTGTCGCAGATCAACACGATGGCCGTCGCTCGATTTCAAAACAAACTTCGAGGCCTCGGGAACGCTGATACAACAGTAGCAAAGCATCTTCGTCATTTAAAAGCTGCCTTGACCTGGGCGAAGTCAATGGAGTTCATTCCGAAGCTTCCTGTTTTCAACATGCCAAAGCGTGGCAAGCATCAACGTTTAATGAAGGGCCGACCAATCACAGACGCGGAGTTCCAACGTATGCTCGACGCAGTTGAATCTGTTGTGGGTTCAGAGTCGGCTCAATCATGGCGTGATCTAATCACGGGCGTTGCTTTGTCGGGCCTTCGGATCGACGAGGCTTTGGCGTTGACGTGGCACCGGTCCAGCAAGCTCTTTGTTGACCTGGCCAGCAGTGAATACCCGATGTTTCGGATTCAATCAGACGGCGAGAAAGGCGGCAAAGATAGATTGCTTCCAATGACCCCTGACTTTGCTCAGTTCCTCGACGAAATAGGCTATCAGGAATCTGGTTTCGTATTCAAACCTGGCCGAGTCAAAAATGGAAAGAAGCAAGAGTTTCGACGATCGATTGTTTGGGTTTCAAAAATTGGATCAAGAATCGGCGAGTGTGCGATAGTCAAGGTTGGGGACGGGGCGCACAAAAAATATGCCAGTTTTCATGATCTGCGGCGTCGATTTGGTCAAAAGTGGGCCAGCGTTGTCATGCCACAGACATTGATGCATCTAATGCGGCATGAATCGATCGAAACAACACTAAGATACTATGTCGGGCTGGACGCAACACGAATAGCTCACGAGCTTTGGACTTCTTGGCCGTGATTAGGTGCTATAGACTTGCATCTCCATTTTGATTGATTTCGCAAGCCCCATGACGTCGCCGAAAAGAGTCTTGCTCGTTAAGTTCATTTTCCTAAGCAACGCAAATATTTGCTCGTGGAGTTCCGATTTAATCTGGAGCCGATGAGTCTTGCAATTTGCGTACTTCCCATCGTTGAGTACGTCTTCAATCTTGTGTTCAGTGTTTCCTGGCAGCAGAAAACTCCCGGCTTGGCGGTCAAGTCGTTTGTTTAGGAAGGTTGGCTCCGTTATCCAAAGTACATCGTATGAAAAACGGTCGACTACTTTGTCAAAGATCTCATCTTGCTTTTCACTGTATGTCGTAGTAGTCTCCTTGAAACCGCTGTCTTTTGAACCGATGAAGTCAATAGACGCTTTCAAATGCGATCGGTAATCAATTGCAAAAATCACCATGTCATCGCCACGGTCTATCTGGAAATCTTCCATTGCAAAATAAAGGGCGACGTAAGGGCTCTCAGTGAAATCCACTAAACGAGTCGGTACTCCATAGTGTTGCATAGTCGAGAGCCATGCGAGTTTAGAATCAGGTGGCTTGTTTTCTGAATCGTATAGGTCAATACCGCTCAAACGAGCATGACAATTGAGTCGCGGAACTCCGTCTGTGGTTGTTTTGGTTTTCTGTGTTTGTCGC
>JBCAWX010000051.1:0-15502 GCA_038534355.1 Planctomycetota bacterium
ATGCGAAAAAAATGTAGCGTTAGGGCGCAAGCCCAACGGTGCACTCCTGGAAGGTATCAGCTACTTTCTACTTGGCTTGGACTTTGCGTTGATACCGGCCGGCTTGCGCCGGTCCCGCTATATGCGAATAAAATGTAGCGTTAGGGCGCGAGCCCTCCGGTGCAATCCTGGAAGGTGTCAGCTACTTTCTACTTGGCTTGGGCTTTGCGTTGATACCGGCCGGCTTGCGCCGGTCCGCTATATGCGAAAAAAATGTAGCGTTAGGGCGCAAGCCCAACGGTGCACTCCTGGAAGGTATCAGCTACTTTCTACTTGGCTAAGACTTTGGGTTGATACCGGCCGGCTTGCGCCGGTCCGCTATATGCGCAAAAAATGTAGCGTTTGGGCGCAAGCCCTCCGGTGATCCTGCAAGATATCAGCTACGTGTCAGCAACTTTCTACTTGGCTAAGACTTTGCGTTGATACCGGCCGGCTTGCGCCGGTCCGCTATGTGTTCAAAGGTGCCATTCGTACCTGATACCTTTTTGCTCTTTCAGACACCTTTTTGTTCCGTCTTCTCTTTGAGCAAATAGTCGATTCCCACCGCAAGGATGGCACCGATGGTCGTAGCGACCAGGTAGATCCATAAATGATCGAAGGTCAATGACACTAGAGCTGGTCCGAGCGAGCGGGCGGGATTCATCGAGGCACCGCACAATGGACCGGCAAACATGGCTTCCAAGGCGACCGTGATTCCGATCGCAGCACCCGCCATGATGCCCGTCTCGCGGCTGCCACTGGAAACCCGCAGAATTACAAACATCAACACAGCGGTCAGTATCAACTCCAAACCAAATGCCTGATACCAGGCGTTCGCCGGCAATGTCGCCCCCAGCGTCGCTTCGGTCCCGATTAAAAACCGAACCGTCACACTCGCGAGCGTCGCTCCAATGCACTGAGCAACGACATAAGGAACGACGTGTTTTTGCTCGAATCGACCAGCAATCCAAAACGCAATCGTTACAGCAGGATTAATGTGGGCACCTGACGTTTCGCCAATCGCATAAATCATGGCCGTCACAATAAACCCAAAGGTTAACGCAATTCCAATATGCGTAATGACTCCAGAAGTCTGCTCATCAACCACGATCGCACCCGTGCCGGCAAACACCAGACAGAAGGTCCCGATCAGTTCAGCAAGGTACTTGTGTCTGAATTCTATCACTAGTCGTCAACGCCGCGATTGTTCTCGATTGTTAACACGCCCGGCAAAGACGCCAAGGCAAGCGGGATAGTCTAGACGATCAGTGGCAATCAAATTGTTAAGATTGAGCTAAGAAACTCACTCGGGCCGGGCTCAAGTGGTGTATTCAGAATTAAAGCGAACGTACTCAGTCGTCAAATCGCTGCTCCAATGAATCGCCGCGCCGTCCCCATTTCCGACTCGCAGTTCGATCTGCGTTTCAAATTCTGATTGCATCGATTGACTGACAACCGCTTGATCAAACGTGATGGGTTCGCCTTCGCGAAAGACAACAAATCCATTAATCGCCAATGTTGTTTTGGAGAGCTCAATCGACGCATCACAATAGCCCGCTGCCGAAACGATTCGACCCCAATTCGGATCAGCGCCCGTGACAGCAGTCTTGACTAAATTGCTGGCCGCCACGGTACGTGCAATTCGATCTGCCTCAGCATCGCTGGCGGCACCGTCAATGGCAACTTCAATCAAATGAGTTGCACCCTCACCATCGGAAGGAATTTTCTTGGCCAACTCAGTGCAAACGGAAACCAGTTCCGTTTCGAGATCGTCATTCTGTTCGATACTCAATTCAGAAGTCTGCTGGCTGAACAACAACATCATGGCATCATTGGTGCTGGTATGGCCTTCGACAGAAATTCGATTGAATGACTGATCGGCAACTCGTCGAGCCATCGCTTGAGCAGTCTCGGGCAACACAAACGCATCGACGCAAATCACGGCCAACATCGTCGCCATGTTTGGGCCGATCATACCTGCGCCTTTTGCCATTGCAGCAACATGAAAAAACTCGCCGCGCAAGTTGAGTTTGCGTTGCACGGTTTTTGGCCCTTGGTCGCTGGTCATGATCGCCCGTGAGGCTTGATGAAAATCCGCTTCCACATTACCCGCGGACTCGACCATGCCGGGAATCGATTGCAAGACGTTGGCGATCGGCAAGTGAACGCCAATCACACCGGTTGAAAGGACACCAATTTGATTTGCGTCAGCGTTCAAACATGACGCTGTCGTTTCGGCCATCCTTTGGTTATCACGTTGACCCTGACTTCCTGTACAGGCATTGGCGTTGCCGGAATTGATCACCAAACCTCGAAACGAAGCGGAGGGAGTCAGTTTTCTGTTCCAGTCGATACTGGTCGCGCACACGACGTTCTGGGTGTAGACCCCAGCCATCGTTGCCGGCTGGTCAGCTGCGATCAGTGCAAGATCGAGCGCCCCATCCGGCTTAATGCCGGCCGCCGAAGAGCCAAATCGAAAACCACGAGGAAGTTGCATCGAGTTACGTTCCTAGTTTGAGCATCCATGTCAGCTGGACGACGTTACACGCTCACCATTGCTCGGCAATAACGCAGTCGTCTCTTGGAAGCCAAGCATGACATTCATATTTTGAACGGCAGCACCACTGGCCCCTTTGATGAGGTTATCGATGGCAGCAACAATCACCAAGCCCCGTCTCGCTGAAAAGACGGCGATGTCGCAAAAGTTTGAGGAAACGACATGCCGCGTTGCTGGTGGCTGATGGACCATTCGGACGAACGGTTCTTCCTCGTAAACGGTTTGCCATGATTTCTGCACCGCCTCAACATCGACTCCGCTTGTTGGCTGAACATAAATTGTCGCCAGAATACCGCGGGTCATTGGTGCCAGATGGGCTGTAAACGTCACGCCGCTGTCGACGTTGCAAACACGTTGAATCAGATGTTCCATCTCGGGCGCATGTCGATGATTGCCAACGCTGTACGCCGTGATGGAATCGTTGCATTCAGGAAAATGGAATTTGAGATTTGCCTTTCGGCCGGCGCCGGAAACCCCTGTCTTAGCGTCCACAATGACATGATCCGGCTCGATCAACCCGTCGGCCAACAAAGGCAGCAATGGAATGAGTGCCGAGGTAGGAAAACACCCTGGGTTGGCGACCAGATTCGCCGATTCGATCTGGTTTCGAAAGAACTCAGGCAACCCATAAACCACGCTCCCTACGCGATCGGGATCGGGATGAGTGACGCCATACCACTGCTCAAATGTGGTGACGTCGTTGAGTCGATAGTCGGCACTAAAGTCGATAACGCGGACGTCGCGTTCCAACAATTGGCGGACAATTTCCGCTGACGCAGCGTGTGGAAGACAGCAAAAAACCAAGTCTACGCGTTCACATAGCGTGTCAACATCCAGCAACTCGAACGTTAAGTCGTAAACGCCGTTGAGCTCCGGATGAACTTCACTGAGTCGTGGAAAACTCGCATCACGTGAAGTGACTGCGGCGACTTCCACATGCGGATGCAGCGCCAGCAGCTTCAATAATTCCAACGCGGTGTATCCTGTACCACCAACGATTCCTACTTGAATCATGTTTATGATCAGTCGAAGACTGAATTCCTGCAAGCTGAATTACTTCTTGGTTTCGGCCGGCGTCTTGGGTGTGCCAGTTTCCGTCGGTTGAGGATTGGACGATCGACTCGTGTATGACTTTCGCTGCTTCTTCTTGAATTCATCGACAGAAAGCTCGGGATCCGAAACCGCCATGACAACTTGATACCCATCAAAATCTGCGATGACTCGAAGATTGACAGGCACCTTGAGCAATTGGTTCACACCTTTCATGTAGGCATTCATCGCCTTGGACTCAAACTCGGCTTGACTCTTTTCACTCTTAAGCGTCGTATCGCGTGGTTTTTGATTGAGTCGGTTGACGGCGACGGTCAGTTTCGCGCGGAGCTGCGACTGAAGATTCTTCAAGTCACCAATATCTTTGACCAACACAGGTTGTCGCCCGGGGAAAACAATTTTTGTGCCAGCTGTGACCTTCATTTTCGGTCGGATATCTGCGCCAACTTCGAACCACATCTTGTCATTTTCCTGATCCCTCAATTTGCGAAAATAGATCAACGCGTTACTCTCCGAGTCAGCACGAGGGACAAACATCTCAATTTCAGCATCGCCGTCGGGAATCGGATTGACTTCAACTCGAACGCGATCGGGACTCGGTAAATGATTAACGCTGAAACTGAGTTCGGCCTGTAGCGATTTTTCGTCAAGACGAAGCGATGGAATCTTGACCGGCTTTCGCAACGAAAGCACAGCCGCTTCGCCGTCAGGCGTGTGGAGCTTGACGAAACAGTTTCTCAAATACTCGGCATTCTTGTTCTTGTCTGCTTTCTCAAGCCATTGAAACTGAATCTCGGAATCCGTTCGAACAAACTTGGCGATCGGCACTGGTTTTTGCTTCGGAGTCTTCTTTACACCGATGATCCACTGCTGTGTCTTCCCTTCATCCTCACGTTTACTTTCAAAAATCAAACGCGACCGGGCGACACCTTCGGGGCAAATTAAATCGAGGCCCAGTAAGAATGTATTTTTGATCTTCAATGGCGAAATTTTGACCAACGCGCGTTTGGTTAAAGGTGGCAGGTTGAATCGCTTGGGGAATCCAGCAAATGGATGCTCTAACGTCGGCACCGCCGGTTTGCCAGCGTTGGCCTTCACCGCTGAAGTCGTGGTCCCAGTCGGGCTCTTGTTCAACAACTTCGCCTGTTTCACGATCGAATTTGCACGATCTTCCGGCATATAAATCCCGTGCAGCTTGCAAACAGCCAAAAGCTCACCTGGCTTGAGTTGAGCCAATTGTCCAAACGTCGTGATGCCCAATCTCTTAAATTGCGTTTCCGTTTTTTCACCGACCCCGCTGATCATTTTTCCAAGTTCATCCGGTTCCTTTTTAGCGGCCTTGGGAATCTTGATATCCTCAGGATCAATCGGTTGGGCAACCGATGGAGCAGCAGCGATCGGCGTCGCAGTCGGACTTGGGTTAACAACGACATTGATCGATTGGACTTGAGCCATGTTGCCATTTCCAATCGCCTGATCAGCGGTATTGGCGGGCGCTGTTGGAGGTGAGTTATCATCGGCAGGAGTCGGGGCTACCGGCTTATTTTGGGAACCTTCGCCGTTCTTCTTAGGCTTGGTCGCTTGCCCCTTTGGGGAAGACTTGGCTGCCGCCTTGTTTTTCTTCTGTCGACTTTTTAATGATTCGTCTTCGGAAACTCGATTGGCAATCAGATTCTTGATCTCCCCAGGATCGTCGACGTCGGCTGCCGTCAGTTTTTGTTCGTTAGTTGGCGATTCTGGAGATTGCGCATTAACGCCGCCTTGATTGCCAGCGTTGATGCTAACTCGAGCTTCGTTATCGGCGAGCGGTCGATATTGTTGATACACGTAGACGGCCAAAAACAGGCCGACAAGAAATATCGGGACCAGGATGCTGGCAACCAGTTTGATCGG
This sequence comes from Planctomycetota bacterium, assembly GCA_038534355.1. Taxonomy (GTDB): domain Bacteria; phylum Planctomycetota; class Planctomycetia; order Pirellulales; family Pirellulaceae; genus Mariniblastus. The sequence goes on from JBCAWX010000051.1 coordinate 5,519, forward strand.
ATTCTCAGCAAATTGTTGCTGCCAAAAACTCGCTTGTGGTTCTTCAACTTCGGCGGTTTCATGTTTCCCCGAGTTGCCTTTGCGAAGCCGATGGGCGCCAGACTTTGATTTTGACGGACTCTCAATCGGAGTGACGTGTGGCGCATCCGAGATTACCCGTTTTGGATTGGCTTCAATCCAGGCATCCAGTTCTCCAGCGACAACCTCAGGGTTCTTCCGCAGTCGAGCAAATATCTCTTTGAGCGATTTACGATTTTCGTGTGGCTCAAGCGGCGTGTTGGCCTTGAGCAGTTTTAATCCGATGTTGGATATGGCGATAAAATCATCCGACTCCGTCGGTTGGTGTTCGGTACTATTCGATCTGCGTAGCGGCTCCATCGAGAGATTCTGAATCTTGATCGATTCGCCTTGATGGACAATCAGGTCAGCAGGAACAATCGATCCGTGAACAACGTCATTTTGGTGAGCATAAAGCAATGCGCTAACGCACTGTTTGATCATTCCGGCAATCGTGGTCTCGTCAAAGCCTGCCGACTCCGCCACTTCAACCATCTTGCCATTGATGTGTTCAACCACCAGATAGTATCGCTCAGCTTCATGATCAATGTCATAAACATGGACAAGGGCAGGGTGGTCCAGTTTTGAAACGAGACTCGCCTTTTTCAGCAGAGCTTTGCGACGCGGCTTGTCAGAGGAAACATTTTTGGAAAAGACCAGCAACTCGACTTTGCGTTGCAGCGACTGGTGAACGGCCAAAAATCGATCGCCAAATTCATCGCGACGAATTCGAGCAAGCAGAACGTAGTTTCCAATGCGGAGGCGATGCCGGCCGCTGAGAATGAATTTGGCTTGCCACTCAGTTAACGTGCCATCATCGACCAAGGATCTGGCAAAACGTTTTGAGGAATCGTAACCGCTGGCGGATGCGGTTAGATCGTCCAACTTCGGGGCTTCTACGACATCACTCTTCTTGAGCAACTCGACGAAATCATTGATTGAAACTGCTGACATGGCCGATCCATTAACCCAATTTTCCTCCTCTATTGTCGCAGTCAGTGGACACAACTTCAACCGTTAACCGTCAATTTCAGGTGCTTGATTTGGCGAAACGCTCATCCGATCGCACCTGCCTGTCTTGCCTCGACTTGTTCATCGAACGTGATTCAATTGCCATCGCGGGTTAGCGGTTTCGATGAAACATCGGTCATAATCGACAGGAACGGAATTCTGCGAGAGACGGGCAACGATTCGGGCAGATCTTCCGCCATCAAAAGTCGCCGGCCCGTGTCATGTTTTGCGGACACTAAGGGTATCACGATAAATCTGACCGAGCCGAGACGCCGCTTGGTCGGGATTGAATTTCGACGTGGCGATCTCTCGCAACTCGCTGCCACACTTGACTCTTAGCGAATCGTCGACCAATAGCCGACGCGTCAACTTCACAAACGCATCAACGTCGCCGGATTCCGCCATGAACGATTGAACTTCCTGACCGGTCAAAATCTCGGGGGTCCCACCGACACGTGTTGAAACGACCGGCAACCCGACCGATGCCGCCTCCAGTATGACTCGGCCAAGAGGCTCCTGTCGCGCCGGATGCAATAACAAGGTGGACACTTGCATCAGATCCAACACGTCATCACGACGCCCAAGCCAGTGGATACGATTCGCGAATCGCTGGGACAAACTTCGAACTTGAGATTCCAAGTCGATGGCCTCCTGTTTGGTCGAATCTCGTTGACCGACAATCAAGAGCCCAAGATCATCGAACTCGTCAGCCAATCCCGAAAAGATCTCGATCAGCAAATCGATCCCCTTACGCATTCCCAACTGCCCAACAAACAACAGCACTCGTCGCTGCTGCACTCCGAGCTGGGCAAGTTGCAGCCTCGAACGATTCGTCTCGGCATGTTGTTTGGCTGGCAACTCGACACCGTTGTAAACGACGGCTACACGATCTTGATCAAGTCCATTGGAAACATGAAATTGCCGAGTCGCTTCCGAGACCGCTATGAGTTGATCAATGCAATTGACGTCGCCCATCGCTCGCTTGCTGAGCTTGATGATGTCACGCAGATATCCAACGGATGGGAATTGCAACTCGTTGCAAACCGGCCCCAACAATCGGCTCATCGCCAAACTGTTGCAATGAACAAGGTCCGGTTGAAGTTTTTGAAGATGCTCCGCTAACAGGCTTCTCGCCTCAGGCTGCATCAGCCTGACACCGTCGGGGGCATACAACTGCAGGTCATCAATCGGAATACCGAGCTTGCGCAACTCAACCGCGAGCTCAGTCTCGACGTCTTCGCCGTGGGGCAAACCAGGGTGATCAAGATTCGCGTCGTGTGACCGCTTCAACCTTGGAATCAACGCGTGAAAATTCCAGTCTCGCTGCAATCGTTTGAGCAAAACCAGAAACGAACGTTCGCCACCGTTGAGGACGCCGTACTCGTTGACAAACAGGACCTTTGGTCGCAACGGAGTCCTCGAAAAAAATCGTAAACTTAAGATTCAGAAATCAGGAGACGGTCCAGGTTTCACCGCTGCCAAACAGCTTGCTCAAATCACCGTCGCCCATTTCCTGACGTGCATCAGCAACCTGTTGGTTAATCATGTCATCGTAAGTGGGTCGATCAATATCCCGAAACACGCCAATCGGTTCCGGGAATTCGGGATGTCGCATTCGACTGAGCAAAAAGGCCAACTGCGAGTTTTCAGCTCGCTCGTCGTGGAACAGCAAATCGTCCTGAGCGACTTGTTCAGTGCTCACAATTTCGGGTGAAAAACCGTTGAGACGAATTCCTTTGGTCCCACCGTCGAAAATTAAAGGCTTGCCGTGCTCCAGACTGACGGTGGCCTTGTCTTTGGTCGCCTTCCCTTTGGCGTAGTCCCAGGCACCATCATTGAAGACGTTGCAATTTTGATACACTTCTAAAACTGAGGTCCCTTTGTGACCGGCAGCGCGTTTTAACATCGCCACCAGATGCTTGATGTTGCTGTCGATCGAACGGGCAACAAACGTCGCTTCGGCAGCCAACGCGATAGAAATTGGATTCAACGGAAAATCGATGGAACCGCGTGGTGTACTCTTCGTGACGGCTCCCTGTTTCGAAGTCGGTGAGTACTGACCTTTCGTCAGTCCGTAGATCGCATTGTTGAACAGCACGATATTGACATCGAGATTGCGACGAATGATGTGCATGAAGTGGTTGCCGCCGATACTCAGCGCATCACCATCACCGGTGATCAACCAGACATCCAACTCGGGACGAGTCGATTTCAGACCGGTCGCGAAAGCGGGTGCACGTCCGTGAATACTGTGCATGCCGTAGGTTTCCATGTAGTACGGGAACCTGCTGGAGCAACCGATCCCGGAAATGAATACCGTTCCTTCCCGGGTCGAGCCGAGTTCGGCAAGCACTTTTTTCATTTGTGCCAAAATCGAATAGTCACCACATCCTGGGCACCACCGCACGTCTTGATCGGAAGCAAAATCAGCGGGTTTAAGTACAGGCAGTTCAGTCGTCATCGTTCAAAAATTGAGTGGTTGGAGTTCGTGTTTGACCGGTTTGATCACCGGTCGAGGTAAGTTCGGACGTTACTGAGCCTTAATTGCATCGACGATTTCACCGACGTGAAATGGCTTGCCCTTGATCTTGTTCAGCCCCTTCGCATCCACCAAAAACTCTTGGCGAATCAACGAACGCAGTTGACCTGAGTTGAGTTCAGCGACCAGGATTCGGTCGTACTGCGCGAGCACGTCACTGAGATTTTTTGGGAACGGACTGATCCATCGACAATGGATATGGCCAACGTCCATCCCTTCGGCAACGCACTGTTGCACCGCCGTGTGGCAAGCACCATAGGTACCACCCCAGCTGATGACCAGCGTACCACTGGAGGCACCGTCAACTTCGATTTCGTCAATGAAATCGGCGACTTTGGCAACTTTGGTCGCTCGGGTTTGCACCATGTGCTGGTGATTGTCTGGATCGTAGCTGACATTGCCTGTGCCATCCTGTTTTTCCAATCCACCGACTCGGTGCATCAGATCAGGAGTACCGGGGATTGCCCACGGTCGAGCAAGATCTTCATTTCGTTTGTACGGCAAAAATTCTTCGCCGTTGTTAAACGCGGTCGGATGATTGACTTCGATCTTTGGTAGTTGCGAGACGTCGGGAATCTTCCAGGGCTCGGCGCCATTGGCGATGTAACCATCGGAAAGAATGATGACCGGCGTCATGAATTTCACCGCCACTTGCCAAGCTTCGATTGCCGTTCGGAAACAATCACCAGGACTTCGAGCGGCGACGATCGGCAGCGGAGACTCGCCATTGCGACCATACATCATCATCATCAAGTCGGACTGCTCGGTTTTGGTTGGAAGCCCTGTACTTGGCCCGCCCCGTTGAACGTCAACGATAATCATCGGCAGTTCCAGCATCAACGCCAAGCCCATGCCTTCACCCTTGAGCGCGATGCCGGGGCCGCTGCTGGTCGTCAACGCCATGCTTCCGCCAAAAGCTGCTCCGATGGCGGAACAGACCGCCGCGATTTCGTCTTCGGCTTGAAACGTGCGAACCCCAAAATTCTTGTGCTTGCTCAACTCATGCAAAATATCGCTGGCCGGTGTAATTGGGTAACTTCCCAAAAACAATTCTTTTCCGCTCAGTCGTGCCGCCGTGATCAACCCCCAAGCCAGAGCCTGGTTACCCATAACATTTTTGTAGTTACCTGGTTGGAGCTCTGCGGCAGGAATCTGATAAGTCGAGGCAAAGTCTTCCGTCGTTTCACCATAGTTCCAACCCGCTCGGAGCGCGAGCCGATTGGCTTCAGCGATGTCTGCCTTCTTGGAAAATTTGTTCTCAATGAATCGAAGCGTTGGCTCGACATCGCGACCGTACAACCAGAAGACAAGTCCCATGGCAAAAAAGTTCTTACAACGATCAGCAAGCTTGGTCGAAAGCCCCGTCGGTTCAACCGCACCGCGAGTCAACTGGGTCATTGGAACTTCGATCAATCGGTAGCCATCGATCGTTCCGTCTTCCAAAGGATTGGATTCGAGATTGGCCAACTTTAAATCTTTGGCGCCAAAGCTGTCTGAGTTGGCGATCAAAATTCCAGACTTCTTCAAGTCGCCAATGTTGGTGACCAAGGCAGCCGGATTCATGACCACTAACGCATCCAGGCCATCGCCCGGAGTAAAAATTTCTTCCGCCGAGAATTGGACCTGGAATCCGCTAACGCCAGCTCGCGTGCCGCGTGGTGCACGGATCTCTGCGGGAAAATCGGGGAACGTTGCAACGTCATTTCCGGACAACGCGGACGTGTTGGTGAGCTGAGTGCCCAGGAGCTGCATCCCGTCGCCGGAATCCCCCGCCAAACGGACGGTCACGCCGGAAACGGATTCTGATGGTTTTTGTTGCGGCAGAAACTGGTCGGTTGCGGTAGTCATCGTGTTCTGAATCGTGGTAGATGCATCGCCAAAACGGCGCAAGAGCAAGAGTTGGAATCAAGCTCGTCTGGTCAATGAAAATGGGCTTTGAAAAAGGCCTTTGCCGGCCAATAAGCTGGACAAATAAACAGAAAAGTTTCCCAGAATTCGCTGGATTTCGAAAGGGGAAAACTTCTGCTAGAATCCTCGCCTTAATCTGAGCTCGATTGTACAGGCTTCAGTGATTCCAAGGGAACAGCGAACGACTTTTGTTCGATTTGGTATCGCCGACAGCGTCGATTGAGCGACTATCGAATCCAGACAAACTTACTATTAAAGGCTAAATTCATCATGGAACGTTCCCTAATTCTGCTCAAACCGGACTGTGTTCAACGCCGTCTGATCGGAACCGTTATCTCACGCTTTGAATCCAAAGCGATCAACATCATCGGCATGAAACTGATTCAGGTGACACCGGAGTTGTCGAAACAGCACTACGCTGAGCATGTTGAAAAGCCGTTCTATCCTGGACTTGAGGCATTCATTACCGGTGCCCCAGTCGTTGCCATGGTGCTGGAAGGACTTGAGGTGATCCGAGTCGTTCGCGATATGCTGGGCGCGACCAATGGACTGCAAGCGGCTCCTGGAACCATTCGTGGTGATTTTAGCAGCAGCCGACAAATGAATTTGGTCCACGCTTCTGATGGTGCTGAAGCAGCCGAACGAGAAATCAATCTTTATTTTGCAGCAAACGAGCTTTGTGCATACGAACCGTGCCTGACACCTTGGCTGCGTGCTGGCGACGAGTAGATCATTCACGCACAAAGATCATCGACACATCGTTAACACCCTCCCATCGCGGAGGGTGTTTTTTTGTGACGGCACTTTAGATTCGATGCTCTAGCGAAACAAAAATCTTACAAACGCGGAATCGGACGCTTTTGTTTAGGCATCGCATTCTGACGCGGCATCGGAACATTGGGACGACGCGGTGGTGGGTTGTTGTTGTTTGCCTGACGACGCTCCGGCGGACGCGGTGGTTCGGTGTAGTCCTCAACCCACTGCCATCCGATCGGCGTATTCAATTCGCGAGACGCCAACATCGCCCAAGGCGTACCCGGGTGATCCTCCATGACGCGAGACAGGTACATATGTGCTTTCTCGATCAGCTTGGCATGCTGAGATCCAGTCTCGGTCGATTCGGCCGGTCGCAATACCCATGTGTTGTTCTGAGGCTTGCCTTTCTCGGCCGGTTCAAATTTCTTTTTGGTTTTCACGAGTGCCAACATGCCGTTGTACGTTTCCGAACGAACCTTCGCGGCGATCGCTCGACCGATCGCCAAGTCATATCCGGCTTGCCATCGCAACGAACGCTCTTCTTCGCGTTCCTTTTCCCCAACGCGTAGCATCTCGTAAAGTCGATTCAGTTGCGGCTGAATGATCGCCGCGTCACGCTGAGCTTGCGTGACTTCATTGACAAACGTCGCTTCATTCAATTTTGGGAAGCGAAGGCGTGGTGATTGAAGCGTGCCAGTGGTGGTAAACGCCGCAGCCCGAACCAATGCTGCTCGCGCCGAATTATCATTCAGACGTTTTCGATACGTCGCGTTGGAAACATAGTCCGGTTTGTATCGACGCATCACATCCGGCTCAAAGAAGTATTGCAGATGTGCGGCATAGTTTTCCGTCTCAAATCGACGGACGCGACGATTGGTCTTTCGATTCGGATGAACCGCAAAGTAAATCCCACCTGTTTCGTAAGCCAGTCGAGTCAAATGAAATGGCCCGAACCCGGAATCAATCATGTCCAGGTCGTCAAAGGTTCCGGTAAAGTCCAGCCTCAATCGTTCCGCTGCAATTGACTCGGGGCCTTGAGATACAACAGCCCATTGTGGCGATTGGTCAAAGTCCGGATTGGGATCCACCCACTTTACAAATGTTTCGGGTCGGCCAAACGGTGCTGGAACTCCAATCACATAAACTGGCATTTGGGTTCGGTTACAAACCTTGATCGTTTCATCAATCAACGAAACGTCGTCGCCCGATTCGTCGGAAACAACAATCAACATCACGTTCCGTTTTGGCTCGCGCGTCGTCAAGTCGATCTTGCGATGTTTTTGATGAGCTTTGGAAGCCATCGTCACGGCGGTCATGACATTCTCGATACCGCTGGTGTCGGTTTCGATTTCGGCAATGGCTGCCTTGATTTCCGGCAGCTCGTCGGTCGCTTCTTTTAGCAACGGATTGATGCGGGCACCAAAGGAGTAGACCTGCGTCAGCAAAGGCGAGTCATCTTTGTCTTCAAACGCGACGTGTCCGGTGTCACGGATCATTCCGAGTTCCCGATAGATACGATCGAATCGGCCAAGAATCTCTTCGCGCTGACGCATCAAACTGGCAGACTGATCAAACAACCAGACCACCGTCGTCGGGCGCTCTTCCATCGAAAGCAAGATTTCCTGAGTGATGCGATCGACTGCGCCTGCCGCGGCTTTGACTGAGTCACCAGCGGTCCCTTTTACCGCCAACGAAGAAATCGTCTCAGCGGAAGCTTCCATGAAATCGTCATCAGTGGTGACGTCACCAAATTCGTGAACCGCCATCTCCTGGTCGATTGTGTCTTCTGTGATAATGTCGAATTCGGGTGCTTGAGCCGCGGCCGCTTCAAATGCAGCATCTCCATCAGCACCAATCTGATCCGTTGGCATTTCGTCGAATTCAAACGTCAACGGCAAGTCGTCTTGTTCGATGACGTCTTCGACAGGGTCTTCGGCCACCAAAGAAACCGCCTCAGGTTCACGTCCTTCCAGCACGACCTCTGCCAACAAAACGACGATGAACAGATGGAACGCCAAGGACAAAAACCAGAACGGCACGCCACCATCGATGGGAGTGTCTACCTTGCCGGTTTTGACTTGCCACCATCGCTTCAGTGATTTGAAACTCATGTTGCCACTACCCAAAAGAAATACCAAGCAGCCTTGCCTACGTTTTAGTTTCGGTCGAAACCCCGGCGGCGGCAACCCAATTTTGATTCGATTTTCCCGCAATCATTAGATGAACTGCTAACATAAACTATTGTACGACAGGATGAATCAAGGCAGATATTGGATCTGGATCTTCGAATTCAACGTGTCTCGCAGGGTCGAATTGACTACAATCATACCTCGAGACGCCGTGCAGCGGCGTTTTTGAGCCTATTCAGGGGCGATCAATCTAGTTTGGTGAGAAATATGCCTTCCGTTAGACATTTTCAAGTTAAATCGCTGTCAATTAAAAATCTGATCACTGGCTCATTATTCGCCAGTCTGATCTTAACGATTACCACTTTACTGACGCTCCCCCTCGCAGCTCAAAATCTGCCGGGGCAACTTCCCGGTGGAAATCATAACCCCGGTCGCGCCCAACCAAATAAAGCGCCAAGGACTCAAGGACCAGGGAAAAAAGTTGATATCCCAATCCCCAATCAGACTCAACTTTTAACCAAAGACAAGTTTAACCTGGCCGTTACTTACTACCCGCCACCGACCAACGAAGAAGAACCTGATGCTGGAAAATCAGTTGTCCCCTTCATCGTCGTGCACAACTGGAAAGAGTCGCGCGAACAGACCAACCAGTTTGCCAAGTTCCTGCAACTACAAGGCAACGCAGTCATCATTCCCGATCTTCGCGGACACGGTGTCAGCACAACGATCGAAGGGCGAGACAAACCTGTCACGTATGACAAACTCTCCCGTGACCAACGCGCGATGGTGATCGACGACTTGGAAACATGCAAGAAATTTCTCGTCAAACGAAACAATGATGGCGAAGTCAATATCGACCTGCTAAACGTGGTCGCTGTCGGTGATATGGCTCCGGTTGCCACGCAGTGGGTGCTCAACGATTGGACGCTTTTCCCTCCAAAGAATACCAGCGGAATCAAACAAGCTCAGGATGTTAAAGGGTTGGTTCTGATCGCACCCAAGAAAAAGTTTGGTGCCTATTCACTTTCGAAAATCCTGAAACACCCTTTGTTCACCAGCGGCACCGGAAACGAGATGCCGATCATGCTGGTCTGGGGCGAAGATGATAAAGTTGCCGGTCGCGACGCGAAATCGATTTACACCGCACTCGAAAAAGGCCGGCCTGAATTGCCAGAATTCAACTCCAGCGAAGAACGGCTCGCCGCGAAGACGCTCTTTGAAGCCAAGATCGAAAAATCGGAAGCAAACGCCAGCCAACTGATCGGGCGTGAAAACGTTAAAGGGTTGTGGAAATACATCGCCAATACGATGACCGCGAAAGCAAAATTAAAAATTGACGAACGACCTTGGATTAACCGCGCCTCGGATAAGTAGGCGGGCAATGTACTCGGGCAATGCACTCGGGCAAGAGTGCCCAAGCTACGGTTAGGATAGCCACTTTTGAGTGTACAAGCTACGGTTCGTATAGCCGCTCTTGAGTGCACAAGCTACGGTTCGGTGGATCATTGAACCGTAGGATAGCCACTCTTGACGCGCCCGACAAAAGTCTGGCCAATGGTATTCAATTCTTTATGCAAATGCGCT
>JBCAWX010000052.1:0-14725 GCA_038534355.1 Planctomycetota bacterium
CCACGCGTAGCGTTAGGGCACGAGCCCTCCGGTGAACTATCGCAAGATCATTCCACTTCTTTAAGGTCCCTGCAACCTTTTTTCGTCTGCCTGGAACTTTTTTCGTCTGTGTCTTACTTTTTCGTGAAAGGCCACAGATAAACACGGATGAACACGGATTGCCAAAACCGAAATCGCTTTACTGCAACTCGTGGCTTGCCAAAATTTACAGCAGGCATTTTGGCAGGCCGGGTACCTTTAGGTAGCTCAGACACTGAGCAGCAAACACATCGCTGATCTCGATTACAACTTTTAGTTCCACGATCACTACGTTGGCCACGAGTAGATCAGAAAAATACTCGCCAACGACCCAATCCATTTGGAACCTTAGACGTGTAACCGAAGATCTGTTCCGTCAACGCGTTCAGCTCGTCGATATTCATCTGTGTTAATCCGTGTCCATCGGTGGCCAATCAGTTGATGCTGGTGTCGCCACGCCGGCGGGGCGGGTGTTGGCGCGAAGCTCACGTCCAAGCTCAACCAACAGCTTCTTCATTCGCGCCATCCTAATAGCATGAGCCAAACTTTAAGGTTCCAGGAACGTGTCAGACAACTTTTATTCTTGGAGCAATTTTTCCAAATCGCCGGACTCCAACATCTCCAAGACGATGTCGCAGCCGCCGACGAACTTTCCATCGACATACAGCTGCGGCAAGGTCGGCCAATCAGAAAAGTCTTTGACGCCTTGGCGAAGCTCCATGTCCTGCAGCACATCAGCGCTGGCAAACGCGACCTCAAGATGTTTGAGAATATCCACCACCCTCGCTGAAAATCCACACATGGGAAACTCCGGTGAGCCTTTCATGTAAAGCATCACCCGGTTGGTATCAACGTCGTTTTGAATGCGTTCGGTGATCGTCATCTTGGATTCCAAATCGTTCTAATAAAACAGGTAAACAAAAGCACGCGGGTCGTTGGCTCGATTCACGTGACATTCTTTCACGTGACATTCTTTAAGCTGGTCTTCAAGCCTTACGATTCGCGTTGAGCGTCGGTCCACGCGTCGGGTGTGTGGGTCTTGAGTTTCAAAGCGTGGAGGTCACCGGCAAACTCGGCCTTAAGTGATTTCATGACTTGTCGGTGTTGGTCAACGAGCGTCTTGCCCTCAAACGACTTGCTTACCACCGTAGCTTCCAGGTGGGCTCCGTCATTCATCGGGTCACGGACGATCACTGTCGCATCCGGTAACGCAGCCAAGATAATCTTTTCGATCTGTTCTGTCAGGTCACTCATCCTGAATGCTCCTCTAACCAACGAACGATGTCAGAAGACTCGTACAACGGCTTTCCGTCAATGACAAGACAAGGCACTTGGCCTTTGCCTCCGATGGCAATCAGATCGTCCCTCGCACCAGCCTCGGTCTGAATGTCTCGCATCGAAATCTCCAAATCCAAACGCTTGAGGCAATTCAATACCGTAACGCAGAAAGGACAGGAGGGGAAATAATAAAGTGTCAAATCAGGCATCTCGTCGCTTTCCATTGATAATTTGTCAGGGTGTAAGTTTCGTATCTCGCACGGCATCGATGTCATCGGAATATCAAATATGGCAGCGGCGTCCGATATGTCTACCTCTGCCTGATGGCTTTCTTTAGTTTCTTAAACCGATGCCTCGTTTTAGCATCCATAAGGTCAGCGAAAACAAAACGACAATGAACAGGACAATCATGCCGAAAGCGAAACCCAGGTCGATATCAAACGCAGCGCTGTTTAATCGGTCTCCCATAATGCCAGCTCGAAAAGCACTCACCATATAGACGATCGGATTAAAACGAGAGATCGTTTCCCATGGCTGAGGTAGCAATCTGATCGAGTAAAACACGCCTCCTAAATACGTGAGCGGGGTCAGCACGAACGTCGGAATGATCGCAATGTCGTCAAACTTTTTTGCCAACATCGCGTTGATGAATCCGGCGTTGGCAAACAAGATCGCTGTCAGCAACGCCACCAAAAACGTAATCCAAATGCTATAAATCGAGAGTGTTTCCACAAAAATCAGACTGACCATCAAGACAATCGTACCGATCGTCATGGCACGAGCGACGCCCCCTGCGATATAGCCAAGCAGAATCGTGGCGTTGTGCATGGGAGAGATCAAAATCTCTTCAACATTGCGTTGGAACTTTGAAGAGAAAAACGATGAAACAACGTTCTGATACGAACTGTTGATGACGCTCATCATCACCAGACCTGGAACAATGAACTCCATGTAGGTCACGCCGCTCATTTCGCCGACACGCGAACCGATCACTTTGCCAAAGATGATGAAGTACAAGGTGGTTGTAATGACAGGCGGAACAATTGTTTGCGGCCAGATCCTGATCAATCGCGTTACTTCCTTGATTACGATCGTTTGTAACCCAATCAAATTGGATCGCATTCGTTCGCTGAAGGAGTCGTTGTCCACTACGTTTGATGACATGATTGATTTGTTAATGAAGAAATGTTGAAGCGAGGTCGTACAGCTGATTTCGAGCAATGCTCGAGCCTATCCCTTAGTCTTGGTTTGACTCTCATTCGATTCGACGAGTTCGACGAATAGCTCTTCGAGTCGGTTTGCTTTATTTCGCATCGACACCACATTGATCCGTTGACCGGACAACTGATCGAACACCGCGTTGAGCGAATCCTCTCGATCCAAAACGACTTCCAGTGTTGTCGCATCCGTAAGGCGGTGAGTGTAACCATCAAGGGTTAGACTTTCAGGTGCGGCCGATTCCAAGTCGAGGACAAACGTCTCGACGTTTAACTTCCCCAACAGCGTCTTCTTATCGGTGTCTTCAACGATATGCCCCTGATCAATGATCGCAATCCGGCGGCACAGAATCTCCGCCTCTTCGAGATAGTGAGTCGTGAGTATGACCGTAGTCCCTTCCGCATTGATCTCTTCCAAAAACGACCAAGTCGCTCGTCTTAAATCAATATCCACTCCCGCGGTTGGCTCATCCAGGATGAGCAGCTTGGGCTCGTGGACAAGCGCTCGAGCAATCATCAATCGACGTTTCATTCCCCCGGACAACATGCGAGCAATCGTGTTGCGTTTTTCCCAGAGGCCCATTTTGCGGAGATAAGTTTCGGCTCTTTGCCGCGCCAGCGCGCGGGGGATCCCATAGTAACCGGCTTGTTGGACAACGATTTGTTCTGTCGGTTCAAATTGATTGAAGTTGAATTCTTGGGGGACCAAACCGATCTGACGTTTGACCAAAGCGGGGTCGCGATCCAGGTCGACTCCAAAACATCGAACTGACCCGGCACTTTTTTGGACCAGCGAGGTCACGATCCCAATGGTGGTCGACTTTCCCGCGCCGTTTGGGCCGAGCAATCCGAAAAACTCGCCCTCGTCAACATCCAGGTCGATCCCCCGCAGTGCGACAGTACCCTCGCCATAAGTCTTGCTAAGGCCTCTTATTTCGAGTGCTTTGGTGTCAGCTGATTCAGAATTCATGGAGTCCGATTTGGTGGCAGGTTGGTAGTAAAAAAACAATCCAAGTTAGCTCTGCTCGTCGCCTGAGGGCAGATTCCTCTTCAGTGCGACGACGTAATCTCAACATCCTGTCGAATTTGTTGAGTTTATTGAGAGTTGGACAAGATAACATCAAACATTTGGCCGGCAATCGGGAGTCCAGTTTCCCTTTCAAGTTCCCGGATGCCAGTTGGGCTAGTGACATTCAATTCAGTCATGTAATCGCCAATAATGTCGATTCCCGCAAACAGCAGTCCCTTTTCTCGCAACACCGGGCGGATCTGATCGCAAATGGCTTGCTCCCGATCGGTCAGCGGATGGACTTCGACCCGTGCACCGGCGTCCATGTTGCCACGATGATCTCCTTGCGTTGGAATCCGCGCCAGTGCAAACGGGATGGGCTGGCCGTCGATAAGCAAGATCCTTCGATCACCCGATGATGTAATTTCAGGAAGATACTGTTGCAGCATCGTGTATCGCTGACCGTAGTCGGAAACCGTCTCCAGGATCACGTTGTGATTTCCATCATCAATGCTTGTTGCAAAGACCGATCGACCTCCCATCATGTCCAGCGGTTTTACGACAACGCGTTCGTGTTGCCTGATAAAGTTTCGCATCTGCTCCAGCGAGCGAGCGATTAGCGTTGCCGGCACGCAGTCTGGGAACCAAGCCAGAAAAGCTTTTTCGTTGGCGTCCCTCAAACCTTGGGGATCGTTGACAACCAGCGTGCCCTGCCGCTTGGCCTGTTCCAGTACGTAAGTTGAGACAATGTATTGAATGTCAAAAGGAGGATCTTTCCGCATCAAAATGACATCCAGTTCCCCCAAGTTGATTTCGACTTCCTCGCCAAGGTCAAACCAATGATCGGAATCATCGAACACCTTGACGCTCGTAAGTCGACCTCGAGGCTCGGCACCTTGAAGCCAGATGTCATCCAGATCACCACAGAAAATTTCGAATCCGCGTGCTTGTGCTTCCAACATCATCGCCAAAGAGCTGTCTTTGTGCGGTTTGATGTTCTGCAGCGGGTCCATGATGACCGCCAGTTTTCTGTTACTCATGAAAATGTTTGACTACACATGGCTGGCAAGGCGATATCCATATCCTCTTGCCATTGATCAGTAAAATGATGAATCAGTTCTTCGGCAAAAGTTTGTCCTGATTCGGCCGCCTTTTGCAACGGGAGCAAATATTGACTTTCGGTGAAACCCGCATCGCTTCGAATGTCACGCCGATCTAAACCTTTGCGAGATAGCTCGAGCATCCACAACGCAAGTTCCTTGACCGTGCTGTCGCGAAACGGAGTATTGAATCCATCCCGCACCACATTTGACTCCAGTTCGCGACGCTCGTCCTCAGACCAATCTTGAACTCGATCCCAGGCTTCCGCAAGCGACTGCGAGTCATACAACAGTCCGGCCCAAAGTGCGACCAGTGCCGGGACTCGGTTGACGGCATCGCCTGCGTCAGCTCCACGGAATTCCAAAAACTGTTTTAAACGAACCTGCGGAAATACCGTGGAGAGGTGATTGATCCAATCACTGATCATGGGTCGTTGACCGGGCAAGACCGACAGGCGACCGTCGAGGAAATCACGAAATGACAAACCGCTGGCATCAACGTACTGCCCGTCACGAAGAACAAAATACATCGGAACATCGAGGACATAATCAGTGTACCGCTCAAATCCCATGCCTTCTTCAAACACAAACGGCAGCGAACCACAACGGTCGGGATCGGTGTCATGCCAAGCTGCGGCGCGGTGACTCAAGCTGTTGCCAATGCGGCTTTCCTTAAATGGAGAATTGGCAAACAATGCGACGACGATTGGTTGAAGCGCCAGCGCGACTCGGAACTTTCTAACCATGTCTGCTTCATCAGCAAAATCGGCGGTAACTTGAATCGCGCAGGTACGCTGCATCATGTCGAGTCCCAAGTTACCGCGGCTCGGCATATAGGCTCGCATTACCCGGTACCTTTCCTTCGGCATCCACGGCAGTTCCTCACGCGTATGTTTGGGCTGGTGGCCCATTGCCAAAAAACTCAGGCCAAGTTCGTTCGCCAACAGACTCAACTCGGCAAAGAAGGCCTGTGATTCGGCTCGCGTTTCATGAGCGTTCTTCAATGCCTTTCCGACAAATTCAAACTGCCCGCCCGGTTCCAGCGTGATCGCGCAGCCTTTTCTCGATAACGCGATCGGTACGCCGTTTTCTTTGATCGGCTGCCAGTCTAAACGGTACATGCTTTCGAGCAACGTTTTGATTCCGGGTGCTTCCCCATCGTAGAACGCGGGTTGGCAATCAGGACCTTGGAAAACAAACATCTCCTGTTCGGCGCCCAGCCTGAAGTTGTCAGGAGTCTTGCAGCCAGCAGCCAGATATTCGACAAGTTGAGCTTTGTTTTCGACAACAACGCTCTCGGCGATTACGTCCATTTTTGCGGAATATCTTCAGACAGAAAGTGAGTTAGTTCATGATCGTCTCGGCTGCCAGAAGAAGGATGCCGTACGGAATATCAGGCGGCCAAAGCGAAGCCGCCTATTGTACCTCCAGATGCATTTATTCGCGACGAGCCTTGCTGCTAACTTGCAAATGCACGAATCGCATTGAAAAGGCGTTAGCAAGCATTCGCTGAATCGACTTGACGGAACATGACTTAACTCACAGTGAATCGTCTCTCTATTTCTTTTTTCGCTTGGCTCGACGAGCGGCTTGCTCTTGGTCCCGTTGCTGCTTCCGAGCAGCGTCCGCAGCACGTCGAGCCTGGTCGGCGGCCTTGCGTTGAGCGTCTCGTTGCGCTTTTTCACGTGCACGTCGTTGCGCGTCCGCTTGCGCCTTTTGTTGAGCGCGTTGCTGGGCGGCACGACGTTCCACATCTCGCTGAGCTTTTTCGCGGGCAAGTCGCGCTTGCAGTTCATTGCGTTTCTGGGCATCCGCTTGTGCTTTGGCAGTCCTTTCACGCTGACGTTGCAGTTCGCGTTGCCGCGCGGCTTCGCGCGCCTGGGCAGTCTTTTGCTGAGCCGCTTGCTTGGCCTGTTCCGCTGCAATTCGGCTTTGAGCAATGCGTTGTTGTTTGGCTCGTTCCCGTTGTTGTTTAGCCAGTTCTGCTTTTTGTCTCGCCGTTTGCTGAGAGGCATTCTGCGCAACTGGCTGGTTTCCTTTGGGAATATTTGTTCGACCCGACTGAGCCTGCTGCTGGCGTTGCTGTTGTTGACGCTGCTGCTCTAACCTTCGCTGCAAATCTTTCGATGCAACTGAGCGACGGTTCGAATCTTCCGTTCGCTGGTTGATTCGCGGCGCACTCTGATTTCGATTGGATTGACGCGCCTGCTTTTCCAACGCAATTCGTTGTCGTGTCTGCTCGAGTTTGTCCTTGCGTTCCCGCTCGCTCAGTTCTCTGGCCGTCTCCCTTTGTTTGCGTTTGATTTCGGCTTGTTGTTTCGCGGCGGCAATCTTCTGTTCGAGTTCGCGTTTGCGGTTAGCCTTCTCTTGATCCCTTCGAGCTTTATCAATCTGTGCACGAGTCAGACCATTGGTTTGACCGCGATCGTTTCTTGTGGTTGGTTGAATTGATCGAGTCGTTGGCAAATCAATCTTGTTGCGTTCAGCGACACTTTGTCTGCCAGCATTGCCGGGTTTCCGAGTGTCTTTGGCAGGTTGGCGTTTTGGTGGATTCTTCGCCAAGCGATCGCCGTTTCGCACAGATCCGTTGGATCGTTGCTCGCCGGATTTTCTGGTGTTCTTGATCGCACGTTGCAGACGCTCGTTGACGTCGTGTTGATGACGATCAACGGAATCCGTTCGAACAAAGTTGCTTCTGGCGTTTGGAAGGTGTTGTCGATGGTTGAGATTGTTGTGTGGGAATGAGTTGTTTTCACGCCCACGCCTTCGGACCAGTTCATCAAAACGATTCACCAGATTGGCGCGTTGGATAAAATCATTCTGACGTTGATCGCGAATCAAATTGGTAAAGTTAATTTGCGCTTGCAAGGTGTTTCGCGGACGGTGGTCATGGTTTCGATGATAGTGTCGATGTTGGTTATTGACCCAGTTAATGAGCAGCTGGTTACCTTGACGATAGCGCGAGCAGTTGTAGTGGGCCAACAGCGGGTCGTAGTTTCGCACATGGCTTTGTGGTTGAACCCACGGTCGAAACCCCGTGTTAACAAAGTTCTGGCCATACCAATCACCATAGAAATAGTGATTGCAGTTTGGTCGGACAAACAGGTGCACAAAGAAATCGGCGCCGGTGTTAACGCAATGGTTCGGTTGAAATTGAAAGCCAGCGGTAAGGTGTTGCTGTTGTTGAAAATGAACGGGGGCAAACAAAGTCCCACGAACATCCAGTTCGCGATCCCAGTACCCTGGTCGATACACGCAACCACGAGGAGTCCAGATGTATCTTGCTGGAATCCAGATCCAGTTGGCAACACGCGGTTGCCAATGACCTGATCGCCAAACGTAGTTGTCGTTTTGATATTCCCAATTGCCCGGACAGTAAAAGTAGTCATCGCTCGGCGCGATAACCGACGGGCCTCGGTCGAGGTTCGCTGGCGGTGCCGGAAGATAACTGAGCTCTTGCTGCTCTATTGAAGTCCAAAAACCTGCAATCCAGCGGTGTCCATTGTCGACTTGCTCCCAGTAACCCGGGACCCAACGTTGGTTCGGTGGAACGTCTCTCCAAACGCCGCTGATCCAGATGAAGTCGCTTTGCGAATCATCCCAAGCCCAGTAACCAGGAATCCATTCGACATTGCTGCCCTCCGGTTTGAATTCAGGAGGGACTTCCTGGATCGCTTCCGGTGGTGCAGCTTCAACGATGGGGTTGGGTTGAGGATCAGCCTGATGAGTGTCTGCGAATGCCTCATGTAGCGGACCGCGCATCAAGATTTGTGGTTCGTCCAATTCGACAACACCCTCAGCCGATTCCAGAACACTTGGCGATTGTGGATCCTGAAGACCGTTCGAAACGTTGACGTTGGATGAAATGGAAGCTGGTTGAATCACAAATGGATCATCTGGAGGTAGCAGTCTCAGACGGATCGATGGGTCGCTCAATTCAAGCACCGAGCTACCAAGGTTTGCCGGTTCGATCGTCCTTGGTGATTCGTCGATTTGAGCGAAAGAAATTGCCGGAGCGACGAAGAACATGAGCGCAAACACAGCCATAAGTGTCTCTATTCTGCGGCGCGCTGTAATCAGAATGATCATGGTTTCTTGTTTTGTTGAGTTGAGTTGGTTTCTCAAAAGCCGGTTATTGCGAGCTTTTAGGGTGTTTGTGATCCATGGTGGGATTCCCCCTATTGATTAACTGCGATTTGCGTGCCAAAGACCGGTTGGCGTCTGTTTCCGAAAAGATGCACTTCAAAACAAAAATGGGTTTCCAGCACCTTCGGCTTTGCCGAGGCCGGCTTGATGCACAAGTCAACGAGGACGCAGGGAATTCTCTTGAGCGACGCCAATGTTCTGCGTCATAGAAGTCGCGTTGTGCATCTTGGTTTGAACTTCTGGTTTTGCTTTGTCGGACGCATGTCGCCGTAGCCGCGCGGCGTACTACGTTTCCTTAATTTGAAGTTCAGGCCAATCTGTCGTGCCATCGTGTTCGCGTGTAAACACCAAATTGGGCGTCGACTGGATAACAAGTTCTGCGGTTGTGTAGACGATGCATTCGTCCATCAAATGTCCGCCTATTGTCTTGCCTGTCCCATCGCTTACGGAGATATGAATGTGGCTACCGTTGATCGAAAGCGTGCCGGATAGACTTACAATTTCGAAGTGTCCGACACCTTTGCTGCCCTTGGGCATGTTGGCAAATCGAATGTGGTAATTCGTGAGTGATCCGGCGCAAGCGGCGATGGCAACCGTGGCATTGAAGTTGGATCGTGATCGCAAGTTTTAATACGCGGTGTCAAATAGAGCCAGTCAGCAACCAAGTGGCGTCGCGGCGGCCTACCCCAATCTTTGAGTGCAATTGTCTGCAATGGCATCGGCGGATGCAAATTTGTGGGTGAGCAGGCCACCGGCAGCCCAACGTTTCCTTTCTTTTGATTTGCTCATTTCGATTTTTTTGATTGAAGTGCACTTGTAATTTTCGTCGAAGCTTGCAAAATGCAAGTAACAGACTTGCAGTATGCAAGTGAGGTGCATTTTGGAGGAACCGTTGTGAACAACAGGCAACGTCAACGTTTTGTGGGAAAGTATGGACCTTGGGTCGTGGTAACCGGTGCATCGTCGGGAATCGGCAGGGCTTTTGCGACAGAATTGGCGGCATTGGGGTTGAATGTCTTTCTGGTTGCGCGGAACAAGAATCAGCTGGATCAACTGGCATCTTCCCTGCAGGGCCAGGGAGTACAGACCGAGGTGTTTGCAGCCGATCTGGGGCAGGAAGACGAGTTGCAGGCTTTTCATGCGGCAGCCGGCAAATTGGATGTCGGGTTATTGGTCGCATCGGCCGGGTTTGGAACGTCGGGACCGTTTTCCGACAACGACCGGGATCTGGAACTGTCAATGATCGATGTCAATTGCCGCGCGTTGGCAGCGAGTACTCACTACTTCTCTCAAGTCCTGAAGAACCGAGATGGAGGTGGCGGAATCATCTTGCTTAGTTCGATTGTGGCATTTCAGGGAAATGCAAATTCCGCCAATTACTCGGCGACCAAGGCGTACGTTCAATCGTTGGCCGAAGGCTTGCACGCTGAGCTGAAGCCCTTTGAAGTCGACGTGTTGGCGGTGGCACCGGGTCCGACCGACAGTGGTTTTGCGTCAAGGGCAAAGATGCAAATGGGAGCCACGTTGACTCCAGAGACCGTGGCTCAAAAGTCACTGCTGGCATTGGGGCGCCGAGCAACGGTGCTACCTGGTTTCCTGTCAAAACTCCTCAAGTATGTCATGTTTGGCATGCCGAGATGGTGTCGAACGATGATCATGAGCAAAGTGATGAACGGAATGGCCAAACCAAAAACGAACTAGTTAAACTCGAGCTCGAATTTGCTAACCGCGAGCTCCGAGTAAATGAATGACGGGCTGCCCGGCCAACGATCAAAGGCGGCCAAGCCAATTTGATTTTCCCTTTTTTCGAGATGAGTTGGCGGTTATTCGCGCCACTTAGGCATAAAGGTTTGTACCCGGCTTTTTAATGTCCGCGTTACAAAACTGAAGCGGCTATGCCGCATGTCCCTTTGTCTAAGGAGTGTTGAGATGTTTAAGAAAGTCGTTGGATATTCAATCGTTGTTCTATGCGTTTCACCGCTGCTTCCGATTGTTGTTTCGATGTGGATCATCGCATTGATCAATCGTCGCAATACAAGCGCTGGAGAATCTGTCAGGTCCGAATCCGTTGGAGAGGTAACGGTCAAGGCAGATTCTGTCTTCAGCTTCTCATAATCCAAGACGGGTTCACAGATTTTCAAGAGAAGAAGAAAGAGAAGAAGATTGACGGTGAAATTCACTGAGCCCAGGACGATTGGTCAAAGCGTTCCGCATTCTGCTTTCAGCAACAATTCAAAATTCAAGCAATCGACTTCTTGGGCAGAACCATTGGATCTTCCGTGAAGATCGAATCTGCAATTTTCACCAATCGAGGTGAAGGATTTCAAAATGAACCAAAACGACGAAGTTGCGATCATTGATGGGCTTTGTGACCAGTTTGAACTGGGTTTGCAACAGGACGATGCTCCTTCCGTAGCTGAAATGTTGGCGCAGGTTTCCAGGGACCTGCGACCAAAATTGCTGCGCGAGCTGTTGGCGCTCGAGCACGAACTATTGACCGAAGAACAACGGCTTCTTCGCATCAAGGACTATCGGGAAAATCTGTCGGAATATACTGATATCGTCGATGAGTTTACCGCCACCATCGGAACGAATTTTGGGAAGGAATCGGATAAGCCCAAAGATTCTCTGCAGCAGATTGGCCCTTACAAAATACTGCAGTCGATCGGTGAAGGCGGGATGGGCAGCGTCTACATGGCCGAGCAGGAAAAGCCAGTCAAGCGACGGGTTGCGCTCAAGATCATCAAAGCTGGCTTGGACTCAAAGCAGGTGATTGCGCGTTTCGAAGCCGAGCGGCAAGCATTGGCAATGATGGATCATCCCTCGATCGCCCGGATTCTTGACGCTGGCACAACCGACAACGGGCAACCGTTCTTTGCGATGGAGTTAGTTAAAGGAATTCCATTGACCGACTACTGTGACCAACACAAGCTCAGCATTGCCGATCGGCTGGAGCTGTTTGGCCAGATCTGCGAGGGAGTCCAGCACGCGCATCAAAAAGGAATCATCCACCGTGACCTTAAACCAGCGAACATTCTGGTCGCCGAATACAACGGTAAACCGGTTCCCAAGATCATCGACTTCGGTTTGGCCAAGGCATTGGAAGTCACAAATAAGCTGACGGACAAAACGATGTTTACCGAGTTTGGCCAAGTCCTGGGCACGCTCAAGTACATGAGTCCCGAACAGGCGGGGCTCGATTCGCTCGACATTGATACTCGAAGTGACATTTATACGCTGGGTATCATTCTCTATGAGCTGTTGACTGGCAGCACGCCGTTGGATGGAAACTCATTCAAGGACCTGGCATTTCTCAAGATTCTGGAGTTGGTGCGGGAACAGGATTCCCCGCGACCCAGTAGCAAATTGACGACCAGCAAACAGACGATTTCCACAGTCACCGAACGTCGCCAGATTGATCCTAGGAAGTTAAACCAGATCCTTGCCGGTGATCTGGACTGGATCGTCATGAAGGCGATTGAAAAAGACCGAAATCGACGCTACGAATCGGCAGGCGCCTTTGGCGAGGACGTTCAGCGTTACTTAAGCGATGAACCAGTCGAAGCCTGTCCTCCATCGGCATCCTACAAGTTGAGGAAGTTCGTTAAGAAAAATCGCTCTCTCGTTGCTGCCGGTTCGATCATGCTGCTCTTACTGGTGGCGGGGATCATCGGGACTTCATTAGGCTATTCTTCGGCGCTCGATAGTGCGGCCAAGGAAAAAACGGCCAAGGAAGATGCGCAAGAAAAACAACGAGCTGCGGAGCGGTTGGCGGTGCGCAATCAGTCGATCGTTGACGTCTACTCGCAGTCCTTTCTTTCTGCCAACCCCAAGTCTGGAGCTCGTTTTGATATGCCAGCGCGAGATGTTTTGCTCAACGCTGTCGAGCAACTTCAAACGTCGTCGCTGCAAGATGATCCGGTTGGCCGCGCGAAACTGCTGCAAAGCCTTGGCGTCTCACTTTTGGATTTGGGAGACTACGATGCATCACGGCGGTGCCTGGAAAAAGTAGAAGAGATGGTTCCGAAAATGGAACTTGATGATCCCGTTTTCAGGATTTCGAATCTGAGTGCGTTGGGAGTCGTCTTCCGGCGGCAATCAAAAATTGGTGACGCCATCAGGATCTACGAACAAGCGATGAAACTGGCAGAGCAGAGTTTGCCTGCCGATCACGATGTGAGTTTGAATCTACTCAACAATCTCGCGTATGCGCGAACAAGCAATGGTCAGTACGAAGATGCTCGGCAACTTTTGGAACAGCGACTGAAACTTCAAGAATCGCTGGACGAAGACGATGCTGAAAAGTTGATGACGCGTCACAATTTGGCCAGGAATCTGGTCGCTGTTCGAATGGCGGCGGAAGCAGAAACGATTCTCAAGGATGTGATTGCCAGACGCACCCGGACGCTCGGCCCGGCGCATCTGGATACCCTCGCTTCAATTGACGAACTGGCCAAGGCCTATCAGATCATGGGTGACAGCGATCGAGCATTGCATCAATTTAATGAAGCGATTCAAAGGAGCCGCAAAAGTCTTGGACCAACTCATCCTGAAACGTTGCATTCGGTCAACGGCTATGGGAGCGCTTTGGTTCAATACGAACGCTATGATGAGGCTATTGCCGTTCTTGAAGAGGTTTTGGATGAAGTAAAAGACGAACAAGGCAAGGTTCCATTTGCTTCCCAAAGCGTCCTGAATAATCTGGCCAACGCATACAGCTGCGTCGGTCGACTCGATGATGCAATTGAGGCCCATCAGTCAATCTTGGCCCAACGTCGTGAAGTTTTGGACGCATCCCATCCAAATCTGTCGTCGTCGTTGTTCAATCTTGGGGTGTGTTATCAGGATGCTGGCAAACTGGACTTGGCTCGTGCGAACCTGGAAGAGGCTCTGGAGTTAAGGGAACGCCATCTTCCCGATGGTGATTTCAGAACGAACATGGTTCGTTTGCGACTTTCTCGCGTGTATCGTGATCTCGAATTGTCCCAGGATGCAAAGCGACTGTTGACGGACATCGCGACCAGTAGCCAACCGGACAGTACGATCAACCTTGCGGCAAACGACGGGCTCACCGTTTTCCTGCTTGAAGCAAAGAAGTTCAAGCAAGCGTTGGCAACGTTAAAAGAATTGGAACCCAAATTTCGAAAGTCATTTGCCAAGACCAATCGACATATGCTTGGTGTTCACCTTTTGCATTTGGGACAAGCTCGTTTTGGTTTGGGAGAATCACATTACGCGGACGCCGCTTCTAGTTTGTTGGAGAGTCATCAAGTGCTGACGAAGTTTGGCTTTGAGGGAACGGTTGCCCAGCAACAGGTGTGTGCCAAATCTCTGTCGGTTCTTTATCAAGAGTGGCATTCGATCGATCCCGATCAAGGCTATGACCAACTCGCGGAACAGTGGGCAGAAAAAGTGAAGGAAGAGTAAACCAATCCAGCAACGTTTGACCGGCACCACCACGTTGCAACCAATGTAGTGAGGGCTGCCAGCCCTCATTGGTTAACGTCGTGGTTCTCCGAAAAACTGTATCACAAATTCAATCGCATTGTGTTTGTCATTGTTCGTCACCGGCCGGCTTGCGCCGGTCCGGTAGTGCCGATCGGTTTCGATCTTAACAAGTAGCGTAAGGGCGCGAGCCCTTCGGTGAACTATCGCAAGATCATTCCACCTCTTTAAGGTCCCTGGAACCTTTTTTCGTTTGTTTGCCTTACTTTTTTTGGGAAAGGCCACAGATAAACACAGATGAACACAGATTGCCAAAACCGAAATCGCTCTACTGCAACTCGTGGCTTGCCAAAATTTACAGCAGCATTTTGGCAGTCGCGAACCTTTAGGTAGCCCAGACACTGAGCAGCGAACACATCCTTGATCTCGATTACAACTTTTAGTTCCACGATCACTACGTTGGCCACGAGTAGGTCAGAAAAATACTTGCTAACGACCCAATGTATTTGGAA
>JBCAWX010000053.1:0-14591 GCA_038534355.1 Planctomycetota bacterium
AGGCAACTCTCAATACAACCGTCCGAAAACCTAAACCAGGTTTAGTTTGATGCTGCGCGCACAGAATAGACACCTACCCCAATGGCTATGCCGCTGACTTTCAAAAAGGCGGCAGTTACGGCGACGGAGTGATTGATCGAAGTCGGAGCTTCTCGTCTTCCAACGGCAACAGCTTTCAGCAAAACGGAACGACTACCTTTGGCGATGGCAGCTTTTCAAGAAATCATTCGGGCTCGTTCAATGATCGTAGCTACAACTACAACGGCTCGGCGGTTGGTGATAACGGCGTGTTGAACTCAAACCGGGCGTTTTCAACATCTGGCGGGCTTGGATTCAACCAATCGGCGACCACGAACTATGGCACAGGGGTTTACGGCAGGCAAGGCTACGCTCGCAGCGGTTCCTTTCAGGCGAACAATGGCGGCGGATTCAACCGCTATTCAGCGGGAGCTTCTGGAGCAAATGGTGTTGGTCGGCAAACGTTCATGTCGACCAATGCCGGTGGAGCACGAAGCACATTTGGATCCTACGGAAACAATGGCTTCGTTCGTGGCAACGTGAGTCGTTCAAGTTCTGGCGCGACTCGGTTTCGGGGTGGTGGATTTAGGAGATAACCCGCAATCCCCCTTTACGCGCGGCCCGTGGATTCACCCGCGGGCTTTTTTATTTGCCTTTTTTATTTGCCAAAACGGGCTTGTCACCATGTCCCCTTTTCTCGGATCCATGACAAAGTCGGTTCTTGTCGACGCCCACATTTTCGTTGTGTCCGTGGGACTTGGATCCTAAGGTGTCGGTAAATTGGTAACTGGTTTGTCGTCATCAAGATCCTTGACGGAGTTGATCTGGATACAGATTCTTTTGGTCAGTTGCGGAATGGGAGTGGTGCATGCAAAGGCACGCAAATCTTTTGAATTTGTGTCCCCTTCATCACGATTATTGACAACTAACTGAGGATAAAGTCTTACATTTCGTCAACCAAGGATGGATGATATGAACAACTCGCGTGCTATGTCACATGTATCAATTTTTGCCTTAACATTGTTTGTGATTTCGTTTGCGGGTTGCCAGTCGGCCAATCACGCTCAGCGCAACGCAGTGTTGGGTTCCGCGTTAGGCGGGACAACAGGAGCGATCATCGGGCATCAGTCTGGTCAAACAGCGGAGGGTGGATTGATTGGAGCAGCCGCAGGCGCGGTGACCGGTGGCCTTGTCGGAAATGTTCAAGATGCAAATGCAGAACGCGATGCTGTGGTCGCTCAGGCCAGTCATGTGAATCAAGTGCCCGCGTTGACTAATCAAGACCTCGTGCAAATGGCTCAAAGCGGGCTCGGCGACACGGTAATTATCAACGCCATTCAACAGCGAGGCGGTCAATTTGACCTGAGTCCACAGGGGCTCATTTTCCTCAAGTCCAATGGGGTGTCAGATGCCGTGATCCAGGATGTCCAGCGTTCCTCTACTTCGGTTCAACCAAACGTTGTCAAAACTAGGCCGGATGTTGTTGCGCCCTACGTCAGTGGCGTAGTCGTAGTGAGGCCGCAACCAATCGCCAGGGTCTACGTCCCCGCCGCACGATTTGTACCTCGCTACGTACCTCGTCATTTTGTACAAAGACGATAAGGACGACGATTCAAGAAGAGTTTTCGAAACGATCTATCGGCAATCCCACGAACCATGAGATGAAATGCAGCGACTTTTAAAAGAGTAATAAGATGACGATGTTGGTAGAAACCTCAGAAAACTTGAACCACGGACAACTCGCCCCTGACAGCGAAGTGATGAACGTCTTGATGGCAAGCCGAAAGAAGAGCATCGTCTTCCGCCTGACCTGCGTTGTGCTGATGATTGCTGTCGGCATTGTTGCAGCTTTGTTTTTGGCCAAACGATTCCGCTCTGCACCAGTCCAATACCAACTTCAGCAGGCAAAAGTGGACGACCTTGAAATCTTTGTAACTGCGACTGGTACGCTAGACCCAACCAACGTCGTCGAGATAGGCTCCGAAATTTCGGGACGAGTCGAACGCGTCGCCGTTGACACCAATGATTCCGTCGAAAAGGGAGATCTATTAATCGAGCTTGATACCGAGGAGATTGCGGCGCAGGTAGAGAAATCACGCGCCAACCTTGTTTTGGCTCAAGCCGACTTGTTGCATGCCGAAGCAACGCTTTCGGAGTCGAGAATTCAGCTCGAACGTATGCGCAAGCTGAGTCGACTCAAAGCGATTTCGCAATCAGAGTACGACTCTGCTAAAGCGACACTCGAACGTTCCTCTTCGAAAGTTGATAGCTGCAAAGCAAGGGTGGATGTTGCTCAAGCTACGTTGGATGGCGATGAATCCAAATTGTCCAAAACCCGAATCTACTCGCCAATCAACGGCATCGTTCTTAGACGCAATGCGGAACCGGGGCAAACTCTAGCTGCGGCTTTTCAAACACCGATATTGCTTACACTATGCAATGACTTGCGTGAGATGGAATTGAAAGTTGGCATCGACGAGGCCGACGTTGGAAGAGTTGCCGTTGGCCAAGATGCGACTTTCACTGTCGATGCATGGCCCGACGTGCTTTTCCCGGCCACCATTTCCTCGATACATTTTGCTTCAGAACGCAAGAACGATGTTGTCACGTATGAGGCCACACTCAAGGTCAGAAACGAGTCATTGAAACTTCGCCCCGGGATGACCGCTGTAGCGAACATCGTTGAGTCAGAACTCAAAAAGGCAACGCTCGTTTCAAATTCAGCTCTGCGATTTACTCCCTCCGACGAAACTTCAATCCCAAACAATGACAGGGTTTCGACACCCTGTGTATGGGTTTTAGAAAACGGTCGCCCCGTACATGTTCCGGTGCAAACCGGGTTATCAGATGGCAGATGGACGGAGTTGATCAGCGGAGACATCAGCCCCGGTGACGCAATCATCGAAGACGAAATACTGGAACAGTGAGGCATCAGCGAAAGTGAACCGTCCACCAGCAAAAAGGAGACTCGGGCCATTGATCAAGTTCGCGAATGTCGAGCGAATCTATGGGCAGATGGATGCTGAAGTTCGAGCCCTCGATGGTGTTGATTTTGAGATCGCGGAAGGTGACTTTGTCTCAGTCATGGGTCCCAGCGGCTCGGGGAAATCGACATGTATGAACATCCTCGGATGTCTCGATGCACCAACGAGTGGTTACTATTTCTTCCGCGGTGTCGATGTTGGCCAATTGACACGTGATCAACGAGCTCTGCTGAGGCGAAATTATCTTGGCTTTGTTTTTCAAGGATTCAATTTGATGAAACGTACGGCGGCGATTGAGAATGTTGAACTGCCATTGATTTATCAAGGCTTTTCGCGAAGCCTACGGCGGAAGAGAGCGAAACGAGTCCTCGAACAGGTCGGTTTGTCAGGTCGCGAATCACATACACCGGCGGAGTTGTCGGGCGGCCAGCAACAGAGGGTCGCGATCGCCCGGGCACTCGTGACTGAGCCATCGGTGATTTTGGCGGATGAGCCAACGGGCAATCTGGATTCGGCTCGAAGCAGGGAGATTATGGAACTTCTTGTCCGCTTGAACGAAGAAAGTGGAATTACAGTCGTGATGGTCACCCACGAACAGGAAATGGCACAGTACGCAAAACGCTGCGTGTCATTTATGGATGGGAACATTGAAACGGACGAAATGATTAGAGAGTTAAGGTAATGCTTTGGAACATTCTTGTGATGGGTTTGCGCGAGATTCGTCGGAATCTCTTGCGGTCCGGGTTGACGACGCTTGGAATTGTGATCGGCGTTTGGGCCGTCATCACAATGGTCACCCTCGGCGACGGGGCGACCGCCCGCGTCAAGGATGACATTTCCAAGCTGGGTTACAACCTATTCATTCTAGTTCCCGGTGTTGAACGCAAAGGTGGAGGCGGCTTCCTGCCGGGAGCCAAGTCCTTCGAGTACTCCGATGTCGAAGCGATTCGAGAACAGATTCCGCAAGTCGAAGCGGTCGCGCCGATGGCGGCCAGGCCGTTGCTTGCTGTTTGCGGTAATCGGAGTTGGCAAACGGTGGCACAAGGTTCAGACAACAACTTTTTTGTGACGCGTAATTGGTCAATCAACGATGGTCGCGAGTTTGCGATCGCGGAGCTGCGCGGCGGAAGTGCAGTGTGCATCATTGGTGAAACGGTTCGAAAAGAACTGTTTGGAAAGCAGAGCGCGATCGGAGAAAAAATTCGACTTGGTCGTGTGTCCTATGAGGTCGTGGGAGTGCTGGGCTCAAAAGGACAATCGATTTCTGGTGAAGATCAAGACGACCTGGTTGTACTTCCGCTCAAGACTTTGCAACGACGGATAACTGGGAATCGCGATGTCTCTATTATCTTCGTATCCGCTGAAAGCGAAGCCGCGGCCAAACGAGTCAAAGAGTCACTGAACCGACTGATGCGTGAGCGAAGAAGGGTACCAGCAGGTCAGGATCCTGATTTTTCCGTAAAAGACTTGAAAGAAATATCCGGGCTAATTGAAGGAATCTCAGGAGTGATGACCGCTTTCGTCGCTGCGATCGCTGGCGTCAGTTTGTTGGTGGGAGGTATTGGGATTATGAATACCATGCTGGTAACTGTCACTGAGAGAACGCGTGAGATTGGAACGCGATTGGCAATCGGTGCGTTGGGGAGAGAAGTATTGTTGCAGTTTCTGATCGAGTCTGGTGTATTGAGCGCGTTTGGCGGCGGATGTGGCATTGTTGCAGGCCTGGCGTCAGCAGCGGCCCTCTCGAGCTACCTCGACTTGCCGTATACCTTCGACCCGTTATTGATAGCTGGTTCGTTCACATTTTCAGCGCTCGTTGGCTTGGTGTTCGGGGTTTACCCCGCAATGAAAGCAGCAAAACTCAACCCAATTGATGCATTACGGCATGAGTAGCATTGATAAGGGGCGAAAGCAGCTATGAATGAGTGGAAGCTGAAACGACGCGCGCGACCAGAATAGGTTTTGGGGCTAGTTGCAATGCTTTAACGCAATGTAGGACTGGACGCAATGTAATGTGAATTTTGTTTGTGAAGGGTTGTAGGATATCTAGCATCCCGCAACCCTTCCAATACAGTCTCTTCCAATACAGTCTCTTTTCCGCTCATGCAAAGATCGAAATTGAAAATTTGTTCAAGGGTATTAATGCAAAGCTTGGAGTATCGTGTGCGGCCACAGCCAACGGGTATTGTGAATTTTGTTTGTGAAGGGTTGTAGGATATCTAGCATCCCGCAACCCTTCCAATACAGTCTCTTCCTGTGGTTTGGAGAGAAAGGAATCTAAAATGGAAAATGGAAATTGGCTTGGTCTGCCTAATTGTGTTGGTTTAGCCGGCATTTTCAAAGTTTTGGTCTTATTGCTACTAGTTTTAACTTTTAGCCTTGTGGCTTCTGCGCAAGAAACGGATTTGATCGATGACATGATGCAAGACGTAGTGAGACCCGACGGTGTTCAGAATGGGAACAAGTTCAGCTTGGTTGATTTCGATCCAAATTCTTTTCGAGAATTGATCCTGTCTCCATTCGATGACTGGCATCTTGTTGACGTAACATTTCGACAAGAAATGAATGGCTTTATTGAAGCGAACGAGGCAAAAGTCTTAGTCAGCGAACAGCCACGAAGTGGCGCCCCACATTTTTATAGCCACGAAGTGGCGACATGATGTAGCCATGGGCGTCAGCCCATGGAAAAGGGATACGCACCGCGCCGAAAGTCCCGCAGGGACGGCAGGAACTGCCACGCGATCCCATGTCGCCCCTTCGGGGCTTCGCAATCCTTTCGAACACCCGATCCACGGGTTTGCACCCGTGGCCACAACATGCCGTCCCTTCGGGACTAACGTGCTCATGCCTTTCGTGCTCATGCCTTTCGATTCCCCAACATCTCGTATGGAAGGGTTGCAGAATTTCTAAAGGTAACGCCTGTTTGATGGCTGGCTGACTGTTAACACGTGACGTTGGCATGGCGAGGACGATGAATTTGAGCGATTCAGTGCCGGATCACCAGAAGTTGAAACTCAATTGTGAACACTGTAGTGGCTCTCCGGACACCGCAAGCCGCCTGCATCCTGCAACCCTTCCGATACAATATCCTCCGATACAATCTCCTGCAACCCTTCCGATACAATCTTGCGGCCCTGCTTCGAGAAACTAGTTTTGTTTGTGAAGGGTTGCAGGACATCTAGCATCCCGCAACCGTTCCAATACAGTCTTTCTGTCCCGATACAGTCTTTCCCTTCAGATACAGTCTCTTCATAAAGTCCAAATACAATACCGTCTCTTCTTCCATTACAGTCTCTTCCAATACAGTCTCCGTTGCAGCTAACCAACATGCGCAATTCGCATCGGTGTCGCGAAAGAAAAAATCGGTCTGCACATTTTGGATCGATTGTTGATCTGCTAGTACTGGTTCATCATAGGTTCTCAGCCAGGAGGCCACTGAAGATTCGTTAGGATATGATTCGGCCTATATCGTCGACAGACCCTCTGATTTATAATTCTGTCAATGAATACGAAGACCTTTGCATTGGACGATCCGGCGCTGCCGATGAACTACCCCGGCTTCGTTTTCCGCTCACTTTGCAACGACGGCCACGACGCGAAATCACTGCTGGCGGGAACTGGCCTATCAGCGGAAAACTTGCAAGATCCCAAGTTTCGAACTGGCTTCGCACCGCTTCGTCAATTCTTGCTCAATGCGATTGCAACGACCGGCGATCGACACCTTGGGATCAGGCTCGCGAGGCGTTTTGAACCCAACTATATCGGGCTCCCAGCCTATGCAGCGATGAATGCCTCGCATTTCGAAGATGCGCTTGTCCTTTTGACTCGTTTCTTCTTTCTGTCATTCCCGGCCATCGATTTTAGTTTTCCAGACGCCGACGGCGAGTTGGAACTGGGCGAGGCGGGTGTTCGCCTGCGACCAAGATTCCCACTTGAGGACATAACCTACTTCGGAGTAAGCAGCGCGCTGATCGGGTGCAATGGTTTGTTCAACGGAATGCTGCGCACCGGGCAAGTCACGTCGCGTGGTGAAATGACAATTCGCAAACCCGAGGGCTGGGAAGAGATAGCTGGGGACATTGGATTTCCCATTCGGTTTGAGGCCAGCAAAAATCGGCTTATTTTCGCCTCAGAGCTCTTGACTCAGCCTTTGCCGGGGGCCGATCCAATCAATCACCAGCGTCTATTGGAGTTGTGCGAAAAGTTTGCCGCTGACGCAGAGTACGAGACGACGCTGGCCAGTCGCGTCCTGTCTTTCTTGGAGACCGATGGAAATCTTGGCGCTTCGCTGTCGGAGGCAGCGGCGACACTGGGATATTCTGAACGCGGGTTGCGCCGGCAACTAGCGCGGACGGGGACGTCCTTTCGGATTCTGACAGACCAAGTGCGAAAGCGCCGTGCCAAGGAACTGCTAATCTACACCGCCCGATCGATTCAGGACATTGCCTACGAACTCGGATACGAGGCGCCCTCCAATTTTGCGCGCAGCTTCAAACGGTGGACCGGTGCCAGCCCCACGAAGTTTCGCGAAGTGCGCCAGTTGCGCTCCGAACGTGGCCAGAATTGAATCGTCTTTGGCCTTGAATGAACTTCATCGACAAGTGCGATTCGTTCACTCTGAGGTTTTATAAGCTTGACCAAACCTTCAAGAAGATTCAGAACTTGAAAGAACTTGAACACAAATGCAAACTTCTAACCATCCCGTGTACAAGCTGTTCATTATCTTCACTGCTTCTCTAGTTGGCTTGGGCGGCTGCCCCAGCACGGATTCGCAGAGAACTGATGAAGCCCCTGCCACCAGCAAAATGGAATCGACAAGCAACGTCACTTCTGAAAATGAAGATGCTATCGTCTGTGCATTTTTTGGGCTCGATAATGGCTTACCACGACGAGTTAACGCTGTCGTGCGAGGAGCCTACAAGAAAGATGGAATGCCTCTTAACTTTAAAGACGAGATCGACGCCGGCACGCTCGACGCCGAAGACTTTCTCGTTATTAACCGGGAAGGAGAAAAACACGTTCCCATCGGGGCCATCCTCATGCCGGCCGATGAGGAAGGTGAGAATCGCACAGTGTTGCTCATCGGTGAATTCGGAACCGGTGGCAGTAATCCGCCCGTTGAAGTCAAGATTGTCGGAGACCTTCTAACCAAGGCCAAACATGAAGATGCGTCGGCTCCGTCAATCGCAAGAAACTTGAAAAATGCTTCCACCAAAAACGTGATTCCGTTGAGCGAGGGACCGCGAATGTTCTTCGCACAAATCGTGAAAGGCGATCTCGCGGAGCAGTCGGCTGACAATTCGCAAGTAGTTCAAGTCGCCTGGCAGGGAGGCATCACGCCTGTCGACAAGAAGGTTACCGAAAAAGACCTGTCTCAGTTTTACACCGTCTATGTCGAAGACGACGACAAAGTCACTCCGCTGACGCCCAAGTCCATTGCCGATATCAACGACAATGACAATTACCATCAGTTGCTGGTCGAGACCCATCTACCGATCGTTAAAGTCTCCATGCCAGCCGGAATCGTGAAGGACCCCAACGGCGATTCAAATCCCAAAACGCAAGTGATGCTTGAGCATTGAATTTGCATCGGTGATGTCATTAGTTTCGAGAGCATCCAGCCGCGTGATTCATGTCTGGTTTGCTTTGGTTTTTGCCAAGTGAGATCGACACAAACATGGTCTGGGCAACCAGTCTTTCCGTTTCCGTCCATCTCGCTCGCAGCATGCTTTTTCTGTTCAATGGATGACTCACGAATCCAAACCGGGACGACGAGTTTCGAACGGTGCTGTTCGTATTGGTTGGAATCACGGTTGGGCTGGCCATCTTCCTAGCAAACCGACTGCGGCAGAAGCAGAGCTGGTTGGATCCTCACAGTGCCGTGAGTTGAGTTGGCCAAAAGGGAATGCTCTTTGGCCTCGCGTGAGCTTCAAGCATGGGGCCGCTTCTTGCATACTCAGTAGCAGTTAGTTCGTTGACAGACTGTGACCAGATATTTTCCGATCGAGGTGCTTCCTATGCATCGACTATTGTGCATTTTCGTTTTCGTCATTGCTGTGTCGGCTTCTGCCACGGTGCCCGCCACTGCTCAGGACAGCCGCCCTAATATCCTGCTGGTTCTCTTCGACGATGTGGGCTTCACGGATTTCGGCGCCTATGGAGGCTACGCCCGCACGCCAACCATTGATGCCCTTGCACGGCAAGGAACGAAGTTTTCGCGTTTCTATTCATCGCCTTTCTGTGGCCCCAGTCGTGCGATGCTGTTGACGGGTATGGACAACCATCAGGTCGGCATGGGCACTCTGGTCGAAACCGTCACGCCGGAGATGCAGCAATATCCTGGCTATTCAATGAAATGGAAGGACGATCAAAAAACCATGGCCTCGTTGCTGTCAAAGGCTGGTTACCAGACTTTTGTCACGGGCAAATGGGGCATCGGCAAGACCGGCGTTAATCTGCCCAACAGGTTCGGCTTTGACCGTTCCTATGTGATGGATGCCACTGGCGGCAGCAACTACGACGCAAAGCCCTACCTGCCGGGCTACGACGATGTGAGCTGGTTTGAAGATGGTGAACCGGTAACGCTGCCGAATGACTATTACTCGTCGCGCTCGCTGGTCGACAAGCTGATCGAGTATGTCGATGCGCGCGATGCAGACAAACCCTTCTTCGGATTTCTGTCACTTCAGGCCGTCCATATTCCCGTACAAGCGCCGACGTCTTTCATCGACGGCTACGACGGCGAGTTCGATGCAGGCTGGGATGATTTGCGTGAGGAAAAACTTCAGCGCGCGATTGAGCTGGGGCTCGTGCCAGCCACGACAAAACTTCCGCCGCCGCCGCCGACTCACCGGACTTGGGACGATCTGTCTGCGGAAGACAAAGCCATCTCTGCGCGGGAGATGCAAGTCAACGCAGGGATGCTTGAGGCGGCAGATCACAATATCGGACGGCTGCTAAAACACCTCAAGAAAACGGGCGTGTTGGAAAACACCATCGTCATCGTGACCTCCGATAACGGAGCCGAATCCGCCGAGACGGAGTTTCAGGGAGCATTCAAGACCGCCATGTTGGAAGGAATCAAACTGATCGAGGGCTTCGACACCTCATTTGAGAACCTCGGCCAGCAACACAGCCTGACGGCCATTGGCCCCGAATGGGCTTCGGTCTCTTCCGCTCCGTTTCATCTCTATAAATTTTATGGTAGCGAAGGCGGCTTGCGGGTTCCCTTGATCGCGGCGGGGCCGGACATCGTGGCCTCGGATATCCGGCACGCCCCGACCCATGTGACCGATCTGGTTCCAACGTTACTGGACGCTGCCGGTGTCGATTACGCGGCCGAAGACTTTTATGGGCGCAGTGCAATGCCGGTCCTCAAGGGCGAGGCTGAAGTCAGCTACACAGATGAGGAGAGCTTTGCGTTCGAAGTCAGCGGCAACGCGGCGCTTTATCGCGGGAACTGGAAGATTACTCGGCTTGCGGCGCCGCTGGGCGATAGCCAGTGGCGGCTCTACGACTTGTCCGTCGACCCCGGCGAAACCACCGATCTGTCGCGCGAGAACCCGGAGTTATTTGAAGAACTGAAGGCGGAGTATAAGGCCTACTCCGACGAGGTCGGCGTATTCGAGCTGGGCCCCGATGACTCCGCGTTCAAACAGCTCTTCAAGAACATCGCAACCAAATCTGTCCACAAGTACTGGCCCTATCTCGTTGCCCTCGCGATTGGTCTTTGCTTGGTGGTCTTCGGATTTTTCCGACTGGTAAAAAGGTTGAGGCGTCGCTCGGCCGTCGACCCACCAATCAGTTCCCAACAGACAACTTGAGAGGGTGTCAAAATGACTTTGACCATCTACACATTCCACCAATCGGTTCCCAACAGACTACTTGAGAGGGCGTCAAAATGAATTGGACCATCTACACACTTGTTTTTCTTTTCGTTTTCGCGGCAGCCATTCGTGGACTAACAAACTACCTAAAACTGAGTGCAAAAATGACTTGGATTATCTACACAGTTGCTGGCCTACTCGTCTTCGCTGTAGGCACCTATTTTCTCCTGCCGAAACTTTTGACTGCGATGGGTCTACACCCACACTACACGATTCCCGATTTCGATTTGAAAGGCAGACGTGCCCTGATCGTGTGTACGAGCCACGACAAAATGGGCGACAAGGACACCGGTGCCTTTGGCTCGGAATTCACCGTGCCCTACTACGCGTTTATCGATGCAGGCTTGGAAGTCGATATGGCCTCGATCCAAGGCGGCGAAATTCCAATTCAGCCTTGGGCATGGTCTTGGCCCGTGGTGTCGGCTGACGATCGTCGCTTCATGGCTGACGAAGAGGCGATGCGGAAACTCAAA
This sequence comes from Planctomycetota bacterium, assembly GCA_038534355.1. GTDB lineage: Bacteria > Planctomycetota > Planctomycetia > Pirellulales > Pirellulaceae > Mariniblastus. Next base: position 11,362 of record JBCAWX010000053.1, read on the forward strand.
AATTCAAAGCCAATATCAGAAATCAATCCCAGCGAATATGACGTGATTTTCATGGCAGGCGGTTGGGGGGCGGCCTACGACTTGGCTCAAAGTGCTGAATTGGCCGAAGTGATCACGAAGGCGAATGCGGAAGGTAAAATCCTCGGGTCAGTCTGTCACGGTGCCCTCGGTTTGGTCAGTGCCAAGGATCAGGATGGAAACCCATTGGTAAAAGGTCGTCGCGTCACGGGGGTGACCAATGACCAGATCAATGCCTTTGGCATCACAATTACTCCGAAGCACCCTGAAACCGAGTTGCGCGAAATCGGGGCGATCTACGAGGCCCAACATGCTTGGCGTGACTTCTTTGCAACCCACACCACCATCGATGGTAATTTGGTAACGGGGCAAAACCAAAACAGCGGATACGAAACGGCTCATCGAATTCTGGAAAAACTTGCCACCGAAAGGAACAAGTCGTTTTGAATCAGCGACGTTGAAAATTCGTCCTTCGGAAGGAAAGGTGAATATACTGAGGGGTAGGCAGAAGTTAGTTGGTGCCTTGGCTTCACTAAACGACTGCTGTACCAATTCTGAATAGATTAGAGGAAGATTAATGACGCGAGGAAGAGTATGGGGCGCGCTCGTTGTGGTTGCTTTCTCCTTTTCGGGGGCTGCCTCGGTGGCTTATTCGCAAACACCTGAGGAAGTGTTGGCTGGATTTGAGGACCGAGTGGGTTCAGTGTTCAGGGCCGAAGCAGGCAAACCGCTCGAGCGGGCGAGGAAGCAACCGCCACTCGGTAAAGGGCGTGGCGATTATGTGCGCGCTTATTCGTACTCCATCATGGCGTTCGCGGCTCGTTGTCTTTATCTCGACGAGAGGCTCGACGAAGCGAACGCCGCGCTCGTGGAAAACGCTCAGTATTATCTCGACAATCCGCTCACCATTACCGACCGTGACAGTTTTCATTGGCACGCCGAAATCGTGCTGCGTTTGCTGGAAATGTATGGCCCTCGTGGAAATGTGCAACGTGGCCGGATCACCAGCGACACGGAAGCAATCTTGCTGAAGTACATGTGGATTTACACCAAGAAGTGTTCGTGGCTGGGGAAGGCCGAATTCAAGGAATCGAAGACGTGGCATATTTACTCGTCTGAGAATCACCACACGATGGACTTCACGTGCCACTGGCACTTTGCGATGTATGCCAAGGACTTGCCAGAGTATCGAGACAAGCGATGTGATGATGGTGCAACGTTGTCGGAGCACTATCGCGCGTGGAATCAGTACGTCGTTGAATATTGTCGCGAGCGTGCTCGTCGGGGTATTTGCGTCGAGATGCGAAGCGACGGCTACAACTCGACGTTGATCAAAGGCTTCTACAATTTCTACGACTTTGGCGATCCCGAAGTCAGCAGGTATGCCGGCATGTTGCTAGATCTGTATTTCGCCTATTGGTCTGAAGAACAGATCAGGGGGCACATGGGGGGCGGCGGTGCGCGGATCAAGGGCAACAACGCATTCACGCAGAATCGAAAGCACGGCAACGCCCCGTTGGCTTGGTTCTATTTCGACATCGGCCAGCAACCGGAACTCTACGGCCACGATGTTGGCGCCATGCTGAGCCGCTATCGTCCGCCCGCCGTCGTGGTAGATATTGCTCGCGACACAGAAGGCCGAGGCACGTACGAGATTCGTCAACGAGTGCCAGGTCTCGGTGAGCAGGGAAACACCACGCCCCATATGGATCGCCCGGATCAGTTACCCAACAAACTTAACACTGACCGCGGCGGCATTCTGCGATATAGCTACTGCGATCCTGCATTCATTTTGGGCACGCCGATGACTGAGGCCCGTCCACTATCGGATTGGGTGAAGATCAGTAGTCAAAGTCGCTGGCAGGGAGTGATCTTTCGCGGTGAACACGATCCGCGCATTGTTCCGGTCCCCCGCGCCAGCGACAACCGCGTCGCCTTCAATCAATTTTGGTCGGTACAGAGCAAGGGAAGCTTGATTACGCAGAAGCTCAAGACAAACAAAGGTGCGGCCGAGATGATGGTGTGGATGTCGGCACAAGGTTTGAGCAAGCCTGTACGCGAAGATGGAATCGTGTTCGTCGAAGCCCCCGCAGCCTATGCGGCGATTCGTGTCGGCCGCGGCGGCTTTCAAATCGTGCAGCAGGTTTTGGAAGGAACGAAAGAGGAAGGCAGCAAATACCGATCGCCGCCGGGCTACATCGTGCTGCCCGACGACGAATACGCACCGGTCGTATTGGAGGTGATGGCGAAGGACGAGTTGAAAGACTTTGCAGCATTCAAATCGCTGGTGAGTGATTGCCGGCCGAGCCTTCAAGGTACGACGTTTCGCTACGAAACCATTTACGGCGACGTGCTCACCCTCGACACCAGTTACCAGAATAAGCCAACGATCAACGGCCAGCCGGTCGACTACGCACCTGGCAAGGTATTCGATAGCCCGTTTCTAAAGGCCGATTACCAGGACGGTGTCGTCACCATCAGTAAAGGTGATAGAAAAAAGGTTCTCGACTTTGAGTCACAGTGAGGCCAAGCAGCTTTGAAGTGTTCCTCGAACTGATGAGGATGTAGACACGCTGATCTCGCGATCCAGCGGCAATTTTGTCACACTGATGAATTGGATCGGCGATTGGTGCCTGACTTCACACCGGGCCCTGCGAAGCGATTCGAGGTTTTTTTCCTAGAATCACAATGTTGTTGTGAACTCAGCCGTGAAGGCAGCGAACATCATCGGCAGGCAGGCAAGGTAACGTTCGGAGCCAGGAATGTTTGTGAATGTGGAATGTTTGTGAAGGGTGGAATGTTTGTGAAGGGTTGCAGGACATCTTGAAGGAATGTTTGTGAAGGGTTGCAGGACATCTAGGGTGACGCCTGCTTGATGGCTGACTGTTAAAAAGGGTTTTTGTTTGTGAAGGGTTGCAGGAGGGTTTTTGTTTGTGAAGGGTTGCAGGATATCTGGAGGTAACTCCTGTTGGATGGCAGACTGTTAACACGTGACGTTGGCATGGTGAGAACGTTGAGTTTGAGCGATATCGATTGCTGATTTTGATTGAATCAGCATTTGACGGGAAATCGACGCTGGTTTCGCGCAGCATGAACAAACGGGGTTCTGCCAAGTGGCAAAAAACCCGTCCGAATCGAAAATGCGATTTGATTCTGAGAATGGTGACTCAAGCGCTACGCGTTGGAGGCTGCAACGCTGACAGCCTTCACAG
>JBCAWX010000054.1:0-13732 GCA_038534355.1 Planctomycetota bacterium
GATTGGAGGTACCGTTACCTGGGAATTTCTTCCATACCGCTACAAGAAACGCGGCACCAAAACCGATGACTCGCAAACGGATTGATAAACGAACGCATCACTTCACCTTTCGCGTTAGTTCGACCCAGTTTCCATCGGCATCCTGGACAAGCCCAGCCTAAATTGCTTCCCGCTTTGTGGCTTCTCTTTCCGATTGAGCCCAAACCATGCATATCACACCGAAAATCCCAAGCGCGATCATTGCTCCAATCATTGCCATAAATGCCCAATCGTCGTCGCTTCTCATGTCTACTCCAATTAAGATCGTTTCCCCTTATTCACTGTTTGGCATCGTCACTGTTTGGGATCGCCGCTTACTTAATTTCAAACCGAATCTCACCTCCCACCCCCACAGCGTGGATGTCTGAAAAGTCACTTTGCCGGGCACGAAGTAAAACAGCTTCGGCTCTTTGAATAGACCAAACTTCGAACGAAGATTGCAGCGTCTTCTTCAGCTCCAGTCACGCGAAAAACACGTCTTTGGCTTTATCGATTAATCTCGTGAGAGCGCTGTTCTCAATCAAATACTCATCAGCGAACGACCGCATATATCCAGCATGTGCGAGGACGACGACATGAGAGTCTTTTCGCAATTCAACAAATACGGAGTCGTCATAATCCCTTTTTTCTCTGAGGATTGGAGTGTCAGGGGAAGCGTGCCACATCAACGACACTAAAGGAGCAAACCAAACCAGCCCCGAAAGGGACACGATCGCCACTAGAAAGAGGAGCTTCTTAATCCTATTTCTCGCTGAAGGCATGTATGTCATTTCCTTTTCATTGGTAAACTCGCCTAACTTCGTATCGAAGACGCTGGATGTCTCAGAATGAAGAAATATTTCACGTTTTTTATCTGCTTCAATGCTTCAGCGCGTGGCGGCTCCAGATTGAACTGCCCGTCAGGCAATTTCCGACCACAGAGCCTTAATTCGAGCGTTCGCCTCGCTCAGGAAAGTTGTGGGGGAAAGACTGCATCAAGCAAAAATCAACCCGCCGCGTTCATTCCATCGTTCGCAGTTTCGCGTTCTCGTCTTCAAGCTGTTTAATTCGCTCTTTAGCATCGGCAAGTAATTCTCGTGGCGATTTTGCTCTCGTAGCATACAACCCAAAAACGACAATAGCGAAAAAGATCAACACACCGACCAAGTTCGCGATGTCAGTCCGTTTTCCAATGCCGAAACCGAAACTCAAACTGGCGTAAGACAGGTCATCATTCACGTACAGATACTCTGGGGTCATGAAACGTAATAAGTAGTACCGTCTTTCGCCGAGATCAACGCTGCTCACGAGCTTCCAGCCGCAAAGATATCCGTTTCCATGATAAATGGACGTCTCGGGAGGGACCGAATACGAGCCAGTAGCATCACGAGGGACTCCGACCAGGAGAATGCTCGCTGAAACAAGAAGCGTGCAAAACAGCAAACGGGACAGGGTAAAGCCTTGGGACATAGCAACACAGTTCTTGGGCTAACGGAATACGAACAACGATTCTCATTGCTATTTGCTGGCTAATTTACCATGGAGTTGCTCCCACAAGAAAGATGATCTGTGCATGACGCCAGCTAGCCAGGAAGCGTCTTGTTGACCCAGCATTCTATTTTTTGTTCGTTTCAGGTCTAATCGTTTCAGGTTTAATCACCAACGAATTCCTTCGATCAACAACCAAGTTGAATACGTTGTATGTCCAGAACGTGCCGTTTTCGCGAAAAAACGGTTGAGTGAGTTTAGAATATTGCTCGCGTTTGCTTTTTGGCAACGCATCTCTCATCCGGTCAAGCGCAACCTTCTGTGCTTGCAAAACTGATTTCAAGTAGTCTTCTCGAACTTCAGCTACTCTTGATTCAAAGCTCGTTCGTTCTTGATCTGTGAGTTGCAAATCATTGCTCAGCTAACCGCGAGCGATTGAGGTAGCTAGACCTTCTCGCTTAATCATCAGAAAAATCCGAAATGCCTTCAACGCCTCAACTTGGGAGGGTATTAATAACTTACGGATTGCGTCGTTTTTTGCTCGCAACGCTTCATTATATCGTTGCCGAGCATCGAACGCTGAAAGACTGGAATTCTCACGAATAGAATTAACCTGAGTCCGATAAGCCTTCACTGCGACAGCTAGTTGTGAGACTTGAGAGTCCGTAAGCTCCAAATAATCGGCTACATCCCGACTTCCAACCAACGGAAATTCATCAGACTCTACGGTCTGCGATACGCATTGCTGCTGTACGCACACCAAAATCCAAAGGGCACAAAAAAACAGTTTTATCAGTTTGGCCGATTTCATTCTTTTACCATGAAGTTGACACTGCGTTAGCTTGTTCTCAGAAATTGTCCTGGGCGACCGCTTGAGCCCAATAGAAAAGGGCTCAAAGCAAAACGGTCGCCGTTTTAGTCTTCGACCTGCACTGAGGTCGCCGCAACGGTAAATCAAACTACCGTCGACCGCAACAACTGAATTAGTTCGTCATACCGTATCGGCAATCTTATCGCCTTCGTCTGCGGGACGCTAAGCCGGCTGCAACCAGCATCAACATTGCAATGCCTGATGGTTCCGGTACGGCCGCAATACTGACTGTTCCATTGGTAAAAAAATGGGTCGTATCCCAAGTCAGTCCAGCAGCCAAAGGACCACCCGTAAATTGAAACTGAGTATCTCCGGCGAATGAGTCAGCGTCGATCAGATTAAAGACCGTTCCCAAAGTCGGGCTAAATCCATCGTCGAGGTCGATCAAAACGGTTCCATCAATGATCCCATCGCCGTCGATTTCAACCGTGTCGTAAGCATTTGCACCGGTACCTCGAAGATTCAAATACAATGTTGCATCAGCACCCAACTCAAAGTCGCCATCGATCTCCAACCTGGAATCCAGAAAGGATGACGTCAGCTGGCCTTCCGAGAAAACGAAGTCTCCCCAGATCGTATCAACGCTGAGTGTGCCGCCAAGCTGTGAAAACTGTCCTGAAGAAGCGAATAGATTGATTCGGGTAATCTGCAAGAGGCCCGATTCAAGGACCAGATGCCCGTCTCCAAAAAGCCTCATCTCGCCGCCAATATTTACAGTTGCTCCATCGCGGATAATCAGTGTGCCTTCGCCGCCGCTCTGGGGGCCCGGAGGTGAACCACCAACAAATCGTCCGCCGATGAAAAGGTTTCGACTCACATCAACTACCGAGTCCGGTCCTTCCACAATCAATGTCCCTTTACCACCAACGGATCCCCCGATGTTGAGGTCGGCAAGGGAACCGCTCAAGGACAACCTGCCACCATCCGTAACAAGTGCTTCCCCCTCGCCCTCACTTCCAACCGTAAATCCACTCGAGCCGCCAATCCACTGTGAACCCTGTCCAGTAATCGTTAACTTGCCAACGCCGCCATCTCGCCCACCAACGAACCCGGACCCTGTCTGGACCGAGCCTCCAGAATGGATTTCCAGTTCACCCGTTCCTCCAGAACCTACCGTGATGAAACCGCCCAACCGCCACAGGGAATTCTGCCCTGAAACGGATGCCTTCCCAGTCGAACCTGCCTCTCGGGCAATATAGGTTCCTGCTGCCCCAAAATTCGAAAAGAGTGTCGCTCCGTTTTCAATAACCAGCTCACCATCCCCGGCTTGCCCAACGGTAATTCCCAAGTAGGTTGTCCAATTTGCACCTTCGCCAGTTAAGTGAACCCGGCCAAAGCTTCCGACATCGTTCGCCAAAATCCCGTAGCCAGAACTAATCCTACCTTGGTCTGAAATATTCACAGTGCCGCTTCCGGCATCGCCAACCAGCCAGAGATTCCCGGGTCCGGAATCGATCTGGAAGAAGGAATTGCTACCGGACACATTCAATTCACCGGTGCTGCCGGTCTCAACTCCGAGTGGAACCAAGTGATCCAGCGCACGAAACGTTGCTCCATTATGGACCTCCATTCTTCCATTTCCCCGGAGTCCAATCTGGCCATCTCCACTGACCAACATCTGCGTTGACGCACCATCCAGGTTGACGACACCAACTCCGGTTGCCTGTTGTCCTAGCGTCATCCCCAAAACTTCGTCAACAACGGATCCATCTCCCACCGTTAACGTTCCTTGGGCCGTTTCGCCGATCGTCAACTGCTGGTTTACGCTCCAAGGATCGCTCGAGCCGTCATAATTTGGCGAGTGATCCCCAGTCAAAGTTATCTGACCGGTTGCTGTGGCGCTGGTAAGACATGCGACAATAAGAATACAAAACGAGAAGTAGGATTTCTTAAAACAAGAGTGCATATGAAGCCTTAGTAGCCATGCTTGAATGAAGGTAATAGGATGGAAACTATAACTAGAATTCGGGCATCGAACAGCCTCGTAAACGGATCTTCAAAATGAACAATCTCATCTGTGCCAGCTTTAACACTCAAGCGACGACAGTGGAAACATCTCCTCGCGTTGGGTAGTCTCACGCCTGTCGCACTTGGCGTTCACTGCTCGGCTTGGCCCAATGGCGCGGAACAACATTCGGCAAAGCCGACCAACGAAATCGACTCAAGTGAATTAAACGGCGAGGAAGCAACGCAAACCAATTCGAGTGCGCTAAGCTCATTGGTTCGTTCCAGACACGAGACGAGTTTGACCCGTTCAACTGAGCGTTCAACTGAGTGAAGTTGACGCCATTGGCAGTCACGCCAAAACCAACGCCGCCGACCATCAATGTGAATGAGTGGCGAAACTGAAATGGCACTTCGTTTCAGAGGCTCTGTTCATGCGTTTTTTTTAGTCGACGATGTGAGTCGATCCGCAACTTTGACGATGCAGTAAAGTCTGTGCCTGGTTATACTGTTGCGACACATCCTCAAACCAAAAAAGGAATCAACCTTGCCGCGACTAACGAGTGAACATTTTGTCGATCGAACCACCGAATTGCTCCGAGAGCAATGCGGAGGTGACGTGACCATGTCGATGGTGCTCAAAGCTTGCGGCGCTCAGAAAGGTTCTCTCTATCACTTCTTTCCTGGTGGCAAAGAAGAACTGTTGGTGGCTGCTATCAAAAAGATGCGACGGTATTCGATCGAGCACATCCAAAAGTGTATTGGTGAAACTGACTCTGCTGCCCAAGCCATCAAAAAACATCTTCAATTTCTTGCGAAGCTGTTTGACCGACCAAGCATCACTCACGGCATGCCCTATTTGGCCTTGGCAGCAACCGTCGGCGAAAACAATGAAAGCGTTCGGAAAGCTTGCGAAGCAGCAATCAAAGAAATCCAGTCCCTCTATGCAGGGCAACTGGTTAAGGATGGTTTCTCAAGCAAAGAAGCCAAGAGCAAGGCAGAGTTTTCAATCCTTGCGGTTGAGGGGGCAATCTTGCAGGCACGCCTTCGCGGCAATTCTGCTCCACTCAAGTTGGTGGCTTCGAACCTGATCGAAGTTCTTACACCATAAAGTGAATGTTAAACGACGCGTCACTGCAGTCAGTGTTTGTTGACGAGCCTTCCTTGGCATCTGTTCATTATTCGCAGGGTTTGCGTTCGGCTCTTCACCCATCGTTAACGAATTTCCATTCTTGAAAATTCGGTCAAGCTGTAAGACGCAAGAATGAGATTGACGATAACAGGTGATTTCTTTAGTGTTTCCAAAGATTGAACCAGTCGGTCAAGTTAGATATCATGCGCGCGAAACAGGATTTCTTTTTAACGTTGCAGAGGCATTCAGGAACAAGCCTACTGCTTGTTGTTTCTCTATTCATTTGCGGATGCGCATCCCAAAAGTCTTTCCTTCAACCGGCCGAATTCGCAAGCCCGTCCGTAATCGGCCGCTTGCCGGGCCAAACAGAAGCACTCGGTGTTGAAAACAGGTACGCTCAAGCTGTCGAACTCGATAGACAGAATGACCCACGATGTCTGGGGATATACGTCGACTGCTGTCGTTTACTTTGGGCAACCACGGTTCGACATGCTGTCGAGGGAGTCGATTCTCGGGAAATGGAACTCTATCGTTCTGCCGTTGGAAGATTTGTCGAGTCGGCGCAGCGGCTGGACTCTTTTGACGTATCAAAAGGAGTTCAACTCGAATCAACGCCAGTGTCGATTCGATTTGTTGGTGTCCCGTGGCACGCGAACGAAATCGAGCGTTTGGTTTCGATTGGAGAATACGAAGTTCAGGATATTACGCCCAACAAGCAAAATGGCCTGGGCGTCCCATTGGTCGCATTAAGACACAGCGAACGCCCATTCATTCGCGCTGACGGTGCTTTTGCTGCGACCGCCTTGTTGAAGCCGACTGAAGATGGATCAATGGTTCTTGATGTGCTGGATTCACGACTGAACCGAGTCGTAACCGAACTTGGACGGCAAGTCCCGATCGCTTTCGACTTGACGGCTCCGCTAACGTATTACGAAAAGCAGTTTGAAAACACTTGGCTCAAAGGATTTCTGCGCCCAGAACAACCGGTTGCTTCCAACGGCTTGATGATGGTTGATCCCTACCAACCGGGGCGTATTCCATTGTTGATGGTGCACGGCTTGGCTTCCGATCCGATGACTTGGGCTACGATGGCAAACGAGCTAACGATGCATCCGGATCTAATGCAGCACTATCAATTGTGGTTGTTTCAGTACCCGACCGGAACACCATTTCCCATGGAGGCCGCAAAGCTTCGAGAACAACTGGTTAATCTGAGAGATCAGATCGACCCGAATCATCAAGACGTAGCTCTCGACAACATCGTGGTCATTGGGCATAGCATGGGAGGCTTGATGGCCAAGCTGCAGATCACTGACAGTGGTGACCGGCTCGCTCATGCCGTCTTTGCAAAACCAATTACAGAGCTGTCATTGTCGCGTGAACAGGAACAACAGATTCAAGCGACGTTTCATTTCCAACCCTCTTCCCAGATTCGCCGCGTGATTTTCCTGGGCACGCCGCACCGAGGTTCAAAGATCGCGAGCAATGCCGTCGGACGGTTGGCTTCAAAACTGGTTCGCGAGCCAAAAGAAATCGTCTCGAGCTTTAGTCAGTTCGCACGCGAAAACGCAGATGCTCTGCTGGATGGCAAATCAAGCATTCCAACCAGCGTCGATTTGCTCCGCCCAGGCAATCCGGTTTTGGAAACAATTTTCGAGCTTCCGGTTGCGCCACACGTCAAGTTGCACAACGTGATTGGTTGCAGCCACGGCGGTCGGTTTGGAATCGAAAAGAGCGATGGAGTGGTTCCTGTCAGTAGTGCGAGACATCCTGGAACAACGTCCGAGTTGTTGGTTGATTCAGGGCACTATCTGCATCAACATGACGAATCAATTCGTGAAGTCATTCGCATTCTGAAACAACATCTTACGACGCCCAATTCATTTGCCCAAGCTCACTCCGGCCGGGTCATTGTTCAGACGAAATAAGCTAACGACTTATCTCTTACAACCTGTCACAACTGCACCTGGGTAGGCCGGACTTTGGGTAGTGCAGACTTAGCTTTTCTTCATCGACGTCAACGACGATACCGGCGACTACCTGCGATTCTTTTGTCAATCAGTACTTGATTGTGGAGAGGGGACTCGCCGGTCATCCGGCCGCAACAAGTAAGAACCGGCCGCAACACCCAGCACGACCAGCGGAACGACAATTTCAGGTATCGAATGCTGAGAGAATGCGTGCGACGCTGACGCGCCCAACAAATCGAACGTGAAACCGGCGTAAGCCCACTCTTTCAATAGCGGCATCTTTGGCATCAACAAAGCAACGACACCGGCAACCTTGGCGACCCCCAGAATGGTCATCAAGTAGCTCGGATAACTCAGTTTGGCCATCGCCTCTTGTTGGGATTCGACACCCATCAGGTTCATGACGCCTGCTGCTCCCATGGCAAAACAAAACAGCCCAGTCAAAACCCAATACGCTACTTGCGAATAACTCACAACTTTCTCTCCGTTTGTATTCTGGGCACAGCATTCTTCGAATCGGTCAAAAACGAAATCTAGACCAGGTTGACCAACCAGTCAAGTACGGTTAGTTTCAACTGTTGAACGGACGCATTTCATTTGCGAAGCGACAGGGCAGTTCGGATCCACATCAACAGCAGTTCAAAAAGGCGAGAAAATGGCATCGAGATTGATCTATGCGTTTATTGTTTTTGTATCGTTTACCTCACCGGCGTTTGCTCAGTTTGAAGAATTGACGCGACTTGTTCCGGCAGACGCCAACATTTTGGTGTTAATTAATGATGAAAATCTGATGAACAGCGAGTATGCCAAATCAAACAGCTGGTCTACAAAATACGAAAAGGCATTTGATGCTGGAGTGACCGTGATCCCGCCAAGTGCGGAAGGCTACTTGTTGGCAGGCTCAGTTGATCTTCAGTACGGTACGCGCAACTGGGAAATTGCGCTCATCAAAGATAAAGAGGGCGTCGCCGGACCAGACCAAGTTGCAGAAAAGTTTGGTGGCAAAGTAGAAGAGATTGCTGGCAGTCCTGCCGTCATCCTGCCGGGAGACACTTATCTGATTCAGTTTGAAAAAACGATTGCCGGCGGGATCTCACCTTCCAATCGCCAAGAAACTTCTCGGTGGATTCAAAGAGTAAAACGACGCGATGGCGATGCGATTTCCGAGTATCTGAAGACAGCCGCCCGCTACTCCAACAAGTTTGGTACCGACATTGTCATTTCCCTCGACCTGCAGGATGCGATGTCAAATGACGAGATCAAAGCGATCGCTCAACTTGCTGACGATCCAGAAGCCGTCACGAAACTTCTGAAGACAACAAAAGGTGTAACGCTGGGTATCAACGTCAACGATCAAGTTAAGGGCAAGATCCTGGTTGACTTCGGTGAGGACGCAACGCCATTTTCACGACTAGGCAAAGACGTCGTAATCCAGGCCCTTGGTGATTTTGGAATGATGCTTGATGACCTCAAGCAGTGGAAAGGAAAAGTCGTCAATACGCGTTTCGAATTGGAAGGAGACTTGAGCGAAGTCGGCATGCGTCGATTGCTTTCGCTGGTTCAGCCAACGGGTTTGTCGACGGGACAGTATTCGGAATATTCTCAAGCCCAAACGCTTTCGGATGAACAATTGAATGTTCGCTACATCCGTTCTGTTTTAAAACTGCAAAGTGACTTCCAGGATCGGGAAACGGAAGCAATTCGCCTTCAAACCGCTTGGCTTTTAAAGTCGATTGAGAAAATTGAATCGCTTAGCGTCGTTGGAATCGAAGACGAAGCGATTACGTTTGCAAACGAACTCACGGATAGCTATCGGTCCATCCTCGACATCATTTCCGAGGAAAAAGCCTATGAGCAAATCCACAAGGCCAATGTTCGCGGAACAGGTTATCGCTACTACGGTTCCCGATATCGTGGCTATTCCCGTGGCTATTCCGCTGAGTCGGCTCGCAAATCGATCGAAAAGAGAAATCGCGCCGAAGGCGCGCGGCAAGTAAAGGAAAAGCTTCAGGAAATTTCCTCAACCGTCCGCGACTTTCGCCGACTGATGTCTCAAAAATATGAGATTGATTTTTGAGTAATCAAGGGTATTTTTGAGCAATCAAGGGTCAGAGCCCAGTCCAACGAGTCGGCCGTTGATCAAATGACCAGCGGCTTTCTTGGTCACACGCAATAACCCCGGAAACACTCGCTCAATCGGTGTTGGCCAAGAATCTTAATGACGCCTGGCGGGCCGGTGGCGCGATGAAATCAACAACAACCCTATCCCCATGCAAACGAATGCGGACGGTTCTGGAACGTTTGTTGCTCGCCATTCACCTCTGATCAGATTTGAAAATGGGTGCCTCACCGTATCCGTCGAATCGGTGAACCCCGTCGTAATAATCCGGTTGCCATCGGAAAACGTGATCCCACCGTTTCCAAATTGAGCGAACGATCCGAAATCTAGATCGCTCCCGGTGAACGAACCTGCGGAATCGATTCCCGTTCCGGAATTCACAACCAAATCACCGCTCACCGCATTGATTAGCCCAGTCCCAAAGTCCCATGAAATTCCACTGAGTCCACCATTAGTAAATGAACTCAAAAGAGTCCCGCTGGGGATCTCCCATCCAGCAGATCTTGTGATATCAGGGTGATTGAATACGATTCTGCCGGTCACTCGATTCAGATCGTTGTTATAAAACTCAAACATCACAATGTCTGCATTCAAGCTAGAAGGCACCGCAACCATGAAGAGGGCCGCCATTAGTGCAGGTCGAAATCGAGAGATCATCAATTCGGCTTCCTAAAATCAGCAAATCGGAACTTCAAAAGGGATGGCTAGTTAGGGTTCGTAGCTGCCACCGATTTCTGCCACGATTTTGAGATTTTTTTCGCGATCAATTCGTTTCTCAAAAATGATGGCGAAGCTGGATCGACCATCAGACCGTTTGATCGACTTCATTCCATTAATCATCCACCGATTCGTCCCACTTCCGTGTCTGAGCAGAAGCGTCGTCGACCTTCGTATGTTTACGACCCACCAGCTACCGGTCTTCGGAAGAAAACTCCGAGAGCATCAGGGCTCGGACCTTCGCCAACATTTGAGATTTGGCTTTGTAAACCTGGTTCGCGCTCATGTTCAGTTGCTGGCAAACCGCGGGTACAGAAAATCCGTCCTCTGCGAGCATTTGAAACGCCTTGGCAACCTGATCGGACACCTCCAGTTTGGCGCGACTTACACAATGCCTTAGATGTTGCTTCTTCCATTCGAGTTCCCACAACTCGTCCGCGTTGAGATTTGGATCCTTCATGCTGGCAAGTTCATGCGAACTCAGAACAACCTCACGATTTTGTCGGTGCAAGTCGATGACCCGCCGATTGACGATCGTCTTGAGCCAACCTTTGAAACTTCCCTGGGAACGTTTGTACTCGAAGTTAGGCATTTGTTTGACGGCCGCTTCATAACAAGCCGAGCGAACATCTTCGGCGTCCGAAGGTTGTAGTCCACGAGCAATCGCATAGCGATAGATTAACTCGCTATAGAGAGAATGAAACTCCGCCCACGCTTTGCTATCGCCAATGTCGCGAACGCGAATCAACAAGCTACTCCTTGTTATCGTCATTGCGTCCCGTATCGATGTTGATTTTCGACCCGTCTCTGAGTTCGCTTCGATTGAAAGACCGTTTCTCAGCGGTCTTCTGTTGCGCGACCCAACTCATCACATTTAACGCAAAGATCGGATTGTCATCCATAGCAAAAAGACTTTCTACGTCGATAAATGGTCCCGTATCGGCGACGAGCACAACGGGTCCACTACCTGGAGCGATCCGGTCCGGATTGATAACGGCCACCGGAACGCCGAATTGCTCCCGATCATATTCACCGATACCGATCGCGTAGGGTCCCAACTGATCAAAATACCCTGGGTACAAAACTTGAAGTCGGTTGACTCTCCCAAACGGGCCATTTACGACAGGGTGGGAATCGTCGGTCATCGAAATTGACTGAAATCCACCCATCGATCCAACAACATCTAACTCAAACACATCGAGCAGACTTTGGTTCGCCACATCGGACTGACCTTCGGCAAACGAGTTGTTATCTACCAGTATCACAGCCCCGCCACCCCGTTTCACAAATTCCATGACGGCCTGCTGTTCTTGACGAGACAAGATAATGGGCTGCTCCTGCTGCGCGCCCGCACTTGAAATGAATAAGACATCGATTTGCGACAGGAACTTGGGCGAAAGTTCGTTTGTTTCCTTTAACTGTGCTCCCGGAAATTGTTCCAAAAAGTGCTTTCGAAACTGAACCATGCCTGCGCCGTAAGGCAAGCACATATCGGCGCCCCGATTTCGATCAAACCCGCCGACGACGATTTGGGGTGGCCGCGAGAAATCGTAGATCGTTACGAACAAAACAGCCCCCAACAAGATCGCACCCATCAAAACTGCACCGACCATCCAGCTTGAAAACATCGATGACTTGTTTCTCAAATGGTCAACGACTTCAAGACTTGAGATGTCGCGACCAGCTGTTTGCGTTTCGCAAAATGGTTCGAGCGCATCGAGCACCTCAGCTACGGTTTGATACCGGTCTTGAGGCCTTTTGGCCATCATTTTTCTGACGACTTCGTTCAACAACTGGGGGATCGGTTCGTTTGGATTAACTAGCGTCGGAATTTCACCCGACTGGTGACCAAGCATCTTTTCTCGAATCCCAACGTTTCCAAAAGGAGGATGCCCTGCCAACAAGTAAAAAAGAGTACACCCCAATCCGTAAACGTCGGTTCGTTGATCCATCCGTTGATTGTTCCACTGCTCGGGCGCCATGTAATCGGGTGTTCCTGCAGCAAATTGATGATCGATTGATGACTGGCCAAGGCTGCCATCGAATTCAACCATTGATTTGGAAGCAAGCTCTGAAGCGACGTCCGTCGACGACCGGTTGTGAATCTGTGACAAACCCAAGTCAAGTATTTTGACCACATTACAGTCGGACAGCAGCAGATTCCGGGGCTTTATGTCGCCGTGAACCATTCCGTTTTCATGAGCATGCTTCAATCCCATCGCGGCTTGTCGAATCAAATCGCAAGCATCTTTTGTCGAAACCGACTCACGAGTTCGCACCCACTCGTCGAGATCCAATCCAGGAACAAATTCCATGGCGAGCATCAACACGCCATCGATTTCGCGCGCATCATACGCCCTTACAATGTTTGGATGGTCAAGTTTCCCAATCGCCTCCATTTCGCAAGCGAATCGTCGGACGGACTGTTCCTTATTCTCTTGCCAATGTCCGAGTACCTTGATCGCAACTGGTCGCTTGAGTCGTTTGTGGGTCGCACGAAAAATGAGGCCTTGCCCACCTCGTCCCCAAAGTGATTCGACTGTGTATTCTTTCGTTGATTCAATCAACTGCCAGATCGAAGCAGCATTCAATTGACCATTGGGGCGAAACGCCCAACAAATATCTTCAAAAAGCCGATGGTCCTTTCGCTGCGCGGCAACGACGTGCTGACAGACGATGCAAGCGTCTAAGTGACGATGGAGTCGATTGCGATCCGGTTCTGATAACTCACCGGCAACCAAGTCTTCAACCGTCTGCTGATTGAGGCAACTGTCTTGCATGATTCACGAGTCTTTCGAGACCGAAGATTCCATTTTTACTTGGAAGATCTGAGCACACAAGAGATACCAGCCACAATTGCCTGGCGATCGCGTCAGCAGTCTGGAGATCCATTCAGAAAGGGTGGAGAACGCCGCCTCGAAACCGTTGGCATTGCCGCAGCTTGTCCTGCTTCGCATGCAAGGCGTTTGCTGCTCAGTACGCGATTGGTTAGCCACAGATGAACACGGATAACACAGATGAATGACGACGTTGGCGAGTGTTTTGCACCTAAAAGCAACCGGCCTGCCTGCTGCTGAATTTTGGCAGGCCACGAGTTGCTGTCAAGCAATTTCGGTTTTAGCAATCTGTGTTCATCCGTGTTTATCTGTGGCTTGCAAACGACTGACTACAGGATGCTAGCGGCTTGTGATGTGTCTTAATACCCACTATGGTGTTCTAAATTGATCTTCGCGGCCGATAATGCGACGATGAAGCTCAACGTGTTCCAAATTGTTTGGCTCGCAAGCGACTTTAGCCATAGATAAACACGGATTAACACAGATGAATGACGACGAGCTGAACGCGTTGACGGAAAAGATCATCGGTTGCGCGTTTAAAGTTTCAAATACATTGGGGTCTGGTTTTCTGGAAAAAGTCTATGAGAATGCGCTCGCAATCGAGCTTCGCAAAATTGAACTTGAAACAAAACAACA
>JBCAWX010000055.1:0-13584 GCA_038534355.1 Planctomycetota bacterium
AACTTTTCAGGGAAGCCTGTTTTCTTTCAATACCAATTTTGCGATCTCAACACAGGCGCACCAGCCGGATCGCACCCACTTGCCGAGAAGACGAGTGTTCGTTCGCCATTAGGGTCCGACACATAAACTTGTGCCTCAAATTCGACGGCACTAGGATTCCCCATGTCATAGTGGTTGAACTTGGAAGATGTTACCAAGTTGCCCAATCCGTCGTAACCGAAGGAATAGGTCGTAAGTACATTTGCTTCACCCGGAATCGACCTCCGTTCGACGGTTTTCTTGGTCAGCTGATTCTTGGAATTCCATTCAAAGGTTTCGTGTTGCGTAACAAAATCGAGCTGGTAGTCCTGTAGGTAGGGAAGCTCTGCATACATCGAATCGTATTCCATTAAGGCATAACCGCCGTCCGCCTGCAGTTCCTCAACCCCGACATAAAGCCGTGCTTCGGCAACCTGCAAGTTATCCAAGCCTGTCGCTGCGTCGATGTCGAATTGGAATAGCTTGTCATTGACTTGAGCAATGTCGGCGACTTTTGAGTACTCTATCGTGTTTGGCAGCAGCGTCCCTGATTGTTGGTATAGCCCCAAGCGTTGATTGTCGGGCAAGTCCCAGCGATAGAAATCATTTGGGACCGATTGGACGAACTCTTTGAAATAAAGCTGATAGGTACCAGAACGAAGCATTTCGTTGCCGTCTACATCCTGGTAAACTCCCTGACCGGTTAACTCAAAAGTGAAATCGTCCGTCCCGGAAGCCTTATAACGCTGAGAGTTGTCGTAAACATCTCTCAATTGACGGCGGGCCGTTACATTTCCGTCGGCGTCGTAATCACCAGTGAAGGTTTGCCATTCAATTCCATCGGCCGCAATCGTTTGCCCACGTCCTTGATTCGAAGTCGGCTCGCTGCTCCGATGAAAATCGTCTCGGGATCGATTCATGACGGTATCGGAATATCGTTTCAATTCGAAATCGGTAAGTGCGTCCATTCCAAAATTGGCGATGTTCCAATTGCCATCACTATCCCTGGATTCGACCACTAACGTTGCTGAATTGAACTCTGTGGGGTGCGGAACAAGGGCACCGTAAGCCTGGCTCAGTTCAAGCTCATACTTGCCTGGATTGGTTTCACTTTCAACCACGTCGCCAATTCGGCTGCCGATACTGTTGAGCGACGGGGCACTTTGATACGCGGAATATGAAATTGAGGAAGCGTAGACACTAAAGCGGGTATTCTCGTCAAGCGGGATTCCCGTGATGCCTTCACCGAATGAAAACTGATATCGTCCGGCAGACAGTTCTGTCCCTTGGTTCGCAGTTTTAGAAAGTGGATAAACGCCATGTTGCGAAGACAGTGAATCCCGCACATCTTCAGAGTCGATAATGGACAGTGTCTGGAACTGATTGATCTCCTTTACTTCTCGTCCCGAAGAATCGTAGAAGAAAACTTGCTGTTCCCTTGGCTGGTTTCCATTGGCAGAATAAGCAACGCTTTGAATCCTTCCATCGGCATAGTGTTCGTAATCGACTTGGGCCGATCGATCGATTCCGGATGGTGTGTCATGCTGGTAGTCGATGCTGTCGAGGACATTATGTGCGCCGAAGTTGAACGTTGCCGAAGTAGTGGTTCCGTTTTGTTCTAGCTGAAAGCGTGAGTTTCGACCAAAGTGGTCGAACGTTCGGCTCTTGACTGCCAGGTCAGTCGCAGCGCCCGCTGGTCCAACAGCGATCGTCTCTGAAGACACGCTTGAAATTGGATCGGTATTGAATCGAGTTTCAATGATTTCCTGGTCACCGAGAACATCGAATTCCTGTGTGAACTTGTCCAAAGCTCGATCAACTTCATAGTCGTACGTGTATCTCGACTGGCTCTCCCATTGGCCATTTTCAAGCTTACGCGTTTCTGCCAGCTTAATCTCACCCAGCGGCGTGTATCGGAAGGTATGCTCGATGCCGTCCGCTTGAAGATGCTCTGAAAGAAGTAAGCCTGTCGGTGCGTATTCATATGAAACGATTTGACCGCGACGGTTGGTCGAGTAATCCAAGTTGCCAAATGCGTCGAAGGCGTACTTCTTCGGTGCTTCGGAGTCTGCTCGATGTTCTTCGATCATTCGACCGAAGCGATCGTAAACGAAGGTACTGGTTGAGCCACTGGCGTCGGTCACCGAACGGTATTTACCGTTGGCATCAAAATTTTCATATTGGGTCGTCGAGACGGTCTCAAAGTCGTACGTGCCGTCTTCTTGAACGACGTACTGATGGCGAATGGTCGAAATTAGATTTCCGGCTTCGTCATAAATGGTTTCGACAGCCGTGCCATCCTGTGCGATTTGGTATCGAGATAACCCGTCAACGGTGTACACCTGGTACGACTTGACTCGCGGGTCATTGAACGTGCCTCCTTCGATCGCATCCTGATCGACATAGCGAGTTGTTTGGATCATCCGGTTCAGGTTGTCGAACACGTGATCCGTTTTGCGGCCGTTGGATTCAATCGTGCGAATCGCGTTGCCATGTTTGTCGGAAAGAGTCGTATGGGCAATGGAGTCGTTTCCGTCGCTGGTGACGACCTGGTAGTGACGGCCAATGTTATCGTAATGATACGTAGTGGTCGCGCTGGTCGAGACGACTTGGCCAGTATCACTTTCGAGGTGATTCTTGACTTCGTGGATGCTTCCGTCCAGTGTATATGTTGTTGTCTTAATCGTTCGGTTGCCATTGTTATCGAGCGGGCTGCGCTCCTGGTGTATTCTTCCAAATGAGTCGTAAACAAACGTGGTTGTTTGAGATGTGACTTCGGAACCTTGTTCCTCACGGAACTGGAGGATGGTGCTTAGTGGATTGCCAGCGAAGTCATACTCAGACGCTGTGACGACGCTGCCATCGACTGGCGCTAGCGATTCAGTTAGTGTGCTTTCTCCGTACATGTCAGGCGAGACGGTTGCCAGCAAGTTACCGTTAGCGTCGTAACGGTAGCGAGTCAGCCTTACATCCATCGTTCCAGACTTGTCCTTCGCTTCGTTAACCAAGCCTTGAATCGACGTTGATGGAATGCTGTCGGTGATGGAGCCTTCATATTCGAGTTTCGCAGCGAGATTGCCATATTCATCGAAGGCAAACTTGGTTACCAAGCCAACACGATCAGGGTCCGGGTCGGGATGATCAATGGCGATCAATCGATCGAGCCCATCGTAGAATCGTACTTCGTAAGAGTGATAATTGGGTGCAGTGATGGTCGTCGCGACGAGGTTGTCACGTTCGTCGTAATCGTAAAGGGACTCTTTAGTTTCAGTTTCATTGATGGGAACGGTTCGTTTTACCAATCGACCAAGATTGTCGTACTCTGTCGTAACCGTCGAAAACCCGTCATTTCCGGTTTGAACTTGTGTCAAGGTTTGGTGAACTCGGCCAGCACTATCCAGAACGTAGCGAGTTAGTGGATTACCGTGGCCTACAAGATTGTTTGTTAGTGGATTATCGTTGTCTACAAAATTGATTGTTTGCGGATGGTAAACGTTGAGCTCACGGTCAAAATGGTAATGCTGTTCATTGGCCAGGATCTCACCGTGGATCGAGTGGTAATGATGGGTCCTGACTGCATCCGCCGCCGAGAAATCTGCAGTATCCGATTCACTGATGACATAGTTGTTGTTGTCATAAAGGTAGAAAGTCTCAAGTCGCTCCAGTGTGGCCGCGGGTACGGCAACTCCATTGGCGTAGCCGCCGGGAGTTGGACTGACTTTGCGTTCCAGGCGGTTGCGCGCGTCGTAAAAGTATTCTGTTACGCGATCGGCACCAGGTATCACGACCGTCTCGGACTTGAGGTTTCCGTCCGCCCAATACGCAAAGGTGGTTTTGAGTTGGCCAGAATCTTCAACGGATTCGACCCGATTCATCGCGTCGTACTCGGTGCTGGTGGTAACGAGTTTCGACGAAGACGATGTGCCAATATTGCTGGTCATCTCACGCTCATTCCCCATTGCATCGTAAACGTAGGTCGTTTGCTTGCCCTGGGTGTGTGTTTCCGTAACCGGAATTCCGTTTTCGTCGAACAGAATCGTTCCATCGTTATCCAAAACGACCGACGCACCGGCTGGGAGTGTCTTACTGACGACCAACCCTCGATAATCCCGAACATAATTGGTGCTTCGATAGGTGGTGTCAGTTTGCGTGCCAACCTGTACCGAATGTTGTCGGGACTCGTTGATATAACGATGGTCGTCGTACAGCAGCTCGGTTTTCTGCTTTAGTCCGTCGCCGGAAACCATGACCATACGGGTCAGTCCAACTAAATGGCCATCGGTCGAATCGTAGTACTCGTTGGTTGTCGTTTGTTCGTCAACTTCGGTAGTCTTGACCAGCCCCAACGCCAGGTCGTCAATCAGGTGCTCTTGTTGGCCAATCGGTTCTGTATAGGACAACTTCGTGACGCGTTGATCGGGTCCTTCGAAATCCTCGATGACGACAAGTGGCTGGAAAGATTCGTCGTTACCTGGTTGCTGATAGTCTTCTCGATAAAAGTACTTAGTCTTGGCCCCATCAAACGCCGTCACCATATCAACGACTTCAGCGGAACGCCCGTTCAATGCGATGGTCTTGTACTCTGTCGAGCTCGTTCTTGTATTCGTGCTTTCAAATCCTGCGATCGAAAGCTCGAGGTTTCCATTGTCGGTGTATTCAAATTTGGTGATCTTGTTGCCGATCGTTTCGCGACTTGGATTACCTGATGTAGCATCAAAGCTGGCAACATACATCGCCGGTTCAACATACCTTTCAATTTGGCCGTGCTCATTTCGAGCGGTCGACCAAACGTTGAAAAAATCATGATCAACGTCGCCGCCGGTTGGGCGCGTGCTGAACGTGACCAATCCAAAATGGTTCGTTTGGAATTCTCGGGTGTCTCCGGGCTCGGTAACCGTTCCCGGTTCTGTAAAGGTCGCCTTGGATTGATGGATCGTCGTTGTTAAAAAAAGGTTTCCAAGTTGCCCGGAAATACTGCGCCGTAGTTCATGGGCGTCGAGTCCGTCAACCAGCATCGGAGTAATCGATGCAACAGCACCATCAGCGTTTTCAATCAAATGAACCCTCTCATTTGCACTTCGAACAACTTTGGTTTGATTTCCTCGTGCATCATAGACATCGCTTAGTCGATAGCCGGGCGCGAAATAATCGAATCGAGTTTTTACGAGACTACTGGTGCTTCCGTTCTCAAGTAGATTCTGTACACCTGAATCGTATTCAATCGACCTGACGAATCCGTTATCGTTGATCACGGTTGCAGTCAATCCAGTTGGCGATTCGACGGATCGAAGATAACCTCCATCGTAGTGGTAGGTCGTTTCCAATCCGCCTTGCGTTGTGATTTTGTTGAGTCGAGCTTCGTGTCCCTCGGAAAATTCGTAATCGAAACGCGTTCGGTTTCCGAGCACATCACTGTGGCGGTGTAGGCGGCCTTGGCTGCTGAATTCAAACGAACCGCCATCGGGCATTGTCAGCGTATGAGCGTAGGCACGATCATCGTCGCTGAATTCCGAAGAATCCTGAGGTGTATACTCAAGATTCGAGAAACTTCCGTCGGGAGTTTGGTAGTCCCAGTTGCTAACCAGTACCACGGATGTGTCGGATGCGACCAGACTTCCATTGCCCATCTGGCTTAGTGAAACCTGAAGGCTGTTGCCACCGGGCTGATAGAACCCAAGGCTGCGCCATTGGCGACTATCGAAATCAACCTCGCCAGGCGTGTATCGCTGGTCGATCGTCCCGGAGACGCCATTGTCGAGGCGCAGGCCTCCGAGTATGTCATAACGCGCCTCATCGGAGCGTGTCGAATCGGACGACCACGTCGCGAACACCTGGTACATTCGATTTTGGTTCAGGTTGTCGAAGTTCCAGTCATATCGCTGGCCACCAAACATCAGATCACTTGATTCAAGCGTGCTGTTTCGCCAAGGTCCTGTCGATGCCGTGTTGCTGGCGTAAACCACATCATTTGAATTGACGTTTTCACTTTTGAACCAAGCCGACGTCGAATCCCCTCGAATCAGCGCGATACCAGACTCGGTCCGATGACCTCTGGAAGTGAACCTTCCGGTGGAACCGTCATTTGGAATCAGCCGGTCGTCTTGAACATGGGTCCAGCGTTTTCCATAACTATCATCACCAAAGGCGGCATTGACTCGGTTGATGATCTCAGTGTTTCCATTGATGGTCTTGGTGAGTAACTCGCCGTCAACAACCAATTGAACTTCGATGTCATAATCGTAGTGACCGGTTTTCAACTTGTCGGCAAGATCTTGAGGCCCCATCAGAACGAGTCGCATATAGCCCCATTCGGGATCAAAATTTCCTGCGTTGCCGAATACCACTTCTTGCCCGGCTTCGCCACCAAAGGTGACTTTCGCTTTCAGGCCAGACATGTTCTGAGCCGAATTAGGTAGTTTCAGTTCAATCGGTAGGATCGGCAAAAGATTATCGTCGTCCTGATAGGTCAAGCCGTTCGCAAAAGGAATCAACGGGATTTCAACGTTGGTATCTCCCTGATGTAAGCCAACGGAAACTGCACCGCTGGAAACGGTGTCCTTAACCAAGCCTGTTGAATCGGCGTCAACGTTGCGGTCCAGCTCTCCAACGTAGCCGTCGTCGTCAAAGATGGTTGCGGTCGCGACATTTTGTACGTTGAGAATGTAGTCTGGCTCCTCGGTTCCCGCGTCAAACGGGTTGTCGATCAACCGAATTTCAATCGTCTCATCCCATTCGCTTGTGCTGTCGTTCGTTGGTATGACCGACAGTGCCGTTGAAGAAGTTCCCGCGAGGATCGTAACGGAACCAATGAAACGGCCGTTGCTATCAATATTGGTGACCAGGGTTGTAGAGTAATCATTATCGGTATAACCGAAATTTGGATCGAGCGCCGTTGATGTCGGGCTGCCATCAATCAATTCATAGTAGACCGTCAGATTGCCAGCAACGTTGCCGTCGTGTCTCGAGAAAGTAAATTCAACTCCGTCATCGTTACCTTCTTGACCGAATTGGTCGGTCGCAAAGACGCTAACGATCTCGGTATGCGTTACTCTAACGGTGTCCGACCCGATATAGCCGAGTTGTGCAGAGCCGTAAGGTGGGTCTCCAGATCCGGGACCGTTGTCCCCGCCACCGGTCGACCCATCATCTCCGTTTCCATCGCCGTAGCCATAAGTACTGGCCCAGTCGTCCGGCAGCGTTGTTGGCGTTGTCGGTGCGTTTGCAGCATTGGCAACAAATAGTCCGGCAACGATCGGCTGGGAGGCGACGTTCAGTTTTCGATCGACTGCTTCGACAAAAAACGTTAACGATTGGGTGAGCGCCCCGGAGGGTTGGCTTGAAATGTCCGTTTGCGAGAGTTCGATGAGGTCGGCCACGGAATAGGCGACATTAGGTCTCAAAAACTCATCGAAAGACTCTCGGTCCGCACTATTCCTCGCCCAAAGACGTAGGTTCCCAGATTCCGATTCGTCAAAAGCTTCGTAGGCGAAGGCAACGTATACCGACTCGTTGAAGTCGACGTTGAGCTCATCGTTGAATTCTAGCTTAGGGACTTCGATAACAAGTGGCGTAAATCGATTGGCCGTTTCCGAATCGTCTTCATTTCCATCAATGCCATCGAAGTTGAAGCCGTCAAAGTGATCGGCGACTCCATCTCCATCTGAGTCCAAATAGCGATCCGCTCGAATAACTTTGCCGGGTTGCAATAGTTCGATACTGTCTTCATATGCATCGCGCTCGGGCGGCGCAAAGAAATTGTCGTTGTCGGAATCGACGTCCAGATCAAACTCTTTAACGGTGAATCGCACGGTGTCATGCGCACCGATGATCACGTTACTGTCGTGTAGCAAACTGAATGCGACGCGTTCTTGCCCAAGGTTACTGCTCGGCGCGACACCTTCGACATAGAGCGTAATTTCATCCAGGATCGGGTCGGTTGACGATTCGCCGAATTGGAAAAGGTCTGTAATCAGATATTGCCCTGGTGCGACATAGTCGCCGCGCATTTGGCTGGTCAAGAAGCTACTGGCAACCGCGGGGTCGCGTTGTTCAAACCCGTCTTTTCGCCATATCCGAATATTGCCGCTGTTGTTGCCATTCCCCAAAGGGTCTGCCGTCATGTAATCGACTTTCAACGTCAGTTTGTCGTAGATACTTGTGTCGCTTGAGATGTCGTCGCCAGTCGTTTCCCGCGCCAGCTCAATGACATTTTGCGGAATCCTAACTTTGATGGGGACGAAGCGGCCATTGGCAATTTCGGGCGCTGCATCGAGTTTGCCATCAAAATCCTGGTCCCCGTAGCTGGCGAAAACCACTTTCCCGGCTCCCACATCCTCATAGCGTTCATCGATAAGATCTTCACCGCTTGGCATGCTGTAACCGTATCGATTGCGTGAATCAATGTCAGCGTCGATGCTGACCGTCGTGATACCAACGGTATCAACATTGCGATCTTCGTCACCGATGGGGACCAATTCTGGAGCAAGCGTTTTGTCTTCATTGTTGTTAAAGAACGAATGGGCGGTGATCTTGCTATTCAAAATATCTACGCCGCCGGCAAGTACCTCGATGTATAACGTGATCGTGTCGTAGTCCGATCCGCCGTAAAGATCCGTTGCCTTGTACATCTGGTCAAAGTTGACTCGATCGAGAACTGCATCGCGTTCGACGTTTCCATCTTTTTTCCAAATGCGAACATAATCGTCCTGAAGCCCAGCAATGTCAGCTGGAATAGCAGAAACTTGAGGCGACGTTGAAGTCAAGCTGAACTCGAAGTACAAATCCTGGTAAGCAATGGGAAGACTAAATGCACCACTTTGATCATTTGTCTCGTAAACACGCGGGACGCGAAGCACCATTGGGACGAATCGTTCTCCACCTCCATCAAAGTCGACATAATCAAATACGCCGTCGTTATCGGCGTCGTTCTGATTTGCACCAATTATTTTACCCGGTGCGTCCCACTTGTTGGTGCCTGCATTCTGATGAACTGATTCGTTGCTTCCGATTTCAACGTGCTCTTCCTCGATCGAGCTATCAGGCAAGCCGAGTTCTTTGGTATTCAAAGAATCAACATCAAGGTCAGGGTTCACGACAGCCACATTGACACTGTCGATCACCGTTTCTTCGTCAACGAACGGAGTTTGAGGAGTTTTCTTCTCGAGGGTGACTGTAATCTCCGGATCATTTGGCGTGGAATTGTTGGCGAGTCTTCCTTCTCGAATTCCTTCAAGGAAGAGGTCGACGTAATCTGGTCCGCCGTTTTCGAAACCAAGTTCGGCCGCAGTATAAGTCGTCCCATGCCCGGTAAAGATGAAACTTGAAAAAGGTGCCGCTGCGTTTTCATCTGGGGCATTGGCAGCCCTGGTATCAAGTTTCCAAATTCTAAAATAGTCCTGAAAAGCGTTTTCAGGTGCCACGGGGTCAATCGGATCGCCGATAACTGGATAAAGTGATTCGCTGTGTGGATAGCTGAACGAAAAGGTTGAGTCTTGCAGTGAGTAATCTTCTAAACCACGGAAATAAATACGTACCGGGGTGAAAGGAGTATTCGCCGACTGATCAGCGTAATCCAGAACGAAATTGTTGTTTGCATCGATATCATTGACGGCCAGGATGTGGTCTTGCGCATCCTCAATATCATCGTCCTTTTCCTCCTCGATTCGACCATCATTGTTTGAGTCGACATCAATTACGTTATCCGCGTTCTTCGGAGGATTGACGACAGTGAAGTTGGCGAAATCGTGGATATGCTGCGTGTTTCCATCATTGTCAGTGTAGTGCCCCAAAACGGAGAGCGTGTCTTCACCTTCATTGAGGCCAACAATTACAAACGATAAATCACCATCATTGGGAGTTAAGGTGACGCCTGATTCAATGGGGAACAGGGTGCGATCGTCGTTCTCGTCAGGAACAATTCCCGACCAAGAATCATCATAGGCGTAGAGATTGATCAGCGACTCATCGAAATTCAGCGTGATTCGATAGTCGTCGTAATATCTGAAAGGCACGGTTGTCTGAGGCCACAACGCATTGAGTTTCAGCGAAGCCGATGTGGGTCGCAGATCGACAAGAGTCGAGTTGTCAAAAGTGCCGGGATTGGTTTGGGGGCGATCCACCGCCGTTGGGTCGTGGGCGAGGTAAATCTTCGCGCCTGGATCTTCCTCTGTCTCTGCATTTGTATCTGAGATTTGAAGGTTTACAAAGCTGTCGAAAATGGCCCCGATATAGAATCGACCGGTCGACGAAACGACTGCGTTTTGCGCGTCTTCAATTGACAAATGGAACGTCTCAGGAAGTTCAAAGGTATCGTCGTTGAATACTTTTACGCGAGCCTCGGCTATTGTCTGTCCGGGGGCAAAGGTGACCGTCTCATCCAAGAGTTCGAAGTCATGGTCGGCATTGGCCTTCAAGTCTCCCGTCGAAAGCGCGACCGTCACGGGATAATTACTCGCTTGCGATAGTTGAAGCCTTACAATTCTTCGAGATTCGCCTTCCAGCATCTCCCCCCAAGGTCGAAACTTTGACACGATTGGATTGTAGGGGGTCGTTGAGTAAGACCAATAACTCGAAAGATCCTCTGCCCTGTCCACATTGCTCGTGTACCAGCTCTCGTAAAAACTACTGTTCCATTGCTCATAAAGATCCGGATTGTGTGCCTCCAAGAAGGAAACGACGGGTGTGGTTGGGGGCGGGGGATCGTCACCGCCGCCACTTCCACCTCCGGTCGAACCACCTGGATCGGGAACGTAACGATCGTAGATCGTGCCCGTCGAAGTTCCTACTTTTTTGAAACCATAGGCACCAGCATATACGTCCCCGACCGTTGTGATCTCTAGCTGAAAATATTCGGGGAAGCCGTACAGGCCTCCTTCGTAGATATTGTCAAGAATGGTGTGGGCATAAATGTAGTGCTTTTTTCGATGTTCTTTTAGGTAGATCACCCCTTCGTTGTAATGAACATCTAGCGAGTCACCGCTCAAATTCGAATTTGAACCGTCAACTTTCGCAGCAAATTCACCGCGCCCATCAATCAGCCGCCAGTGGACTGGAGTGCCACTCGCGGATGCGCGAAACGAGTGATCTGGGTCTTCCAGCCAAATCCGAAACGCGGCAACGTCTCCTTCGTACACCGGGCCAAGTGGTCGCACCAAAACTCTAGCGTCGACTTCGCCGCCAGTCGTGCTTCCATCATCTGTATTGCCATCATCGGAGTTGCCGTCGTCGGTCGTCCCGCCACTGGTACTTCCATCATCAGGGGCTCCGACGCTGGTCGACCCGTCGTCGGTAGTTCCGTCGTCAGTAGTTCCGTCGTCAGTAGTTCCGTCGTCAGTAGTTCCGTCGTCGGTAGTTCCGTCGTCGGTAGTTCCGTCGTCGGTAGTTCCGTCGTCAGTAGTACCGTCGTCAGTAGTTCCGTCGTCAGTAGTACCGTCGTCAGTAGTTCCGTCGTCAGTAGTTCCGTCGTCAGTAGTACCGTCGTCAGTAGTTCCGTCGTCAGTAGTTCCGTCGTCGGTAGTTCCGTCGTCAGTAGTTCCGCCGGCCTGCGAACCATCATCGGGTGCACCATCGACATCAATGCCGACCGTGGTTGTGCCGTCATTGGTTGTTCCTCCCGTAGGCGAACCACCCGTTGACGAACCGTCTTCCGCCGTGCCATCCTCGGTAGCGCCATTAGTGCCAGCACCGTCGCTCGCAGAGCCGTCTGTTGTACCGGGCGATCCATCGTCAGGAGCACACTGCTGGTCGACTCCACTGTCGTCAGTACCAGATCCTTCGCAATTGTCGGACTCGCCGTTGACGAATTTCACACCGGGAAAATCGTTAGTTAGCGTGCCGTTGATAACCAACTTTCCAGCTTCTAGCGTGCTGGCGACAAAGCCAATATTGGCGGCACTGCCATCATGGGCTGTGAATTCGATTCCGTAGTTGCTCCCGGAAACCGAAACGCTGTCAAAGATCGCAGAAGAAAAAGCTGATTCATTTTGTTGGATGTAAAATGCGTGAAGTCCAGCACCGACGCTACTTGAACCTTCAACAACCAAACTAGTGTCGTTGGCCTGAATCCCAAATGCGTCAATATTCTCCAGATTGACATTAACGACATACAAGTTGGTATCGATGGCATGGATACCGGTGCCTGCCGCATTGGCCAGATTCAGCGATTCGATTCTGGAAGTCAAACGCTGGCCAATCTCGTCGGGTTCGATCGCGATCAGTGCTTCATAAGGCTGTCCTCCAGACAAACTTAACTGGTCCGAACCAGGGCCGATGATGTTGATATCTGTTCTGATGTCGAGTTGACGTTCCAGCTCAATGACTTGCGGACCACTAATAGTAAGCGCATCTGCAAAGGTGATTTCGTCGGTTCCAGGCCGAAGGTTGGCAATTTCGACAGCTTCGCGCAGGCTTAGTCCGCCAGCAAAGTAATTGCCGTCTGATACGTCGTCTGTGTTGGCAACGACGAGATCAATTTCCTGAACGACAATGCTTCCGGTGGTCGTCGCGACAGGGCCATTTTGGTCATAGGCGATCACGACAACATTGAATTGACCTGCTGTCTGATAAAAATGAGCCAGCTCGGACTGAGAACCAGACGTGACCCATTGATTGCCATCCCCCCAATCAACCTCCCAACGATTGATCTCACCAGCATAGGCGGAAGTCACATCACCTAAGCCGAGGCGGTATCGACCAAACGTCGCGGCATGGCCGAAGTTGGCATCAAATCTAGGAACGTCTGGCAGAGCCGAATCAACTGCCAAATCCTGATCGACGCCACCAAAAACTCGATCGTTTCCTTCGCCGCCGGAAATCTGATCATCGTTATCCTCACCGTATATGACATCGTCTCCATCATTGCCTTGGATAACGTCGATACCATTACTGCCGTCTCCAACTCCGGTATCACCGAAAATTGTATCGTCGCCATCGCCGCCTTGTAGGCTGTCATTCCCCCGACCTCCGAGAATCAAATCGTTTCCAGCGTTTCCTAATATCGAATCTTCTCCGTCACCTCCATCAATAAAGTCATTTCCAAAGTCCCCTGACAGCGTGTCATTCCCACTATCGCCATAAATCTGGTCGTTTCCGCCACCACCTTGGATGATGTCATTTCCTGTGCGGCCAAAAATCAAGTCAGTGGACTCACTACCAATGACCGTGTCGTTACCAGATCCGGCATCAATCTGGACGGTGATTCCGGAAGCCGTAAATCCGGACAAATCAATTTGGTCATCGCCACCTCCAGCCGAGATCTGTAATGATTCCACTTCGGTGGAAGCGATTCCAGTCGCTTGGCCGCCAACGAGGATTTCCCCATTTTCGTCGGTCTCGACAACCATCGTTTCGGCACTTTCTGTTCCCGGAACGGTTAGTTGGTTGCCGACAAATTCAAAATTGGTCACGGATGACAACATTTGCCGGTCTTCCAGCTGCTCTAGATGTAGCGAAGCTAGCGCATTTTCGGCGTCTTGATCATAACCATTCGGGAAGGGTGCGATCCGGCTGGTGCGCCTGTGTTGAGATCGCAAAATTGGTATTGAAAGAAAACAGGCTTCCCTGAAAAGT
>JBCAWX010000056.1:0-13357 GCA_038534355.1 Planctomycetota bacterium
AATTCTCAGATGGAAGCTTTTTTCGTAGTCTGACGCCATACCAATTTATACAGACATCTTTGCGCACGCTTATTTAGGTAGTTGAGACAATGAGCAGCAAACGGATCACTGATCTCGTTTACAACTTTTAGTTCCACGATCACTGCAGCCACGAGCAAGTCAACAAAGTACTCGCCAACGGCTACACGGTCGTACAGCACCTTGGTCGGATCCGCTTGTTTATTATCAAGTGCAATTTTCGAAGCCCGATTTCGAGCGCATTTTGATTTCGAGCGCATTTTCATGACCTTCACCAGAAAACCAGACGCCACTTTATTTGAAACTTCATTCGCGAAACCGTCTTTTCCATCAACGCATCAACTCGTCGTCATTCATCTGTGTTAATCCGTGTGCATCTGTGGCCAATCAATTGAGACATTGCGCAGCGACATGGCCGACTTGCATGCGAAGTGTTGCAGGAAGATTTGCGTTTGCGACAAGGCCGACGGATTAGAAACGCATCTTAGTTACAGCCACAGATAAACGCGGATGAACGCAGATTGCCAAAGCCGATATCGCTTTACTTCAACTCGTGGCCTGCCAAAGTTTAGCAGGAGGCACATCGGCAGGCCGGTCGCCACCTTCAAAGTTGCGTTGAAGGTCGTTTTCAGCAGGTGCTGTAATACCTACATCGAACATCCTGGTCTCATCCGAATTCACGGGGGATTACTGACGCGGAGCCAAGCCATTTTTCTTACGGAACTCTCAGTCGAATTCGTCAAAGAAACGGTGTTGCCCAGCTTTGAGAGCGTCGATGCCCTTTTGAATGGCAAGGCGATCTGCATCACGCTCGATTAGGTTTTGAATGCAGGGCTCCACCGTGGCAAAGCCAACTGCAACAGCTGGGGATTGAACGGCGGCGTCATTGAATTGGTTGAATTCCAAGTCTTTCTCCTATTGCCATTTTAGCAGCGATTGTTTCTCGAAGTCAAAGTCCGAATTGCTAATCGAGTCCCTCAGGTTGATTGGACAGGCCAAGTTCACATTTCCCCAACAGCTTCCACGCAAGAACCAAAAAAAATGGCACTGCTAGCCAAATCGCAACTCTTGCGTCATCGATTCGTTGCTGTTGTTTGATTTTTGGAGCGTAGTAAGTTGAGACGCTGTAGTTCCATGTGTTGATGTCGTCCTGATCATTCCCATTCGACTTGGAGCGTCCATCTTCCCCAAATGAATAGACATGCCAGCAAAGATTCACGCCTTCATCCCGCTTGACTAATTGGTATTCGTGGCCCCAAGGATCAACTCGGCCTTCGCGCCTAATAAGTTCTACCGCTCTTTCGAGATACCTTCCGGATTCGTGTTGTAAGCTCCGTCTGATTAGGCGGATTTCCATATCGGCTCTAACGTGCCTTCGGTTAACTAGGCAAAACTGCGGTTGGATCAAGACCCAGCAACCCAATAAAACGCAGTAAAAAGTTACAAGCAAAAAAATCAGCTTCAAAGACAATTGCATTTTCAAGTCCTATTTGAAGACATCGGCCAAATCCGCGGGCAGACTATGTTTTTATCCGTCAACGCATTCAGCTCGTCGTCATTCATCCGTGTTGATCCGAGGCCAATCAATTGAGACAATGAGCAGCAAACAGATCACTGATCTCGTTTACAACGTTTAGTTCGACGATCATTGCAGCCACGAGCCAGTCAACAAAGTACTCGCCAACGACGATGCAGTCGTACAGCATCATGGTCGGAGTCTGTTGTTTAATATCAAGTCAATTTTTCGAAGCTCGATTTCGAGCGCATTTTCAAAGACCTTCTCCAGAAACCAGACGCCACTTTATTTGAAACTTCAATCGCGAAACCGATCATCTTCTCCGTCAACGTATTCAACTTCAACTCGTCGTCATTCATCTGTGTTGATCCGTGTTCATCCGTGGCTGATTAATTGAGACAATTCGCAGCAATCGACCGGCGAAGTTTTGCAGGAGTATTTGCGTTTGCGACAAGGCCGACGAATTGGAAACGCATCTTGGGTACGGCCACTGATAAACACGGATGAACACAGATTATTAAATCCGATATCGCTTTACTTCAACTCGTGGCTTGCCAAAGTTCAGCAGGAGGCAAATCGGCAGGCCGGTTGCCTTCTAGGTAATTGAGACAATGAGCAGCAAACGGATCACTGATCTCGTTTACAACTTTTAGTTCCACGATCACTGCAGCCACGAGCAAGTCAACAAAGTACTCGCCAACGGCTACACGGTCGTACAGCACCTTGGTCGGATCCGCTTGTTTATTATCAAGTGCAATTTTCGAAGCCCCATTGCGAGCGCATTTTCATGACCTTCTCCAGAAACCAGACGCCACTTTATTTGAGACTTCAATTGCGCGTCCGATGATCTTATCCATCAAAGCATTCAACTCGTCGTCATTCATCTGTGTTAATCCGTGTGCATCCGTGGCCAATCAGTTGAGACATTGCGCAGCGATAAGGCCGACGGATTGGAAACGCATCTTGGGACCGACCACAGATAAACACGGATGAACACAGATTGCCAACGCCTTTGCCCGGGCGACGACGAGGTCCGCCCAAGCGACGATGCTGAGCGTTCATCCCTCCCTATATGTTTCCGACCGCCAAATCTCAAAATTGCCCGACACTTTAATTTGGGAAATTTCTTCACACTTCGAGTAGGCTTAATCACGGATGCACAGGGTATTGATCGTTGCAATATCTCTTAGAATCAATTGGTTTGTATCGGACTGTGGGATTCAGAGCTTTGGAAACAGAACCCAAAAAGAAGAAACCCAAAAAGAAAAAACGTTGGCTTCCTCAGTTGAAGTTGAGGACGCTGCTGGTCGTCGTGTTTTTATCAGCCATTTTGCTGATGATTGGCAACGTGTATTGGGACCGAATGGTAGCCCGCCAAGACTACCTCAATTCGATTGTCAGCAACGGTGGTAGAGTCACGACAAAGCCAGGCTGGATGACCGAGAACTTACCGGAAAGTCTGATGGCTTGGCTTGATAAAGAAGCCGGTGGTGTTCAATGGTCGCAACGCGTGACCAAGCTTCAATTGTCGCGTGCGAAGATCGAAGAACTGGATTTGGAGTGCTTGTCGTATTTTCCGAATCTCAACGATCTCTCGCTCGCGTCACAGGAAGTTGGCGACGAGGACCTCAGGCATTTGAGCCAGCTCGCCAATCTCCAAAGAATCGGACTCGAGAATACGAAGATCACAAACGACGGTCTTGTTCATTTATGTGGCCTGACGACGCTCAGGAGACTCGCCTTGTCAAAGAACGACATTTCAGATGATGGGCTCATGCACCTGAGTGGCCTAGTGAATTTGGAGTCGCTTGACCTCGCAAAAACAAAGATCACAGGGCCAGGGCTAAAGCACATCAGCGGCCTCAAAAAACTGCGAAACCTAAACCTTTGGCACTGTGGTATTGATGACGCTGCGCTGCAACATTTGGGGAGCTTTCCTGCGATCGAGTATCTGTCGCTTTCATCAACCGACATCAAAGGAGATGGTCTCAAGCACTTGGCCGCTTTTACGAGCCTCGATGGCTTGAGTCTGTCTGGCACGGGAATCTCGGACGCTGATTTGCCAGCTTTAAAGGGTCTTTCGAATTTGGAGCGTTTATATCTTGATAGTACCAGCATCACAGATGCAGGCTTGATACACCTTGTCGGCTTCAAAAAACTGGAGATCTTGGATTTGGACAAAACCAAAGTGACGGATGCCGGATTGGCGACTTTGAGCAAGCTTAAAAATCTCAAACAACTGAAGCTGGAAAACACGTCGGTGACGGGCAAAGGGGCACGCGAGTTTACCAAAGCGCACAGCAACAATTGTCGAGTCGACCGATGAGCGAAACATGACTGGCGACTGCCAGCTAAGATCATTCGCCTCCACCTCACGACACGAAAAATGAAATAACAGAGAAGCCCTCGCCCGCACTCGGAAGCGAACTCCTTTTCATTTCAAATCGAGGTGGTGATTGCAGCCGCTATCGATTTTTGCCGCTGAAGATTGGTCAATCGTTCTGCAATCAGAAAGAACATTCGGTAACCAGTTCATCCGCCCGTGACGGGCGATCCCGGTTTGCGGTACATTGATGCGTTCGCGTCACAGAAAACACTCCGAGGATAAGATGAAGAACCTGGCAACAGCCATTATGGGATTCTGGTTTACCTATGTAGTAGGCGTTTGGATTTGTTGGGGATTGTACGGTTCTCGCTTTGGAATGGCCACGAAAGCCCTCTCCGGCAACAACTGGATGGCAGCGATTGGAGTGGGTGTCGCGTATCTGCTGGTCGCCTGGTTACTGGTCCGTTTCGTCGCGTTACCAATTCTTCGAAAACAGGGAATTGATGATGGTGAATATACGCCCAAGGGAAAATTGATCGGTCGTATTGCCGGATTGTTCGTTGCCAGTGGTGCCGTAACGCTTTCGTACGCGCTTAAATTTTGTCCCAGCGGGCATGGACAGGTCATGCCTTTGGTTTTTTGCGGCGTTCCTTTGGTCAGCATCCTGTATGCCCTGGCAACGAAACCGCCCAAAAAGGAAGGTTGGTCGAACAGCTATAAGGCTCTGTTTGGACTCGGTGTTGTCTTTCTGCTTCTGTTTGGCTGGCAAATGATCGGTCTGAAAGAGATCGCAGCCGATAGCCACCACTCTGAAAATGACTCCAATCAACTCTGGATGCTGGCCACCGGCTGGACGGTCCTCAGTTGGGGCCTCTATGTGGCTCTGATTCATTCCGGAAGCATGGCGATGAAAGGCAAAGACAAATTGTGCAAGAGTCTTCGCGCACTGACTCATGTTGGCGAAGGTTATTTTGCAGTTGCTGTGATTGCACTTGGCACCTACGTCTTCTTTTTCAGTGGCGAACCACTTGGCGAGCAATTGTCAACGGACGGAGCGTTGAAATCCATCATCGCCGGGTTCTTTGGTGTAGGTGGAAACCTGTGCATCATTCTGGCGATCAACCGACTTGGACCTACTGGGCCGCTGACGGTTCCGCCGCTCGTGTTTTCCGGCACGCCAGCTGTCAATACGATTGTTTTCTTGATGCCGATTTTTGCTGCCAATCAATGGTCTGCGCCAGAGGATTTTCCTTTGCAACAATTAGTCGTGACCATTTTGGTCGGTGCTATCGGAGTCGCTCTGGTAACACGGTTCAAGCCCAAACCGCCAAAACCATCTTCTCCGAAAACGGAGCCCGGCAACTAGCTTTCGGTTTGGTCAAGAGAATCACGCGGCCGACGACGAGGTCGGCCGGCGATTCACAATTCGTCGAGATTTACTTCCTTCAACTAGTTCTTTTTGAGAAACAAGAGTTGGCCACCTTCAACAAGGTCACCGTCATTGATTCGAGATGAACCATCGTTGAAGTCTTCTTGGTCTTCAATTCCGTGAGCCTGCACGTCAAACAGAAACAACGTTCCTTTCCGCTCACCGAACAGTCGCGACACATCGATAATGCCGGAGGATTCCCATTCACCGGCTTCTCCCGCGTCCTTATCCACAGCATCAGTGGGATTGGGAATCGATGCGTCGAGGACAACGCTGCGATCAATGGTTGCGACTCGTAAAGTGGAACCATTCTTCTTCAATCGGACGATGCCTGCTTCCGTTGGATTGTCTGCGCCTGGGCCAAATAACGGAGTGCCTGTCGTGTCCGTCTCTTCAGCTTCGTCTTCCTGAACGTAAATGAATCCGTCGTCCGCCCAATCGAGGTTGTCCGGTGAGCGTAAGCCACGCGTTGGGTCCGCATCCCCGTCGTAGATTATTTTAAGACGGCCTCGGAGGTTCCAGAAATTGGTTTTGATTGTGTAAATCGTACCGTACGTGTCGGCACCACCCACATAAGAATCCACACCGGTCGACGCCAAGACTGCCTCACGCCCATCACGCGGATTCGTCGCAGCATCCTCCGGACGTGAGAACCCAAATGCACCTAGCTGCCGAGCGCGAACCCACAATGTACCCTGTGTTGGGTAGCCATACTCATCAAATCCAGTGCTACCGTCCTGGGAAGGCGGACCACTGGGCGAATTGTCGATCTCGACCCAACGACCGGTTCGAGAACCGAACGAGTTGAATTGAGCAGGTGTCGTGTCACCACTATCATTGACCCACACATACAATTTACCGCCACGCAAACCGTTTTTGGCAAGAAAGTCACCGGCGGCGTTTTTGTATCCGACGTAAAGATAAAGCGGGGCGGCTTCCAGCAATCCATCACCATCAATTTCAATATCGCCATTCACTTCACTTGATCGTGGGACTCCGTCAGCATCGAAGTCGAATGGCGACGTATCGTCCATCAACAGAAAGGCTACAGAAAACGGATTGCCAGTATCCAGTTGCGTCACATTCTCCCAACCACCGCGGCCAAAATCCGGAATCTGCCAAAGGTCACCATTTGCCGGATCGAGTGCCCATCCAGCGCCGCCCACTGAGTTAAAACCGGCACCATCCTCTTCGCCTGTAAAGTAGATGCGGTCCTCTATTCCAAAATTAAAATTCTTTCCAGTGAACAAGTACAAAAGCACTCTAAAGAAAAAGTTCCCCGAGTTAAATTCTCCAGATTCGACTAATTGCGAACTGCAAAGTCGACTGAGGCCAGCTGAGGGTTGGCCAGCTTCATCGGCCGTAAAAAAGGCGGCATATGGCTCGGGTAGAAACGAGGCGTCAGTCGCCAGATTGCCATTGGCATCATAAATTCTCTCGTGCGCCAATCCACTGGAAACGACTTGTCGTGACTCAATATCAATGTCGAAAAACGAAACGCGTGCACCTCGGAGCGAAAATCCGCCGGCATCGTAATCATAACCGCGGAAGTTGAGTAGCTCGTGGTTGGCAAGCACACGAACGGTCTGCCCATTCAAACGATAAGCTCCCAGTCCGTCGAGAATTCCTGGAGGTGTGTATCCGCTGTACGATTCTCCAACCGTAAACAATGGTGCCGACACTGAGTAACCATTGTTGCCAGTTGCCATTGATTGTCCCCAAACGGTCAATGGCATCAAACATAGTATTGCGGCAGCGATCACCGGTACTGGCTTACATCTAAAACGAATCTGCATCTTTGGCTCCCCTTCAAATAAAAGTGCGCTTTCGAGCATCAGACTTGCGAGCGACACGGTCCCCGTTCGCGACCGAGGACCGGCGGTCGAACCCAATTGAGGGCCGTAAGTTAAGGAAATGAAGTGAAGGGCAAGTGAAAAACGATAGAGCCTTTGATGAAACAAAATCGCCGGTAGCGCAGATCGTTTCGCGAATAATCTGCCGACGAGCCAGCCGTGTTGGGATATTTAAGAAACTGACTCCCAAAGATTTCACCTCTCCTCACTCCCCCTTGAATCGCAGCCACACTTTTATGAACAACCATGGAGCTAACTATGCAACGTCGTAGATTTCTCGCTGCAACATTAGCGTGTGCTGCTTCAACCTCTCCGCTTCTTGGGGCTATGAATGTAAAGCATGAACGAAAGGTCCCCATCGGGCTCGACGGTCATTCGATGCGTTCCATGCGATTCAAAAGTTGGAAGGCTGAACAACTGATCGAATTTGCGGCCGAGCAGA
The DNA here is from genome assembly GCA_038534355.1 of Planctomycetota bacterium. GTDB lineage: Bacteria > Planctomycetota > Planctomycetia > Pirellulales > Pirellulaceae > Mariniblastus. Next base: position 7,585 of record JBCAWX010000056.1, read on the forward strand.
AACTGGATGCAGTGCTGTTCAATGGTTTGCACTATTTTGAAAGCCTCGAGTCAGAGCATTTGCAAAAACTCAAAACGCTTGCCGATCGTAATGATCTGAAAATCTACACCGGCGCAGGAGGCATCGCGAAGAATGGCAAGCAGTTCAAAAATACTTGGGGCACGGCCGAGCAGCTGCTAGCCAAAGCGATTAAAGTGGCTGAAATTGTCGGCTCGCCCGTGGTCAATGTTCGGATCGGCAGTATTGATGATCGCTTTCTCAAAGGAGGAATCCAACCACGGATCGATGAAGCTGTCCGTGTGCTCAAAGCAACCCGATCACGCGCCAGCGATGCGGGGATCAAGTTCGGTTTTGAGAACCACGCTGCCGATCTTCGCAGTGAAGAACTCGTTGAAGTGGTCGAAGAAGTCGGGACGGATGTGTGCGGTGTGATGCTTGACCCAGGCAATGCGTTGTGGGCAATGGAAGACCCGATGCAGCATCTTCAAACACTGGCACCCTACACGATTTGCAACAGCATTCGTGATTACAACGTATGGCCCAGCGAACAGGGAGCGAAGTTTCAATGGTTGGCACTTGGTAAAGGTATGATGGATGTCAAGCAATACGTTGATACGCTGGCTGAATCCAACCCGGGAATGCCAATCTTTGTCGAGACCATTTCAAATTCAATTCGCCCGATCCCGTTTCTCACCGCAGACTACTGGAAGGCATACCCAGATCTGAACGCTTCGCAGATCATCGACTTCCTGAAATTGGTTCGTCGGGGAACCGCAGCAACCATCGACGAACCTGCCAACGGAGTTGACCGAAAAGAATTTAACCAAAAACACGAACGCCGCGAGTTTCTCAACAGTATCGCTTACCTACGCGAACATTGTGGTGCTGGACTCAAGAAAGCTCCGTGATGTCGTAAAAGACGATCTTTCGTTTTGCAATCAGACTACCCCGCCCCGTCGCTTCAGATAAAGAAACAGATGAACAAACCAATGCGTTTACTTTTCAGCTTTGTTGTATTGCTCGCATGTGGCAATGGCCTATTTGCGAACGATGCAAAACCCAATGTCCTGTTCCTGGCCGTCGACGACATGAACGACTTTGTCGGCTGTCTCGAATCTCGCCCCAATGCGATCACACCCAACATTGATCGCTTGTCCGCTCGTGGCGTCTGTTTTACCAACGCTCACACAGCCGGCGTGTTTTGTGCGCCCAGCCGCGCGGCGATCTTCTCGGGCCAGTACGCTTCGACAACTGGATGTTACAAGACGCCGTACTATTTTGTGCATCATCCGGAAATTGAATCGTTACAGATGAGTTTTGCCAAAGCAGGTTACTTGACGTTAGGCGCTGGCAAGTTGTTTCATCATCCCGCTGGAGCGATTGACCAGCGAGACTGGACGAAGTTCTTTCTGCGAAATCAGTTTCAACGTGAAGGGGGCTGGGCTTTGGAGTCATGGAGCAGCGACACCCCCGTGCCACAGCCCTTTCCGGCGAGTGTTTACAACAAAGGCAAAGAGATCACTGGCGGGCTGTTTCTGGAGTGGGGCGCGATTCCCGACAAACAGGAAGAGGAGATGGCCGACACGAAACGAGCAAATTGGATCGTTGAACAGTTGGGGAAAAAGCATGACAAGCCCTTCTTTATGGCCTGTGGTTTTTATGCTCCTCATTATCCCAACTATTGTCCACAAAAGTATTTTGATCTGTACGACCGAGACGCGATCGAGACGCCCGCGTTTAAAGACGACGATCTGCTAGACCTGCCGGGCAAGATTCTTAAACAACGTCAGAATCGCAAGAAGCAGCACTATGACAAATTGGTTGCGATGGGTGCCTGGAAAGACGCTTTGCACGGATACCTGGCTTCGACCAGCTATGCTGATGCGATGGTTGGGCGAATTTTGAATGCACTTGAAGCGAGCCCTTATGCCGACAACACCATTGTCGTGCTGTGGAGCGATCACGGCTATCACTTGGGCGAAAAAGGACAATGGGGTAAACACACGCTGTGGGAACGAACTTCCAACGTGCCATTCGTGTTTGCAGGACCGGGCGTGAAGAAAGGTGTTCAGTCGGACGTGACCGTCAGCTTGATCGATATCTACCCGACACTGGTTGAGCAATGCAAGTTGCCGGTACCGCGTCAGAAACTGGACGGTGTCTCGCTGGCATCGACACTAAAGAATCCCAACAAAGCATCAGACCGGACGGTGTTTCTCCCCTACATAACACCAGGCGAATACACGGTGATCAATCGCGACTGGCGATACATCTATTACGATGACCAGAATCAGGAACTGTACAACGTCAAAGAAGACCCGAACGAGTGGAACAATCTTGCGTCCGACTCTCGTTACGCGAACATCATGGCCCAATTGCGAGATTCAGCGCCGACTGAATTTGCCAATCCGGAACCCAAGCTGAACTCGCGTCGTGATCTTTTGGTCGAGGGCGAAACGTTCCGCTGGGAGGTTGGCAAAGGTAACTACGTTCCTCATCCGAAATATTTACCTTACGCCAAACCATCTTCGACTCAGAAACAGCCCAACAAGGGACGCTGAGTCATTAACTAATAATTGAGAGCCAGGGTTGGTTGCGGCTTGCTGTTGCATTCCAACTGATCAACTGAAACTGCGCGTGCGAGCAAACTCATGCACGACGAGCAAACCACAAAGTAAAAGTCCATTCGAGAGTTTCCATGCGTTCTGCATTCTTTTTAGTCGTTTTCTTTTTGACGACCTCGGTCACGTTTGCCGACAAGCCCAACGTGCTGTTTATTGTTTGCGACGATTTAAACACGCATGTCTCGACCGCTGGTTATCCACACATCAAGACACCCGCTTTCGATGAACTTGCGGCCGCAGGGGTGACGTTTCGACGAGCGTACTGTCAGTATCCTGTTTGCGGGCCGTCACGAGCTTCGTTCCTTCATGGCATGTATCCTCAATCGACCGGGGTCCTCGACAATAAAACAGACATTCGCGTTGTGCGTCCGGGGACAGTTTCGCTGCCCCAGCGATTCAAGGAATCCGGATACTGGACAGGGGCCGTTGGCAAAGTTTTTCACAACGAAAAATTGGATCATGGCGAAGTTGCGTGGGACAAGGTTTTACGTTTTGAGAACGACGAAATGCCCATGGTGACCCCCATTCGTGAAACGTTTGAGGCCGAGCATGGGCCCATTACCGAAGGCAAATCGCGACGCAAGTGGCGAGAGCTTTACCCTACGATTGGCCCGCAAACACGTGGGCAAAAACCCGGATATGGACCGACCGGATTGAAGGACGAACAACATAAGGATGGAAAGAACTCGTTGCAGATTTGCAAATGGCTTTCCGAATCTGTTCAAGGCGACAAACCGTTCTTCATGGCGTGTGGAATTCAGAAACCGCATGGTCCGTTTCTCGCGCCAGACAAGTACTTTGATATGTATCCGAAAACGAACCTGAAGTTTGAAGCCGCTTCGGTGGAGTTTTGGAAGACCGTGCCAAAGATCGCTCAGACCAAACGATATGAAGGATTCGGGTTTGAGTTCGGCGTCGAAAATGACGAGCTCCGGCGTGAATACATGCAGGCCTACCACGCTTGTATCTCGTTTATCGACGCGCAAATCGCGAAAATTCTCGACGAGCTAAAACAGAGTGGTCATTGGGAAAATACGATTGTCGTCCTGACCTCTGATCACGGCTATTTGCTTGGGGAAAAGTTTATGTGGGGCAAAGTCATGCTGTTTGAACAATGCGATCGTGTCCCTTTGATCATTCGCGTGCCAGAGGGAATTGGTTCTGGTTTGGCAAAGCCAGGCTCATCCAGCGAAGGGCTCGTTGAGTTGATCGACCTGTTTCCTACGCTTACCGAGCTGTGTGAAATTACGCCACCGGCAGAACTCCAAGGTAACAGCCTCGTCAGCATGTTGAAGGATCCGCAATCCGCTGGGAAAGATGTTGCCTATACCGTGGTTACGCGAGGTCAGAAGCTTGGCGAAGCGATCCGCACACAACGCTACCGTTACACAAAATGGCCCACTGGGGAGGAACTCTACGACCTCTCATTGGATCCGCAAGAAGAAACAAATCTTGCCAATTCGTCGGCGCACCAATCGGCGCTTGACTCAATGAGAAAGCATCTCGCCGCAGCAGGAAAAAGAGTCATCGCCCAAAAACGGCCGGAGTCGAAGTAGTTCGAACCGGAAACGCAACTGAAACCAACTATTGATGGACACTATGAAACTTCCAAACACGACGCATTGGTATGCCACCTTGGCGATGACCTTACTCCTATTGTTGGCCAACGTCGCTTCCGGTCAGGCCACAGCGGAACGCCCGCCGAATATCGTTTTTCTTTTCGCGGACGATCTTGGATACGGCGATCTTGGATGCTACGGGCATCCCTATGCCCAAACGCCTTCGATCGACCAACTGGCGAAAGAAGGCACGAGATTCGATCAGTTTTATGTCACCGGCGTGACGTGCAATCCAAGTCGCACCGGGGTGATGACGGGTTTGTTTCCTGCACGTTTCCAAAAGTACTCAGCTGACTTTGGGTTTGATAGCCAGGTCACCATCACTGAGTTACTCAAGAAACGCGGTTACCAAACGGGTCACTTTGGTAAATGGCATATTGGCCCCGACGACAGCAACGGCACCTACGGAATCGATACGATCAAGACGATTGGCAAGAGTCGAGACAAATTGTCTGGGAGGGACGACGCCCTTTACTCTGCCGCAATCGATTTCATCAAGGACAACAAGGATAAACCTTTCTACGTCAATGTCTGGGGCCACGCGACACACTATCCGGTGAACACTCCCGCGAAGCTGGCCGCTCGATTTGAGCATGTGGGTGTCGACCGAAAAGATTTTGCACCAACCATGCAGCATAAATTTGACGAGTGTCTGAAAATTGGCGGCGATCTTGATGAGTCGATGCGTCAATACCTTGGCGACGTCTATCAGATTGACTTGAACGTAGGACGTCTTCTCAAGGCGATCGATGAGTTGGGGATACGAGAAAATACCATTGTTGTTTTCTCCAGCGATCATGGCCCGGCACCGGTGATGCTTGGGAAGAAAGGTGCCCGCGAATTTTCAAAAAACATGCTGGGTTATGCGGGTCAGTTTCGTGGCGGCAAACATGATCAATACGAAGGTGGCACACGCGTCCCGTTTATCATTCGATGGCCGGGGCGAGTGAAGGCTGGAAGAGTCGACTCATCAAACGTTTGCTCGTTCGTTGACTGGTTGCCCACAATTTGCTCGATTGCCGGGATTGAGGAATTGCCCCAACCGATAGACGGTGAGGACGTTTCCGACATCTGGTTCGGTGCCGATCGAGAAAGGTCGAAGCCGCTTTTCTGGAAAACGAGCGCGACAGGCAGCACGCCGGCGATGCGCACCGGGAAATGGAAGTTGCACCTGCCCAGAAGGCAACGTGGCGAGCCAGAACTCTACGATGTTTCCACCGATCCGAGTGAAAGCCAAAACGTCGCCGACAAACACCCGGAAGTTGTCGCCCGATTGAGCAAGACGCTCCGAGCTTGGGTTGCTGAGCTACCGGCGGATTACGAGAAAGACAAATAAACGCTGAACTAAGAAGATGCTAAAAGGTGTCAGGTACGTTCCGGGAACCTTTTCGTCTGTTTGCCTTGCTTTATTTGGGAAAGGCCACAGATAAACACGGATGAACACAGATTGCCAAAACCGAAATCGCTTTACTGCAACTCGTGGCTTGCCAAAATCCGCAGTAGGCATGTAGGCAGGCGGGTACCTTAGGC
>JBCAWX010000057.1:0-11318 GCA_038534355.1 Planctomycetota bacterium
TGCCAACGGCCCAATGTAATTGGAACCTTAGACGTGTAACCGATGATCTTTTCCGTCAACGCGTTCAGCTCGTCGATATTCATCTGTGTTAATCCGTGTTCATCTGTGGCTAATCAATTGATGCTGAGGCCAAACTTTACGGTCCCTGGAACCTTTTTCGCCTTCCATCGCCGCGGTGTTAGCCAATAAACTGCCATGAGATGTTCGAACAAAAGCCGCATCAAGCCAAGTGACATTTTGAGAAATGCAAATGTACCGATTAACTTTAATCCTGTTTCTAACGGCCTGCTTCGGATGTTCCTATGAGCCGGTGCCAAACACCGTCGATCGAGTATTAAATTCCGAATCAGAGGATGGCGGTGTCGTCGACAATCCTCATCGAGACAAGGCCGAACAGTTTCTTGTCGCGATTCCCAAAGTTATCTCAGTTGAAGAAGAAAAGGCACTGATGACTGAATTTGGTGAATGGTTACGACAGAATGAATATAAAATTGAAGTAAAGGAACGTGACGGAAAGTACGATCTTCTGTGCCCATATTTTGCACCGGAAACTCCTTGGGTAACGCATTCGTTCCTTGATATCGGGAACTTGGATTTGCTTCCTCAATTAGATACCGGCGAATAACGATGCGCGACGAATTTACACGGCAGGTCAAACACTAACTGGACGACGACAAAACGGAAACAAACAGCATTGATTGTTGTTTCTGTGATGGTTACGAAATAGAGTGAAGACGGTCGCTACATTCAAAGTCAGTTTGATCATGAGATTGAAGCGTCAAGTAAACAACAGGCAGAAAATGAATGAAACCTCGCTCAGCCTGCTCAACCGTCTTCGCAGCTCACCCGAATCTGAAAGCTGGAATCGGCTTGTGCAGTTGTATGCGCCCTTGATCAGGACGTGGTTACGACGGTACGACGTCCAAGAAGGTGATGCAGACGACTTGGTTCAAGAGACGTTGCTGGCCGTCTCAAAGGACCTTGGAAAATTCGAGCACGCGGGACGACCGGGCGCATTTCGGAGATGGGTCAAGTTAATCCTGGTCAATCGTCTGCGAAAGTTCTGGCGAGCTCGTGATCGCCGGCCACAAGCAAAAGGTGGCACTGACTTCGATACCAGATTAGCCCAATTGGAAAACCATTCCAGCGAATTGAGTCAAATCTGGAATCGTGAGCACGACCAATTCTTGCTGCGACAGTTGTTGACCCTTGTAGAACCTCAATTCGCTCCGAATACCTGGAAGGCATTCTGTCGCGTTGCCTTGGACGGAGCCAAACCGACTGTGGTCGCCGAGGAAATCGGGATTTCTCTGAATTCAATTTGTCTCGCTAAGTCCCGCGTGATCAGGAGGTTGCGTCAAGAATCAGAGGGCTTGATCGAATCTTCTTCCAGTTTTCTGCCGTAGTGCTGACAAGAATGTGATCGGACGGGTCTTTAGGGTTGGTACCGAGCGTCGGAGGGCGTCGACTGCCAGCGCACCGATCATTGGGTGCGGAATCATCTCCAAACAAAAATATCCAGAGCGTGTTACATGTCCAAACTTTCCGCCCACCCCAGCCGCGATGAATTGAACGCTTATAGTCTGGGACAACTGCCCGAAGACAGATCCGTCGCAATCGATGCCCATATTAGCGAGTGTGATCCCTGTTGCGAAACGATCGTTGAACTTTCGTCAAACGATACGTTTGCTGGCCTGTTGAAGGAGGCAGGCCAGATGCCAACGGATCAAACGGTAGATCATCGCCATCCCATCCAACAACCTTCTGGTCAGCAAGAGGTACCGGGACCGCTGGCAGAGCATCCCCGCTACGAAATTCTTGATCTGGTCGGCAAAGGCGGTATGGGTGATGTTTACAAAACCAGGCACCGGAAAATGGAACGTACGGTTGCGCTTAAGGTCATCAACCGCAACTTGGTGCGCAATCCCGAAGTCGTTGATCGATTCCACCGGGAGGTCAAGGCGGCCGCGCAACTCTCACATCCCAGTATTGTAACCGCGTACGACGCGGACCAAGCAGGTGATTACCACTTCATGGTGATGGAATACGTCAATGGCGTAAACCTGTCGGAAGTCATCAAAGAACGCGGTGCCCTGCCAATGGCCGAAGCGTGCGAGTACGTCCGGCAGGCCGCGATCGGATTGCAGCACGCTCATGAGTGCGGCATGGTTCACCGCGACATTAAACCGCACAACCTGATGGTTACGTTCGATGGTACGGTCAAGATTCTTGACTTCGGCCTCGCTTCACTCGCCCCAGAGGGTTTGCCGAATGGCGATCGCGTCACAGTCCGCAGCGATTTGACATCCGCCGGTGCGATCATGGGGACACCGGATTTTATTTCTCCCGAGCAAGCGAATGACGCGCGCGTCGCGGATATTCGCAGCGACATCTATAGTCTCGGAATGACGCTTTACTTTTTGCTATCCGGTCACGTGCCATTCAAAGATGGCAGCGTGATGGACAAACTGAAAAGCCATGCCGAGGTCGAACCGGAATCGCTCACAACGTTAGTCAACGATATTCCAGACGACCTTGACGCGATCGTGTTCAAAATGATCGCCAAGGACCCTAACGATCGATTTCAAATTCCAGAAGAAGTAGCTTCAGCGCTTGAGCCCTATTTACCCACCTCCCAGCCGGAACCAAAGCGGTCCCCGCAGCCTCCGCTTAAACCAACTCGAAAAAGCAATCGCGTTTGGCTGTTGACGGCAGTTGCGACCCTTGTGATCGCGACGATCCTTTCAGGTATTGTGATCTACTTTCAGACCAACAATGGGGTCGTGCGTGTCGAGGTGTTGGATGATTCGCTCGCCGTGAAATTCAGTGATCAGACAATACGTGTCAGCGATGGAAACAAGGAGTTCAAGATTGGTGCGGGCAAGCCGAGGAAGCTCCTAATCAGTCATGAGGGCTCCACGTTTGAATTTGAGACAGAGAGCTTTCAACTTCGCCGCAATGGAGAAATTACTCTCGAAGTGGACTTGCTCGAAGGCGAGGTGATTGTCGACAAGGACGGCAAAAAATTTGATCGGCAATTGCTACCAGCAGCAGCCCCCTCCGCCATCGACGGTTTTTTGAAAGCCAAAGACGCCTACGTCCGGGCCAAGCGTCTGGAGAAAAGCGGCGACGTCGTCAAGGCAGCCGAGGCTTATCTGGATGCCTACCGCGGAGACCCAACTCTTTTAGCCTACGAACATCTGGCCACGATCAAGAAAGCGAAACAAACGAAGGAATTCGTCGACGTCTTCAATGCGGACCGCCTGTTGTTGGTGCCGTTGACGGGAAATCCTTTGGAAAGAATCGCGAAAGACTTGTTGAACGACCAGGCGACGCGTCTCGACGGCCGAGCGTTGCTCGATCGTATGTGGGAAGCCCGCCCCAACAGCCAATGGCCGCTCCTCGCCAAACCACCGAAAGATACTGTCTTTCGAATTCGCGATGAGCTTTTACCTTCGCGGGCTCTCGCGGGAGATCCTGACTGGAAGCGTTTCCGGGCGAACAACCAATGGGAAGCACTCGGCAGAAACGAAGGATTGTTGCAAAGGCTCGAACCGAAGCTTAGAGACACGCCGGAACAAAAGATCCATCTCGCGCAAACGGTTCGCGAAGTGGAACAGAAGATTGAACAGGAGCCTCGATGGAGAGCAGGCGTGGCTGTATTGGCCTTTCTGGAAGCGGAACTCGGAAACGCGCAACGGGCCGTCGAACTAATCGAAACGGTGTTGGCTGAGACCGAGAGCCCGATCATTTGCGGGGCGGCAATGACCTTCGGTCAAGCGCTAGAAGGCAAGTCCGCGGCACTCGACCAAGTCGTCATGCGTCTATACGAAAAAAGTATCGCGGAGTGGGGTGATCTCGATTTGGGCGGTGATCCCGCGATCTCGGTTAACGCTTCACCGATACAGAATCTTGCCGGCCTTTACGCAAAGTACGGTCGCCGTACCGAAGCGCGTCGATTGCTTTTACGTCTCACGGTGCCCGAAGGCGTGGGTGCCGGCGGGAGCGACGGCAGCTATCTTTCATGTTGGCAAGGAAACGCACTGATTAAGTTTAGCGATGCTGGATACAAAGTGCTGACCGAGGATCAAGTGCCGCAAGTTAACTGCATTGAGTGCCACCGCAAGGAGAGGAATCTGTGGAGTTACCTTACGATGTCCGACAAATTGACCGAACTGGGCTATCCCGTTGACGCACGGCTATCTTTGGCGCGGATCGACAACAGTTTCGGAAATTCTTTGAGCAGCGACAAAGAGTGGGCCACAAAAAGAACTCCGAAATTGGAGCGTGACTATCTCATCCTGTTCTTTCAACCCGTGAATGAACGAGTCGAAAAAGCGATTACGCCGCAAGCGGTTCTTGAAGCGTTTGAATCTGGCGTTCTCAACGATGTTGACATTACGAATCCCGTCATCGCAGGATTCGCCACCAAGATCGACCTGATGCATTCTGTCCGCGGCGAATACGGCAAATCGACGTTGTACAGTCCTGTCATCGACTTGCTTGAACTGGTGTCGGAATCTGAAGGCGATGAAGAGGCGGTTGCAGTCACACGGATCGACCAACTTCTTGCCGAAGAGTTCCGCAAGCATCCCGATAACGTTGAAGCTGGCATTGCTGCCACCGTGTTCGCCTTTCTGCGAAACGATGTGGAAGCTGCTGAACAACGAGCGCAAAAGTTGAGTGAAATCGTCTCGGCCAAAGAACGACAACAGCGCGATGTTGCCTTGTGGTTGGTCGGCCGTTTGGCTCTCAACAATGAAGACACTCAAGTCATTGGCGAAGCGTTTGCCAAACGGGCGCTTGCCGCTGCAGAAGCATCCAATGAACCACTTTTCAAAGAAGCCATCCAGCGGGAAAGAGAGGCGATCGCCAAAATCGTCGCACTCCGAAAACGTGGAGCTGCAAAGGTTGTGCCGGCAGATCAAAAGAAAGATCTATTCGACACGGTTTTGGCTGGAGATGTGTTTAACACCCTGCTTGCCTCGATCAAAGCTGCGGAATTGGCCGACGCTCTCAAGGGTCCGGGCCCCGTAACCGTCCTTGCGCCAACGGACGCAGCATTCGCCAAGCTCCCAAAACAAACCCTCGAGGATCTCCTCAAGCCTGAAAACAAAGACAAGCTTGCAAGAATTCTGAAGTACCACATCATCCCGGGCCGCTTCATCGCCGAAGACGCGCGGCAAGCCAAATCGGCTGTTACGATCGCCGGCGAACCCGTTAACATCGCGATCAAAAATGACCAACGACTGACCATCAACAACGCCAAAGTGATTGCCGGCGACCTGGAAGCTTCCAATGGCGTCATCCACGTGATTAATGAAGTGCTAATTCCTCGCGGTCGAACCCTCGTGTCGGACGGAAGCATGTTTTCCAACGTCGTCGAGTATGACCTGGCAGGGAATAAAATTTGGCAGACGAAACTCGAAGCCGGCGAGGAGTGTTGGGGACTGGACACTGGCGAGCGGGTCGTGAGACGTCCGGTCACAAACGAAGGGGTCAAGAAACTGGTCGTCTATGCCGCCGGAGACGGTCCTGCCCGCGAATTGTGGTCGCTTCGTTATACATTGGACGCGAGGCCATTGCCCTCAGGCGAAGTTCTCGTGTGGGGCGACGAAGTACTGCGACGCTACGACCGCACTGGTCAAAAGTTGTGGGAGACCGGAATTGTTTGGAAGGACCAGACGAGGACGCCGCTCGGCGCCGATCCGCTTCCAAATGGCAACCTTCGAGTCCTGTTCCGCAGCAGCAAAGAAGGAGTGCTATATCGGCCGGACACTGCAATTGAGATCGACAAGCAAGGCCAATTCGTCCGCGAGCTTCCTTTCGATTCGAAGACTAAGCTACTTGAGAGACTCTCAAACGGCAACTCGCTGGTGCTAGTCGAAGACGAGGGAACCACCATTGGAAAACTCATCGAGGAACGTGATCCGAGCGGCAAGGTCACTTGGTCCTACACGAGCGATACCTGGGTCAACTCGGCGCAGCGTCTCCCAAACGGCGACACGCTCGTTGGCGCTAAGGGACAGGTCAAAACAATTAGCCCAAACGGAAAGGTAACCTGGCAACTGGGCGAAGGCGTCTTGAACGAAGTCATTCCTTACAACGCCTATCGGTATTATCCAGTGTTGATTCCAGAGTAGTGGTCGAACAAAGCTCACAAGTAATCGGCGAGGGCATCGGAGTCGACGATCCCCGTTGCGAAGGCTGCCAGCCTTCTTGGAATCAGTACCCACTCGTTGACAACGCTGCCAACTTTCATCCGCAGGTAAAACGCGTTAGCTGCCGGTCGAACTCTTTTCTTGGTAGCGGCCACAGATAAGCACGGATGAACACAGATTGCCAAAACCGAAATCGCTTTACTGCAACTCGTGGCTTGCCAAAATTTACATCAGGCATTTTGACAAGCCGGGTACCTTTAGGTAGCTCAGACACTGAGCAGCAAACACATCGCTGATCTGGATTAAAACTTTTAGTTCCACGATCACTACGTTGGCCACGAGTAGGTCAGAAAAATACTCGCCAACGACCCAAAGTATTTGGAACCTTAGACGTGTAACCGATGATCTTTTTCGTCAACGCGTTCAACTCGTTGTCATGCATCTGTGTTAATCCGTGTTCATCTGTGGCTAATCAATCGAGACACTGAGCAGCAAACAAATCGCCGAGCTCGTTTGCAACTTTCATCTGTAGGTCAAACGCGTTAGCTGCCGAATGTCGTTTCAACCGAAGTCCAGCGACCGGTGTTGCCCGAACTCAACATTCACCAAGCAAACATCGCTTGCTAAACTGTTGGCGATTCAGTCGAACTCTTTCCTTGGGACCGGCCACAGATAAGCACGGATGAACACAGATTGCTAAAGCCGATATCGCATTACTTTAACTCGTGGCCTGCCAGACCTCAGCAGTAGGCAAATCGGCAGACCGGTTGCCTTCTAGTTATTGTTTACAATCAAGTGCAACTTTGCGATTCGCGATTGCGACCGCATTTTCATAGACCTTCTCTAGAAAACCAGACGCCAACTTATTTGAAACTTCAATCTGAAACCGATGATCTTTTTCGTCAAAGAATTCAACTCGTCGTCATGCATCTGTGTTAATCCGTGTTCATCTGTGGCTGATTAATCGAGACACTGAGCAGGAAACGAACGACTTGCAGGAGGATTTGCGTTTGTGACAACGCCGACGGTTTCGCAGGCCAATGATTGCTTTTGCTCGTTGACAATTGGTCAGTTTCACGGCATCGGCATTCCTCGTAACACTAATCTGTTCTATAGAAACGGTAATCGGGAAGTCCAACGAGTTCAAACGGATGGAAGGCGAACCTCGATCCGACAATACGTGTCTGAGACATAACAGCAAAGGAACAGAAAAGAATGTGGAACCTGTCGCCAAAAGCAGAAGAGGACGTGAAGCGTCTGTATGCTCTGCTGCGCCGTCCGTCACTATTTTTTGGCTCTCGGAACATCGGCAAAAGCATTGAGCGATTGGCCGCACGCAACGAGCCGGCGGCGATTTCTGCGGTCGCAAGTGGGCTGTTCTCAAACTCGATGCGTGTTCACAAGGCAGCGTCGTTGGGGATTAAGCGACTATTGGCCCTCGTGCCTTCGATGGAACTAGTTCACTTGAACAAGCGGCTTACAGGGCACTATCAAGGCTACATTTCCGAGGCATGGCAAAATCTAAAACCCAAATATGTTTCTTCATTTCTTGCCAAGTCAAGTGACATTCATTTGGGATGCCTTCTAAGTCTTCACAACAACGGGTACATCCGACAAGCTGCAACTCAGTTTCTTGCCAAGGTTCGCACTGGAGAGGAATTGCGATTCATTCTCATTCGCCAAAACGATTGGGTAGAGCCAATTTCCAGCGAAGCCCAATTATTGGTAAGGAGCAAGCTTTCCTCTGAATACTTAAGCCATTTCGTTGCCGAAACAGACCTGTTGTTTCACTTGCTTCGTTGTAAACGTCGAGACCTAAGTAAAACGGTTTCGAAGTACGTTGATTTGCTAATCGAACCAGCACACAACAGTCAAATGCACCAAGCGATTGATTCCTCAAGCAAGATCGCTGGCCGTAGCCTCGTTAAATATTTGCTTCAACGTGACGGAGATCATTTACCGGATGCCGTTAGATTCGGGATAGATTCAAGCGACGAAGTGATACGTGTCAGAAGCCTTAAGCGTGCCGATGATTGCTTGATGCCTGATGAATGCAACAATATTGCAAACAAGCTGATGTCAGACAGATTCCCGCACGTTCGCCACGAAGCCTATGAGTTGAAGGCAAGGTTATCGCCGAAGAGCATTGATGTGTGGCAGCGGTGTTTGCTCGACAAGAGTAGAGCGTTACGGGGATCGGCAATGTTCTATCTTGGTAAACTGAATTGCGATGTGGCGGCAATCTATCGCAAAAAACTGGCAGCTTCGCCCAACAGCCTTGCGGCTTTGTCTGGCCTTGTTGCCAGTGGAGATGAATCAGACTTAAAAATCTTCTCAGACTACTCGAGGTCTCTTTTTTCAAGCAGACGTGCTGAGGCGGTTCGTGGAATCGGGCGAGTTGGCGACGATGCTGACATACTTGAGCTTCAGCAGTTCCTTCTCGACGAAAGCTCAAGAGTCGTACGAGCCGCCCACCAGCAACTTCAACCGATTGCCAATTCCCTTGACTCTGATCATCTATTTGCCTTGATAGAAGATTGCAAAACTCTACCAGGAAAAGATGCGATCCTCCGACTGTTGATGGAAAAGGGGCGATGGTCATCATTGAGTTACTTGATTCGCGGGTCAGCAAACTCAGACCAGTCTCTTTCAAGTCGCGCGAAAGCTTTGTTGGACTACACAATCTCGCGAAACCGAGTATTTACGCAGCCGTCGCCGAAACAAAGAGAACAAATCCAACTTGCATTGGATGAGTCTCAACTATCAATTGATCTAGCATTTTTTCGGAGCGTCGGTTCCTACCTGTCAAGCTTTGGGTTCACGCTTCCAAATTGACGATTGATGAGTTCCTTGAACCCTCTCTCGATATAGGAGCAAGCTTGATAGTCATGATTTGCGTTTGCTTTTCTTGGTAGCGGCCACAGATAAACACGGATGAACTCAGATTGCTAAAGCCGATATCGCATTACTTCAACTCGTGGCCTGCCAGACCTCAGCAGGAGGCAAATCGGCAGACCGGTTGCCTTCTAGGAATTGTTTACAATCGAGTGCAACTTTGCGATTCGCGATTGCAAGCGCATTTTCATAGACCTTCTCCAGAAAACCAGACGCCAACTCATTTGAAACTTCAATCTGAAACCGATGATCTTTTTCGTCGACACATTCAACTGTCGTCATGCATCTGTGTTAATCCGTGTTCATCTGTGGCTGATTCATTGAGACACGGAACAAGAAACGAACGGCTTGCATGCGATGCCCGATTTAAGTCGCCTATTGCCAGCAGTCAATTCTCGCGAAAAAGGCGTTGAGCTTTCCAGTTCCGTTTGGGCAACAAAAAGGCAACAAAAAAAGCCTGCAATTCCCGAAGGAAAAGCAGGCTTTTGAGAGTGGGCGGTATTGGACTTGAAAACTGTGCTGAATCCAAGGGAAAAGCCATTATTGAAATCGAGGCGACGCAAAATCCGACGCGAACTTGTCACTCATCCAATAAATCTCGCGGTTCTCAAGCAAACTGCAAGCGGGTCGAAGCTGTTCCAGGCTGTGCATGTATTCTTTGCGAAGCATTGCGAGGACCTACAAGTCAATTCCTGTGCGAAATATGGCCTTCTCTCTCCAGTCAAGCCAAGCTCGAAATTCAAGAACTAGCAAAGTGTCCCGCCAAGCCAGAATAGTATCCGGTGACTGGAAACTAGATCTGGCCTTCCAAGAATTAAGTCCTTCTTGCAATCGGTCGAAGCTCTTTTAACCAGGATTCACCAAAAACGACGTAACGATTTGATCGTCGCCGCGCAGAACTCATGCGCAATACGAAACAAATTCATCGCGCGCCTAAAACGATTCATTTCGCAATTCTCTGTAGCCATTTCTCTAGCTTAGGACGAGTCGATTCTAAAAAAACAGATTGTGACAGCAACCAGCCAAACAACCAATGCTTGAAAACTGGCCCCCTCATCGATTCCTCCCAAGAGGCCAGACGCTATTCATACTTCAGGCTCCAGCCAAAGACGTTTTGCTTAATAGGCCATAAGGTGATTCCTTCGACTATGGCTCTTGAATTTGCAACAAAGTCGTCTCTTGATGAAATCGCAAGGCCGCTCGTGTAACCTCCTTGTTTCCACGTAACTACAAACATGTCTTCTCCATGCCTTATTACCGGCACCCGGTTCCAGTTATCGGCAGTATTTGGATAAGGCGTTTCTATTCCGAGAGCAAGCGTGTAGTCTTCCTTCAGCCAGTCGTGCAGTCGGGTCTTGAGCTCGTCATCCTTAACGCCGGCATTGTTTTGATAAATCCGAGGTTTTAACCAATCGACAAATTCGTCCGGTGACTTGCCAGGAATATTGGGTTCATTCCATTCAAGAAACCAGAAGATTGCTAGAAAAAAAACAACAAGTACGCATGTCAAAGCAAAAACGTACCTGAAACGCAATGCAAATACCTTCATCACTTTTACCTGTAAATCAAATTTCATCGTGAGATTTATGCTGCGCACACCAGATGCGGCAAATTCAAGACATTGACAGTTCGTCGGACGCTTGTTTGAGGTCTAGTATTGTTTACCATCGAGTGCAATTTTGCGATTCGCGATTGCAAGCGCATTTTCATAGATCTTCTCTAGAAAACCAGACGCCAACTCATTTGAAACTTCAATCTGAAACCGACGATCTTTTCGTCAAAGAATTCAACTCGTCGTCATGCATCTGTGTTAATCCGTGTTCATCTGTGGCTGATTAATTGAGGTTCTGAACAGCAAACAGATCGCCAAAGTCCAGCGACCGGTGTTGCCCAAACTCAACATTCACCAAACAAACATCGCTTGATAAACTGTTGGCGATAAAGTCGAACTCTTTTCTTGGTAGCGGCCACAGATAAACACGGATGAACTCAGATTGCGAAAGCCGATATCGCATTACTTTAACTCGTGGCCTGCCAGACCTCAGCAGTAGGCAAATCGGCAGACCGGTTGCCTTCTAGTTATTGTTTACAATCAAGTGCAACTTTGCGATTCGCGATTGCGACCGCATTTTCATAGACCTTCTCTAGAAAACCAGACGCCAACTTATTTGAAACTTCAATCTGAAACCGATGATCTTTTTCGTCAAAGAATTCAACTCGTCGTCATGCATCTGTGTTAATCCGTGTTCATCTGTGGCTGAT
>JBCAWX010000058.1:0-9682 GCA_038534355.1 Planctomycetota bacterium
TACTGGACAACTACCGAATCCACAGCAGCAAGATCGTCAACGCCGCGCTAGCTAATCACTTGAGCAACATGGCCTTGGAGTTTCTGCCACCCTATTGCCCCAACGAAAATCGAATCGAAAGGATCTCCTCAATCAAGTAACAAGAAATCACTGCCACCCGACTCTCGCCGAGCTCATGAAGGATGTCCGGAGATTCGTAAAAGATTCAATCGACGCCGAAAATGAATCTATCAACTACAACTTGCAGCAGGACCCAAAATCATGCACGCTCATTTAGTCGATTGACAAAGCTACTCAATCTCGTTTTCCTTGATAAATTTCTTGGCGCGAGCCAACGTCTTGGTAAGGAACTTTTGACGTAGCGAATCGTCGCTGAGAATTTTCCCATACAGCTCGTGCAGACGAGATGTGTCTTTATCGTACACGCCGTCCAAAAGGCGTTCTAACTCAGATTCTGAGGCGCCTTTGTTGTTTGGGGTCTCACCGTTACTTGTGCTGGACATGTCATTCTTCAATTTTATGTTTTGGTTCATGTTTCTTGAGCTTGGAAAGCGTAGCTTTCCCGTTTGTCAAATAAAAGAAATTGGTTTACCGTGTGACTATTTGATGCGACCCTTGGCCGCCAGTTGTGTCAAAACTGGCAGCGGTCGCTGGTAAAACCGAACCAAAAGTAAAATGACTTATAAAAGAAACGACCGACCCGTGATCCATACGAGCTATTGTTCGACCGATTTGTGTAGATATTCCTGAGCACGGAATGATTCCTTTACACTCTCAAATTGAAGAGAACGAAAACAAGTGGCGATGGGTGCCCCAGCGCCACTTGTCCCAGTTCTTCCTCCTAAGAATTTGGGTTGTTGAGTTGACTATGAAGAGCACGAAGTTGAAGCCGCGTTGAATTCTCGAAAACAGGAACGGAATCCGAAGTCGTTGGCAGTAAAGACGTCTGCGAATTCGTCGAGCTGATTGTCAAAAATGAAAATGCGACAATCTCGACATTCACGATTCGCAAAGCTTTTCAGATCAAAAGTTACGAAAAATGAAACACCACGGAATTCTTTTTTGGTGAAGTTAAACATTTGTTCGAAAGCGAATCCACCAGGGAAAGCAGCGTCCGCAACAAGGTTGCGGCCAGACACATCTTCCACCAACGTTTTGAGTTGTTGGCTCTGATGGAAAGCGCGGATCTCTTCGGCCAAACCCGCAAATACTTGATTCATGAAGAATGCAGAAAAGTCCTGGTTCTTATCGAAATCGATGAAAAACGACTCGCCGAATGTTCGGAAAAGCAGACCATTGAAAAACCCGACAGCTTCATGGCCACCACGATCAAACCCTTGTGTCAGTTCCGCAAATCCTTTTTCTGAGAACTCATTGGCGAAATCGCCGAAACCATTTGCAAAACCGAAAAACGGGAATTGATTTTTTTTAAAACCCAAAGACATATCGTACTCCTGATTAAAACTTTGTCATGAAGTTAGTTTTTGCTTCAATCTAAAGAAGACGTTTGCTACCTTGATTTCACATCAAAGTAAAAAAAACTTGTCTCTATTTTTTTGAGCTTGCGAGATCTTAAAACGATTGCCTGATTCAATTGCATATCACGGAGTTCGTGGAGGCTGCTGACGAGGTACAACAGACTAGATTTCCCCCTACGATCATCGTTCATGATTGCTTAAACAAAAGTAAGTAAGAAGCGAGAGAAAAACGGTACGGCATGTACTCTGTGTACGGCTAGGGTATCGCACTAGTCGAGGAGCGTAGTATCCGGTGGACGGTGGCGGTCGCCCGGCCCAAACTTACGACGATTCGACTAGCCCATCGACCTCCGAAGCCGTCGCGTCAACCGATCAGATCGGTAATTTCCCAACCTCGTCGTCGATTTCGCGCAAAAAATTACGGCTCATCCAGGTGTGGGCCAGTTTTTGGGGAATTCACCGATTTCATGCCGGACTATTCCAGCAGTTTTTCTGCCCGTTGCTCCATGGAATTCAATCGTCGCCTAACCGTTTCGTGAGAAATACCTAGCTCACAACCGAGTTGGTGCAGCGTCACCGCAGGATCGAAATATCGCCTCCAGAAGATATGTTCTTCAACCGGATCCGCGAACAGAGTGACTAGATCATTGTGCAAATCGACGGCAGTACCTGCGTCTGAGGCCGGAGGGCCTCAACCTTCGATTGAAGCGTGAAACGAGAGGTCCGCTTCCTTCATTCTGAGTTTACGCGCGATGATTCGCTCAAGGTTAGTGTGGAAAGCAGTAAGAAAGTACTGCCATGGGTTTTTTATACCACCAACCTTGTCCCGGTATCTCCCGTTCTCTTCATTGAAGTGGACGATGAAATCATCGAGTATCGTTTTCTTCAAATGATCGAGGTCAATCTCGGGAAACTCGCGTCGCTTGGTATCCACGACCTGCTCAACTTTAGCTTGGAATTGTTTTGAAAGAATAACCTGTTCAACTGTGGCGGACGAGTCAAATTCCATCGGAAGCCCCTGCACAAAAGAAAGCCTCAACGGCCGCAAACGCTGCCGATTAGCTTGTCCAATACCGTCACAATACTAGAAGACACTTGAGTGGACGATTTCACTTTTATTTGGAAATTTTTTCCAATGTTCGAATCGGGTAAGTTAAGCGATAAATCTCGATTGCATCAGGAAACCGGACACTTAGGTTACAACAGGGGCTTATTCGTTCGTTTCGTTTCCGCCCGATTGGTCCAGCGTTTGATTTGCCAACCGCACAGCTTCCAACTTTGTTTCAGCTGCGAGGATGGCCATCTCAGATGCTTTCTCAAAAAGCTTGGCCGCGTCAAGGGCATGAACGAGCAGCCACCGACGATTGGTGTCGGCTAAGTTACGGTTCTTATGATTCATTGTTACTCCCGAAGGTTTGGATCGGATTTTGGCGACACCTAGAGGATGGCGCAAGAAGAGTCGATTTCACATTTTTCTTTGGGAATTAATTGTCCGGCAGCTACGTTCGTCGAGCATCATCAGTGTGACCTCATTTGATAATGTTTCGGCGGGAGTATTTGAGGTAGCGCGGATGTTGGAAATGAGTTTGCCGAAGCCGAGATGCCGGGCGTTGAGGGATGCACATTCCGTCTTTGGCTTCACTGCGTCGGCGTGAAAATCCGTGGGGACAATTTGCGGTTTGTATACTCGCTTCGGTCACATCGACCGGAGTGCGCGCCAAATTGCGTTTGGACGAGAAAGCCGGTGATATTGTCTGGAAGATTTCAAAGACGAGTAGTCCAGTGTTTTCACGTATGGCAACGAAATGGAAGAACCCGGTTCGATGCGCCAGGTATCTGTGATCCACTGGTCTGAGTCGATTTCCGTACAAGATTTTTAGAAAGTGAATTCCCAGGTTCGTTTGCCAATACAATTCTCCGACGCGCATGACATCAAGGAATTGAAGAGCAATTGAACGCTGCAAGTCGCCGGCGAATTTCGTAGATGCGATGCGATTGACTCATACTGTTTCGCGATAGTTCAATTCACGAATGGCATCGGAAAGCGCAGCATGCTTCCCTCGATTTTATTGAGGGTTACGGATTTGCACACTTCGAAGTCACGAGAATCTTGAAGTACAGTTGCGCGTTGCGTCCCGCCAATTGCACGACTTTGTCCCGCCGATTGGTATCTGGACACTCGTGCTCGCCTCCAACAGCCTTGACGAGGGTCTCGACAACCGTGCCGTTGGCATCGATCAATGTTACCGTCAGCTGAATGTGAGACCAGTAAAGGTCGCCGCATGCCTTCTCTGCAACCTGGGTGTAAATGAGGGCTCCGCCAAGAGGAACCGTCCCGTCGTTCGCGATGGTGAGTTCTCCTTCCTTGTTCCCATTTGTGGTCCCGTTCTCCGGGCCCTTCAGCCTCGTTTCGTTTTTGACCTTGATCTTTCCCCCGTTGAGGGAGGCGTTCGTCGCCGCGTCTGCAAGGATGACGACAATCTCTACGTTGCAGTCGTTGTTCTTTGAGGTGACGGAGGATAACTGAAGGCCACTTGCGAAGCTCATTGGCATCTCTAGCCCACTCGCGCCCGACTCGGTCGCATCTCTCGGAACGGGCGATATGTCATGTGGAGTGACGATAAACTTGAGTTCGTCGGTGCCTTTGTGGGTTTTTGTCTCGTTGAATCTGAAACCCGGCCCACCAATCTCGATCGTGGCCTTGCCTTCATGCTGAGCGGTGAGTCCCATGAGCCACTCTTCGTCCATCAACGGACAGCTCTTGTTGACTTCACAAAGGACATTGTTGAGCGATTGAGGTTTTCCAGCCTTGAACTTGATCTTCCATTCGAAAGAACTCGAAAGACGAAATCCCTTGAATGAAGCGCTGACCGAGTCGTTCTTGCCAACGACCATGTTGTCCTTGAGCCGGTGAACATGGAGGCATTTCTCTTGGGGGGTGATGAGTCCGCCCACTCTTACTTCGAAGCTTGAGTGCTCTTCACCTTCGCCTTCGATGACGCTCAGGACATTCGATGGCTTGCCCACCCATCGGGGTCCGGCTTGGCCGCAATTCACAACTTCAACGTCCGACGTTTCTATGTTGGTGAAGAATTCTTTGCTGAGATTTCGTGCGACGAACGATGCCAGGAAGCGCGGCAGCTGGTTATAAAGACCCAGAGCGTGGGCCATGGACTCGCCAAGCTTGAAATTTCTATGAATCGGCATGTCACGCTCCTGAGGCGTTGAGTATCACTTTCGTGTTTGTTCGATCAAGGAAATCTTCTCTAGCGAAACTGATACTACCGTTTTGGGGCGACTTTGCAACTTTCTGTTGTGTTTTCATTAAACCGGATTCTGCCGTGCGTGATCCATGCAGATCTTTCAACTATCGAAACAACGTGCCGCACTATTCAAACTCCGCATTTGGCCCAAGTATCAAGATCTTCTACGACCCAAGGCATCCAATCGATACGAGCTTCCATCGAACGTCCATTTATTCGTCGAATGCGATCCGTTTTCGCGATCGACGGTTTGATGTGACTTGATTTTGAGCGGCAAAAACGTGTTGCGGCAAATCCTCGTACGCCAACTCAAACGAGACATCCATTCGGACGATGAACTGAATCATTGTTGCAGCTAAATGTTTCTGCTTCAGCCATTGGGGCCGAAGCAGTTTCAGTCAAACCAGGCCGCATTGGTTTTTGCAACTTTGAATTATGAGACGGCAATCCGGAATTTGATCCATCGTGAATTTTCAAGGAATTTGCTGGATCAACCAAGTCTCGAAAAACGGCCGTTTGATGAGACTTCGATTTGCGTGCCAAAAAAGTGTTTTAGAGAATTCTTGCACCACCGTTTGGTGATGAGAATGTTTGTGGACCTGAGTTTGATTCAGGTAGGTTTGCTTGACGTGTTCAAAAAGTCGATTTTCGACCATCCAATGCGGCCCTTCGCCTGTCAATCGTTGAAGCGAAGGATGCGTACCGGTACCTGCTGTCGTCCGAATTCGAGCAGTGCGATCGAACGACGCGTCCCGTCCAGGACTTGCAATACACTTGTCCCCTGATCGAACAATACAAAACCGTATTCCGGGAAATCACCCTGCCGCATTTGACCAACAGATTGACAAATGTTTTCCCAGCGAGTTTGCCCTTCACGCCCACGCCGGGACGAATTGTGAATTCGACATTCGTCGCGGGACTGAGGATTTTTCCAAGTCAATGATGCGATACCCTTAAGAACCAAACACTTGTCTTGCCAGTTGCCGGAACCAACAATCTTCCTGACCCTCTTTTTAAACTGCGCGTCCACATTCATCGACAGTTCAGTTGCTTCTTCCGAAACGACGATCCTTATGTTGAGGTATTTCTCCGAACCGACTTCCGGCACAGTGTATGTCGAGTTGCTATCGCTTTTGTCCATCGAATCAGTTGATGCCAGGGTTTTCAAACGCTCGAAATCTTGTTCGAGCCATCTTCTTGCTCGTGCTCGTAGTGGCTCAACGGAAAGAAGATTTTGCTCCAGTCATACATAAAGAACGAATCGAACTCGATTCGGAGCGTCTTCTCGCCATCATTAATAACAATGATATTGATTTCAGCTTCTTCCTTGAGCATGTTTTCCTTTACTTTGGCAAGACGTTCCTCGTACCCTCTATCCCGGGTAAATAGCTCATGGTCAGATTTGATCGCCCTAATTCCTTTGCGTCGAGCTGCGTCAATTATCCGATCCGCATAGTTTGACTTGTGCGTTCCTGTTGTTCCTTTAATCGTGATGAACATTGATTTTGACATGAAATCCTCCCTTTTGCGATCAAACCGAAAGTCCAAAAAACGCGGGCCTTGGTGTGAGTAGAGCTAACCAATTCGTATCTTGGAATCCAGCCGGGGCAACAAACAGTTACTACAGACGAGAGTCTGGGTGAAGCATCAAATTCTCGATGACCAGCCTTGACACTCAAGTCAAGCTAGTCCAAGAATATCGAGAATAGCAATAGCTTGGCGGCATAACTTTCACTTTTCATTTCTGGAAATGATTTAAAGATTCAGGGCTGACAAAACAATCACTTCTAGCAGTTCAATACACTAACCCAGGCAACAGCCATCAGTGACCGAATCGAATTCTCGTCAAAAACCAAACGGATGGTTGCCGACCGCGCAGGTCATCAATGCAGCTTTCCAACATGCAGCAACCGTACAATTAGCGCCGAAAATTCGTCTTCAGGTTCTTCATCCGACGGAGTTGCTGCGCACATCTACAGCGCATCACCTGGTGGGGCACGCGGTCAAGGGGGGCTGACCTGCGAAGAGCTTTCCAGTCAGGAAAATTGCATATGGCTTTGTGCGAGTCATGCTAGATTGGTAGACAACAATAAAGGTTCTTCATTTCCGCCTGAAACACTTGTTAGCTATAAAGACCTTCAGGAAGCGAGGGTAATCCGAGAGCATCAAGGGCTTTTTTCTCCGTTCGGATGGATTCACAAATTCAGAGTTGAGACCAATCCTTTATTTGCACGTGGTCAGACAATTCGGCTTTCCAAATTGAATCTTTTTTATGGCGAAAACGCGACCGGAAAAAGCGCTCTGACTGAGTGGATTCTCGGGGCCTTTGAACCAGAAATGTTTAGGCGTTGGCAGCATCCACAAGTCAATATTGACGTCAGGGTTACTTTCCTGAACCCGCAGGTACATTCCATCAAAACTCAAGTCAAGTCAATCGGCAGGTACACTTTTCAGATCAATCGAGATCAGGTTCCGTTTGTCCCTGTTGGTATTCGAATCTTCAGACTCAGTCGACTCTACCATGCAGACGACGAAGACGATCTTTCATTGCTGGCGCGATATCTCAGGTTACCTCCTGGTTCGATCCACGGGCTAATTGAAGAAATACATAATTTTCCGTACGCAAAGATTCGCAACTTGCGGTTCCAGAATGTTTGCGAACAAAGCATGCTGTATCTCGATTTGGATGGGACAGTTCCTGACCTGCCATTTCGAATGTTGAGTGGACGCGAACAAGAACGTGTGCTAATTGAATTCGCTACGGCCGCGGCTCGCGGCTCGTGTCTCCGGTCGATACGGACCAACTGTGCTTGTGCTTGATGGATGTCCGGCAATCATCTTCAATGGAATTTTTGAATTTTATTCCCATCACTTTTTGGATCCCGAGAATCAATTTCAGACGTTCATGTGTATTCCATCAAGAGATCTTGACCTTAATGCGATTCGCTGGAAGGGCTGGGAGGTCATTCGCACGCAAAAGTCTCCCGATGGTATTCGACTCATGCAAGAACTACGATCAGATTAAGTCGATCTCATCTGTGAATTGGTGCCTTCAAACGTTCATTTCTGAATAACGCGATTTCGAGGCATCGTTTCCAGAATTGAAGTCGAATCACCGTTTCAGAGTTCTACGTGAGCATTCGAAACTTACTCATAGTTTCAACAACTGACTGGTCCCTTTCCTTTCGAGAGCGACCATTTTGTGATTCAACAAATTGAGTGCCGGGAAACCTGTTTTGACAGTTTCTGGCACCATGGCCAACTGCATTCAGACGGAAAAGCCGATGTACTTTGCAAAAGCCGTAGTTTCTTGGCAGCCGCAAACCCTGGAGATTTCTGATTTCTTAATCGACGAATCGAGCTTGATATAATCGCCAGTAACGTAGATTCGGTGCTAGTAAATGAGCGGACCTGAAAGAGAGTCAAATGTTGCTTGACACATCACGATGTTTTGGAATGACAGCGATGATCATTCTGTCGATTTGCGTCACTGAATCGTTCGCACAGAAAGCAGGCGATGATCAACCAATAGAACTCAATCTCTTAATTCATGGTGGTGGTTCGACACCAGAGAGAATCAGCAAGACCTTTTTTGAATTAGCAGGTGGCGAAGACGCAAAACTGGTCGTGATTCCGACCGCAACTTCCGATCGCAATGTTCCGACACTTGAAGCATTAAAAAAAACGTGGAGCAAACGTGGTTTCAAGAACGTCGAAATGCTGCATACACGTGACCGCGCGCAGGCGAATAACGACGAGTTCATCAAGCCATTACATCAAGCAACCGCAGTTTGGATCAGTGGCGGTGCTCAAAGTAAATTGGCCGATGCTTATTCAGGTACAAAAACCGAAGCGATGCTTGTCAGCATGGCTAAGAAAGGGGTCGTGATCGGAGGATCGTCTGCTGGTGCCGCGATTCAATCGAAAGTCATGATACAAAGCGGCAAAGAGCAACCTGTGATCGGACAGGGATTTGATTTGTTACCCAACGCGATAATTGATCAACACTTTCTCAAGCGCTCAAGGCTCAATCGGCTGATCGAAGCCGTCAGACAACACCCTGAACGTCGCGGGTTTGGGATCGATGAAGGAACCAGTCTCGTTTTGAACGGCGATTCGGCTCGCGTCATCGGATTGAGCTTCGTGATCGTCGTCCGCGTGGTCGACGGCAAACTGAATGTGATGTCGTTTGCCCCTGGTTCACGATTTTCGTTTGAGACCCTGAAACCTCTGAAAGATGAATCCGATCAAAGACGCGATTGAAGTTGACCGATGACGCGGGACCTTGTGTGCATCTCTCTTGTCAGAAGTTTCCAATTCAATTTGTTGAATTGTCTGCGTCCTGACGAAAGCCGACAAACTATCGGACGTTAAGAACTGTTGATCAGTTCAAGAGAACGCCGCCATCAGTTTCTGGCACTCCGCAATTGCAAATACTGCATCGGACGATGAAGCCGAAGGCTCTTAGTCAAGCTCTTTAGCCGCATCGGTGTAAATCACCGAAGCAGTTAGCGCGTCCGTCAATCGGTGGTCGTACTGGAAAAACTAAACGGAAACGACGCGTTTGTCGGCACTTCAATCGTCGCGGAGATTCCATCTACAGATAGCGGTAAAGGTGTCGACTTGGAAATCTGAAGCGTTGTACAAATATCCTCAAACTTCTCTGACTTATCGGCGTAGAGCTTTTTCGCTAAGACGACTTGCGGAGCATTAGGATTCATCGGCTTTCGACCACCAACTTTTCCACGAGCACGTGCGGCTGCGAGTCCAACTTTTGTTCGCTCTTGAATAAGTCGCCGTTCAAATTTTGCTAAAGCCAAGAAGATGTTGAATGTCAGCTCTCCAGATGCGGTCGTTGTATCAAGGGGATGTCCCGATAGTTGTTAAAACTGATTCACGGTCTCACGGACAAAAAGGTATCTGTGTTTAAGTCTGGCGGCA
>JBCAWX010000059.1:0-9495 GCA_038534355.1 Planctomycetota bacterium
TGTCGCCCAACAACAAAATTGGCGTCCACCAACCAAAAAATTAACTCGCTTAAGCCCGGTTAATGTCGGGCGCGTCAAGAGTGGCTATCCTACGTAAAAATGACTTCGTGACATCCAAGAGTAAGAGAATCTATCCGACGGTTCACAAAACCATCGGCCGTTTTGGACGGAATTGGACCGTGCCAAACCAATGATGAGTCCCTCCCCGGACGCGTTTTTGAGCTCGCCAACAGGTTTTCCACGGCCGAAAACCCTTGGTTTTTCTTGTTTTTCGAGACAATTTCGCGAATTGGCAATTTCTTTACAAAAACTGGATTGTGGGGTTGGTATTCGGTTTTCCGCTTAGTTAATATATGCGAAGTAAATCCGAGGACTATTCTCCCCATATGAGTAACACCATGCTTCGAACAACACTTCTTGCACTTGCTGCCGCATTGATGATGTGCGGTACATCTAATGCCGAATTTTTCATCGACAACTTTCAAACATTAGACAACCCAAATGACCTTGCTGCGACATCAATCGGCTCGAACGGAATCACCGTCGAAGTAGATGATAACAACGGTGGATCGTTTGCAAACGACGTTCAACTCCGTTATGAGTTTACAGCAGCGAACGTTGGCGATACATTTGTCGTCCGCTACGATTGGGCCGGCATTTTCAATGATCTTCAATCGGTTTCCGGAAACCAACTCGAATCCGTTGCGATCGGAGCGTTTCTCGGCGATTGGTCAATGACGATTGACAATGGAACGGGCGGCCCGGCCATCTTCCCAGGCCCAGCACTTCCAACGATTTTGCCGTCACCGATTGCGATGGACAACGCAACATTTCTAGAATTCACGTTCACTTATAACGGCGGAAGCCCACTACCAGGTGGCATCGGTGTTGGAACATGGGGCGGTCTTGGCAACCCATTGTTCGCTACACCTGAACCAACCGGATTGTTGATGCTCGGTTGCGTCGGCTTGGTTGGACTGGCTCGTCGACGACGACGATAACAACGATAAAAACCAACTCGGATTTAGAAGCCAGACCAAACGGTCTGGCTTTTTTTATGCACCCAATACCCAATTGACGATAACCAACACAGCGACCATTTTTGACCGTTACAAATTGCTGGCAACGAAGTACGCTGTGCCTAAGAATTAAAGGACAATGGGACACTTCAGCGAATGACCTCTTGGCAGGCATTACGTGTTCCGAATGCATCGGAAGTAACGATTTGCAAAGGCTTACCAACGGGCGACGGCAAACGAGCTCTCCAGCGTTATCGAACGCCCGAACAGCCATCTGAACCCATCCAAGTTGACTTATCCTAAATGTCTCGATCGAGCAAAAACAAACGTTCCCTTTGGTCCATGATTGCCGGCGTGGGAAAACAGATCGCCAGCGCATTGTCCGACCTTTCGTCTGGGCTCAACCACCTGATCGCTCGGCCAATTCGTGATTTGCGACAGACGACCGCTCGAGCGACCTACACCGAAGGGGGTATGGGCCCGCGTAAAGATAAATCCGGGCGTTCCCGCAGCTTCTTGGGAACGATTCTTCGATTCCCAATGGTGCTCGTGATCTCGATCCTCTCGATCGCGATCAAGATCCTGATTTCTCCCGGTGAGTTGCTGGTCGGAATCTTTAAACAGAGTTCCACCATGATCCTGTTGGCTCTCCCTTCGATCGCCGTTCTAGCTGCAGGAACTTATTACTACAGTCAAACCGTCTCCTACCAGGCGAGGATACTCGAGTACCAGAAAACGGCTGATGAGAAGTTCAAACTTGGCAGCTACGAAGCGGCGGTTGATACTTACGAGTCGTTGATGGAGATGGAAATTCCGCTGACGGACGAAGAACGATTTCAATATGCACTTTCGTTGACCCGCGTCGACCGGGACAACGAAGCTCAAATCATCTTGCGAGAGTTGGCGCCTTTACCTGGTGGTGCTTCGGGTTATCCATTGGCCCACCAGCTGGCTGCCGTCACACTTGCACGAGCGCTGAAGCCTCCCGTCGACCCCGACTTGAGAGCGATCCTCAAATGGCACTTGGACAGCGGCGGCGAAACCAAAGATCCCGTCGTTAACCGGGCCTGGGCTGAGTACTACCTGTCTCTCAATGAAAAAATGTCGGCAGTTCGTCACATGGAATTGGCAGCAACCGTCAAGCCGGAATTCATGGTTCTGGCGGCCACCATCTACCAATCGATGGATGACGTTGTCAACTATCGGCGCTCGTTGGAAAAAGCAAACGTCTTTTTTCAGCAACTGGTCGTTGAACATCCGACCAACGTCACGCATCGGATGATGTTGTCTGATATCTTGTTGGAACTTGGCGATCCGGATGCGGCGGAAAACACGTTGCTCAAAGGGCGCAGCGAGAAACGCTCCGCCGAATTGGATTCGGCAATCGCAGCGTTTTACCTGCGGCGATACTATGAAACTGACACGTTGTCGTTTGCTGATCGTTTTGAATATTTGCGAAAGTGTCTCTCCTATGACATCAACTACATCGATGCATACGAAGCGATGACACGGTTGTACCGAGCAAACAAACAAGAGGAAAGTGGCCCCAATGAGAAAGGTCGTGAAGTGATCAAGACACTTCGACTGACCATCGAAACAAGCGATGCGCCCGCGCTTGCCCATTTCGCACTTAGCAATATCCTCTGGGAGGACGACATTTTCGAAGAGTCCCAGTTTCATATGGAAAAGGCATACGAACTGGACCCAAAACGATTCGCAGTCATTGCGAACAATCTCGCCTGGATTCTGGCTCATGCTGATGAACCCGATCTGGACCGCGCTTATGAGTTGTCGCGAAGCGTTTGCGAAAAGTACCCCGACAACGGTCGCCTTCGGGACACACTGGCAACGGTGTTAATGAAGCAAAAGAAGTACGATCAAGCCCTGGTCGAGTTTGCACGATCGTTACCCACCGTTTCCAGCAGGCCGACGGTTCACAACAAGATGGCCGAAATCTATGATGCGATTGGAAAACCAAAATACGCCGAGAAACACCGAGCCCGCGCCAAAGGCGCTTTCCAAACTGATGATATCGATGCCAACAAGTAATCCTGTTTCCATGTTTCCAATCGCTCCTCACCTGCCGCTCTGATGCCCATTCGCAAACGATCACTGTTTCGCCGCGTTCGACGGGGTCTGATCAATTTTGGATCAACCTTGGGCAAATGGATCATTGCGCCTGTCAAGCTTCTATTTCTGCCAGCCTACATCACGGAGTTGTTTCACGAACGCGGCGTCGATATCAACAAGGAGCGCCGCCGAAGTCGAGCATCAAAAAACGTATGGCTTCGTTGGCTTTCGTTGCCGATTCGTTTGGTTGCCGCCCCAGCGAATTTGATTCGATCAGCGTTTCGACGGGGGACTCAGTCGATGTTGCTGTACTTTGCACCCGCAACATTGGCGCTTTTGCTGACTGTCTTTGTCTGGTACCAGGTTTCCTATCAGTCTGGTCGCGTTCAAGAGCGGTATTTTCTTGGTGCACGCCGCGCGATGTCAGCAGGCAATGTGACGCTGGCAAAAACCTACTTTCAGCGTTTGATGGATCGCGAACAGTTATCCGATGCTCAAGCGTTGCAATGGGCCTTTGTGCTGGAGAGAACAAATGAGCAAGAGCAAGCTCAATCGCTGATCGAATTGATCGCGCCTGATACCGAGCCCGGCTATCCGCTGGCTCATTCTCATCGAGCCATTCAGCAGGCGAAAGAGATTGAGCGCCAAATCACAGTTGAAGAAATGGAACCGACACCTGCACAGTTGAGGCGACTCTATTTTCATCTTTCCAACGCCAACAACATTGAGGAAGGAATCAATATTGCTTGGGCAACGTATTACCAGTATTCGGACAAAGTGACCCGAGCGATCGAGTATCTCGATAGAGAAGCGGAAGTGGCTCCCCAGCTATATCTTGCCGCTGCCCGTTTGGCCCGTGATAACAATTTGCCTGACGAGGCAACCAGCCTGTTACTCAAGGCGCGTATGCGATTCAGTTTAAATGTCGCAAAAGATCCTGGCGACCATGAATCGCGAGTCATGTTGGCTAGCATTTGGATCCAATTGGGGCAGCCCAGCGAAGCGAAATCGATTCTCGATGCCGGTTTGAGAATTCAAGTCGCACCTCCATTGCGTCGCGGACTGGCGGACTATTACGTCGTCATGTTTAATCGCCAAGTGGACGAGATGATACGGACCGGAGATGCTTCGATCGCATCGATTCTGCGGCAGTATGAGTATTTAAAGTTGGCCATACAGTCGGATCGTAGTTATGCGTTGCCACATGTTCGTTTAGTTGACTGGCTGATGCTGAGTGAGCGGTTGCCAACCTTTTCGTACGACGACATTGCGATCGCGGCGACCCCTGAGGCTTTTAGTGTAGTCAGTGTCGACGAAGCATTGACGCAGTTGATCACATCCGATCGTCCCAATGCGCTCGACCATGCAGCGCTGGGATATTTAAGACGGCGACAAGATGACGCCGAATCAGGAGACTTTCATCTTAAACAGGCGTTTGGGATTGACCAACGATTCGGTGAACTGGCTCGTCATTTGTCGGTCGTCCACACGCATCGTGAACAGCATCCCGATTTTGAATGGGGGTTGCAGCTGGCTCGACGAGGTCACGAACAGTTACCTGAGAATGCGGACGTCCGACATTCGCTGGGGAAGGTGTTATCAAAGATGGATCGGAATGATGAAGCGATCGTGCATCTGGAGCTGGCATTAGAAAATGCAAGTTTCCCAGGGGAGGTTCATCAACAGCTTTCGAGTGCCTATTTGGCAACGGGCGATCCCATGAAGGCGGACTACCACAACCGACAAGCGACAGCGATTCGAACCCGCAAGTTGATGGCCGAGCTGGAGTAGTTGGGTGTTTGCGGCGTTTCGGGTCGCGGTTGACTTTGACCAAGGACTTCAATCAAAACGTAGGATAGCCACTCTTGGCTGTCACGAATTGGCTTAACGTTGATCGATCTCGTTCTCGGTTTGACTGGTGATTGCCTCTGTACCTCTTCGTAACATACTCGGGCAAGAGTGCCCAAGCTACGTTGAATTGGCTTAACGTTGACCACGCTCACTAAAACGTAGGATAGCCACTCTTGGCTGTCACGAATTGGCATAACGTTGATCGATCTCGTTCTCGGTTTGACTGGCGATTACCTTTTACATCTTTTCGTAACACACTCGGGCGAGAGTGCCCAAGCTACGTTGAATTGGCTTAACGTTGACCACGCTCACTAAAACGTAGGATAGCCACTCTTGGCTGTCACGAATTGGCATGACGTTGATCGATCTCGTTCTCGGTTTGACTGGCGATTACCTCTGTAACTCTTCGTAACACACTCGGGCAAGAGTGCCCAAGCTACGTTGAATTGGCTAAACGTTGCCCAAGCTCACTAAACGTAGGATAGCCACTCTTGGCTGTCACGAATTGGCTTAACGTTGCCCAGTCTCGTTCTCGGTTTGACTGGCGATTACCTCTTGCCACTTCTCGCAACACACTCGGGCAAGAGTGCCCAAGCTACGTTGAATTGGCTTAACGTTGACCAAGCTCACTAAACGTAGGATAGCCACTCTTGGCTGTCACGAATTGGCATGACGTTGATCGATCTCGTTCTCGGTTTGACTGGCGATTACCTCTGTAACTCTTCGTAACACACTCGGGCAAGAGTGCCCAAGCTACGGTTTCCCAATGTCACTTGTGGTTGCTTGGGTGAGCCCATTGATTCAGGGACGTAAAAACCGGAAAACCGAAAAAATACTGGAACGTTACAGGCTGATAAACCGGTCTAACACGAATGTTGTTGGAGCTAGATCTTGCGCAATCAGCTTTACTGGTGGTTGATCGAAAAGTTTAATGTCGAGCGTGAGATTGAAAGGTTTCATTGCCTTACTTACAAGCTACGATTCAATACCCAGAAAAAAAACCCTACCTGCTGCATAAATCGTTCAATTTCACTTGGTGATGGATTACCATGAGATGACGTCTTTGATACTGCTTCCCGCTCATGAAAATCTGTCTCACCTCCAACACGGCCTGGAATCTTGCGCATTTCCGCATGAACCATATGACTGCACTGCAGGATATGGGGATTGAGGTGCATGCTGTTGCGCCGGCTGATGGCTACGAGGATCGGTTGACAGACGTTGGAATTCATTTTCATCCTTGGAAGATTGAGCGGCGCAGCCTGAACCCGCTCAAAGAACTGGTTTCTGTTCGCCGCATTCAAAAGATCTATTCGCAGATCAAACCTGATCTGGTCCACCATTACACGGTCAAGGCCGTGCTTTACGGAACGACTGCTGCTCGATTTGCTGGTGTCCCTGCGGTCGTCAATTCCGTGACTGGTTTGCCCTATATCATCGTTTCTCCTAAAACGGGTTGGACCAAACGGCTGGCCCGCTGGGTCGCGATGCGTTGGTACGGTTGGACCGTGATGGGAAAAAACACGCATGTCGTATTGCAAAATCATGACGATCTCGATTTGCTGGAATCGTTTGCGATCGGCGTTCGAGAAAATGCCACAGTGACGAATGGATCGGGTGTTGATCTGGATCGATTTCGATTCGCTCGACCTTCGGGCGATGACAAGAGCCCGGTCAATGTGTTGTTTGTAGGCCGCTTTCTGCGCGAGAAAGGTGTCTTTGAATTAATGGAGGCGGTTCGTGAAATGCGAGCTCGCAAGATTCCATTCGAACTACGGATGTGTGGTGGTCTTGATCCGGGCAACCGTTCAAGCGTCAGCGAAGAAGAATTTGAGCAGTGGAAACAGGATGGCTTGATCGATTGGTCTGGTCACGTTGACGATGTTCGTGACGAGCTCGTCAAATCGGACATCGTTGTGTTGCCGAGTTATCGCGAAGGCACACCTCGATCGCTATTGGAAGCGATGGCGGTTGGCCGTCCACTGGTCACTACCGATGTTCCCGGTTGTCGCAATGTAGTTCAGGATCGGATCAACGGTTTAATGGTTCCGTCGAGAACATCCAAAGAGCTCGCTGAAGCGTTAACGGCATTGGTTCGCAACGAAGACCTTCGTTTGGAAATGGGTGAAGCCAGCCGAAAGATGGCGGAAGATAAGTTTGACGAGCGTGAAGTCATTGAACAAACGTTGCAAGTTTATCGCAAGCTATCGGGCAAGATGCCACCGATCGATGAGTGGGAACAAGAAAAGAGCCCCGCGACCGATCCACCGACGCCCGTGCCCGCGTAGCGTTGCTTAATCGCATCCCGACATTCCGTAGGGATGAAATATCGGTAGAAAAAAGTCGACCCCACAAACCTCTCGTCCAGTCAGGGACGACATGTGGGAACAAAAAAAGCGCCCCGCAACCGATCCACCCACGCCCGTGTCCGCGTCCGCGTAGCGTTGCTTAATCGCATCCCGGCATCCCGTAGGGATGAAATATCGGTAGAAAAGAAGTCGCCCCCACAACATCTACGTCCCGTCAGGGACGACATGTGGGAACAAGAAAGCGCCCCGCGACCGATCCGCGTCGCGTTGCTTAGTCGCATCCCGACATCCCGTAGGGATGAAATATCGGTAGAAAAACGTCGCCCCCCTCAACATCTTCGTCCCGTCAGGGACGACATGTGGGAACAAAAAAAGCGCCCCGCGACCGAACCACCCACGCCCGTGCCCGCGTAGCGTTGTTTAATCGCATCCCGACATTCCGTAGGGATGAAATATCGGTAGAAAAAGAAGTCGACCCCAAAACGCCCTCGTCCCGTTAGGGACCACATGTCGGAACAAAAAGCGACCCGCGACCGATCCAACGACGCCCGTGCCCGCGTAGCGTTGTTTAATCGCATCCCGACATCCCGTAGGGATGAAATATGGGTAGAAAAGAAGTCGACCCCCAAACCCCCTCGTCCCGTCAGGCACGACATGTGGGAACAAGAAAAGCGCCCCGCAACCGATTCACCCACGCCCGTGCCCGCGTCGCGTTGCTTAATCACATCCCGGCATCCCGTAGGGATGAAATATCGGTAGAGAAAACGTCCACCCCACAAACCCCTCGTCCCGTCAGGGACAACATGTGGGAACAAAAAAGCGCCCCGCAACCGATCCGCCTACGCCCGTGTCCGCGTCGTGTTGCGAATCGCATCCCGACATCCCGACATCCCGTAGGGATGAAATATCGGTAGAAAAAGAAGTCGCCCCCCACAACATCTTCGACCCTTCAGGGACGACATGTGGGAACAAAAAAGCGCCCCGCAACCGATCCGCCTACGCCCGTGTCCGCGTCCGCGTCGCGTTGCTTAATCACATCCCGACATCCCGTAGGGATGAAACATCGGTAGAAAAAAGTCGACCCCACAAACCTCTCGTCCAGTCAGGGACGACATGTGGGAACAAAAAAAGCGCCCCGCAACCGATCCACCCACGCCCGTGTCCGCGTCCGCGTCGCGTTGCTTAATCACATCCCGACATCCCGTAGGGATGAAACATCGGTAGAAAAGAAGTCGATCCCCAAACCCCCTCGTCCCGTCAGGGACGACATGTGGGAACAAGAAATCGACCACCCGCGACGCCCGTGTCCGCGTCGCGTTGTTTAATCACATCCCGACATCCCGTAGGGATGAAATATCGGTAGAAAAACGTCGACCCCATAAACCTCTCGTCCCGTCAGGGACGACATGTGGTTGTACAAAATTCGATATGCTATTGGTTCGCTAACTCTATTTTGACCTGGGGTTTACTGAAATCGATGCCTAACACTTACACACAAATTCACATCCAAACGGTGTTTACCGTTCAAAATCGATCCTGTGTCATTCAAAAACATTGGAACACGAATCTGTATCGCTACATCACCGGCATTGTGCAGAATCACGGTCATAAGGTCTTGGCGATCAATGGAATGCCAGATCACGTTCATTTGTTTTTTGGCATGCGACCTGCGCAGTCCCTTTCCAATTTAATGCAATCTGTGAAAGGTGATTCGTCAAAATGGATCAACGAACAACGGTTGATCGGTTGCCGTTTTTCTTGGCAAGAAGGTTACGGAGCGTTCTCTTACAGCAAGTCACAGGTCCCGCAGGTTATTCAGTACATTCGCGACCAGGAAAAGCACCATCGTAAACGTACGTTTCTTGAAGAATACCATGAAATGCTAGACAAATTTGGCGTGGACTTTGACGCAAAGTATTCGTTTAAACCGATCGACTACGGCAGTCAATGAATATGTGTCGTCCCATACGGGACGAGGGTGTTGTGGGCTCGATTTTTTTTCTACCCATATGCCATCCCTACGGGATGCGTTGCGCGATTCGCAACACGACGCGGGCACCGGTGTCGCGGGGCGGTCGATTTCTTCTTCACTCGTGTCGTCCCTGACGGGACGGGGGGTGTTGTGGGGCCGATTTTTTTTCTACCCATATTTCATCCCTACGGGATGCGTTGCGCGATTCGCAACACGACGCGGACACCGGCGTCGGGGCGGTCGCTTTTCTTGTTCCCACATGTCGTCCCTGACG
>JBCAWX010000060.1:0-9369 GCA_038534355.1 Planctomycetota bacterium
GGCTTCCGTTCCTGATAGTTGATGTGTAGTAACTACAACTTTTCAGGGAAGCCTGTTTTCTTTCAATACCAATTTTGTGCTCTCAACACAGGCGCACCTGCCGGATCGCACCCTATAGAAACTGTGTTTCACGAAACGGCGAGCTATTGAAACTGCATAAACCAGTTAACTCTTCGTCGGTGTATTCAAAAAGGCCAGTTCTACAACTTGAATTCCGACAGTCAAAAGATTCAACAACTCGTTGAATTTGTTGCCTTTCTCGCGAACGACCGTTTGATGGGGCATAAAATCGGGTGCCAGAAAACGTGTGCGCCGCAATTCTTGGCACCGCCAACCTGTCTGGAAATGCGTCGGACGATGAATCCGACGCAGTTTGGGGTGTTCAATGTGAGGGTCTATACTTGATTCGTGGCGAGCATCAAAGCTTCAAGCATCAATCAAAGTGACATGCATGTTGATTTGATGTATCCTTGAAGTCCTATGTCTGCATCGGATCGAAAGGGGCATGCGAGCAGACGCTTACAAGCAGGATGTTTCTACTATGTCACGGATCCAAACCAATGTCGTCGTCGCATTGATTCTTTTGTGCCTAGCTACTCAACTGCAGGTGTGTCAAGATTGTCGAATCGCGGCGCTTTCGGCAGCGACAATCCTTCAGACGTCAGGTAATCGTAACGACGTTCAAAAAGCGGACGATCTTTTCGATCAGCAAGAGTGGGCAAAAGCTAAAACGCTTTATGATTCGATCAAAGCCTCAAGCAGCGAAGCCAAACGCCGCGTCGCGAATCGCTCGATCGAATGTTCGTTGAAACTGGAAAATTGGGACGACGCACTGCTCCGTGCTGTCCAATTTAGAAAAGCACAGCAACTTGAAATTTGGTCGGACTACTATTACTGGCCTCGACAAGAAGAACTCGACGAACTGTTGAGCTACGTCGCACATCTTGAAGTGTCGCGGAATCAGCTAGTCACGATTCGTGAAAAATACACTACGGATAAAAGTGAGGAGTTTCAGGATCGATTGGATGAAGAAACGATATCACTCAATTTCGAGATTCTGAGAGTTCTTGATCCAGATAACATTCGCCCTCGGGAGTACCGAGGATGGGATACAGGCTATGAGCGTATCGACTGGTGGTGGGAAGGTGTTCGATCCGCTGATGATACCTATCGCCGATACTATCGTTATCGCAATGGTGTACCTGTAAACAGCGACAAGGAACCAATATTTTTATCGACTCCAGAGCAATACACATCTGAACTTACCCGTGCAAAGAAAATACTATTTCTGCTTAAAGAGATTCAAGAGCTGGATGGGTCCAAATCAAAAAAGCACACTGCGCGGACACTTCTCCATCGCGCCGATCTGAATCGGCGGCTATACGGTCCAATTAAAGACCCTGCATGGCGTGACGCAGTCTTCTACTATCAATATGCCGATCGTCCAACTTTTGATCAAAGTCGCAACGGCGCAAATTTGAAACCATTGCGAAAACTAAAGGACAATGAAGCGAGGTTGGTTGTAAATCATCAGCTATGCGTGATTGAGCTCCCCGCTGCGGAGAGTCCTGTTGCGATTTGGCGTCAAATTGAAACGAAGTTTCCAGAAAGCGATCAGTCCGTCGAAGCTATTTATCGGCGAGCCCTGTACTATCAGAATCGCCGCCAGTATTCGAAAGCAAAAGAACTCTATCAGCGAATCGAAAACGACTATGGCAAAGATGATCGAGCCAAAGATGCGAAGCTTCAGATCAAAAATATCGAAAGTGCAGATGTATTGCTTGGCAGAACCGGCGTCTATTCGTCAGGCATCAAGCCGACTCTCTGGTTCGCATCTCGAAATTCTAAAAAGGTCGAATTTACCGCTCGCAAAGTTGATCTGAAAGCGTATTTGGTCAATCGTGAAAAGTCCGGATATTGGTCGGAAATTGCCTACCTAGGCCATAACATCTTCAGTGAATGGAACGACGACAACGAAGAGCTGAAACCTTTTGTTAGCGACGAGAAGTTTGCTGAGTGGGTTCAATCTGTACCCGCTACCGATTTGGTCGAATCGCACTCAACTCAGGCACCATTGAGCGAAGCGGGTACGTATGTGATAGAGGCTCGAGTGCCAGGGGCAGAACGATGCTCCCGTGGTCTTGTCGTCGTTTCAGGTGTCGCCATCCTTCAAAAAGAAATGCCCGGAAAAGTCATGCTTTGGGCACTTGATTCTCGTACGGGAAAACCGCTTGCCAATCAGAAATTAAGTTTGGTCAATTCTGGAACGCGTCACAGATGGAAGACCATGTCGACTAATTCGGACGGCGTTGTATTCTTTGACGACGAAGACGACACCTTTTTTCTTTTGGAAACTGACGAAGGCGATATCGCGTTTTCGGAGATCGAAGGTGTCGGCGAACCTTACGAAGAAAAGGCTGGATTCTCTGAGTTTGCAATTACTGATCGCCCGCTATACCGGCCAGGAGACGAGATTAATTTTCGGGTATGGTCACGTAAGATTTTGAACCGAAAGTATCTTTCAGCCAAAGCAGGGACCGAGGTTCAGGTTCACATTAATGGTCCGGGCTATGACGATAAAGTCAAAACGTTCAATCTGGTAACTGACGATTCCGGAAGCGTGTCGGGATCGTTCCGTCTCAATAAAGAAACCCCCTTGGGTAGGTACCGTTTGCAGGTTAAACGATCTGGTGAACGTTGGCCGAGTACAGCCGGCGAATTCCGGATCGAAGAGTACAAGAAACCAGAGTTCAAAGTTGATGTGACCCCGCAAACTGAAACCGCGCAACTTGGCAAACCGACCAAGGCTATGATCAGGGCAGAGTATTACACGGGCGAGCCTGTTTCTGGTGGCAGCGTTAATTATCGAATTCTGCGTCGTCGCCACACTTCTCAATACGCCCCGCCAACAAAATGGGATTGGCTCTACGGTACTGGATTTGGTGACTATTCATGGGTGTACCCATGGTTAGGTGACCAAACGACAACGACAGAAAGCGATTGGTACGAAGACCGGTGGCAATTTTACTACGGGGATCAAAAACCCGCCGAATTGATCAAGAAAGGAACCGCTCAACTGGATCAGGAAGGACTCGCTGAAATCATTGTCGATACTTCCACGTTCAATCGAGATTCAGCGCACCAAATAGAAGTGATTGCCAACGTCACCGATGATAGTCGTCGCAGCATCAAAGGCACGGGCCAAATCGTCATTGCGCAGCAACCCTTTTTTGCCTACCTGAGTCTGGACCAAGGCTGGTATCAGTCAGGCGATAAAGCAACGGTAGATATCAACACACGAACAGCAAACGAAAATGGTGTGCCAACAACGGGCACCCTTTCACTTTACCAGGTTTCGTCGAGAACAGACGCAGATGAGAGTTCTGTTTTTGACAAAAAGGTTATTCAAAAATTCGATGTCGAGACGGATCGACAAGGAAAAGCCACGTTCGCGTTTGATTTGCCTCAAGAGGGCCTGTATCGATTGAAATTTGAATCTGCCAAAGATCAGCAGGAATCAGTTTCAACCGAAAAGACCATTTGGTGTCATGGTCCGGAGTTCGAAGGAAAAAACTATCGTTTTGGAGGGCTGGAAATCATTCCCGACAAACGGATGTACAAGATTGGCGACACGGCGAGACTGTTGATCAACACATCGCAATCAAACGCTCGACTGCTATTATCGGATTCAATGGACAACAGCAGTTTCGTCGATATTCCATCGTACTGCAAA
Organism: Planctomycetota bacterium; assembly: GCA_038534355.1. Lineage (GTDB taxonomy): Bacteria > Planctomycetota > Planctomycetia > Pirellulales > Pirellulaceae > Mariniblastus. Next base: position 3,734 of record JBCAWX010000060.1, read on the forward strand.
ATTATCGAGATCCCCGTTGAGCCACATCACGTGCCAAACTTTTTCGTCGAGGGAACTCTTGTTCACAATGGTGAAGTATTCAATGAGGCATGCGAGATATACGTTCCTCCAGTCGACGATATGTTGGCGATCGAGCTAAGTCTGGATCAACAAATCTATAAACCGGGTCAAACAGGGAGCGCCAGTGTCAAGGTAACGGACGCTGACGGGAAACCGGTCTCGGGCTCATTGGCACTTCGAGGATACGACAAATCGCTGACTTACATTCAACCGGAGTCTACGAATCGCCCAAAGTCGCTCGTTGCAAGGCGACGAACGGAATACTGGAATGACGGAGTGGCTTCAACGCTGGGCTCGCAATTGTTTGAAGTCTCTGGCAGGTTCACGTGCCCCGAGTTCCATTTGGAAGATGGGTCAGAGCCATCAGCTGGAGGGATGGGAGGAGCGGCTCCAAGTGGGGGCGATCCTGCGGGTGCAAAAAATGGTTCGACCAGTTCACGCCGTGGCGGGACGAATCCATCTACAGAAGGATATTTTGACAAGCAGCTTGTAGAGCCAGAAGTTCGTTCAAACTTCGCAGACAGTGCAATCTGGCTCCCCAATCTAAGTCTTGACAAGGACGGCGCGGCAAGAACTGAAATCAAATTTCCCGAATCAGTGACGACTTGGCGGATTCAGGGGTTCCTTGCAACAGGTGACAAGACACAGGTTGGCGAAGCAGTTTGCGAGGTCAGAACCAAAAAAGATCTGTTGGTAAGGTTGCAAGCTCCACGGTTTTTCACCGAAGGTGATGAGGTTGTCCTCAGTGCAAATGTGCACAACGATCTGAGCGAAGAAAAGACTGTCTCTGCCCAGCTGATCATTCCCGAATCGATTTTTGATTCGAGCACGATCACAGGGCAAGACACGAAAACGGACGGCAAAGCCAATCGAATTTTGTCCGGGACCAAGCGGATTAAGGCGGGAGAAAAATATCGCTTTGACTGGCCAGTAAAAGTCCGTTCCAGCGGTACCGCATCGATTACCGTCAAAGCTCGAACAGACGTCGAAAGCGATGCCATGCAAATGGAGTTTCCGGTTTATTCCCGTGCCATTCACGAATCACAGTCGCTTACCGGGTTCTTCGTAGCTAACGAAACGGGTAGCAAGGAATTAAAATTCGAATTGCCAGGCAATATTGATTCTTCAAAGACAAAACTGGAGCTCACTTTTGCACCAACTCCAGCTGGTGCTGCCATTGAGGCACTTCCGTTTTTGGCCGGATATCCCTACGGCTGTGTCGAGCAGACGATGAGCCGTTTCTATCCAACCGTTTTGGCTGCAGACACCTTGAAAAAAATGGGGATAGACTTCGATGACGTGGCGGAAAAAATCGTTGCTCGCAACAACAAACTGGCGCGGCAAAAGCAACGGGCTTCCGTATTTGATGCGGATGAACTTGAGCGAATGTCGCTGTCAGGACTTAATCGTCTTACCAAATTTCAGCATGAAGACGGAGGTTGGGGCTGGTGGGAGCATGATCAATCGTCACGTTACATGACAGCCTACGTGTTACTGGGATTGGACGCGGCAGCAGAATCTGGACAGGATGTTTCTGAATCCGTGTTTCGTGATGGTGTCTACTATCTGCTTTCAGCCGATGCGAAGGTCGGCTCGAAAATTCCAGACTCGGTCGATCGCAAATGCGAACAGGCTTTCATTGCCTATGTTCTTTCACTCAAACGATCAAGACAACAAAAGGAAGTTGTTAAGCGGATTCGTCAAAAGGCCAGCAAGGTTTATGCGAATCGCAGTTCGCTAAATCCCTATGGACGAGCATTGCTGACGTTGGCGATGCACAACAATGGGATGAAGAAAGAAGCAAAGACACTGATCCGCGAAATCATCAATGACGTTCAAACCGACAGCAATTCCAACATGTCATGGATGCCAACAGACCAGCAGGATTGGTGGCGTTGGTACAACAGCGATGTCGAGACAAACGCGTGGGTTTTGCGTGCACTTGTTGCGCTCGATTCAGACAAGTCGCTCATCAATCGAATGGCTAACTGGCTGGTCAGCCAACGCAAGAACGGGACGCACTGGCGCAGCACGCGAGATTCGGCGCTCGCAGTCCACGCCCTTACGGAATACATGCTGAAGATGCAAAAGTTGGAAGATGACTATTCAATCGGCATTTTTCTCGACGGAAAGCATGTGCGAGATGTCGACGTGAGCTGGCAGAACATGCTGGCTCTGGAGAATCGTGTCACTTTAACTGACGAAAATCTTGACGGTGGCCAGCATCAGATTTCATTGAAGAAAGATGTCAATGGTCCAGCCTATTTCACATTAACGGCTGGGTACGAAACGATTTACAATCAGATTCCAGCGGCTCAAAACGGCGGGCTTCAAATCAGCCGACGTTATATCCGCCTCAACACGGACGGAGACAGTAAAACCGAAGATGCACAAGACGTTGATTCAAAGATATTGGCGTCGGGCGATAGTTTGGCCGTCGGCGATGTCATCGAAGTTGAGCTCACCATCTCCTCTTCCGACAACTTCGAATTCCTAGCTTTCGAAGATCCTAAACCAGCTGGCTGCGAACCTGTTCGACTTCGAAGTGGCTACGGTTGGGGTAACGGAGTTGCATCAAATGTGGAGTTGCGTGATTCCAAAGTCATCTTTTTCGTAAGGCGCCTTCACCAAGGCAAGCACGTGATCAAATACAAATTGCGGGCGGAAGTACCCGGTAAGTTTTCAGCAATGCCAACGAGTGGTTTTGCAATGTACACGCCGGAGATAAATGCTCGTAGTAATGAAACTCAGATTCAAATTGACGATAAGAACTAGATGGCGTCGGGAATTCGAGGGTATCGCATGGTATTGCTCGTTTGATAAAACTACGCACAACGGCAACAGAATTTTGACTTACCGAAAACGGTAAGGTTTTTGCCTAGACGAATGAGCAGCCAAACTTAAATCGCAAACTCGCTTCGGTGACCGAGCCCGATCAGTTTGACCAATGTGCTCCGACCACATCGACCGATGCCTTTGAGGATAACAACAGGCAAGAAAACTGCCACAGCTCACGATCTTCGTCGATCATTCGGAAGCCGATGGGTTGCTGATGAGACACCAAGAGATCAGCACGACAATTCGCTACTACGCCGATCTTGATGCCAACCAGATACTCCCTGCGCGGGTGGGTGACCAAAAGGGTGACCAGGCCCTCAGATCAAGAGCGTGATAAATGAGTTTGAGACGGTAAAAACCGTAGTACCGGCGAGAGGACTTGAACGTCTCATCGATTTGCTTGAGAAAAACGCAATTCCTGAACTGAGCGAAGCAGAATCCGAAGCAATTGCAAGTTGGATTGCGAAATGTGCAACTCTCAAGAGGCAATTGGTTAGTGCGGTTTTAACGAATGATTGATGACTCTCCGGATCAAATGTTGGGACGAGCTTTGAAGCTTACTTCCCGTTTTCGAACGCCTGCTTGAGGTCTTGCCAAGATTCTCTAAGGCATCTTAGAACCTTGAGAGCAGCTTTGAGATAATCGGTACTCTGTTCAAAATGCCAGTCACCGCTATAAAACTTTGCTCCGTGAACCAAGTTGTTTCTCACTCGTTTTAAACATTTGATCACTTTATCGGCTTTGGAGTCAGAATCGCTCAGATCGAGAGGCACAAGTTCAACTTTGCCAGATTCGTTTATGTGCTCTCTCCGCGGAGGACGTTTCAGTAACAATTCAATTGCATCAGCAATATCACCTACCGCATCATCAATTGCCAATATTACGCATGGTTCTTTCTGTACTTTATTCCAAGCCACTTGAATGAAGTCTCCTCTCGGTACAACATAACCGATCTTCTTCAATGCCCACTCTGTGCGTGCGTACTCAACAAAGAGTGCGTTTGCTTCTTTCTTCGACATAGTTTTTGCCTCAGTAACAAGTCCCTAAAACTTTCTTTTCTGTTTCGGCACTAACGAGTTGATTGCCGTTGGAATTTCATCGTCTAGGAATCGGCGAGTGAAAACAAGAATCGCCCACCAGTCCATCCAATCTGCAAGTACACGATAAGGATTCGCGGGAAATTGAAGACATGAGGTAACGTCTTCAATGTACTGTGTAATTGACGCCAGAGTTGAGTGAACTATCCGAGTGCTCCAAGCTTTGTCGGTGGCGAGAGTTGCAAGAATATACAGATGCTCATCTGAAACTCGATTCACCGGGGCAGGTTTATTTTTTACAAGCAATTTTGCGCAACGAAGCATGCCAGAAATGAATGCATCACCAACCGCAATGTCAGTTGGGGGAGAGTCGAGTTCCCCCTCGAATTTCTTACGAAAGATCTCACGGGTGCTTCTCGTCAGTCGTTGCTTTGTCTTAATTTTCGTAAAACTAGTCCGGCTGATTCCAAGTTCTCTAGCAATTTCCTGCTGAGATGAGAACTTTCTTTCAAGAAATTTGATTCGTCGAAGATCAAAGAATACTTCCAATCGTGAAACGAACGCGTCACAAACATCAGCTTCCACTAGCTCGAAATACTTAATGCTGTCTCTAAGTACTGACTTATCAGCATTTCCACGTCTGGCAACTAAATTGTGGCCAAATACCCGTTCTCCTTCCACAATGGGTTCGAGTTCGTACTCCGGTATTTTGTAACTGATTCCGAGGTTTTTTCGGGCAGATACTAGCAATGAAGATGGGTCTAAACGAACCAAAATATCCAAAAGACCCATTTTTTCGTTCACATGTGAAGCAATCACTAGTTGTCCTTTCCACAATCATTATCATTTTGATTTCGATTAAAGAAAACCGAAATCAATTCTGTAATTTGCTTGAAGAACTCTGTCAAACTTTTCAGTTGCCCAAGTCCAAGGGCCAGTATCGCAAGAACGATAATACCGATTAGAATTACGTCTGGATTATTAAGCATTTTTAGCCTCATGGGATAGAAGTCGTACCTGATGAAAATCCCTCTTGCGGCATCGAGTTACAGCTCGGTGCCGTTTTTTCATTTACAGGGAAATGTAGTGAGAATAGCCGTATCGTCCTATGTCAATCGCACTGCAAAATCCTTCACATGTGAATTCTCTAGTTTCAGCACGAGACATAAAGTTGCGATTTCACGCGAGTCGAGAAATGAGCTGATATGAGTTACGCAGTCATTTAGGGCTACCCGGAGAATCTTTTGGTGGCTCCAAGGCAGATCGAAAAGCTGCGGGAGAATTGTAAGATGAAGGTTTTTAGCTGACAGTGTTGGTTGACTAATCGTAGCCAAAACTGCGGTACAAAGAAAATCACTGGAGCTCTACAGCGATTACATCCCGGGTCCATCTTTTTTACGTCTTCGACTTTGGGAAAGAGTGTGAGAATTCCCTTAGCTTGCCCGCTCGGCTTCCCATGATCTACTTAAAGTCATCCCAAGTCTTGCCTCGGGTAAACTCCGTAGTTTTGTCACTATGTTTCACATCTGGATTCTCATACCATGCCTCAGAACCAACGGTCCACTTGTCACCGTTTGGATTCACGTTGCCTCCAGATGGATGGCTATAGGAAGAAAAATCCGGGCTAGTGCAGCGTTACGTCTTAATTTTAGGGTAAATGGATATGAGTTTTGTCCTTGCGTCGTCGATTTTCATTTGCCA
>JBCAWX010000061.1:0-9264 GCA_038534355.1 Planctomycetota bacterium
AACTTTTCAGGGAAGCCTGTTTTCTTTCAATACCAATTTTGTGCTCTCAACACAGGCGCACCTGCCGGATCGCACCCCTGTTATGTTGTGATCCACGGTTTGGCTGTAAACCACCAATACGACTCGATCCAATCATGACCGAGCGGGGCGATTCTTTCAACGTCCCAGTTTGCATCCGCCAGTGTGAAATACATTGAATCGGCAGCATGGGCATTGCTTGAGTGGATGATTACGTGGCAGCATGGTTTTTGTGCCGCCATAAATTGAGCGACGTCGCGCCCATCGCCTGGGTCAGGATCATCGGGATGGTCAGTGAATAAATCGTGATCCAGACAGATCAGTGACGGTGTGCGACCGGCGGCTTGGAAGCCAGCAACGAATTCGGGGGCTGTTCGCCAGTGTCGCCACTCAACAGAAGCACCGAGCTTGGCAAGCATGAAATCAAATCGTGTTAGACGTTCGGATTCATCCTCAAGCATCAATATAAGTCGAGCAGAATCAGCCATAGAGTGAAAGTCTCCGAAGCAACGTAACGGCGGCCGTCACTGGGCACAGAGAGACGACTTGCAATTTGTAAAACCGCGTAAGCCGTGCGCACGGCAGTGTTCTCGCTTTTTTGTGCCCACGAACGCTATGCCGCTATTTTGATTGTAGTGAATCACGTGCGAGGTTTGCAAACTCGAACCACGTTGACAACCGACATACGGAAAGTTCGTTTTCACCCTGAGCCAGCACTTCGCCGCGAGCCACTGCGCAAGTTGATCGACCGAAGCAATACGCGTACCTGACGGTTGTCTTTTCGCAACGTCAGCGATCTCATTTGGACCAACGTATTGGTATGCTTGTTGGGTCATCAATACCTCGTTGGGAGAACGTTTCCGATAACGCGGTCGCGGACCAACTCGTCCGAACGAAGCGGACCAGTCGGCTTATGCCACTGAGCGAATCATGCAGTACCATTATCCGTTGCCGAACATCATTCCGCCGATTTTCCATCGTGTTGGTTGAGCCTACGTCTCTCTAACTGGTTAACAGCGGACATCACCGTAGACACGTGACAGCCTCGCTATCACCAAAAAGCTTAATTCGCGTCCTTTGGTGCATATCATTGTTCCCCCAAGTCTTCTGTTTCGCAGGAGAAATTCCAATCACTCGGCAGTTTAGCATCACAGATTCCGCAATAGTACCAAGAATCTTTAACAATGTTGCGTTCGCCGCACTGCGTGCAACGACGAAAGATCACCTCCGTAGTAAATCGATTGGGATGTTTGATTCCGGCCTGGTCAAGTGCGTTGCATACCGCAGGCCACGATTCCGGTTCGGGGCAGAAACCTGTCGATTGATTCGAGATTTCCACGACGGTCATGTCGTCGTCGAATGTGATCTCGCCAGCAGAAAGAACGGGACCACCAGCAGCACAGGCAACGTGTTCCGACCTGCGAGGTGCAAGGTCAAGACTGCCGGCAAGAGAGATCGTGAATGTCGCAATCCAGCATTGATGGGGAGTGCGTTCCGTAGGTGCCGTCGCGAGCCACTGTGCAAGTTGATCGACCGAAGCAATACGCGTACCTGACGGTTGCCTTTTCGCAACGTCAGCGATCTCATTTGGACCAACGTATTGGTATGCTCGTTGGGTCATCAATATCTCGTTGGGGGGAGTCCGGGCAAAGGAACGACCTACCGTCCGCCAAGTCTATCCATCTTAACTCCTGGGCCTTTCTGGCTGCGCCAGAGGTGCAGAAACATAATTGGACAGTCATTTTAAATTGCCAGAATGCTTTAGAGACGAATCTTTATCCTGCTAACGTGCCTCTCCATCCTGCGGGACCCATTCCAATTTTGGCGGCGTGAAGTCAAATTTGCAGCCCTTCAATTGCACACTGGTATTCGCTCGATGAGTTCGGTCAAAATTGCAATCATCCATCCACAAGATTGAATTTCTTTCTCGGATTGATCTAAACAGGTCGTAATTGATCCTTGAGAATTCACACCGTTCAAAATACCCAAGAAATATGTCAGATCACCGAGCCGCCGGAGTGATCAATGCTCCAAACACACGCCTTCGACGGCTTCGCGTGCATCCAACTGGTTATCCACTATTTTCTGTGGTGACAACTGTTTTCCCTCGTCGTTTCCAAGTAGCAATTCCTGCCCAGGGAACCATTATTGCGTAAATGGCCAGGGGCACAAACAGGCAAATGATAACCGATGCATTTACGTAGCTGCCTCCAACTTCCGACCCCACCAAAAACTCGCACGACCTGTCAAACAGCCATTCTGTTGATCCTGAAAAATGTAACAACGCCCCGATGACTAGACTGATCAGGCCAACAACCAGCGTGCCGCGATGCTTTCCAACAATCACATCGAACAGTACTGCCCAAGAAAACGGAATAACAAAGTACCAAACGAGCACGTTAATTTCCTTGTAGCTCAATCCTGTCGCATTCGCCATCTCAAACAAAAGATCGCGAGTTGTGATGAACAATTCTTGCATGTTAGGAGTCGAATAATGGTTAAGGGCAGGGGACGTCCCGTTTGTTGTTAAAACTGAATCACGGTCTCACGGACAAAAAGGTATCTGTGTTTAAGTCTGGCGGCGAGCACCGCTCAAAAAATCGGTGATTGCACGATTACTTGAGCGCTTGAGTAATTCTCTGCATTATAGTCATCTCGATTTCTTTCTGGATTGTAAGTCCATTTGCCGTACCGGTGAGTGTGCTTTCGATGATGTGATTCAACCGAACCGTAGCTTGGGCACTCTTGCCCGAGTGCGTTACCGCCAAGTCTCACAAGGAAATCGCAATTCAAATCGAGAACGTGATTGACCAACGTGAACTCAAGTCACGACAGCCAAGAGCGGCTATCCTACGGTTCAATGATCCACCAAACCGTAGCTTGGGCACTCAAAAGTGGCTATCCTCCGGTGCTTTCTCGATGCCAGTTTCATTATCGCCAAATGCAAAGCGTACACACCCATTTTCGATTTCGGGAACATCAGACAGTGCGTGCTCGAGTAGACGCGCGATTCGATCTGCGCTTTTAGTTCCTTCTAGCGTTAAACTAGTTGAAAAAATCTCAATCATTTCAACTGCATAGTCGGTTGCGATCACCGAGCCCGGTCGATAAACGCTACTACAAAACACGGGCGCAAGTCGGGCTTCGCGTGCATCCGTTTGCTATTTGGCGCGTTTCTTCTTGGGAAAAGATTTGCCACCTGAGAATCTAATCTCTTTGAGTTTCGGACAACCGTCGAGGACAACTCGGTATTCGGCATCCGAAAACCCATTGGACATTTGCAAGGTGTTGAGTTTTTGTAATCCCGCAAGTGGGTCCAAACGTGACGTTTTGCCGTCGACCTTGGCATAAAATTGTAGATATTGCAGTTGGCTTAACTTGCCGACTGGTTTCAGCGATTTGATTTTCGTTGAACGCGAAATCTGACTGTCGATCCACAATTCCCTAAGTTCGGTCAATCTATCAAGCGGCCCGAGGTCCCGAATCAACGGGCATTCACTGATGCATAAAGAGTGTAAGTCTTTTATATGGCGCAGGAAACTGAGAGAACTCAGTTTTGCACATCGAAATAGTACAAGTGAGCGTAGGTTTGCCAACGAAGCAAAACTCGGAAGACTCGCGTTCTTTAGACCGTTTAACCTGAGAATTCTTAGTTTGGGACACCCAGCAAGGTGACGGAACCAGGATTGATCAACTTGACTCAAACTCAAGTCTCGCAACCGTTTGAACGAGGAAATCAACTCAAAATTTGCGCAGGGTTCTTCAAGTTCAATGCATGTCGCTGATCGGGGAAGATCGCTGACATCTCCAGCAGAGATCTGCCCATCAGGAACACCAAGGTATGGATGCTCGTTTGAAGCGGAAAGGAAGCGTCGAAAACCCATTGTTTATTAAGCCAAGTAACGTTTAGCGTAACCGGGCGGCGAGGTTACGCGGTGATTTCAGATTCCGCCGGATTCGCCGCTCCGGTTCGCGCAATTGTTATGCGGTTTTGACCGCTGAAGGATTCTATCCTGTGAGATGCTCCCACGTGCTGATGATGTGATCGATGTTGGAATCGGCTGTAACAACTGCGGCCGGGCATCCAGTGTCAGGGACAATGGCGATTGGGCCACATAGTTGAGCAATGCGATGCGTGACTTTGATGATAAGTTCAGGCCACCCTTTTTCAAAATAGAATTCACACGGTTCATCGGACGACGTGGATTTTAGGACGTTGATCATCGTCCACGGTCCGTCTTCGGGTGATTTCAGGTCATCAATCTGGGCCTGCCATCCACCTTCGTCAATGTTTGTACGACACATTCTGGTCAGCGAGTGTTTGCAGAGCCTTCTGGAGTTGATTCGGGGTTGGCTGGGTGCCATCGGCGGCTGGAACGGGATGTCCTTCTTCTGCGAGCCATTCGCGTACTTCGCCGGTTACAGGAAATGCCGAATAGAGAACGCCCATTGCTTTGACTCGGAAGTAATTGGGATCGCGGTGTAAGAGGCCGAGGTTTACCGCATAACGGTCGGGATCACCGAGCCGCCGCCAATAAGCTCGGCCATCAAAAACAGCACCGTCGGCGGCTTCGGTGCACCGATTTGTTATCCGGTCGGCATCGCCAAAGCATATTGCGATTTGGATTCCGTTCGAAGCACGCGTGCGATTGTCCGCGCTCCGTTCCCGGCGGTGACAATTATCCATCGCGACTCGGACCGAATCAAGTCTATCAGTTTTCCGATTATCTCGTCCGCTCGATTATTTCCTTAACTCCGAAGCCTCCGAAGTGCGGCATTGCGGTCTTCGTTGGTCGGAGTAGTGTAGTGCCAGCTAGATGCGACCTTTAGTCGTCACGCGATTGATTCGAGCCAATAGTCATCTGAGGCTTCTGTAGCCCGCAGATTTACCTTTGTGATTTCGGCAAATGCCTCTTCGCCAAACCAACCGTCCAAGAATCTTGCGACCATGCCTTCGGAATCGCGATGCAAGCGATAGTCTCCGCCAACCGTTCGTATTGCTGCCAAAGTCTTAAGCTGCCGGCTGGCTCGGTTAGCAATGATGCCCAGCGTTACGGCACTGATCGTCACGACTACGAGCGCGCCACGCAAGGATAAAGTCAGCCATCGTTTTGAACGAGTTGTCATTTGTGTTTGGCCAAGTGATTGAATCGGATAACGTTTGAGGAAACCAGGTCGGAAGTAAAAGTCGATAAGCGAAGGGAACGCGCGACTTGTTCCGACTCCGGTTCACCGCTTTGTTATGTTGCGTAGGTTTCGTCCTTGAGTGAATCGTGCATCATGAATATCTCACTAGGTGATCGCAGTGATGAAAGCTCACGTTCAGTTTCTTCGCTCTTTGAACCTGTGGATCGGCACCACGCATCATATCGAAGATTGAGGTACCAAGTATCTAGCGAGTGTACCGTCGGACAAGCTCGCGAACGCGCGAATGTGATCCGCCATAGCTTACGATGGCAACATCGAGCGGATAGTCCTGGTAGCGATCAACGGTTCTTTCAATGGCATGTATGATCCAGTCAGTCTGGTTTCCAAATGCTCCCCCACCTAGAAGCGTTAGGAATAACGTGTTGTTACCACTTGCTTTGGCGTTGACGATTGCGGCACAGAAGGTTGCCTCGTAAGACGCTTCCAGTACGAGGACGGCAAACTCCGCCCAAAGCGTTTCGGAATGAGGCGAATAGGCTACAGGCAGGGCCGAACAGTATGCTTGCGAAACCAAGTGGCGCGATTCATTGAGGGTGACTTGCGTATTCCAATGGATCCCAATCCGCAACAGATCCCGTAGCCTATCTCGATCGATATCAGATGAACTCTGAAGTCGATGAGTGATTTTGACCAGACCTTCTTCTGATGCGAGAGCATAGCCGTTTCTCATCTGCCAGAGTTGGCCGTCAATATTTCCGAGGGCCTTTCCTACATCGGCAAGGCAGTCAAGTTGGTTCGTTGCTGTTTGTCCAATTTCGCCGTTGACACGAGCAAAATAGTTGCGGTAAATCGTTCCAGCACCGGCGGCGATTGCACATGCAGGGCCCTGCGTTCGGTCCAACTCATAGATCGCAACACCTTGCTCCGGCGTATTGTTTGGGGAAGCCATTTCCAGAAGGTTGAATTGAGATGCGACCTGGAAGAGTGCTCCAGCATTTGCCTTGTCAGTGTGTAAGTGCTGGACGTTTGCAACGACTTCGCGCACGGCGATACGGCCTGCGGGGCGGCCTTCTGCTTGGATGCGACGACGCATTTCGGCCAACGAGGGGGTTTCTAGTACACCACAAGTGAAGACGGCACCGTTGACGAGCGAAGTCATCTCGCCAGCGTCTACAGAGATGTTCTTTCGCACCTGTTGAGGGAACGCTTCCGAAAAACCGGTGAGTTCATCAAACCACATTGTTGGTATTCTTTAGCAGCTTAACGGTTGGGATCAGCGGGCACGAACGAAAGCTATTCACGTCACACCCGCCCGAATGAATGCTCCGTATGCAACAGCTTGTTATGCCTCGTTTTGCGCGGGCCTCAAAACTTGGGCAAGATGATCCTTTAGGTGTTTGATCGAAGTAGATTTCTCAATTGTAGTATTGTCATTTACGATGTTGAGTATCAAGTAGCCGACTCGATCAAGGCGATACTCTTCGCCGAGCAACGACTCGATGACAAGTTCGCAGAACAGGTCGTCAAGACCCGACGGGAAACCAGATGACGCATTCACAAAGATTTCGATTTCGACGAATTCGCCGTTGTTGTACGCCGTTAGTCGGTATCGCCAATCATCCGCATTGATTTTGCATTCATGGGCGCAAAACGTCAGCGACAACAATTCTTTAGCGGGTTTTGCCGGTAGAAAATGCCAGCCAGCAATTTGCGGAGCGATCGCGATTGCGGCCCGCGTGACGGGCAGGTTGTCACGAATCGTTGGCGAAAGAACAAACGTGTCATCGGGATCGTTGTATGGGCCCAGTTCCCAGTTCAAATGATCGGCGATGCGGTCGATTCTGGGCGAAATATTCGTGTCGAGCCAGCCATCTTCGTCGCGACGGTACGCATCGTGAATTCGACTCGCGTTTGAAGCGAACCAATTCCAAAACTCGACGACGTGTTGTTCTTTGTAGGGCATGCAGAATCAGAGGCTTCACGGTCAGGATAACCTAGCGGCGACGGTCACTTCTGCCATCAAAATACGCGTTGCTTCGCCGCTTCGGTTTCGCCGTATTGTTATGTTGCCAGCATCGGCAAGCAATGCGAATTCAGTTCAATTGACGTTTTGAAGAACGCTTCGTTTTCCGCGCATTTCATTCCAGCGGTGTGATTATCCGCAGTATTGGTTGACGAATCAAGCATCATTGCTTCGTTGTTTGTCTTGCGAAGAATTGAGAAACTACGGTCATCGCAGCGGCCAATGACCCTTGGGTCAATACGGTTTCTGCTGAGTCAGAAGGCGCATGAACCGGATCGCACTCATTGAACAAATAGTTTGAGCTTCGGCTAATCCGCTCAAATCGAACGGTTCTTCGCACTCCCAACCACTAACCACAACAGCCACCGCTCTTTATTAACGCGATGTCAAATTCTTAATGGTTATGTCGCATTTAACCACGAGGGAAAAGTCAAAATTGGATTGAATGCTAGTAGCTGTTTATATCTGCATCCCAGAACCCACGCTCGACGAGGAGACGTAGTTTTTCCGGCGGTACGCAATCCAATACGTCATCTGGATCGCATCCACCGGTCCACCTTGATCCATCTCCAAGCACCACGACAAAGTCATCGGAAATTCCGGTGAAATCTTCAGGGAGCGTTTCGTTGATTTTATAAGCCGCCCTTGCCAGCGTATCGTGATACAGTTTCATATTCTCATCCATTTTCCCGTCTTCGCTAATGAAGTCGTAAAGCTTAACGAAGAGCTCCGATTCTGAACTTGAGTCTGCATTATCTCCTCCGAGTTCGCCAAGCGAATAATTGCCGGGTTCTCCCCATCCATCCCAGAAGTCCCCGGGATCTTCTGCATAGAGTTCTGCACGCTTGGATTTAGTCGTAATCTTGAGGTCGATGTACGCACACGGGGCATGGGTGTCGTAATAAACCAAATGAAGACATACGACCGGTTCGTCAGACTTGAAGGCGCGTACACTGGCTGGAACTTCACTTACGACGGTATCAAGCAGCCGATCGAGGATTGACGTGTTAATGTTCATTGAAATCCTCTCGAATTGGAGTGCGTCTGCCTTGCGACGTAACGTCTAAAATCACCCGGTTGCTACGAGCGATTCTCAATTTTCAAAACGCCCGACTTTGCGACTCGGGTGCATTTTATTGTTACACCGTGTTCAGCGTTCTCGCCAACAGGGTTGCGCAAACTCGAATCCTCGATTCATACAGCTGTCGCGTCTCCTCTCGGACCTCGGCGCTTGGTCCGGGGCCACCATATTGCGGCGTGGGAAACCTGTACGATTCACTTAGTACTTTCGAGATCTCACGCTCAACACGTTCGCGAACACTATCGGGAATTGTAGCTGCTATTTTGTGTGCGGTGTTTTCGTCGATCTCCGGATACGTCACGCACGATGTTAAGAGATTCTCGGCATACTCATCATCGGTGATTTTCGCAGCTTCCAGAAACCTGCAATACCGTTCAGCTAACGCTAAGTAGTCAGATACCGTCATTGCAAGATTCACGAATCAAAATCGAGGTGTAACGCCAGTGATCACCGAGCCGGAACGAGTGATCTTCCATTTCAAAACCACGCGCAAGTCCGGCTTCGCGTGCATTAATGGGTTTGAAACATAGAGTTTGCAAAGTCTAAAAGTTGCCTCTCCAATTGAGCTGGCACTGGTCTTCACCGTGCCATTTGACGCTGTCTTTCGACTGGCAAAATGTTGTAACTTAACTGAACAACCTAAGATGTTTTACCTTGGAATTGATCAACACGCAAAGCAATTGACCATCAACCTGCGAGATTCCAACAGAGACGCTGTGCTCCGCCGGCAAGTCAGCACTCAGCCTGAGAAAGTAATTGAGTTTTTCGAAGCGTTGACTCGGCGCTGCACGGAACACGATTGTGGATTCTGGGCGATCGTCGAAGTCTGCGGCTTCAACGACTGGTTGCTCGAGATGCTGAAGAACTTTCGCTGCCAGCGTATCGTACTGGTCCAACCTGAAGAGACCGACCGGCGCAAGACCGATCGTCGCGATGCTGCCAAACTGAGCGAACAACTCTGGCTGTTTCGTGATCGCATCGCCGCTGGTAAACG
>JBCAWX010000062.1:0-6864 GCA_038534355.1 Planctomycetota bacterium
TTGCACTGGATGTTGATTTGACACCCTTCTAGTGACGGAAGTCACGATTTTTGTAAACCTCGATTGAGCAGTATTGGTGTCTAGACGGCAAAAAAAGATTCATGGGGCGGATCGAGGCTAGAATTCGTGTTCTTGAAACCTAGTATGCAATCCAACTAAAACCGGTTTTTTGAACGAAATCGTTCACCGTTTTCTCAAGCCGATTCTGCCGGTGACAACAGGAATAGCGATAAAAGAAAACCGATCAGGATGATGCCATTTTGCAACATGAGCCCGAAGACCAAACTCTAAATTCTCGGCCCAGCGGCAATCACCGAATCGCTTGCACGATCGGCATAGGAACTAAAATTCGTTTTGAACTGCTCTGCCAACGACTTGGCCATTTGGTCAAACGCCTCTGGGTCGTCCCACGTTCCTCGCGGTTGCAACATTTTGCCGGGTACTCCACGGCACGCTTTAGGGACGCGCAACCCAAATGTTGGGTCCGTGACATAGTCGGCGATCGCCAAGGTTCCATCGTGAATGGCATCGATAATCGCACGAGTGTATTTGAGACTGATCCGCGATCCGACGCCATAGGCTCCGCCACTCCAACCCGTGTTGACCAACCACGCACTCGATCCATGCGTTGTCATTTTCTGGGCCAACAATTCGGCATAGACGGTCGGATGCCAGACCAAAAACGCTGCTCCGAAACACGCTGAAAACGTTGCTTCAGGATCAGAAACGCCCATCTCGGTACCAGCGACTTTCGCCGTATAACCGCTGATAAAATGATACATCGCCTGGTCTGCCGTCAACTTGCTGACGGGTGGCAAAACGCCGAAAGCATCGCAGGTCAAAAAGATAATATTACGCGGGGGTTGCGTGACACACGGGATCAACGCATTGTCGATGTACTCGATTGGGTACGAACATCTCGTATTCGGTGTTATGGATACATTTTTGTAATCGATCTCGTGAGTCACTGGATCCTGAATCGTGTTTTCCAGGATCGATCCATATCGAATCGCACGGTAGATCTGCGGCTCATTCTCTTCAGTCAAGTTGATGCATTTGGCATAGCAACCACCTTCGATGTTAAAAATCCCGTCGTCGTTCCAACAGTGCTCGTCGTCCCCAACCAGGCTTCGTTCTGGATCGGCCGAGAGCGTCGTTTTACCTGTTCCCGAAAGACCAAAGAACAACGAAACATCATGCTCATCGCCGACGTTGCAAGAACAGTGCATTGACAAGATACCTCGTTTGGGCATCAAGTAATTCATGATCGTGAATACACCTTTTTTCATCTCACCGGCGTACTCGGTTCCGAGTATGACCATCTCGCCACGATCAAAATTCAACGCCACGCAGGTCGTTGTATCGACGCCCTCGATGGATGAATCGGCAGGCTGGCATCCGGCATTAAAGATCGTGTAATCCGGTTCGCCAAAATCCGCCAGCTCTTCTGCTGTCGGGCGAATCAACATGTTGTGCATGAACAATGCATGATAGGCTCGCGAGCAAATGATCCGAATCTTCAGTCGTGTTGAAGGATCCCAACCTGCAAACGCGTCAAGCACGTAAAAGTGCTCGCAATGGTCCAGATATTCAACCGCTTGAGATCGCACTTGATCGAACGAGTCTTCAGAAAGAGGGATGTTCACTTCACCCCACCAGACGTCATCGTTGATGCTTTCCTGGCGGACGACTCGCTTGTCGCCAGGGCTGCGACCGGTCTTTTCTCCGGATCGCGATGAAAGGCCGCCTGTGCTGGTAATCGTCCCGCTATCGAATCGAATCGCCTCTTCATAAAGACGAGCAGGTGCGGTATTGCGTAACAGATTCTCTGGAAATTCGCCTCGTGCCAACGCAGCGATGCGAGACTCAACTTTAGTGGACATTGCCAATCCAGTATTCCGGGTTAAGGGGTGTCATTTTGAATTTGCGAAAGCAACAATATGAACCAAAAGCGTAACTTTGCATGTAATTCTTTGTAAGGGTAATGTCGACGTTTCGGCCAACTTTCACCCATGAATTTTCCCCTAACCTGGAATGACCAATGATGCTTGAAACTCTCAACCGTTCCACTCGCGTGGCGGCAATTGCGCCAATGATCCTCTTCCTGCTCTTCGTATCACGCGGATGGGCGCAAGACAAAACGCCCGGCAAAGAAACACTACGCGTCGGCTATGCTCAATCCGAAGCGGAAGCCGCAGCCGAATTGGAAGGTCTGAAGAACGCGACCCCAGATCTTGAAGCATGGAAACAACGCCGCCAAAAAATCATTACATCGATCATCAAGGGCGCGAAACTACAACCGCTATTGGACGAAAAAACACGCCCCAAGCTTAACCCGATCATTCGTAGCCCGCGCGAATACGATGGCTATCGAGTCGAAAACGTTGCCATCGAAAGTGCACCCGGGCTATTCGTTACTGGCACTCTCTACCGTCCAAAAAAGTCAACCGGCAAACTCGCCGGCATCCTGTGCCCGCATGGTCACGGAGGACGCTTTCGAGATGAAAAGCAGGCTCGGTGTGCGGTGCTTGCAAAAATGGGTGCCGTTGTATTTCTCTATGATATGGTCGGTTACGGCGATTCTCAGTTGGTCGGCTGGGACCATCGGAAGACGCCCGAGGTTCTCCGCATGCAGGTTTGGAACAGCATGCGAGCGCTGGATTTTCTCGAAACGTTTGACGAGGTCGATGCGGAACGACTTGCGATTACCGGCTGCTCAGGCGGCGCCACTCAAACGTTTTTGTTAACGGCAGTCGAACCTCGAGTCAAAGTCGCGGTTCCAGTCTGCCAAGTTTCTGCTCACTTCTTTGGTGGTTGCGTTTGCGAGAGCGGCATGCCGATTCACCAAAGCGAGCACCACCGGACCAACAACGTTGAGATTGCAGCCATATGTGCTCCCAGACCACAGCTGATCATCAGCAACGGCAAAGACTGGACGCTCAACACACCCAAGATCGAGTTCCCTTTCGTCGAGCACATCTATCAACTCTACAAACAACCGTCGCTGGTCGAAAATGCTCATTTCCCGGAAGAAGGACACGATTATGGCGAGTCCAAACGGCGAGCCGCCTATCCGTTTTTGGCAACCCACCTTGGCCTCGACCTTGATGCCGTAACCGATGACGCTGGCAAAGTCGACGAGTCATTCGTGACGTTCGAGACGCGGGAAGAACTTCAAGTGTTTAATGGCAAGTACCCCAAACACGCCGTTGAACCCAACACAAAACTGAGTGATATTTGGCCAACAAAAAAAGGCACCGACAACCAGTGAACTGATGTCGGTGCCTGAACTGATGTCGGTGCCAATAGCTGGAACCGAATGCTAGTGATGCAGACGCGTGATTCTATGACGCGTCTTTTTTCTTATCCTTCTCGTCCTGCTTGTTCTTTTTCTTCTTCTTGGGTTTTTCGAGCTCCGACTGCATCTCTTCTAAAAACTCGACCAGATCTTTTTTCATTCGAGCTTCCTTGACGAACTTGACCGCCTTTTTCTGAATCTTGATCGCTTCTTTCAGCTCGCCTTGCAAGTATGCCAGATGGGCCTGCGTATCCAAAATAGCGGCATCTTCAGGACGTTTGGCAACAGCGCGATCGGCAGCCTTTCGAGCAGCGACCAAAACTTTGTCGTCAACTTTCATGTCTCCGTCAATCATTTCGACAACCGTCCAGGCCAGCTGGTTCAATTCCTCTGGTGAGTTACCTTCGTGCCCCACCAAATCGATGAACGCTTCGCCGGCACCTTCCATCCCTTCGCTCGCCATGATGGAAAATCGAGTCATCTTCAGCTGATGCTGCATCTCCTCAGGAGCATCCTCGATGACACTCTCCAGCTTCTCAAGACCCTCTTTCATCTTGCCGCGACCGAGCAACTGAAAGACCGACTGCATCTTCTCTTCCATCTCTTTCTCGGCGGTGTAACGTGCCAAGAATGCGTCGCGATCCCATGTCCCATTGACGACCTCGTCCAAGGCATCATCCATCTGCATCGGGTGTCCGATCCATTCGATCTTGCCCGTTTTACCTACGATAAACGAAGTCGGGATTCCCCGCTGACCCGACGCTTCCATGTAGTCTTCGTGCGTGGATCGATCCGGGTCGGTCGTCAGACAGTAGTTGGACGTCAATTCGCCGTAGGTTTCGCCGTCACCGCCACGAACATCTCGCTCAAGAAATTTCTGAACCGTTTCCAGTTTTTCGTCGCTGATCGAAACGATCTGGACTTTTTTGTCCTTGTACTTTTCTTGCACCTCGCTGATGTGTGGCATCGACGCGATACAAGGTCCACACCAAGTCGCCCAAAACTCAACGACGTAAACGTGTCCACCTTCGAATTCTGAGACTTCCTCAAACTCACCATCGCCGTCCTGCACCCAATGCTTGACATCAAGTTGGGGTGCCTTGGAACCGATTGTTAAATCGTCGGCCGCAGCGGTCGAACAGATCATGCCCACGCTTGCGGCAAAGCCCAGCAGCATTCCTAAAGATTTACGTTTCAAAGCAGTCTCCAAATATTCAATGACTTAAAACCAATCAGCACGTGATGCGCGTGCGTTCCGCCTTCGGTGCACGTTCGGTGCCGTTTATATTTGACCAGCAACATAGCACAACACGCGACTGAATCTAAGTCGTTTGATCAATGAAACTGGCGACCCAAGTAGAGCCGCCGTTACGTGGCTCCGGATCAGTCCGTCTCTTTTTCTTCTTGAGACGACGATGTTCCAGTGGCCAACATCACGATCCCCAATCCAGCAAACCCAACAAGTATAGTCATAAATGGGCTGACGTAATTGAACACACAGTACTGCAGGTATTGCAGAGTACCGACACCCAGCACACCGGCTTGCACGGCTCCGCATGTGTTCCACGGGATCAGTGGCGATGTCACGGTCCCGCTGTCTTCCAGTGTTCGACTGAGATTTTCTGGAGCCAACCCGCGTTCGCGATACGTTTCACGAAACATCCTTCCAGGAACAACAATCGCCAAATACTGATCCGAGGCGGTAAAGTTCAAAAAGAGGCAGCTCCCGGCGGTCGTCGCGATCAGCGAGCCTGTCGATTTTGCAAACGATACCAGCACGTCGGTAATCCGTTTCAACAAACCACACGCCTCCATGACACCACCAAAACACATCGCACAAACGATCAGCCAAATCGTATTGAGCATCCCCGCCATCCCCTTGGAACCCAACAAGTCCGACGCGTATACATTAGCGCGTTGCTTGGCGGTCAATTCCATGATCGCCTCGCGACCTTCACCTTTGGCAACCTGCTCGACTTCTGTCAACGACTGAGACAAATCGATCCCGTCATTGATCCCGGACATCGAATTGATCAACGCGATGTACGCGTCTGCGGCATACTCGACCGTGTTAGCCAGCCAGATCGGCCAACCCTCAAGTCGTTCGCCAAAATCAAAGCTTGAGATCTCACGAACAATATCCGGTTGCACGTAAATAGCGACCACGCCACCTAGCATCGTTCCGACGAACAACGCGACCAATGCGTCCACTTTAAACAACACTAAGCCGACCACCGTAGCGGGAACCAGAAACAACCAAGGCGAAATGACAAACCGACTGGCAATCAGCTCCGATAACGCTGCAACATCTTCGCTGTTGGCCGCCGAGGCATCGAGCGAAGTTCCCAAATAGTAAAACACTCCGAGTGCGATCAGCAAACTGGGCACCGTCGTCCACAACATGTAACGAATGTGGACGATCAAATCTGTTCCCGCCATCGCCGACGCCAAATTCGTCGTGTCCGAAAGTGGAGAAAGCTTGTCTCCAAAATAGGCCCCCGAAATGATCGCTCCCGCCGTCATCGGTGGTGATGCGCCAAGTGCTGTGCCGATTCCAATCAAGGCGACGCCGACGGTTGCTACGGTCGACCACGAACTTCCCGTCGCTACCGAGACGACGGCACAAATGATTGTCGCCGCAACCAGAAAATAGGAGGGCTCCAAAATTGCCAAACCATAATAGACCATCGCAGGCACAACACCGCTGAGCATCCAGGTTCCGCTCAATGCTCCGATCATCAACAAGATCAGAATCGCCCCCAACGCCGAACCGAGGCTGTCAACAATCCCATCAAGCATCGATTTGAATGGCACGGACAATGACCAGCCAACCATCGCCGCAATCGCTGCGGCAAAAATCAAAGCAATCTGGTTAGGGCCCGACGTCGCCGAGTCCCCGTAGGTCAGTACGTTGACCGCCAACAATCCGATTAACGCGACGACCGGAATCATCGCCAGTAGAATCGATGGTTGAACCGACGTTGAAGATTCGGTCGTGCCAGTACTACTCATCTGCAAATCCCGCTAATCATTTTGAAATAGTTGCACCATCAAATTAATTGATGGGCAACGCCACTGAAAGTCCCAAGAAGCGAACAATAGCGCAACCAACGCCAATTCATCCGCTGCCGAAGCACAATCAAATGCTCGAATAAGAAATGCTTGAGGTTTTAACGAGAACTTTGGCATAACCAAAAAAACAAACCCCACAAACCTTGGATATGCGGGGCATCCCGTAGGGATGAAATATCGGTAGACAAAGAAGTCGACCCCACAAACCCCTCGTCCCGTCAGGGACGACATGTGGGAACAAGAAAAGCGACCCGCAACCGATCCACCCACGCCCGTACGCGCGTAGCGTTGCTTAATCACATCCGGCATCCCGTAGGGATGAAATATCGGTAGAAAAAACGTTGCCCCGCCTCAACGCCCTCGTCCCGTCAGGGACGACATGTGGAAACAAGAAAAGCGACCCGCAACCGATCCACCGACGCCCGTGCCCGCGTAGCGTTGAGGCGGGGCAACGTTTTTTCTACCGATATTTCATCCCTACGGGATGCCGGGAT
>JBCAWX010000063.1:0-6643 GCA_038534355.1 Planctomycetota bacterium
ACTTACATTGTGTTCGGATAGCCACCAAAGTGTTCGCAATTGAGTTTTAACGTCTCGTGATGCGGCGCTGAATCGCCCAAATTCAACGTCCTCACCATGCCAACGTCACGTGTTAACAGTCAGCCATCAAATAGGCGTCACCTCCAGTTGTCCTGCAACCCTTCCCATACGAGCCTTACCGATACCTCAAGAAATTCCTGCAACCCTTCCCATACGAGCCTTAGTCCCGAAGGGACGGCATGTTGTGGCCAAGGGTGCAAACCCGTGGATCGGGCGTTCGAAAGGATTGCGAAGCCCCGAAGGGGCGACATGGGATCGCGTGGCAGTTCCTGCCATCCCTTCGGGACCTTCGGCGCGGTGCGTATCCCTTTTCCATGGGCTGACGCCCATGGCTACATCATGTCGCCACTTCGTGGCTATAAATGTGGGGCGGCCTGTCCCTCGAGCTCACCGAGAATCGTTCACATTGAAGTTGATTCCATTTTCTCTTACGCTGGATGACGGATAAGTGCAGAGTATCCACCTTTCATTCTTGATCAGCCGGTTTGCAAACCTATTTTCAATCCGAGTCTAACGTGCCTCAAAGACGCAGCAACTCCGTAACGGATTGGATTTCTGACCTCAAACACGGTTCCGATGATGCTGCGGATGCACTTTGGAAGCGCTATTTCGGGCGTTTGGTAGCGGTCGCTAAGAAACGACTCGCCAACGCACCCAAACGGATCGCTGACGAAGAAGATGTGGCGTTGAATGTTTTCCGAAGCCTGTGTGACGGCGCCGAACAGGGCAGATTTGAACAACTTCATGACCGCGATGACCTTTGGAAGTTATTGGTCGTCATGACGCGTCACAAGTCCATGAATCAGCTGCGCCGTCAAACGGCGTTAAAAAGGGGTGGACGTAATGTGAGTGGCCATTCCATTTTTGAAGCAGAAGACGTTCATGGTTTCGACATTTTTCTGGGCGAGGATCCGACACCCGAGTTTCTGGCCGAAGTCCAAGAAGAACAAGAACGATTGTTGAATTTGTTAACTGGCAAAGCACACCGGGAGATTGCCGAGTTGCGGCTTCAGGGTTTTTCGATAGCGGAAACTGCAGCCAAGTTGACCCTATCGCCCAGAAGCGTGAAACGCAAATTGGCCCTTATTCGAGAAGTTTGGATCGTTGAAATCGAAGACACCGATCCGAGTTGCGACGACGTTTAAGATGACGAAACCAATTCAAACCATGCGTTTTCCGCATTCACCATCTCAAACCGTAACCCTCCACCGGAAATCAGGTTTCGCAGGCTGCTGCTTAACCAGACTTTGCTCACCGGCGTGTGACTTAGCAACTCCTGCGCACCGGAAACTGCAGGACCCTCGATCTTTGATTTGCCAAGATTGCAGGTCCCGGTTTCCAATCCACATCGAACCGCTAGCTCCTGAGTTTGGGCAAGCTGCGAAATCGCGAGCGCACACATCAGTGAACGCACCGGGCCGTCGAACGTTGCCAGCAGTCCATGATTGGTTTGAACAAAGTTTTGGCCACGATACATCACCACTTCGCGTTTGGCTCTCGGAACGAATGATTCCAACGACTCAGCGGTGGCATTTTCAAATTGAACACAGAGTACCGTTGCCAAAACACAGTCCACCTCACCGCCTCCAGAGAGCGAATTTAGAAAACGTTCGATCTCGTGCAGGATTCGGTCTGCGTCGCCAACAAAAGGGAGGTGATCGTCTCCTGGAAGCTCGACAAATTTTGCACCCGGAATTTTCTCTGCCAAGTATTTTCCTTCCTCAACCAGCAGGCACCGATCGTGAGTTCGATGGATCACCAATGAAGGCACTCGAATACTTGGCAACACGGCCCGGACATCAATTTTAGCGTTCATGGTCGTCAGCGCTTTCGCCGCGCCGGGGCTGGCTCCCATTCGCAGATATCGAGCCCACCATTCTCGAAAATGCGGATCCGTCGCAACCGATGGCGCACGGTCTTCGATTCCAACCGGTCCTCCCCATGTTCGCCCGATCAAATCGAGAAAGTTCTGTCGCTGTTCTTCGGTCGGCCCCCACGGATAATCTTCGGCCCATAGTCGCCTGGCGTAACTGCCAAGCATGACCAAAGCCAGTGTTTTTTCTGGGTAACTAGCCGCAAACAATGCGCACAACGGACCGCCTTCAGAAACACCACAAAGTACCGCGTGCTCAGACTTGGCGGCTTCCATCACCGCGCGAACGTCATCCATTCGTGTTTCCAGATCGGGAAGCTGGTCCACGGCAACTCGATCGGATAAACCGGTGCCACGTTTGTCAAACAGAATGACGCGTGCAAACGTCGCCAGTTTTTTCAAGAAGGTCGCAAAAGAAGGTTCTTTCCAAAACCATTCCAGATGCGATACCCAACCCATGACAAAGACGATATCAACGGGGCCTTTGCCAATGGTTTGCCAGGCGATGTTGATATCGCCACTTTGAGCATAGCGTATTCCTCCCGGCGACAACGCTTCAGAAAACCAGTCCACCTGCGTCACATCATACCGCGACGTAGGCTCCGATTCGATTTCACCAGCACCCATACACGGTGTTTGCAGTTCAAATTCAAGCTCGCGAGATTCCCGTAATTGCAGCTCAAAATCCTTCACGAGTTGTTCAAACCGTGGTCGTTGCTCATGTGTTTTCCTCAAACAAGAAAACACAAGCTCCTCGAGTGAGGCTGGTAGATTAATGGGTTCGCCGGCAAAGGGCTCTGGATCGCTATTCAAAATTTGTGCGATCGCGTCGCTGATTGTCGGACCTTTAAAGGGCAGCCTTCCCGTAATCATCTGGTACAGCAGAATGCCAAAACTGAAGACGTCCGTCGCGCTGGTCAATCGTTGCCCTCGAGCCTGTTCTGGTGACATGTAATGAGCCGTGCCTGTGATGGCGCCCGTTTTTGATTGAAGTTCATTGCCGCACTCGAGGTGACTTCCATATTTTGCCAGACCAAAATCGAGAATCTTGATCAAACCGTCGGCACGGATCATGACATTGTCCGCCTTCAAATCCCGGTGAATGATTCCGGCTCGATGAGCCGCAGCCATTCCGTTGGCCACTTGCAACGCACAGTCCAAAATCTCGCCAAGGGTCAACAGCCCCTGATTGATTCTGGTCTTAAGCGTGATGCCTTGCACGAATTCAGAAGCGATGTAAGGCGTCTGCTGGTCCTCACCGATTTCAAAAATGGTCAATATGTTGGGATGATTCAACCCGCTGGCCAAGCGAGCTTCCTGTCGAAACCGACGAAGCCATCGCCCGTCAGACCGTCGGTCACGTGTCAGTAACTTGATCGCGACGTCTCGATCAAGCGACGGGTCCTTGGCGAGAAAAACAACTCCCATGCCACCTCGGCCAATCTCCTTGACAATCGTAAAGCGACCAATCGTTGCATCGGTCCAATCCAACAGTTGTAGTTCTTCGAAGACGGCTTCCAGTTCGACTTCAAATTTTGGAAACCGATTTAGAAAGTCGGATTTCAAAGGCCAAATGCTCTCCGTACCACATTCCTCCAACTCGATCGCAAGCAGTTGCGTGAATAATTCTGATTGATGCTCTGGGTCGAACCGATCCAGAAATTCTTCAATCGATACAGGAGCTCCAACTCCTTTCCGTTCTTCAAACTCATCGCAAAGACGGTCGATTTGGTGTGAAACCACCAAAGCATGGCGTTTGGAAGGAGGAACTGTCATATGTGCGACATGGTTGAAAGAGATACAAGCCTGTTTGCAATTCTAGACGTTGTCCCAAAATAGAAAAGCCAAAAGACAACACCGTGGAAACCGTTTCAAAACCGGTTGAACGGAAACTTCTTGCTTTGAAACAGGTGAAATCACCGGAGTTTATGCAACTTGTTCCAACCAAACCAAGTACGTCTTCTTGGAAGAACAGTCAGCCGAACTGGAATGAAAATCGTTCGCTCCGGCAAGATTGACTCATCGAAGCGAACGTGTGTTTTCTAGCTTTGAGACGCACGACTAGGGGCCAAAAACAAGTGCGTTGGTGCGAGGCTGCGCTGCATTCGCTGCCGGCGCGGGCAATGCAGGATTCATGGCGGTAATGGCAGTATTGAGATCTGCCTGAAATCCGTTCTCGATATTGTGTGCGTCGTGTTCGACCGGCAGATTTGCGTAAAAGGCATACGGAGCGTTCGGCCCTTGCGCCCACGCGTTCATACCCGCAAGCGTTCGGGCCGCCGAACATCGCATCCACTCTTCGGCCTCCAGCCTGGAGGTCGCTCTGGTAAACCATCCGGGCACCGGCAACGTGACAAAATTGTTGGCAAAGTCCATCTGATTAAAGTCTGCATGCTGTACAACGTTTGCCTGAATGCCAAGCAGATTCTGGATCACGGCCTGACGTGTTACGGCATTCTGCATCGGATTTCCGTTAAACGCCGCCTGTATCGCTGCAAACCCGCCCCCGAAGTCTCCTGCGTTTGCACCCATTTGCACTACTGCCGCATTTCCCATGGCAGGTGGGTTAAATCCGCCGTTGGCCAGACCAAGGGCCAATCCCTGGGCGGAACGATAATCTTGCTCTGCATGACGTACCTCATGATAGGCCGTCGATGCGAGTTCTCGGAAGTCGCTGTACGTGATCGCATCCTGAGAAAAATATTGGCTGTCGATCGTCAGCGACCAATTGTTTCCTTGATAGAAGCCCCAACCTCCTGCCGCGCCGTAGTTGATCGTAATGTTGGGAACCCCTGCCGGAAAGCCATTGGGAATGAATGCTTGGGTCGCCGCCATAAACAAGTTGCGTCGCTGCATTTCTCGGCTCATCACTCCCATCGGCGTCACATTGGGATATGGAATCGCGCCGGCGGGCTGAAGCCAGTCGCGCCAAAGATCGCGAAAAGGGACTACCGCTGCGGCAACATTTGCTGGAGTTTGAAGGCTCATCATATACTCCCTAAATAGAGAAGTTTGTATTGTTGAAAGGAAGGAAGTGGGGGCTCGGCAGAAGCAAACGCCTTCGTCTCGTGCCTGACATCGAATGCCCTCCGATGTCACGTCGTTCGGCAAAAATTGATGAGGTATCACCTCGGTTGTCAGGAACGAGCGAAAACGTTGTTTCCACAGTCAACTAACCATCCAGAAACAGTAGGGGCCAAAAGAAATCAAGATTTTCAAAATCAACGCCAGGAAAGAAGCCAGCCGAAATCGGACTGCTCGTTTCGCGCTGGGGATGATGATGGGGGACAGGCCATATTTTGGAGGGCTCTTAGGGGAAAGGGCTTCCCGGGGGACAGAAACGTTTGCTAGACAGCCCAATTCTTGGCCGATTCGGCCACGTAATCTTGATTTCATGGCCTCATTTCAATTTCAAATGGCGATTCTAAAGTCCATTTTCATTAACTTTCGTTTCGCTGAGTTTCACAGATTCAAATTGACTAGTGCAACGTTTCTTTTAGCAATTGGGGGTTTGAGAACCGGCCGCGAAAGTTCATTGAATTGGCAACAAAAAGGAGGGTTGCCATAAAGAAAAAGTATATCGCACGGTTTTAGCAATCTGTGTTCATCCGTGTTTATCCGTGGCCGTTCCCAAGAAAAGCAATCGCAGATCCTCCTACCCTTCGCATGCAAGCCGTTCGCGATTCGCAAAATTGCACTTGATATGAAACAACAGGCTTCGATCAAGACCCCCATCGTCGTTGGCGAGTACTTTGCTGACCTTCTCGTGGCCGCAGTAATCGTGGAACTAAAAGTTGTAAACGAGATCAGTGATCTGTTTTCTGCTCAATGTCTCAATTACCTAAAAGGCAACCGGCCTGACTCCTTTTGAGGTTCGGCAGGCCACGAGTTGAGGTAAAGCGATATCGGCTTTAACAATCTGTGTTAATCCGTGTCTATCCGTGGCCGTTCCCAAGAAAAGCAAACGCAGATCCTCCTACCCTTCGCAATCGCAAGCAAGTCGTTCGTTTCCTGCTCAGTGTCTCAATGAATCAGCCACAGATTAGCACAGATTAGCACGGATGCTTTCTTTAAGTATCGCGAATCAAGAGGTTGATGTTGCTTGCAACTATTGCCAAATGCCAACACGCATTTCTTGGGCTTCTTGCTCAAGTTTCAACAAGTTGTTCGCTTGACAATATAGCGGCCAGTGCCGCGCCATGCCGGCCTTTATCATCATTGCATTGATGTTGCGATGATCTAATGTAACAGTGCAGAACATTGGCTCTTCTTGAGAACTGTTCACCTGAGCTAGGGCTACTTGTTTTCCCATCACTAATCGGGACAAAAAGTCTTTGGATTCATTTCCGAAATCTTCGTTTTTAGTCGGGGCTTTCGTCCCAGCCAATCGAACAATCCGCCTCATGTCGCTATCGGCAACAACAAGGGTTCCTCCGTTTAAAACCGCAACTACCTTGGCGCGCAATACGATAGGGGGGCCTAACGCAACAGCATTGCATGAATCATTGCATAAACTAGGTTGTTGCCCAAAGAAGCAAGGCTCACCGAGAGAATTGTAAACGCCTACCGAATAAGGCGTCTTACGAGAGATTCCAAAACTTCGAATTCGCGACATGGTGATCGTTGCCGTTTTTGGAAGTGTCCCATTAGTTGTTGAAAGTTGAAAAGTGGTCTCCCAAAGGCGACGATGTCGCCTTTGCGATATTCAAC
>JBCAWX010000064.1:0-6525 GCA_038534355.1 Planctomycetota bacterium
TCCGTGGCATCTTTGAGGCTCCTTGGGCTACGCCCATTTTAGGCCCCGCGTGGCCCCCTAAACCAGCACCACCTCAGAAGGTGGTGTTGGACTGGTGCAGAGCGGAATCGTTTAGCCAAAAACAAAGCTGCAACAATGCCGACAGCAATCATCAGCACAACGCAAGTAAGGAGGAAGACGATGATCTTCTTTCGGCTTGCCATCAAGACGTTCATCACTTCGCTGTCAGGGGCGAGTTGTTCCGCGGCTCGGTTTTCTTAGGTTTCTATCGTCATCTTACTACTCTTTTACAAGTCGCTGCACTTCATCTCATGGTTTGCAAAACAAACTGAAACGATGATGCAAAATCAAAAAAGTGGCATGGTGAGATGGTGCCACACCACTTTAAGAGAAACCAGTGGTTTGCAAGCTGAGTCAGACTAACGAACAAAACTGCTGGTGAACTGAATTGCTTTTGACAATGCACTGGCTTTTAACTGAACCTGTTGGGTCATCGTTTCTCCATCGGACGATAGTTCGAAAGTTGTCGTTTGGGTTGCATTTCCCGATTTCGTCTCAACAACCAACTTGCCGTCGCGTCTTCCCGCTCGGAGAGTAACGCTGCCTTCGGGCGATTTGAATGAGACAGCTTGACCGTTGGTTGGTACGGTGAATTCCTGACCGTTGCGGGCAATCTTGACCTCATCGCCGGAGTCAACGATCGTCAGTTCTGCAGGAGGAGCTGTCTTTTGTGTGAGCATTTCACGGGCTCGACCCTGCTTGAATCGCCCGAAACCAGCGATGGCATTTTCAATCGAAGTCGAGCGCTGGCTGGATTGCGTTGCATCGCTAACAAGACGCCAGGTGCCACTCAAATTTCGCGAACTACTATTTGCCAGACCGCCGTTGGTGCTTTGATTGCTCGCTGCACGAGACGAACTAGATGCCAGGGCCTGTGCTGCGTTGGATTGGGATTGAAGTTGGATGCCGTAGCTGCAGGAGAACTGAATTGTTTTCGACAACCAAGTCGCTTGTAGCTGGACCTGTTGAGTCAGAGTTCTACCATCAGGTGACAGTTGATAAGTGGCCGTGTTCGTTGCATTCACAGTCTTCGACTGCAAAATCAACTTTCCGTCACGCCTGACCGCCCGCATTGTGACGCGTCCTTCGGTCGATTTGACAGTAACCGCCTCGCCATTAGTAGGCACTATAAACTCTTGACCGCTGCGGGAGATCTTGATCTCAGCTCCGGAATCAACGAGCGTTAGTCCAGCCGGGGGAGCTGTCCTTTCCGCGAGCATTTGGCGAGCTCGCTCCTGTTGAAACTGCCCGAATCCAGCGATGGCATCTTCAATTGAACTCATACGCTGGCTGGACTGCGTGTCATTTTCAATAAGCTGCCAAGTGCCAGAGAAGTTTTTCGCTTTGTTGCTGGTAACGCGAGGTTCCACTTGCAAAGAGGCAGATGGAGGTTGTGAGGATGAAGCGCCAGCGTGCGGTGCAACATCACTCGTTTGCGACCATGCTGGCAATGGAAACAACAGATGTATGAATCCAGCCGCAATCAAAAGCTTCCGTGCGTTTGCTTTAAGGCTAACATCAAGTCTCATTTCGACTCCTTTTAAAGTTCCAGTTAGTTAAATTTGTCTTGGCTTCCAATTAAGAGGACATAGAACTTCAAAAAGCTTGAGAAGTGTGTGCCTATTCATTCTCGATCAACTGGATCACAAGCTTTGCAAACTCGTCACCTCGATGCTTGCCAGTAAACTGGCCCCCTGCAGGCCCTGTGAACAGCAACGGTCGGTGGCCCTCACCCTTTACGGCAGTAAACGTGGCATTGGGTATATGCTCTGCGAATCGACGCCCCCATTCTTTAGTGAAAACTTTATCCGAATCACCAAAAATGACGTGAGCGGGTTTATCCCACGCCGCCAAGTTGCGCCATGCGGATTCTTGTCGAACAGCGTTTCCGGCTTCAGGCTCTGCGAAGGGAAGCATCCACGGCCAACGTAGCGCGCCTGAAACGGCGCGTTGGCTGTCAAACGGAGCACGCACTTCAGGCGGGAGCAATGGAAAATTCACGAAGTCCATCGTCTGCGAACGCTTATTCCAATCAAGCAAATGTTTCGTGTACTTGTAATCTTTAGAATGCAACCAAGTATTTAGAATGATCAAGCGATCAAAGCGATCTGGCATTTCAGTCGCCATCACCAGTCCGTTTGGACCTCCCCAATCATTGACAACGATCGTGATATGTTTCAAGTCCAACTCAGTCACCAATCGCTTTAGCGTTCGGACGTGATTATCGAGCGTGTACCATCGTTGATTGACCACTTTGTCGCTGCGTCCAAAGCCAATGTTATCTGGAGCGATAACCCGGTAGCCAGCTGCTGCCAAATCGGAGATGGCGCCTCGGTACATGTAGCTCCAAACGGGCTCGCCGTGAAGAAGCAAGAAGGTGCCCTTCTCGTCAACGCCCTCGTCGACATAAGCCATCCTCAATCCATCAATGTCAACGTAGTGGGGCTTGTGTGGAAAGTCCCGAATCCCGCGGAAACGAGAATCGGGTGTTCGATGTACGC
The DNA here is from genome assembly GCA_038534355.1 of Planctomycetota bacterium. GTDB lineage: Bacteria > Planctomycetota > Planctomycetia > Pirellulales > Pirellulaceae > Mariniblastus. The sequence goes on from JBCAWX010000064.1 coordinate 2,562, forward strand.
CTGGCAAAACACGATGAGCTTCAACAACTTCGGTCGCCGAACTTTCAGTTGTGGCTGGAGATTGGCCAGTGAGTCGACCAAGAAACGAAGTGGCGAGTGAAGCAGCAATTCGCTTTGCAAACGGAGCGGTCTTAACCTTCAGCAAATAGTAGTCCTCAACCGCGGTCTCGCGCTCTTTTCTGAAGCTCGGCATCTTGCGGAGAGCATCCTGGTATGACTCAAAAGCTGACTCACTGGGAAAGTGCATCATTCGGAATTCATCCCAATTCCTTCCGTCACCGACTAACGTACCTTTGACCAATGACCTTAAAACACGGCGAGCTCCGACCCTCCTTTCGATTTGCTCTGTCGCAGCGTCACATGCGTCCAATGCCAACTTGCCAGAAAATCTTTCCTCAGAATCCGGATGCTCAGGCAGATCATCTCGATACTTCAGCAGTTCCACCAAAGTAAAGGCATCAGCTTGGTCAGCAATCCGTTTCGTGTTGGGCAACGCCCAAGGAACAGGTTCAGTAACAACAATCTGAGAGAATTCGAGCCCGGCATCCTTGTGTACGGTTCGTTTTCGAAACTCAGGATCGTCAACCATTTCGAAGAACTTCGCACGCGACGGATAGTTGACAACGGCGACTTCATCCCAGCCAGGCGTAGATTTGCTATCCAACTGTTCGGCAACTTGCCCCATGTACGGGATACTTGCCCCAATCCTGGCGAGGAAACCAATCGGTGAGTACAGCGAGTTTGCCTGCCTGCCCGTAAGATCCGTTTTTCGTCCATCAGCGTATTTTGCTAACTTGCGATACTTAATCAGATTGACCATCAGAAATTCCCGGTCTTCATCCATGGCGACCTTTCGCAGTTTCATCCACTGTTCTGCATTCGGCGTTCCGTATGAAGGCCCATTTCTGTCGTCGTGATCAACGTTCCATTCCTTGGAGCTTTTGTTTTGCAAGAACTGGCCAGCATTTGCCGGTTCCAAATTCTTAAAACCAGCAAACTCGACTGGCCCCTGAAACGAATCTTGATTGTCCGCCCTGATCACCGTCGTCTTGTCGGTCAAGCGGAATTCAACACGTCGGTCGAGTTTATGTTCGACCAAATGCCAACCTTCGGGAACCACAGGCTGTTCTTGCGTTCTGTTGGCGTCCCGTGTGATTCTCGGAAACAACTTGCCGTCGGGTGAAACAAGAAAGACCACAAGGCTTCCTTTGTCGAAAGTGACCCAATGGTCTTTGACCACCGTGCTGCCACGGAGTTTGCCTTTGGAGTCAAGCATCTTCAGGTCCATCAACTGAACCGTTGCCACATGCAACCACTGATGACCGAAGTGCTCAGCACGACGTATTTCACCTCGATTCATACCCGGCGAATTTAGAAATTTCGCCGAATCGAACTCTAGTTCGCGAGGCTGGTTTTTGATCCATCCAAGAGGCAACTTGAGGGCGTCAAATTCTTTGCGGCTTATGTCCTTCGAAGCCCACGCAACGACTTCGGTTAGCGACTTTATTTGGAGAATCTCAAAGCCTACCTTCTTAACGGAACTCTCTTTAACGGAATTCTCTTGAGCCTTTGCGAAACTTGCTTGAAAAAGTACAGCCCATGTAAGCGCAATCGCCAGCCAAAGGAAACTCCTCATTTGCGACTCCTTTTGTTTAGAAAACACAGTGGAATTTGCCGGTTCGAGACACCGCCGAGTCCAACTCGAAACAATTCTCAGTTCTACGAACACATAAAGTTTTGTTTCGATTGACCAAAAAGGGGACAGCAAATTTGACAACGCTAAATTTGGGCAACTTTGACTTTTTTTGAGACTGTCTGTCTCCTTTTGCTTTCCAGCGACAACAAACTGTGACGCAATGCATGGACGCATGACCATCGAGAAGGCATAAATGAGTCAGGCAAATAATTTTTCGACAACGAACGCCAATTGCTTGGAACCGTGTTGGTGTTGGAGATGTCAAGAATCGAAGTCATCAACGATTGCAATGGCGAAGAAGCACCCGATTATGGAGCTACCGGATAGGAAAGATGACGCAAGCCAAACAAATCTTCGAAGTTCTGGTGCACGAGAACGCTGACATGCTGCTGGCATTTCTGCTGGAGGGCAATCACTGGCAAACATCGAGGCGGTGAGTTTGCAGAACTGGTTCTTCGATTGATCAGGAACGAATGAGACGAAAGCTGAATTTGTGCTTGAATGGACTGATGGCAAAGTTGGGACGTTGAAATCTGAGACGAGAAATGAGACTTGTGGTCGCCGCAGATGCGTTAGCTTGACAAATTTTTCTGACCGAGTTTTCTGGAACCTGATCCGTCTGAATCGCGTCCGCTTATCATCGTTTTTTTTGATCATGCATATTTTTTGATCATGCATATAAAGGGAGGAATTAGGAATGGCAATTCAATCCAGGCGGCAACGGCGAAGGAGTCACGTGAGTTTTGAGAAACTGGAATCGAAAAAGCTGCTTGCCAGCTTTGGTTGGGATGGTGTCGGCCAAGGTGACGTGTAGCTAACCTACTATCTTGGAGACGCACCGGCACAAGTTGGCCAATCGACCTTCGAAGCCGTCATCGAAGACGCGCTTGAGGTCTGGTCCGATGTTGCGGACATCACATTCACCGAAACCTCGACGCCACAGCTACCCGATTCGCTGGACATCACTTTCGAGTCGCTTGACGGCAACGGTGGAGTGTTGGCCCAAGCCTATTTTCCTGACGATGTGAATCGTTCAACGATCGCTGGAGACATTCAGTTTGATTCAGCGGAATCCTGGGAAGTGGGTAATTCCCAGGGAAGCCAGGCGTTTGATTTGCTCTATGTTGCGGTTCACGAAATCGGACACGCGCTCGGCTTGGAGCACTCAGATGCTCCCGGTTCCGTCCTCAACGATACCTTATCCCCCAATCAACAATTCACTGGTCTAACCGACGCCGACCGTGATGCAGCGTTGGCTCTCTATGCGCCTGCCGTAGAGCCGACCGTTCCTGTCGATCCGCCAAAAACACCCAGCGATTCAGAAACACCTACTGAACCGACAGAACAACCACCCATCGACCCGAGCGATGAAACGCCCACAACCGAACAACCTCCAGTCGATCCGGAGCCCGACGACCCAATCGACAGCGAACCAACGGATCGCTGGAACACTCGCTGGCGTCGTTTTCTCGGGCGCTTTGGCAAACGACGTTTTTTCTCAATTGACTTCTCCGATAATTTCGATCGATTCGATACCAGCAACATTCCGAACATTTCAGAGGTTACGAACCGTCAATTCAGGACAAGTATTCCCTGGAGCATCGGTTTCCGTCGTTGATGGCCGATGGTTTCCATTCTGTAGTACATGATCTGAATTGGAATTGGAAAAGAATGACACGTGCTTGGGTTTCCCGGCACCACGGGCTTTGACGCGGATGCTGACTTGAAGGACTTGTTGATTGTGAACAGCCCAGTCAACGTCCAGATATCCTGCAACCCTTCACAAAACTTCCTTCTTGGAAGAGCTTTACTGATCAAGAGCTTTTTAAGAGCTTTATTGAAGGGTTGCAGGATGCCAGGGAAGACCTGTATCGGAAGGGTTGCGAAGAGCTGTATCGGAAGGACTGTATCGGACGGAAGGACTGTATCGGAAGGGTTGCGGGATGCTAGCGGCTTGCAGTGTGTTCGGATAGCCACTATAGTGTTCGCAATTGAGTTTCAACGTCTGGTGATGCGGCGCTGAAACTCGACGCGTTCTAATCTGTATTGGCTTGCAAACGACTTGTGTAAAGCGAAGGACTGTATCGGAAGGGTTGCGGGATGCTAGCGGCTTGCAGTGTATTCGGATAGCCACTATAGTGTTCGCAATTGAGTTTCAACGTCTGGTGATGCGGCGCTGAAACTCGACGCGTTCTAATTTGTATTGGCTTGCAAACGACTTGCGCAAAGCTTGTGTTCTACTGTCGCGTGTCCTGGGAGAATCGTCGA
>JBCAWX010000065.1:0-6434 GCA_038534355.1 Planctomycetota bacterium
GTTGAATATCGCAAAGGCGACATCGTCGCCTTTGGGAGACCACTTTTCAACTTTCAACAACTAATGGGACACTTCCCATTTATGTTATAGCGCTAGCAGTCGTTGTCTTTGCTTTTTATTTGTTTGGATCGCTGGGAGCAGTCAGTTTGTGTCGGCGCAGACGAAGCAAGTAGGCCATTATTGCGTCTGCTTTGTGTTCGCTTCGCGCAGCTACATTGCATCTGGTTTATGAGTGGGTGAAGGCAGAAGTAATGTAAAGAACCAGGAGTATAGTCGCGGTCGGCGTGAAGTATTTCGTTTACAAGACTTGCAGAGCTAGCGGGAGCAACTCTTCTATGAGTCAAATCGAGTGCCACAAAGTCTGGCGCGCGTTTTGACATCTGCAAAACTGCATTCGGACGATGAATCTGAACGTGGTTTCGACTAACGAACAGAATCGACATTGTATGACGTTGGCAATCAGCGGATGAACGCTTCAATCCCGCGTTGAAGCTAGACTATTTTGTCAGCAGGGATGGTGATGGAAAAATTCATCCGATGAAATTCGCTTGAGCCAGCGAGAAGCCTAGGCAACACGTTTCGCGGCACTGGTGTCAAGACGTACTTGGAAAAATGCCGGCGATCGGAGCAAAGCCGCCCAGATCGCCGGTCATGCCTCAGAGAAAACCACCGCCCTCTACGATCGGCGCAACCAAGAGGTTTAGCGATCGGAAATTGAGCGTGTTAGGATTGGAGTTTTTCAGTAACGAGCTATGCAAAAAACGTAGGTCGTTGCACTTCAGGCAATTGGTTAGCATTCAGCCAGCAGTCCGTGTTCAGCTCCTCTGACACCTTAATTTCTTCCCGTCAACGATCACCACTAATTCGTCCTAGCCTTTAGGACCGCGTGACATCACGGGTGCCAGTTCTTGCTCAGCTTCAGCAAAGCATTTCCGCAAATCGGCATCGGCCATCATTGCTTTGGCGTTTCGTTTCTTCCACTCCATTGACTTCTCGAACCAACTCTTTGCTGCATCGAGGTTGCCCAATTTCTGTTCGCTCATTGAAATGTAGAGCCAGTTGTAGGGATGATCCATGCCCTGTTCGTTAGACTGTTTCAAAACCTTGATTGACTGCTTCCATTGTCCATCTCGAAAGAGGGCAATACCAAGCGTGTTCTTCCAGTTACCTTCTTCCGGATCCAAGTCGCAAGTTTTCCTGGCAAGTTCTACAACGCCCGATGTTTCAAGATAGAATCCATCATTTGTCGGATGCGTTGCGAAATACCAGGCAACGTCGTTGAGGGTAACAATGTCAGTCCTCGTTTTGGTAATCTGAATCAGCTTTTCAGCAATCTTTGTTTGACGTTCTCTGTCCGCATTGACAACCTGAAGGGACCGAATGAGATTCTGATAAAGTTCAATGCTCTCTTCACCTTGGTCCAATTGCCATTGAAGTATTTTGAGTCGACCGGCGTCGAGCGAGCGACCGTCAAGGAGCCATGCGGTCCATCTCGCGATTTTCTTCATGTCGAGGTCTTCATGATTTTTTTCGTATTTCCGAAATAACGACATCCCGGCATCAGGACCATCATCAATAAATGCACGAAGAATATCGCGACGAGCAAGTCGAAAGGTTGAATCCCATCGTTTATAGTTCAACCAAGCTACCGATGGAGACTCACTTGGAATCACACGTCGTGCCATTTCATCGGCGATGCTCATTCCATTGAAGCTGTTGGTGAAATAAGCCATCGCAGCACCTCTTGATCGTGAGCCGATTGTAAAACACTTTGCAGACCCGTCGTCTCCGTAGTGAAAAAAGGCACCTCTTTCGGGCTCAAGGCCCCACCCGATTCCCCAAGCGACGGTGCCATCTGTATCGGCGACATCGATTTGCACTTGAAGCATCGTATCGATTGATTTTTGCGACAGCACCTTCGGATTCAACATTTCTCTCAGAAACAACCCATAGTCCTTGGCTGTGGTGAGCAGGCTTGCTGCGGCATTGGCGGGTGTGCCCGGATCTCGATTCCGGACCAACGGCTCTGACAACAAGTTGTGCCTGGTCGCCACATTGCTCGCGAATTCTGACTTGAAGACGAATGACGTTGATTTCATTCCAAGCGGTTCGAATACTTCGCGGCGAGCTAAACTATCCAGTTTGGTATCAGTGAGGTTTTCAATCACTCGTTGAACCAATCGATACCCTGCCGGGTAGTACCGAAATGTTGATCCCGGCTCTTCGGCAAAAGTCAATGTTCTGTTGTCAGGGCCGTCGAGCCCAGTCATGTGCGCAAGAGCCATGCGAACAGTGACGTTTTTGCTCCGAGGGTCATCTTTTGGGAGCGGCAGTGATGGCAATAGCTCGATCAATGGGTCATCTAGATCGAGGACTTTTTTCTCAACCAAACGCATTACGAGATAACCAACCACGGGTTTGGTTAACGATGCGGCTTCGAAGATTGTTTGGTCGGTGACTTGAGTCTTACCGATTGCTGCATCACCAAAAGAACTCACTTTGAGTTGAGTGCCCTCAATTTCAGCCAACCCCATTCCGGGAATATCTGCACGAGTCAATAGTTCAGAAACTGTTTCTGAGTTGGGCGCCTGCTGCCCTAAAATGGGATGCAAATGGGTGCCGGCGAAGAAAGCTGTGAAAAGCACAATCAAGCAAGGAAATTTGGTCACTGTCATTTGATCCAACCTGAAAAAACATGCGTCGAAATCGGCTTCCAGCTCGCGATTTGCATTTCTGATTTTTAATGCAAGAAGATTTGCGAGATCAGAAACTTCAAAATCAGCTAAGCGCGGTCACCCGTTCAAAAGCAATAACACAGTAGGTTTCCAGATCTGACGTGAAATTTCTTTCGAATTCAGAAAAAGGATTTAGCTATGTTTGACGTCAGTTGAAAAGGCCGAGTCTTCTTTCAATGTTTGGTTGGTGAGTTTTACTGGCACGGATCCCGATTCTAACTCCCGATGACAGAAAAGTTTCCTTCGCTTCACAGTGGGCAAGCCAGTGCTGAGGCGGAGGCAAGGAATGCGAGAATCGCTCAATATGCGGTGAGTACGTTACGTCCAGCGGGTTGATTTGGGTTAAACTGGCGTCAAAGACGCGAGCGATCGCGTACTCACCGCAGATCCAGTTTTCCTTTTGGTTCAAGCCAGTCATGCAAACCGTGATGAGATTGCTTCTTGTTGCTGCCGCGTTGTTGTTCTTCGTTTTAACGCCCCATTGCGTGGCTTATCAGGATGAGAAGCCTGCTGAGAAAGAGAAGGAAAAAAAGCCGATCCCGACGATCGATTCGTTTCTTGAGGGCAAACAACGTACCGCAGGCTATATCCCTTTTATTTGGGACCCGGCAAAAGGAAAAATCTACCTTCAAATCACGAGACCTGGTGAAGAATTTCTGTATGTTCACTCGCTTGCCACCGGCTTGGGATCCAACCCAGTGGGACTAGACCGAGGTCAATTGGGGGACCAGAAAGTTGTCAGGTTCAAGCGGGTTGGTCCCAAGGTGCTATTGATCCAACGCAACTTGCGCTTTCGAGCACTCACCGACAACCCACTCGAACGGCGCGCCGTTGAACAGTCCTTTGCCCAATCGGTGCTCTGGGGCGGCGAGATTGTTGCCGAGAACAACGATCAGTTCATCATCGATATCAGTGATCTGCTGCTGAGCGACGTACACGGTGTCGTTGAGACGCTCAAGCGAACCGATCAAGGCGACTTTGCTTTGGATTACAAACGATCTGCGGTTTTTCTCGATCGATGCAAGTCGTTTCCGAAAAACACCGAATTGGAAGTGACGCTGACTTTTTCATCCAGCAAACCCGGAAACCTGGTTCGGCAAACCGCACCTACTGCGAAGGCGGTCTCGCTCCGGCAACACCATTCATTTATCAAATTGCCGGACGCGAACTATCAGCCACGGGCCTACGATGTCCGCTGCCCAAGCATATTCATTACCTTTGCCGATTACGCATCGCCTCTGGACCAACCTTTGGAGCAGCGATGGATCACTCGTCATCGACTGCAGAAACAGGATCCCCAGGCCAATCTCTCGAAGCCGATTGAGCCCATCATCTACTATGTGGATGCTGGCGCCCCCAAGCAGATCCAGGAAGCGCTGGTCGAAGGCGCGAGCTGGTGGAACGAAGCGTTCGAATCAGCCGGATTTCAAGATGCGTTTCAAGTCAAGTTGCTACCACCGGAAGCTGACCCATTGGATGTTCGATACAACGTCATTCAATGGGTTCACCGCAGTACACGAGGCTGGAGTTACGGCGGCAGCGTGATTGATCCCCGTACGGGCGAGATCATCAAAGGGCACGTCACCTTGGGTTCATTGCGTGTTCGCCAAGACCAATTGCTGGTTAATTCTTTGAAAGGCCATTCACCTAATATCCGTTGTTCCTGTTGCGGCGTTGGCGGGATCGCAGAAGAGGCCACACTGGCAGATCTGGCTGCAGGCGCCGACGCTTTAGAGGTTTCGCTGGCAAGAATCCGGCAACTGTCGGCCCACGAAGTCGGCCATACGCTGGGCTTTGTTCACAACTTTGCCGCCAGCACTTACGGCGACCGTGCTTCAGTCATGGATTATCCAGCCCCGCGGGTAACGATCAATGGAAATCAACAATTGGACCTAAGCGATGCTTACGCCGTCGGCATTGGGGCCTGGGACAAGATTGCGGCCCAGTTCGCCTACACTCAGTTTGCCGAAGACCAGGATGAACAAAGTGGCTTGCAGGCAATCCTCAAGACAGCGAACGACGCCGGCATGCTGTTCATGTCCGATGCTGACGCACGTCCAGCAGGGGCAGCTCACCCATTGGCCAATCTCTGGGACAATGGATCGGATCCGTTGGAAGAACTTCAACATGTCATGAAGGTTCGGCGAATCGCATTGGATCGTTTCGATCCAACTCAGCTTCCGGCCGGTACCTCGACGGGCGAGATTGGTCAGTTTTTGACTCCTGTTTACCTGCATCACCGATACCAACTCCAAGCCGCGGGCAAATTGATTGGTGGCTACCGGTACCAATACGGGTATGTCGGCCAGACAAATTCGGGCAATGCGCCAATTGAGGGAGAGGTGCAGAAGCGTTGCATCGATGCGATCTTACAGACAATCGCCCCTCAGCAACTCCTGATCCGACGTGAATTGCTTCAGTCAATCAGCCCACGGCCCTATGCGTCGATTCGCGACCAGGAAATCCTGCCTTCCCGATCGGGTAGGATTTTTGATCCTTTGGCCGCTGCGAAAGTTGCTGCCGATCTGGCTCTCGATGAGTTGTTTCAGCACCAACGGCTCAACCGACTGTCACACCCGTCTGCAGAAGACACACCTGACGTTTCGTATTTGGTGAATCGCGTAGTCGAAAGTACCTGGCAGGCCGATCTGCGAGCCGAAGGCCAAACGCAACGTATCGCCCAGATCGTTTGTGAGGCAGTGGTTGATCATTTGATCAACTTGGCCGACAGGCCAGACGCTGGCACAGAGGTTCGTGCTGTCGCGTTGGCAGGGCTTCGAGGCATTTTGAGCCGCATCGACGCTGACAATCGAGAAAACGCATTTAACGAAATGATGAACCGGCGTATTAAACTGTTTTTAGATCGACCTTACTCAGTCATCCCGGATTCACGTCCGTTAGTGGTTCCACCGGGAAGTCCAATTGGGGCGTCACGGTAATTGATTGAGTCATGTGCGACTCAAGCCCCCAGTCAGCGATCAATTAAACCATACGGCGAATCCAAAGAACTCTCCGCGAAACACACGATTGAATCGTCCCCAGGTTGCCGCATCGGAACATTCGCCGAACTCGACATAGGGCATCGCTCCGGACCCATGGAACCACAGAACAAGGTCCAAGTCGCGAGGCTCGAGGAAAACTTTCTTTAGATTGATGCCTCTTGTCTTGTCGGTGCCTCGCCAAAAGGGAACCAGCTTTTTGCCATCCAACAGCTCGTCCAATTCATCGAGGAAATCGACCCAGGCGACGATCATGTCTTCGCTGACCTTCGCTCGAGAAGCAGCACTGACCTGTTTTGCGTTTGGAATCCATTCACGGTCGTTGTCCGTCTCCGCACGAATCGATTCCCACATCTGACGACTCAATGAAATCATTTTTTTGAGATGCTCGCGAGCTTGTTTTGTACGATTCGGCTCCTTGAGTTCGAATTTTAAATTGTGAATTCCCGCGATGATGTCGAGGATTAAAGCTTGATCCCAAAAAGAAAATCGATCCTTGCGATCAGGGTTTTTCATTCGCAGTTGATGTTCCTCTTCCAAGAATTTGAATCCAAACTCGACGTCCAAAAAGACTCGATGGGCAACCACGTTCCATAATGCCTCGTGATCATAGGCGAGTCCAAATGAGGTGGTGCCGTTTTAGGGGGCCACGCGGTCTCTTAGTTAAAGCTGAAATTTTGTTCAAACAGAGCTGGCGTTT
>JBCAWX010000066.1:0-6349 GCA_038534355.1 Planctomycetota bacterium
TCACCGCCGGGAACGGAGTGCGCGGACAATCGCACGCGTGCTTCGAACGGAATCCTGATGGCGATACGATTTGGCGATGCTGGTAGGATAACAAATCGGTGCACCGAAGCCGCCGACGGTGCTCTTTTTGATGGCCGAGCTTATTGGCGGCGACTCGGTGATCACTGGCGTTATGTCGCTTAAAACAACATCAATCAAATGAGCGTTACTGAAATCGACAATGCCCCAATGCTTGGCGGTTCATCCTATATTGTCTCGTCACTGGAAGGCGTTCAGCAACTTCCTGAGAATCACCGAGCGGTAATAGGTGACACGGAGTTGGGGGCGTTAAAGAACCACCGCGATTTTTTCTCTTCTCTTCGTCAGGCGTGCGAATTTGCGCCGATGTCGAAGTGGCTGGATCTGATAATTGAATCCGATGGAATCAGCCTCACCGCCTATCTTGACGGAATGGGACAGAAGGCGGCATTGGTAAACACGCTTGGAGGATGTGTCCGCCTCCAACGGTTTTATGTTCCCGAAACGGCACCAAGGCAACTCAGGCAGATCTTTGCAATCATCGGTTCGGTCCATCAATACGGATTTGGGCACCCCGGATTTTTCGCTATCGGTGAATCTAATCCGGTTGAGCAATTTGATGACCGAATGCTCAATTACAAGAACTGTCCTCCGAGTGGAACGCAACTAACAGAGTTCTACACTGCTGACTGCGGTGATCGCCTGTTGGCCACCGACGAATCGGTTTACCATTATCACATTGGCGGATCATTGCACCGTGGCGACACATTGGACAACGTACTCGATTCATTTTTCCAACAACTTTGTGGTCAGGGCTCGAAGTTTAATCCAACCGTAGACTACACGCTGGTCTCGCAGATCGCGACATAACAATGTGATGCACGCGAAGCCGGGCTTGCGTGCGGGTTTTTCTGCTTGCAAGATTTTCGTCCCGGCTCGGTGATCACTGCCGTTATGTCGCTAATTCAAATTGAAACAAATGGGCACATCGTTTGTCACTATCACTGACGGCACCACTGGCAATGAACCAGGCTTCTGGATGCGCGACGGAATGCTCCAATTGTGGCTGCGGCTACTCGCTTTGCATTTGCCAGAACCTACCAACAGCGGAGCCAACGAGGCAACTCCAGAGATCAGAAACAAATGGTTGCTCGCATCTCGCGGCTACTTCGGCGGGCACGTCCCCCACGAAATGGAATTTGCTTGTGCTACGCCGGAACGAACGCAACTCGTTAGAACTGCAATTGAATCGTTGATGGTAAAAATTGATTCATCTGATTCCGTGCTCGCGGCCGGCACTTTGAATTTACTTGGCAATGAAAACTTCGAATGTGCTAATCTAGAACGTGATCGGTTGCGTGATATTGGGCATGCATTCATTGACTTGATCGAGGGGCGAGTCAACAATACTGCGCACTCAACCGAAATAATGCCGGGGTCGATACCGTACACTCGACCAAACGCGACATAACAATGTGATGCACGCGAAGCCGGTCTTGCGCGTCTTTTGAAAATGGAAGATCACTCGTCCCGGCTCGGTGATCACTGCCGTTATGCACCTTGAAAAACGATTGCTTTGAACGAGCTCAACGATTGGTTTTCAGAGCATCGCAACCAATTTCTCGACGTGATAATTGCGGGCCGAGTTTTCGGTGGTCGTCATGGTGAATCACCGCAGTCGCTACGCGAACTCGAATTCGACGGCTCGACCGTCCTGATTCGATTTGCGACCACGGAAACATTGACTATAGAAACCCCATCTGCATTTCTGCGAGGCGAGTACGGTCAATTGATTATTCCCCATGCGTCGCGAATCGTGTTCGGCTGGCACTACTATGGTCGCGATCCAAAACCAGAAAACTGGTGCGAACTGATCTACGAAGCATCCAGCAATCAGATACAATTAACTCGTACCGGACCATTGATGCCTGGTATCACACAATTCAATTACACCGATAACCGAATTGTCGAATTGCGCTGACAAACGGTGCATAACAAACGGATGAACCGAAGGCGCCGACGACGCGGCAATTGATGGTGAATCTTCTCCGGCGACTCGGTTATCCTGACCGTTATCCCGCTCAGCACCCACCACGAGCAAATTGAAAAAGATGAAAATTGGCGAACTATTTCCCGGAATCCACGGCGACGCGTTTTATCTTTCCGAAATGAGGAGTCACGGACATCCACTCGATCCGAACCTGTCGTTGTCAGAGATCGACAACTACAATTTGAATCACTTTACCTATCGCAATGATTGTCATTTCGAAGTCTACGCCGAGATCACGCGAAGACTGCGCCGAGATCTTCTGCAGACATATAACGGACTAACCGGAGATATGTTTAACTCACTGGTGACTGCACCCGTTCAAAGGCTTCCTGAGACGTTAAGAAAACAGATCGTTCACCTGTTTTATGATGTGCAGCAATTACAAGAAACTATCCAGAAATGGAAGAACCACGATGGCTGGAGACCTTATGTCGAATATTGAAACTTGGGTTTTGGCGAACAGCACTTGTCTATATTACCAAACCGCCGGATAACAATACGATGCACCCGAAGCCGGACTTCGCGTTGGCTTTAGTGTGTAGATCAACCGTCCGGCTCGGTGATCGTTACCGTTATCTGGCTTGGCGAACATTCATCAAATCGGATTCGTACCAACTGAATGGAAACACACAAAGCACCTCGCCGAAGTTTTCAATTCACGATTCAACACCTTTGCGCGTTGATGCTGATCTGCAGCATCGGTTTCATAACGTTGATCGCAATGTTTGCCCCTAGGCCAGACGAATCAATGCTTGCTGATTGCGACAAAACAACAATCAACGAATTGAGGACCGCTGGGCTGAATGTGGGCGATCAATTCATATGACAATTCTCAGACCAAGCCACGCTTGGAATCCAGCGGTGCGCTGACGATGAATACCATGTGGTGGAATTCCAGATTCAATCCGATCAAGCACATGAGTATTTGGATGCCATCCTGAAACTACCTGAACTCCAGACTCTGGTATTTCGCGGCGGTTGTGGCATTGATCTCATTGCCGTTAAGGCCGATAATCCGTTGTTGACCGTAACAATCCGCTGATCGCCAGATAACAATGTGATGCACACGAAGCCGGACTTGCGTGTGCTTTTTGAAGTTTAGAATTATCGTTCCGGCTCGGTGATCACCGCCGTTATTCGTCTTAAAGAATCCAATGGATAATTCCAACGAAGCACTGAGTGACTTGGCAACGATGTTTGTGAATTATCCAGAAAATCCAACGCCAGGGCATCATCTAGTCGACAAGTCAAGACTTGATTTTACGCCTGACAGCCTCTCCTACTTGGATGATCACATTGAAGAAATGCGTTCACAAAAACTTTCTGATGACCAATGGAACGTCTTCATTCTTCGGAGCGGCGCTTACGTTGGCGAAATGATCCGACGCATGTCGCAGCCCGATACAAATTGGCAATGGATGTCATACGAACAGGCATCGCTCGTGAGCGACATGGTACGGCAGGCAGACAAAAACATTTCAACAGTAGCCGTCCTCTGGGACGGCGCAGATGGGCTCATTTTCCCGCTTGGAAAAATTACGAAATTCATTGAAAATGGCCGCGAAGACAGCGTGCATTTCTATGCACATGTCATTTCAAAACTTGCGTCAAGTGACGAATAACAAAAAAATGCACCCGAGTCGCGAAGTCGGGCGTTTTGACTATGAAGAATCTCTCGTCGCGACCGGGTGATTTTCGACGTTATGCCGCTAAACAATCCGTGATATCCAATGCACACGTTTGAATGCAGTTGCGGCCATTCCATCTCAATCATTCCGCCATCCGAGCATGCTGGGTACGTCGTACTCGATTCGGAAGTTGATTTATCCATTGACGCGAGAACTGCCAGGATCCGTGAATTTCTCGCGGCGGTACGTTCAGGAGATCGCGAAACCTGGCTCGACAAATTCTACGGCACGAATATTCCGCAATCACGCTTTGCCGAGAAAGACGATGCAGACATAATCGAGGACATTCTTTCTGCCGGTAATTCATGGACGCGATTCCTATACCGGTGTCCAATTTGCGGTCGAATTTTCATCGAAACATCGCCGCGATCACAGAAATTTCATGGTTATGTCGAAGAATGACAATGTTAACTACTCACGTTCCGTTCTGGAATAATTGCCTTGCCCCATAATACAAACCGGAGATAATCAAATGAATTCTTGCGAATTACGTCGACTGCGACGTACGCCGGTAACGAAACAACATTGACGACACGCGGCATAGCAATGCGTTGGACCGAAGCCGGTAACGCGGATGCGTTAGGTCCTTGGAACTAATGGTTATTCACATTGATTGGTCGACTCGGTCAACTTTGTTGTTATGTGTCACGGAGACCTTCTTGGCGATTCCAGCATTTAACGAATGGCCATCTCCCGAATCACCGATGCTCTCGTCGTTGGTTGAAGCATTGCGTAGTCGCTCAAAATCGTTGAACAATCGCGTACACAGATTCAATATTGAACTGACTTGGGAATCTGTTTCTGATACGGATTTTGAACGTCTAAATTTGGAATTAGAAAACGGGATGCCGAGACCAAACCGACTGACATTCGCGTTCTGGGATGATGGCGCGCTTTGGATTGACGCCCGCCAACCATCAAAATCCGGCTGGCAGTATGGATTCTCATTTTACGGGACTTTCGACAACGTTGACGCGGAGAATGTACGAGAAATGATTGAACATTCAATGTGGATCTCCAACTCTGACGACATGAAATCGGTCTGGCATGAGTGCGAGCCGTATACGGAGTGACACATAACAATGCGTTGGACCGAGGCCGGTTATACTGAACCAAAACTCGCGGGATAGGCTTCGCCCATTTTATCCCGCTCAAACACTTGCGGGTCGATTGTCGGCTCGGTCAACTTAGACGTTAGCTGGCAATGAAATGTCCGATTCCGATCAGATTGCATCGCTTATTGAATCAGCACGCGACGCCCACGCACGCGGCGACTTTGTTCGCGCTCTTGCGCTATGTACCGAGGCCATCACGATCTCGCCGACGAACTTCAAAGCCAGATTCATGCGCGCGCTTGTGAATCAGGCGGCACAGAATCACACCGACGCGATTGCTGATTTCACTGACATACTTGCGGCTTCCGACCGGGCTCCTGTCACAAGCGCTGCCCTCTACTCTCGCGCGGTCTCACACCACGCTATGGGCCGAATTGAAAACGCCGCCGCCGACTGTGGTGCGGCTCTCGAAATTGACGCGGACCATTTCGATGCTCGCTACCTACACTGCATCACGCTGAAAGCGATGGGCGAAATCGAACAGGCTATCGCAGAAGCCACGCGATTGATTGATGCTCGGCCCGACTACAACGAAGCAATCTATACTCGTGCCACATTGCGGCATATGAACGCCGATTGGTCGGGTTCCGTCGATGATTTTACAATGTACCTTCAACACACGGGCACATCGGGAGAATTCCAGCACACTGCATACTTCTTCCGTGGCGTCAACTACCATTACTTGAACGCAAACGACAAGGCACTGGCCGATCTCAATCGTGCCCTCATGTTGCAACCAGATAATGCAACTACACTGGCTCGTCGTGCCCTCGTGTACTCGGCGCTCGGGCAGGCCGAAGAATCGGCGGCAGACATCCAGCGTAGCAAGGACCTATTGAACGCCAAGAAAGCCAGCTAACAATCCGTTGCACACGGAGCCGCGGGCCGCGCGGGTTCTGAAATCAACGTCGTTCGCCGCGGCCCGGTTAACGCGGGCGTTATCCAGCTTGGAGATTCGTGATTGCAGCCGACACAATAATTGCCGTTATTTCACTCGGAACGCCCCCGCTATTGCTCTTGACGACGCGCGCAAAATACCGCGCCTTCATTTGGTCCGTCATAGTCTTCTGGGTGGTAATGGTTGTTGCGGGGCAATTCCACCTCGCATACACACCTGAATACGACAGCTTTGCGCCGGCATTATCAATAATTGCTGGCTGGTTTCCGGCTTCAATCTATTCGGGGCTATGGCTTGCAGTCGCCCTCGTCATTGAAAATTTCAAATCCAAAACGAGTCCACGTGGATCAGCACCCAACGAAACTGCTTCTTGAACATCTTGATTGATCAACCAAGTATGTAAGAATATCGACGAAACTTGTTCGGCCGAACGGAACCTTTATTGTTCAGTACCTAAATCCATCAACGGCCAAAACGCATTCCGAAACGCGGGATAACAAAGGGTTCCTGAAACATTCTGTCAATCTAAAAAAGACTTTCCAATTGTGTTTTCGTACCTCTGGCGCGGCCTTGTTTGCGA
>JBCAWX010000067.1:0-5402 GCA_038534355.1 Planctomycetota bacterium
CCTGACGATGAAAGGACACCAGTTGTTGCAACGGATTCCTACAGAGATTGGCATTGTCCTTAACCCAAGCTGGGAAGTTGGAATGGAAATTCCTTCACGGGGCGTTGCGGATATCCGGCGCGACTTCACATCAAATACGTCTTAGCCTGTCGAACTCATAGTGACCGCCGCCGCGAAAAGCGCTGACACTGGACGCATTGACCACGGCGGCGGAACCTGTTCGCGGTCTGCCATGAAAAACTGTATGTGAAGGGTTGCGGGACGACTAGCATCTCCCAACCCTTCCCGTACAATTTTGTTTGTTGTAGTAATCGGTGGAACGGCCTACGTGATTTACGAGGCATTCAATGACTAGGAAAGGGCCTTTTCAAGTCAGTGAGCTGCTGATGATTGCTGGCGTCTTTCTTCTCGCGTCTTTGCTGTCCTTGCTTTTTGGTTTCAAATTGCTGGCGGGTATTGTGGGTTCGATGGGATTGATCATCGCACGTCGAGTATCGAAGCTCTTCCGTGTTGACGACATCTACGAAGCGTCATACCTAAACATGCTTGACAATGGTGGCTGGGGACTTTGGTATCGAGCTGAGGAAGGTCTTGCAGAAACGATTGGTCGATTCAGAGGATTCTTGCGAGATCGCTGGGGGATTAAATGTATGGCTGCAACAAAATTAAAGTGGAAAAAGAAGAAACTTGATGATGCACAGTTGCCTTCAATGGAAGCCGCCGTCGCACAATTCAACGAACTAGCTGGCGAAGAATATCACCTGATAAAGATGCCCTTTGGCAAGTATTCAACGCTTGAGATCGACGGGATTGTGTTTTTTAGAATTGGGGATGGTTCTCGACCACCATGCTTGGAGACGATTGCACTTGCTGGATCATATGCAATGTTCATTTCTAGATCAGATGAGGCGTTCGACGAATGTTGCGCAAGGTTGAACCTGCGTGGTCCCGATGAAATAACTTCTTTTCGAGAGTCAATTCTGCCGAAGCATCTTTCAGAAAGAAAACCGCCGCGCAAAACGCGTGACCGAAGCGAGTGATTTAACCACGCGGCGGAACACTGAGTGAACGTTCCAACGAAACCAGAACGGCTTGCAGTTCCAGCATGCGCGGCTATTGTTTCAATAGATGAATGAGAAGCCGAAGGCACGCCGATCCATGGACGGTCGGCGCATGACAGGCCCGGAGCCATGGATGGCGTCGACCGATGATGCCATGGAAGCGAAGTCGTGTTGCCAACGGTTCAGTGTCACCCGAACTGTATGTGAAGGGATGCGGGACAACTAGCGTCCCCCAACCCTTCCGGTACAGCCGGGTAAATTTGGGTCGCAGAAGTCTCAGGAAGCGGCTGAGAAGCAAATTCGGGAGATCACTGACGATATTCAGTTCGGAAGCAGTGGTGGAAGCGGTCGCGATGTATTCATCAAGGACTCCCAAGGCCGAACGATCAGGATTCGAGATGGCGAGTTTGATACATTCATGGACTGAGATTATGATTTACGAGATAGTCGATGAGCGAAGCCTTGGTGATCTAATTTTAGAGGCTCCAAACGCAGTGTGTGATTATTTCCCAAGTGAGATCAGTGAACTTGGTTCGCGTTTTGGTTTCGTGATCGAAATTAAGACTTGTGGAGGTGGAGGTGATAGCTACGCATGCGTGCGGACGTCTGACATGCGGTTTACGCACTTCTTGTACCTTAGGAATAGCTCGGCAGAATTTCACATTGACGAGAGTTTTCTTGCCACAGGCAACACTAAGACTGACAAAGATCGCTTCTCCCGAATCATGGATTTTGCCAAGGCAATTAGCCGCCTTCTGGAATTGAATTGGAAATTCTTTACGTACGACAATGGTGAGGAGACTTTGCGAGAAGAGATCAGTTCGCAATTTGAAAATGAAAAAATTTTCAGTCGGTACTTGCAGACAATTCCGGCAAGAACAAGTGAATAGACGCCCCAAACAGTGGAACGACTCCTTTTGGTGATCCGCAACGCCCGAACTACAACAACGGAACAAAAACTGTATGTGAAGGGTTGCGGGACAATTAGCATCCCCCAACCCTTCCCGTACAATCTTGCTTCGTGACATAAACCAAACTGGAAGCACCTCCAAGGAGTTCAGAGCTCACCATTTCAAGCTGGTCGATGGCGATGAGCTTTTGCCTAGAGCCTACTATTCATGTTGATGATCTGTTGGCCGGAACCGGTCCTCTTTCGCCTGCCGGTGCAAGTGATGCCTTAGATTTCAATAGATTGGAGCGTATTTTTGGACCCAAGTTCAGTGATGTGCTTTCCGCAGACGACTTACTTAAAAATTTGTCTACGACCAGTCGCGGCGATCGAGGTATTGTCTTTGGGATTTCTGAAAAAATTGACTGCAACACAATTGGTCATTTCTTCAACTTTGCAAATCCAAAAGACATCGTGAGATTTTTGGATGGCCAAACTGGCACCGCGGGAGATCTCGCGAAGTTTTCCAGGTTCAGATTCCTAAGGACAAGCTAAAAATGTCAAATACCTTTCAAAATCAAATCGCTAATTCGCGTGAGGAATTCCTGGCCCTGATTCCAACTGATGCGGCGGTAGTTTTCTTTTTGGTTTATCAAGAATCTGTCCCAGCAGAGTGGAAGTCTCAGCTTGATAGCATTGGCAAAGCCCCCAACGAGTACTTTTTCAACTTTGACCTTGACCAGCATTCGGAAAAAGGACTGCAGCGTTTTCTGGACACAACAGATATCGAGAGGAGAGCGTATGGTATCCAAGGAATCCATCGACCTTTGCCCTATTTGAGCGCTTTCGTACCGGGTATTGGGTTTGTTCAAACGGCTTTCAAAATCGACGAATTCAATAGCGCCGTGGATTCCGCAAGAGCCCAAAAACAAATAGTTGATGAGATTAAGGTTCGAAAAATGTAAATTTTCTTGCCCCAAAGACAGGAAGGGCCAGTCCGTTAAACCCGATGGTCAAAACGCATTCGCATGCTCATGGCCATTCACTTAGGAATATCAATCCCGGTGGCCATCTGGACAACTGTGGATCTGCGTGATCGCAACTGATGCAATGCCAAAAACTGTATGTGAAGGGTTGCGGGACAATTAGCATCGCCCAACCCTTCCGGAACAATTATCCGAAGTGGCTAAACCGACTACAGGCGCAACCGATCATTCCGAACGCGCCGCTTCCGGGACCTCGAGTTCCTGTAACACCAACGATGCGCGGTCACACTGTACTTGAAATCATCGATATTCTTGGTGGCAGACGTTGAACAAAAACTGTATTCGACAAAAACTGTATTCGAAGGGTTGCAGGACAAGTTGCGACAAGGCAGGCGGTTTGCAAGCCAAAGTTTGCTTTTGCTTTTTTTGGACAAGGCCGCAGATGAACACGGATGAACACAGATTGCTAAAGCCAAAGTTATTTGCGGAGGGTTGCCAAAAACTGTATGTGAAGGGTTGCGGGACAATAAGCATCCCCCAACCCTTCCCGTACAGCCTCCGATTTTGGAGAATCCGATCGGCACTCAAGCCCCGTCAATCAGCGACCCAAGCCACTCCTAAAATTCAAAGTTGTCTTGCAACCCTTCACAAACAATTCCCTGCAGAAGGTTATTGATTGGTTAAATAAATGTGGGATTCCGTGGGAGATAATCGAGTAATGGCATCTACTTCAACGATTACGATCATTGGCAAGAAGCTGGGGGAGAACGACTACGATGCAATCGTAGATTTTGTCGCATCATGCGGTGGAACCTTCGACATCGACGGATTCGTCCAAGGTGCTCTCGTAGACGATGATGGCATGGACTTTGTAATCGAGCCTGTAAATGACCGCGATCCAACGGCATTAGCGCGTTCATTGATCGGTAGCGGTCGGCTCTCGACGATGGATTGCGCAATCGAGCTTGACGGAAAAACTCGGTACTACAATTTCGACTATCACTACGACGACCGTCTCGTGATTACGATCAACAGCAATCGTGTTGAGCTGGAAGATGGCATGACAGACTTCAACTGGCATTACAAAAATTTGGTTTCAAAACTTTCAGGAACCGTAATGGAGGTCGAGAGCGTCGTGTTTTGCGATGATTTGTAGCCCCAAACAGTGCAGTAGATGATATCGCGGGCCAACTTACAGGCCCCGGCCAACGTTTAGCTGGCGAAATTGACGAAATCGTTCAAAGTGGACTTACCGGCGCGACGCGGCTCACGCCTTCAGAATTGGCAACTGGCCGTCGGCTTGAGCGATTGCTGGGCAAGCGGTTTCGAGAACGCCCTCATGTCAGTGCAGAGTATATCGACGATTTAGGTCGCAGCTACGACGCGATAGGTCATCCAAACCCATCAAAGTTTTGGAATGCCCAAGAATTTTTTGATTCAATCGACGGTCATCTTTTGAAATCGAATTACCGCACTTTGATCGACGCGAGTAATTTTTCTCCTAGTCAAATTGATCAGGTGAGAGCGCATCTTTCTGGCTTAACACAGGACAGCTCGACACGATAATCAGAATTGGATTCTAGACATGGCTGGATTTATTACGTACGACATTTCAAGACCGGATTGCACATGGTCATCAGCAAACTGGGTGTACACGAGTTTTCTCGATCACGTGACAGAGTTGTTCTCGGATGATGCCGCTGTTCAAAGATTAACGTCGAGCAAATACAACCAGAGCATGTCGCTATCGCGTCTCATGGATGAAGATTCCGAGCTGTACGACCGAATAGTGAAATCGTTCAAAAGCGTTTGCGAACGAATCGGCAATAAGGAATGTCTTGCTTCAGCCAATGGGAATGTACTGGACGAAGAAAGCCAAGTGCAATTTAGGGAAGCAATTGACGAGCTATCGGCGCTTCTTTCGTCTAAAACGACGCCCGCATAGCGACGTAGCCGAAGTGAAACCGGTATCCATGCGGGCGGAACTTCTGGTGTTGATGTTCCAACACAACCGCCGCCGCGAAAGACGTTGCCACCTGACGCGGTCTGCCATCGAAACCGCCGCGCAGACCGACGGGGCGCTCCGAAGCGTGGCCGCTTGAATCACAAAACAATCTTCCAAGACCAAACGACTGCGAATCACCGCCGTTCGCGCAGCCATTGTTTTCGATGGGAGTAATCCCGCCCCGAGAGTGCATCGACGCCGCAGAGGAACGTTCGACGAACGCAGCGATTGAATGCGTGGAAGACTTGAATTTGGAGAGGGTCGACAGTTTCAGAACGTACTTTGGACATATTGCACCTGAGAGTTGGCTATCGACGATTCTCCCAGGACACGCGACAGTAGAATACAAGCTATACGCAAGTCGTTTGCAAGCCAATACAAATTAGAACGCGTTGAGCGTCAGCGCCGCATCACCAGACGTTGAAACTCAATTACGAGCACTATAGTGGCTATCCGAACAC
>JBCAWX010000068.1:0-5370 GCA_038534355.1 Planctomycetota bacterium
GTGGGAGGGCTCGCTTGCCGCCAGACTTAAACACAGATACCTTTTTGTCCGTGAGACCGTGAATCAGTTTTAACAACAATCGGGACATCCCCCTGGCGATTCTGGTACTCGGCACATCCTGAAAGTTCACGCACACTTGAATCATTCTTTTGCTGCTTTTTGGGCAGAGTCCTTCGCCTTTCGATCATTCAACCAAAACAGCTTGTTTCCATCGCAGGGTTATCCGTCAATCCTGAAAGATGCTCGCTAAATGAAATGTTTCAGATTGTGAACTGTTTTCGATTGTAACGAACTCTTCCATCGGTTGATCTTCGTCCCACTCGTATGTTCATGAGTAAACATAAAGAGCAGGTCCGCAAAAAGCCGTTAGCTACCAGCGTCACATTCTCAATAGGGTTCATTTGGAATGATCAAGCACACGACTCCAGAGATAACCCCCACGCCAGCACCGCCCCACGTCATGGCGGTGAGCCAAGGTTCAAACCCACCTGAGTAACCGAGATAAAGTCCGATACCATAGAGCGCAATTCCTAGAATAAGTAATCGTCGTGCGATAAGGCGAATATATTGTTCAAGTGACATGTCTTAATGATTCTTTGATAAGGCAGATTGCGGCCGTGTTGACCAAGCTGCGACAAGAGATCGTCAATTTCAAAAACCGGCAGGCTAATGCGGTTTCGTACTCAACGTTTCATTCAAAAAACTGCAAGGCGTAGTTCTCGAACAAGGAAAATCTGAAGCATGATGTTTCTTATGAATACTTTATTCATCAAGAAGCATCACGCACACCTCCAACAATCTACCATCGGCCAACGATCAATTCAAAGGAAGATCCGCGATGACTGGCGACGGACGAACACTTGCAAGCAGACGAGAAAACGGACCACGCGTCCCGATTACATCAAATCGTTATCCAGCGTCTTCGTTAGGTGACGAGTGCGAAAAAATGTTGCATGGTTCAATGTTGAGCACAATCTCGCAGTCGCAGAATGCCCCAAGACCTGAAAATGCCATCGTGGTTTGCCAGGGCGACAAGTCGCGTATCTTGAGCCACAGTTCAGTCTGAGTGTAGTCATGATTGCAGCCAACACTAGGAACAGTATCCGCGAGATGGTCCAGCAGTTCGTTGAGTTGGCCATATGTCAGAGGCATTCGCCGAGCCTTCCCGTCCGTTGTGCCAAAGAGTTGTCGAGGATCGCAATTTGTGACAACGTCAAAATCACTTTTGATGTTGTGATCAGCAAGGAAGTCGATGCAAACAGACACATCTGCATTGATCATCGTCAACCAAGTGTTTGTCATCGTCAGCGTACCATCGTGCCCGTTCGCAGAGTATCGGAGGGCGACGTAGTTCCACAATTCATCAAGCTGCTCAGCGGAAAGCGGCGAAGACTCCCGAGCGGCATTGCGTCGACGAGCATACTCCCGAATGGCGGCTTGCTGGCGTTCTTTCTTAGAGCGTGACATCAGGTCGGTGCTTGGGACTCGGTTGGATAATGTCCAAGATATCACCCGGTCGCAACGAGAGATACTTGATTGTCAAAACGCCCGACTTCGCTACTCGCGTACATTTTCTCAACAGGCGATCAGCGGTGCCGAGCATCGTTGAAGGTCAACTAAAATTGTCGATGCTTCATTTCTAAGGCCGCCTTTACGGTTGGGATCACCGGGCACGAACGAAAAGCTGACTACGTTTCCGAGGCTAAGCGTTCACCAAGTTTCAAAACCCAAGATCGCAATGACGAAGAACCAGTCCGAAGCTAGTCATTATCTGCGTCTTGATTATCGCTAGCAGCAGATATTTGCCATTCGTGTTTTGGATCGGGGACGAATGCCATCCCACCCATTGAGTCACGTCCACCACCCGAGTACTGAGTCGTTACGAGCCACCCGCCAGGCACTTTGGCACGAAGCGTGTTCATGCTTCTCAAGCCATCACTTGGTACACCGACCCATTCCACTTCTGCTGTCGTATCTTTTTTTGGCGTCGTATTCGAATTGACATCTGCAACTTGAGCGTACAACGCGACAGTGCCTGCGCATGCTAGAACGACGACGATCGGTATAATCATTTTTGTGCTGAACACTTTTTGAGAACTCCTAATAAGACTTGGTTACAACTACAATCGCACAACGAAAAAAATAGACTGGCCGATTGAAAGGTATGATGAGGCAGCGAACGCACGGTGCCATTCGGCTCCGGTTGATCGTTGGGCTAGGCCCCGATTTCTGGAGAACAACATAGATCGGGGCGACCATGCCATTCATGAACAATATCCCGCATGAGTAGCGCGCAGTCAAATTCAACCGAACCGGCTGGAAATCGCGATTGATCTTCAAAGTAACTGGATTGGATCTGGTCAACGTTTAACGAATCGACGTGCCAATTTTCGCATTGCAGCTCAAGTCCATCGAATTTGCCATTGGTTTTGGTATCCGAATATCCAAGTGATCCCAATTCAAAGAAGTTAGAAGCAGATTCTAGAGAATCGAAAACGGACGAATCAGATATCGTCGTGCTGACCGAACCGGAGACATGAACTTGGGCGCCACCATCATCACTCGTCATCGTGACAGAATAGTGATCGCCCTGCTCTACGATCTTGAATTTTGCATGGTGATGTACTCCCGGAAAAATTCTGCCGCCAGCGAGTGAATTAAGCATCGAGCTCGTATCACGACGAGGGATATACACGCCGTGCTTCGTTTGACCGTTTGAGTCCCATTCAACTGCGATTCGGTGCGCAGCATTTTCGGAGGCGATACCCCAAGGAATCGGCAGCATCTTCGGTCGAACCCGTTTCAGGCGAATCAGGCAGATTCCACCGATGGCGTAACCGTCAACGATTTGCGGGCGAAACGGCGGAGGTAACGCCGCAGCCATGCACGTAGGATCAACGCGATAGTTCGCGAGAATTCGTCGGTCGATGATTCCACTGATTGCCGGTAAACGCATCTGGCCTAAGGATAAAAAGGTCTAAGATAATCGGGCGATGTTTACGCGTTAATAAGCTGAGCGAACGCCCGAGTTCGAATCACTCCGATTCATCGATTTGTTATGTTGCGTATTTGTCAGTGAATCGTTGGAAGGCTTTGAAAAGATCAGCATCATTTCGGAATGGTGATG
This sequence comes from Planctomycetota bacterium, assembly GCA_038534355.1. Lineage (GTDB taxonomy): Bacteria > Planctomycetota > Planctomycetia > Pirellulales > Pirellulaceae > Mariniblastus. Next base: position 3,128 of record JBCAWX010000068.1, read on the forward strand.
ATTGTAACAAATCCATTGCCCGTTTTGTGACCAAGACAATGCGAGCAAGCAATTCAGGTGACCGATCAAGAAATGACGAATTAACAGACGTCACATTCTTGAGCAGATCGCCCAAATAGAAGTCACCATCAGCGAGCGGATCGTCTTCGAGGACGGTGATCGCTTTGGGCATAAGAAACTGCAACCCGATGTTCTGACCTATCATGATCCGGAGGTCCTCGGTCGTGAAGTCTTCAATCGGTTTTTTGCGAAGCCGATGGCAGGTGACGACGAGATGCGATTCAAAATCAATCGCAGGCCAGACTTTATTTTCAAGTTCTTCAAGCGTAGGCATTTTCTTGCAACATAACGGCGATGATCTCCAAGCGGCGACAAGCGATCATCCATTTCTAAAACACATTGCTTCGCCGCGTCTTGTGCATCGTTGTTTTATCCTACAGCGCCAGTCGCCGCCGGTTGCAAAGCCAGATCGCTATCATCGATGGAATTCGGTAACTGCTGTAGCCATTTGATGCTTTTCAGCAGCGAATCCAACGGAACGACCAAGCGACTCAATAGCCGTACGTGGGATTGTAAGCGGCGGGCCCGTTCACCGATTGGTTATACGTCGTCCGTCAGGTTGGGTGAAACGAGCTTCGTGTATTCAAGTCGAAGAATCTGACTCAGTATGTTAACGCACCCGGAGGTTTCCAATGCGACATCCCCTGGAATCCGTATCTCAAGATGCGACTTACCGATTCCGATTCCATTCTCGGTAATCTCACCGCGGATATCAAATCCAAACCGTCCGTCAGTTGATCGAATGAATTCAAACGTATTCTTGCGTTCATCAAGACGACGATAAGTACCGCACCAATGATCCGAATCGCAGATTGCAAACACAATTTCAGCAAATGAAACTTGGTCGGATTGCCCACTGTCGAATTGAAGCAAAGATTCATCGTCGGCGAGACAATAAGAATTCAGATGTGGAAAAAAGATCAGCGTTCGAGAATCCGTATCGAAGCCAGACGCGAGCACGATGCCATGATTGGCAACGGTCGTGTAGTCTCGACCAGTGAAGACAGCGACACGGTCACCCGGTGCAAGTTTCGTTTTCAACATCGAGATTCAAAGCCTAAAAACGTCTTCATTCACCCGGTCGCGACGAGTGATTGTTCATTGAAAAGACCCGACTTCGCGACTCGGGTGCTTTCTTTGTTTTCGGTCTTATTGAATTTCAATCGAACATCACGCCCGGATTCATTTCTGCGGGAGTTTTCCATTCAATTCCAAATTCTTCCTTCAATATTCGCTTCTTCGACCGCCAATACAAATGACAAAATCCCCGACGTCGCTTTTCGCTCGCCAGTTCTCTTTGGGCCAGTTTGTTAGCTTCTTCAATCCGAGCAGAGAATTCTGGATCACGTTCAATTGGATCGTGATTCAACCTAGTTTTGCCGGCTCCCAACTATCGTCGTCGACAGACAGTGAATGAGATACGATTATGCCATCACTGTCAGTTGATTCAAAATCAATCCACGGGCGTCCATCTTCATCAATTTGCGAGATCGTAAGCGTCTGCCTTCCGGTGATTAAATGTTCGTAAACATCAAATGTTTCATCCCAATCTCCATTGTGATAATGCGGAGCCAAAAACGTAGAGGGAATCCGAACGATACGAATTCTGTCACCCACGCAAAGTCTTTTCCACGATTCGTCTGAATCTGAAGTCATGCCAATGAATTCGAGGAATGAACTGATGCCGTCAAAGTAACTTAAAAACCGGAAAACGACCGCTCCGGACGAGTCTGACAGTCTACCAAAAACAACGAGACAATCATTGTTATCACATTCCACACGAACAACAGAATCTGACCTGGGCTAATTTCTTGAGCTGGCATACCAAAAGCCATCTAAACCAAGCAAGTTCTCCACCGAGTCCAAATCACGCGTATGCCGTCGCTTCTTGTTCATATTGCAACCGTTCCGCTTAAGGTAAGCCGGATGATGCTATCGATCGCCCGGCGGCGACGAGAGATTGTCCAATTGTGAAACGTCTGACTTCGTCGCTCGAGTGCATTGTTATTTTACTCGGCGAGAACGATTCGTTAGTTACCGCAGTCTGGATCTTTTAATCTTCATTAAGCCTCTAACAAACTTCCGAATTATCTGCCGGTCTTCAGGTGTAGGTGTCTATTCTGTGCGCGCAGCATCAAACTAAACCTGGTTTAGGTTTTCGGACGGTTGTATTGAGAGTTGCC
>JBCAWX010000069.1:0-5282 GCA_038534355.1 Planctomycetota bacterium
CCCCGAGTAGGTCAGAAAAATACTTGCCAACGGCCCAATGTAATTGGAACCTGAGACGTGCAACCGATGGTCTTTTCTGTCAACGCGTTCAGCTCGTCGATATTCATCTGTGTTAATCCGTGTTCATCTGTGGCTAATCAATTGATGCTGTTGTCGCCACGCGTAGCGTTAGGGCGCGAGCCCTTCGGTGAACTATCGCAAGATCATTCCACTTCTTTAAGGTCCCTGGAACCTTTTTTTGGCCACCTCGGCCTTCCCTGTCCTCAAAACCGATAGATTCCGATCCAACACGATCAGCGTTTTCCGATCCGGAATTGATGTCCACAATCCAACAATTTTGTTGGTTAAAATAGGGAGCGAACGCCCGCCTCCGGATCACTGATCTCGTTTAGATTACACGGTCTCCGAATGTTGCCGAAGCACACAGATTCAGAAGAAGTTGAAGTATGTCGCTAAGCCTGAAATCCCAATCTTCAGCGACGGCGCCGGAATCACATTCGAGTCTAAATTCGCAGCTGGAGCCATCTTCGGGAAATCCGTCGAAACGCACTTCAAACTTGTTGCGTTTCGCTGCTTGGTTGGCAGTCTTTGCCGTTCTCATCTGGATTGGGATTCGATCCTGGGGTTTTTTCGAGGACAGGGCCTCAGATGACCTTGGTCTAACACACGTTGTTCAAAAAGGTGACTTGATCATCACCATCAGCGAGCAGGGAACATTAGAGAGCTCAAACAATACGGAAATCAAATCCCGTATTCGTGGCGGTAGCACCGTGACTTCGGTGATCAAAGGTGGCACGAACGTCCGTCCCGGTGATTTGCTGGTCCAGCTTGATACCAAACGCATCGAAGACGCCATCGGAAAAAATTCGACAGATGCCTTTGTTGCGAAAGCAACATTTGAACGAACGAAGGCTGACCTGGCTCGTGCAGAACTCGCGATCGAGGCATACCTGGAGGGGACATACAAGTCCGAATTGAAAAGACTTGAACAGAATTTGGCGCTCGCAAAGTCGAATTTGAAAACGGTACAGGAATCGTTTTTGAATACCGAAACGTTCTATCTCAAAGGGTACGTCAATAAGTATGAACTCCAGAGCGCCCAGCTTTCAGTTGAACAGGCGACGTTGGTATTGAAGGTTCGGCAAAAGGAAATTGATGTCCTCAACGACTATACCAAAGTCATGGAACTTGAGATCCTCAACGGCAACCTGAAATCGCTGCGCTCAAAATTCAAAGCAGACGAAGCCGGTTTGAGACTGGATGAAAGCCGCCGAGACAAGGCGATCGAGGAACTTGACTATTGCGAAGTGAGAGCGAGTCGGGACGGGTTGGTGATTTATCCATCCTCCGCCGAATGGAAAGAGACTCCCGATGTGACAGAAGGAGGATTTGTCCGTCACGATCAGGTGATGTTGTTGATGCCGGATCTTACTCAAATGCAGGTTAAAGTCGGTATTCACGAAGCTCAAGTCGATCGTGTCAAGAAAGGAATGATCGCCAAAGTGGCGCTTCCAGATTTTACGATTGATGGCAAAGTCGAATCGATCGCTTCGGTCGCCAAGCCCGCAGGATGGTGGACCGGAAATATGGTCAAGTATGAAACGGTGATCAGCCTTCCTGAAACACCTGGACTCCGGCCCGGAATGAGTGCGCAGGTCGACATTGTTCTTGCAGAATTCAAGGACCAGGTGCTGCTTCCTGTATCCGCGATTGTTGAAGTTGGAAACAGAAAAATGTGCTGGGTTAAAAGTCCCAATGGTCAGGCTATCCGAACAATCGTGGACGTCGGTGAAAGCAACGACGTATTCATGATTGCCAAATCGGGAGTTCGCGTTGGAGATGAAGTCGTTCTTAACCCACTTCGCTTTGTTGATGGTGCTCGACAAGAGGCCCTTCGTACTTTTGAAGAAGAAGACTCGTCATCCAATCGTTTGAAGCAGACATCGAACTCAAGCAATATCAACGATCACCTTGTACAAGGAGCGTTGGATGCGAAGTAATCGAGTCTATTTGAAGACGATTGGTGGCATTGGCTTTGCGTTGGCAATTCTGTCAGCACTGGGAATCTTTGCGACGCGATCAACAGGACGCCCTGAATCGCAGCTGGACGTTAAGCATACCTATGCAGTTAAGAAAGGAACTTTGCGCGTCACTGTCGTAGAGCAAGGAGGCCTGGAAAGTTCTGAAAACATCGAAATCAAATGCAAAGTTCGCGGGAGGAACACGGTCAACTGGGTGATCGAAAATGGAACTCAGGTTCAACCAGGCGATGTCCTCGTGCGGTTGGACACGCTGGCCATCGAAGATGCGATCAATGAACGCTCCAAGTATGCCTTCCAGTCACGCGCAAGCGCAGAAAACTCTCAGGCCATTCTTGCGAATGCAAAACTGGCGATCAAAGAATACACGGAAGGCCGATACCAGGTTCAGATGATGACGCTCGAAAAGAACCTGAAGATTTCGCAAGCCAGTCTGCTTTTAGCCAAGAATCAGTATGAACATACAGAGAAGCTTTCGGTACGCGGCTTTGCACATGATCGAGAAATGGATCAGAGAAGACTTGCCGTCAATCAAGCCACGTTGGACGTTGACGCAAGAAAAAATGATATTGATGTGCTTGAGAAATATACGCGCCCGATGAAGCTCAAAACGTTGGAAGGAGATCTTGCGTCGGCACAAGCGAGACATGATGCCAACGAAGAGCGGGCCGTGCTGGATGAAAAACGGGCTTCCATTGCTCGTGAAGAATTCAAACATTGTGTGATCAAAGCCGAGCGTTCCGGCTTGATCATTTTCCCTTCCGCGGCCGCCTGGAAATCGGCCCCTGATGTTACGGAAGGGGCGACTGTTCATAAGGACCAGGTGCTGTTGTTGATGCCGAACCTTGACAAGATGCAAGTCAAGATCGGAATACATGAATCCATCGTAAAGCAAATCCGTCCCGGGATGAAATGCATCATCTCGATACCGGATGGCAAACTCGAAGGCGAGGTCTTGGCCGTTGCATCCGTGGCGCGACCGGCAGGATGGTGGACTGGGAATATGGTCAAGTACGATACCATCGTCAGCTTGCCGGAAAACTATCCTGGCCTAAAACCGGGGATGAGCGCCGAAGTCGAAATCGTGATCGCAGAGCTCGACGACGTGATTCGAGTCCCGGTTGCCGCGGTCCTTCAAACGGCCTCCGAAACATTGGTGTGGGTGAAAACAGATGGCGGAGTTCAACGGCGTGTAATCCAGATTGGTGAAAGCAACGACGTTTTTATCGCCGTGCGTGACGGTTTGGGGGCAGGCGATGAAGTGGTTATCGATCCTGCCGCTTTCATTCCAGAGGCCAAACAAGAGGCGTTGAAGACGCTTGAGGAAGCTCAGGAAAAACTTCCGGGAGATCCAGATCGAACGGAGTGAAGTCGCCGAGCGAACTCTCTGAGATTACTTAGTACCTATGCTACTCAACATTCTTCGATCGTTTCAACTGGGTGTAAAAAGCCTGCTCCTTCAAAAGCTTCGTGCGGGGCTGGCCGCACTTGGCATATTCATTGGGACGGCGACGGTCATCTGGTTGGTTGCCATGGGGGAAGGAGTTAGCTACCGAGCTCAACAGCAAATACTTGAACTCGGTGCTCGCAATATTATTGTCCGTACCGTCGAGCCGTCCGGCGATGACGAATCCGCAAATAGTCGCGTCAAGAAATACGGCTTGCTTCGGAAAGACCTCGAACGAATTGTTTCGACCATCCCGAGTATCGAGGATGCGATTGCGATGAGAGAAACCAAGTTCGAACTGCGCTACAAAGAAAAGACAGTCGACACAAAACTGATCGGTTGCACGGAAAAACATCTTGACATGAACCGCCTGGAAATTGCGCGAGGGCGTTGGCTCAATGCAAGAGACAAAGGGGACAAAGTCATCGTATTGGCAGACCAATGCAGCAAAAAGCTATTTCCTTTTGAAAACCCAATTGGAAAAACGATTTGGGTTGGTAGCGAGTTTTATACCGTGATCGGGCAGACAAAACCTCGCGTTGCTTCGGCTGCCATTGGAGGAAGCCTCGATGCACGCGATTTCAACCTTGATGCGTACATTCCTTTAGAGACCTTTCGTACACGCGTCGGCGATTGGGTGATGCGGCGAACGAATAGCGGCGGCGCGTTTCCGTTTGAAGGTGAGATTGTTGAACTCAGCCAAATCACCGTCCGGGTCAAGGAGATCGAGGATGTGCCTGAAACGGCAGCGATTATCGAGTCGATGCTCAAGCAGTTTCACAAATCCGAAGACTATGCGGTCGTGGTTCCGCAGGAACTGTTGGAACAAGCTGAACGTACACGTGCCATGTTTAACGTGTTGCTCGTCGTCATTGCCGGGATCTCGCTCTTGGTCGGTGGGATCGGGATCATGAATATCATGCTGGCGACCGTCACAGAGCGAACCAAAGAGATCGGGATTCGTCGAGCGATCGGTGCCAAACGCGGCGACATCATTCAGCAATTCATGGTGGAGACGTTGGTGTTGACCGGGACCGGCGGTCTACTCGGTGTTGTTTTTGGTTTATGTGTCGGTCCGCTTTTCCACGGCATAAAGGATTCGATCGTTCTGTTCTTCCCTGACCTTCTTCCACCGATTGTGCATACGCTTGAGCCAAGAATTGCGGCTTGGTCAATCGTTTTAAGTTTGGTGATCTCTTTGGGGACTGGATTGGTCTTTGGTATCTATCCGGCGAGGAAAGCCGCGATGATGGATCCAATCGAAGCACTGCGCCACGAATAGGTCAGCGAATTTATGAGATTTACATTGCTGCCAGGCGAGAGATTTTGAATCAAGCCCTCGTTGAGTTACATCCGGATCTCTCAACGTAGTGAGAGCTGCCAGCCCTCGTTGGTTAACGTCGTGGTTCTCCGAAAAACTGTATCACAAATTCAATCGCATTGTGTTTGTCTTTGTTCGTCACCGGCCGGCTTGCGCCGGTCCGCTAATTTCTCCGGTAGTGCCGATCGGTTTCGATCTTAACAAGTAGCGTTAGGGCGCAAGCCCTCCGGTGAACCATCGAAAGATCATGCCACCTCTTTTTTAAGGTCCCTGGAACGTCCCTGGAACCTTTTTTCGTCCAAGTAGCGTTAGGGCGCAAGCCCTTCGGTGAATCATCGAAAGATCTGCTACCTCTTTGAGTTCCCTGGAACCTTTTTTCGTCTGTTTGCCTTACTTTTTTTGGGAAAGGCCACAGATAAACACGGATGAACACAGATTGCCAAAACCGAAATCGCTTTACTGCAACTCGTGGCTT
>JBCAWX010000070.1:0-5045 GCA_038534355.1 Planctomycetota bacterium
CCTGTATCAAGGAGATCTGAATGTCGGCCAGTTTCTGAACCTCGATGCAACGTCCGCTGGAGGTACAAGCGCTACAGCTGTTGCAGACTTTACCAACTTCAGCACGATCAACTTGACAAGTGACTTTGACGCGAGGGATGTTTTGCTGACTCGAGCCGGTTCCATAACCAACGCGGCGGGAGCGATCATCAACTTCAATGGCACCAGTACCGCAACGACGACCGACCGAAGAATTAACTCCGAGCTGATAAATGCTGGGTTGATTGACGTTCAGGTCGACAGCGTCAGCACTCGAATTGGGTCTGCCGGGGCGAATCACGAAAACACTGGGACCTACCTCAATCGAAATAGCCAAAGTGTCGTGACCTTTGTCGGTAGCTCGTTTGTAAATGAGGCCGGTGGAGTTCTTTCAGGTATCGGCGAGTATGACTTTTCCGCAACCGGCCTTACCAGCAATGGAACGATCGATCCTGGGCTTAGCGCGGGAACGCTCATCCTCGATGGCGACATTCAGTTAGCGACTGGTTCAGATCTGTTGATTGAGCTTGGTGGATTGGTTCAAGGCACAGAACACGATTTCATTGACGTCCTTGATACCATCGAATTGGATGGAAATCTTTCCATTGATTTCATCGATGGATTTGAATCAGCAGTGACCACAAGTGACTCGTTTACCATTCTTAGCTCAAGTTCACTGACGGGGACGTTCGACGGCTATTTGGAGGGAGACCTCATCGCCACGCGGGACGGTCTTGGCTGGTTCACCATCAGCTACGCTGGCAACAACGTAACGCTGAGCAATTTCTCTTCAGTTCCCGAGCCGACCGGATTTGCGGTTTCCTTACTTGCGCTATCATGGCTGCTCATTGGAAGGCGAAAAACTCGCAAGGCGTAAGCCTCATATCATGATTTCGAGCGAAGCCAATTCGTAGTACCGCAAGTTCGTAGTACCGCAAGTTCGGTTCGTAGTACCGCCTTTAGGCGGCCTTAGTCGGAAGGACAGTCGAAGTGGGATGAAGAGTCCTAGTCGGATGGAGAGTCGAAGTCGGATGGAGAGTCGAAAGGCGAGCTAGTTCCGCATCGGTTCGGGGACATAAGGTGGGCTATGCAAAGGCATACCGTGGACGCTTCGTTCTTTGAGAGCCGCGACTTGTTTTTCGCGAGTCCATTTGCGGTAGACGTACATAATCTTGTGCTAGTGTGTCGGATTCCGGCTAAAGCCGGTACAACGAACTTTTAGTCCATGCTTCGGTTGCACACGGCGTTTTCGACGACTGATTTCTGTCATTGCGAGCCAAATCATGAAGGCCTGAAAAACGTCAGACTTCTCCGGCTATCAAGTCTTTTCGATGCCGAAATCCAATTGCGAAAAATGCAGCCAAAACCGCTAGTACAAATGAAGAGGGTTCGGGTACGGCAACGATAAGACGATAGTCTCCCGCATTGATGGATCCGCCGAAACTGATTTGTTGTAAATCGTAAGTCCCCGGAACAAACGTGCTGAATGGGATCGTGTCCATTTCGTAAGTTCCGTTCAAACCGGACAATGATGTGCTCGCTGGAACCGTACTATCAAAGATAAATTCCACGAAAGAGTGAATCCCCAAAGAGAGATCATTGTTGCGATCACGAACATAGGATTGGTTCACGCCGGCGCTACCCAAAGCCAGGTCTGGACTTTCCGACGAGTCGGAGAATACTGAAGTCCCGTTTGGCAAAAATGTATCGGTCGGCGTTCCATACCCGATATAGAATCCCGAATTGGCAGTTGTTCCAGTTCCAAGAAAATGAAAAAACGAGCCGTCCGAACCGTTGTCCGTAATTGTCAAGACAATATCCGCGTTTAACTTGGGAGCGGAAGCACAAGTGACCGCCAACAAGGCGATGGAAAGGCCAAATACTCTAATCACGGTTAGAACCCACAATGTTGATAATCAATGGTCAATGGGCGCCTTGCTGGGTAACGTCGCGATTATGAACATCGCAGGAATACAACGACGCAAGGTTGCCCGAGCAAACACCTCCGATAAGCAACAACGGATTTCGATCACGGATAGGACCAAAAAAACAGAAATTACTCCGCGCCGATCGGTCATCGCATGTGGAAATCGTCTGAAACTGCGTTCAGATTCATTGTCCGAATGCAGTTGGGCAGGTCTCCTCGGCGTTTCACGCCGAACGGAGGCTAGCGAAACGAAGTTTCGGTCGTCAGCGACCCACCGAAATCACGTCGGTCTGGTTCACCGATGTGAGCTGGCGGATCAATTACCTGATCATCGTCGATGCAACCGAGGCGATTTCTTCACGAGACGAGCAGAAGAGTCTGGGCCGCTGGAATGCCGTTGTATGCATCGAGGGTCGATTAACTTGACAACTCGAGGTTGAAATCGCTCATTTGACCTGCGGTAAAAGATGCTTGTTAATGGCTGTTTCAATCATGGGCAGAACGCCGGTTCCGCGTGATTGGGTCATTACGATGATCACTAGATCAAGATCTGGAAATGCGTACGAAGCGGTACCATCAGACCCTGTGTGCATGATTACGTAAGGTTGATCGGATTTTGAATCAGGATCGATTGCAAATCCCCAAAGGTGACCATAACACAATCGTTTGCCTTCGCCGATCGGGAAAAAGCCCGGTGGTAAATTAACGGCTTGTCGGTTTGCGAAGGAGCGTTGGATGCCTTTGCTCGAGACGATCGCGTTGGTTCGGCCGGACATGTAGTTGCGGATGTATTTGGAATAATCCTGGACGTTGCTGTATACGCTTTGAGAGTACATGGTGAACGGGTAAAGCGCACCGTCCGACGGAATCCAGATGCGATTCCAGTTACCTTTGCTGCCCCGATACAAAGGTGCTATCTGTTCAATGATCTTTTTGTCGTCAGTCCATGCAGCGAACGTATGCTTTAGATCCAGCGGCTGAAATATGTACTCATTGAGCAGCTCTTTGGCTGACTTGGCAGTGACTTTTTCCGCAACGGCCGCGACGATATCCGCGTGTGCGTCGGCGTAGGACCATTGCTTGCCGACCGGTAATGTTGGTCCTGTTTTGCCCCAGTAATCGGCAACGTCGATCAGTTTGCCATATGTTCGCCACGGTCTTCCCGGCGGACCTTGTTCGTACCCAGCCCGATGCAGCAAGCATTGTTCGATCGTAATGTCGCGAGATTTTTCATTGTTAAACGAGGGCAAGAATTTCGAAACCGGGTCATCAAGTTTCAATTTTCCCTGGTCGATCAGCTTTTGTACGATTGTGCCACCCATCGGTTTGGTCATCGAACGAATGTTATAGATGGCATTTTTTCTCATCTTGGTTTGTTTGTTGCGGTCCTGCCATCCGAACGTTTCGTGAAGCAACTGACGTTCACCTTGCGTGATGTATATCTCGATGCCCACAGCATGGTCATCGTCACTCAGTTGTTGCAGTTTGGCTTTAAAGTTTTGAAGTGCGTCGACATCATTTTGTGCAAGAACAGTCGAGCAAATCGCAAAGTAAACGAAACCTGTGGCAAATATGAATCTCATGACAATGTCGACAATCTTTCCAGCGGGGGTGTCGAATCGAACTTGCATTTTTTAGCAACCATCGGTGCTGTTCGATCCAAGTCGCAGGATATTGGAGTGCTTTCCAAAAAAACAAAAAATTGATGTTGGACAAATGGTGCTGACATGGCGCGGTGGCGGGTGGTTCAGGGCGTCTTAAGTCTTGCATGAAAAGACAACTTGGCACTGCTGAAGTGGATGTCAAAGCAGGCGGTTGAATTGGGGATCAATGCTTCGATGTGAACCACCTTTGCGACTTGAAGAAACGAATGAACCGACTTACGAGGCAACGTCGGCTTCATCGTCCGAATGAGTTGGGCAAGTCCCCAAGGCGTTTCACGCTGACGAAGATTGGCAACGTCCGTGAATACTGTTTGGATGTACGACGCCCTCCAACCTAGCAAACATCAGTCCATATTCGAGGTAAGTGAACAATCTCGAGTCTTTCACCAGACGTTTTAGCAAAACTTTTTGATGTCTCTCTCTTTAGATATTTCGCGATCGGCTTGATCGCGTGTTCCGCGAGCAAGCTGTGCAAGAACTCACCAGACCTGGTTGGTCTGAATTTTTAGTACACCTCTTTCATGCTGGTAAACACGCAAACGCCAAAAATTCGGTTTGCGCTAAAAGTGTCCAACTTCAAAACGCGGAAGCGTGGGCGACAGGTCATTCTTGATGATTGGCGCCTCGCCAACAACCGAAAATCAGCTGTCCCCAAGGGCCTTTCGGTATAGACTTACGGTGGATAGTGGTTCAACGCCAAACAAGCAACTTGTCGAAAGAAACAAGGGTAGCTGGGATGAACAATGTCAAGATTTTTATTGTGATCGTTACGGTTTGCTGCGGGATCGCAAACGTTGGGTTCGCCCAGCAACCGCTGGTTGAGAAATACTTGATCAACGGAAAGCTCAGCGAAGGTGAGTCGGCCCTGGAAAAACACTTGAAGCAAAATCCGAAAGACGATCAAGCTCGATTTGGGTTAGGAACGTTGCAGATGATGAAGGCTGTCGAGCACTTGGCTCAGTCCTGGTATCGATTCGGCATCAATGACAACCTGGATCAGATTCCGTTTTTCCGCCTTCCGGTCCCTGAAAACAAGAATCCCGAACGCGTGAGCTATCAAGATGTTCGGAATGTTTTCAAAGACATGATCAAGCAATTGGACGAGGCGGATAAGACGCTTGCAAAAATCACGAGTAAAGACGTGAAACTCCCTCTGCACTTGTTTCAGTTCCATTTAGACATCGACCAAGATGGAATGGTAACCGATGACGAGGACTTAATCAGGATCTCTCAACAGTATCTGGGTGGTGGCTCCATTCTGCCGGACGCAAAAGCTCGCGAAGTGGTTGTCGCCTTCGATTATTCGGACGTTCTCTGGATGCGAGGATACACGCACTTGCTACGATCGATGCTCGAGTTTTGAGGTGGTGCTGGTTTAGGGGGCCACGCGGGGCCTAAAATGGGCGTAGCCCAAGGAGCCTCAAAGATGCCACGGA
>JBCAWX010000071.1:0-5034 GCA_038534355.1 Planctomycetota bacterium
GCAATGGAATCAACTGCCTTCAATCGATTCAAGAAGCTTGCCGAACAACACAGTTTGAAATTTGAGACTGAGGTTCGGGTAGGGTTTGACTTGGTGTTCGTCCAAATCAACATCAAAAGATGATTACATTCCAATCGCCGTCTGGTACATTGAATTAAGTGTTCGAGAACTACGCCGCGAAGCGGCTTTCTTGAACAATGTGATGCACGCGAAGCCGGACTTGCGCGTGGTTTTGAAATGGATGATCTATCGTTCCGGCTCGGTGATCACTGCCGTTACCCGACTAAAACAGAGACTCTCTTGGCGATGCAATCTTGAATGAAGTGTCGCAGTTGGAAAACACGCTGGTCTGCTGGATGGTTCGCTGGCCCTGGCGGCGCGATGGCTCCAGGTGGCTACCTTCTCTCAGCGGTCGCGGTCTCAACAGGCGTCGGACTGATCTCGTACTTTTACACTTGGTTCGCAGGCATACCGTTTGCCCTGCTCGTAATAGCACTCCTGTTCCAGTGCGTCCTCGGTTGCGGCTATCGACCTTCCGACAACAACGGCGACGGTTCAATTTGCCCGAAATGCAGTGAACGACACTTCATCTGGCCATGGTCACTTTGATGCCGCCACTAGAGTTCCGATATTGGCTTGCTCAAGCGCCGTTCGCTTTATTGATGGTCTTCGATCGTCTCGCTAAAATCGAATGCTAGCTCGCATCAATCCGATCTCAAACATTCCATTGCAATATTGCGGGTAACCATCGCATGCACACGGAGCGGCGGTGGCGAGTTTTCACAAATGGTTACCGTGCTCCCGCCGCCCGGTGATGCGTACCGTTATCCAGACTGATTGAAAGTTCATGCAAGAACGAATGCACTTAGAAACTTTAAGGGCTGGCATGAGTCGCACAATGATGTGTGTGACTGCGATACTTCTTGCATCATTGAATTTCTCTCTTAATCTGTACTACTACCGTGCTGCTGGATTGGTCGCAATCTTGGTTGGCGTTTTGGGCAATCTCGCGATTCGTGAACATTCACGTCGAATTGCTGCAATCTCCGGATCGAAACAAGGGAACGGTGACTACCTGGCGAACCTGCACGTTGCGGCTCCAACGATACTGATAGTGGGCGGGCTCATCGTTTCGTTGGCAACATCATGGTGATTGTCGTTATGTCGGGCATTACGCTGTCTTTGCATGCTCGACTGCGACATGCCAAATAACTAGAATGCCGCATGCGATTCACTCCACTGTCTGGATAACAAAGCGTTGAACCGAAGCGTTCACAACGTTAGGGTTGGCCAATCGTCGGATGGTCGTACCTCCCATTGTATCCGACTCAATTTTATGAATTCAAACCTTTTCGTCCGCTCGGTTAACGCGGACGTTATGCCACTGAACCAATCGACACCGAAACATGTTCGCATCTGAAATTGCATCCATGGTGCGATCCGGCTTCTACAGCCGCGAACGCTTGCTTGAAGTCTTCACGGAGGAGATGTACGCGCCGGGTGAACTGGATACGAACGACGTTGTATCCGCAATAGATGCACAATTCGCCGAATACGAAAAAGAAAAGCTGACGTATCCCGCAACCACTGACTGCGATCGCCTCGACACAGCATTCGCAAAAATGAACGAACGTGGGGTAATCGCGATCCAAAACGCAGGCTACACACAAAGCGATGGGTACGACGACGTAGGCGAGGCCTACTCTCAACAACCCGAGAAAGAATCAAACCTGGGCTATTGCTTCTACCACGGTCAAGATTTGGAACGTGCGATCAGCGGCGATGCCTCTACTTTGCTTTTCGGCCGGTTGATCCCGCCAATGAACAAACGGTTGGCATTGATGTTGGTAACATCGTTCGTGAAGAACTCGAAAATGCTGGCCTGTCGGTGGACTGGGATGGGACGATTGAAAAACGACTTAGCGTCCCCAAACTAAACTGGCAGAAACGCTAACACCAATCGTGGCATAAAAAAAATGCACCCGAGTCGCGAAGTCGGGAGTTTTGACAATGGAGAACTACCTGTCGCGACCGGGTGATTTTAGACGTTTTGTCGCTAAGTCACACGAAATCAAATGGGCACATCCTTCGTTACGATCACCGATGGAACCGCGGGCAATGAGCCCGGCTTTTGGATGCGTGACGAGATGCTCGAGCTTTGGCTGCGATTGCTCGCGCTGCATCTTCCCGAACCCACCGACTCTGGCGAACATGCCGCGACACCCGAAATACGAAACAAATGGCTGCTCGCATCCCGTGGGCACTTCAACGGACACGTCCCTCACGAAATGGAATTCGCTTGTGCCAACCCCGAACGGATGAAACTCGTTCGCACTGCAATAAAATCGCTGATGGCCAGTATTGAAGCATCGGATTCCGCACTGTCTGCCGACACTCTAAACTTGCTCGGAAATGAAAGCTGCAAATATACTGATCTGGAACGTGACAGATTGCGTGACATTGGATTTGCATTCATTGACCTGCTGGATGGGCGAATAAACAACACCGCACACTCAACCGAAATAATGCCGGGTTCGATACCGTACGCACGACCAAACGCGAAATAACAAAATGTTGCACCGGAGTCGCGGTTCGTGCGGCTTTTGAAATCAACGCTGTTTGCCGCGACCCGGTGAACATCGACGTTATCCGACTCTGCTTAATCGACAACCTAGAACATGAATCGCAAATCCAAGTTCCTGTCGATCACCTTTGGACTGCTCACCTTTGTTATTACGGCAGTACTGACTATTTATATGGGCGTAGAGTTGGAGGTTCCTTTTTCTAGACTTAAAACAATTGCTGTTGAACCGCTAATTCTGTCGCTGATCGCTGCAGGCATCGGATACGTTTGGGGCGTGGTGTTTCCTCCTAAACAAGTTTGAATCAAAATTAAATCGTGCAACGCTTGAAGTTTCGTCCTCTCAGGTTTGGACGGAATCGACTTGATATGCAATTGTATGTGATGGATAATTCGACCTGGGTGATCCAAAGGTGAACTTCGTCGTTATCCCGTTTGAACGCATCGTCATATGAATCGAAAAAACTTTCTTCTTGCGATTATCGCAGTTATTGCCATAGCGAGTTCGGCGTATTTCCTCTGGCCTCCTGAATTACCTGATTCATTTCGATCTGCGGCCGGATTGAACACTAAGGAATTACGAACGGATGACAGAATTGCCATCGCGCTCGTCGCGTGGACAATACATGGGGATCCGCTCTTTGACTTTCCGAGCGGGTATCCAGATCAGAAATTGATGCTTGATGCGAAACGGTTCATTGTTTCATGCGACTTTGTCCCGGACAGCGTATTTCTTAGTGAAGACAAACGTGTGTTTCGAATTGACGAAGAGGATTTCGAAGAGACCTTCGATGCGCTCGATTTTGATGGCAACAGCTATATGGAAATACGTGTTATCGAACGTACCGAAAATCAAATCAGAGTAGAGTTCACCAACTTCTTTGGGCGGCTAGGTGGCCATGGGTACGATTTCACGTTTACAATTGACGAATCTGGAGGCATCTCCGTTTCGGGAGGCCTTTATATGGTCTCGTGAAACGGAAACGCGGGATAACCAAGCCATCAAGAACTTGACATCGCGTGAATTAAGACCGGTGGCTGTTGTGGTTAGTGGTTGGGTGCGCGAAGAACCGTTCGATTTTGAGCGTGTCACCCGATGTTCGAATTATTTGTTCAAGATGCCCGCAACGGCAGAGTCACCATTGGATTTCGCTTCGGTTTGAACCTGGATCGCTCCAGCGCTGAACTTGCAAAGCAGTTTGGCTTTCGTCGTTGGCGCTGATTTTCAAGCCGCTCTGACGGTTGACTTGGCGTTTTGGCACTCGATTGGCAAAGATTTGATGAGTTGAATTGGTCCTTTTCGCGAGCGCATGGAGCGCAGACCTTGCTCGATCAGGGATGAGCTTGCGGTACCATCTCCTTTGAACTGATCGCTGGCTGATGGTAGATTGTTGTACGTGGGCATGATGATTCCTTGATGAATGAGGATTCAAAAAGAAACATCATGCCTCACATCTTTACTCGTTCCATAACTACGCCGCGAAGCGGCTTTCTTGAACAAATGGATGCACGCGAAGCCCGGGCTGTGAGCGTGTTTTGAAGCAACGATTTCCGTCCGGGCTCGGTGATCATGGCAGGTCCTGCCTGAATATCTAATGCTAACAATTGCTCTTGGCACAATTTCATTTCTGATTCTCGGTGCTGAGTTTTACCTTGGCATGGCGGTTACAGGCTGGCAGGGTGACGACATAATCGTTGAACGTAACAAAGCACCAGGCCTTTACTGGATGTGGATGGCACTGCACACGACAGTTTGCATTGGCTTGCCAGTCCTTTCATGGCTCGCTGGTGTTTAATTTCAAAATGCTTCCTGCGACTGATCCGCTGACTACAGGTTCGACCACACCAAACCGATCTCGCTTGATTCTCGAACGCTCCCGGCTGATAATTATCATCGAAGGGAACGAAGCGCGATGTCCATTGCAAGCACGCTTCAAACCCGAACGAAGAAACTCATCTATCCTTGAATTGGCAGGATAACAATGCGATGAACCGAAGCGGCGAAGCAACGGTTTTTGAATTGAAATGATGATCGTCGCCGCTCGGTTATCTTGGTCGTTATGTCGCTTTGGCCGATGATTCACTAGCCTTCATGCAACTCTTCAAGAAACGTGCTCGAATTCTCGCTGAGAAACTCGGCGGAGAACTTTCATATGGGCATAGTGGATCGCTTACTTTTCAGCTTGGCGAAAAATCAGCAACCTTCGACCCCATTTCTACCGACGACATGGGTTGCACTGTTGAAATTGATGGCCAATCCGCTCGTTATCGAATACCGAAGGAATACATATTTGACATTATTGATAAACTCTGCACCCGGCACTAAGCATCATCTCTCCTGAATTATGAACGCAAACCAATTCTACAACTCGACGAGGGTGCGATCCGGTTCATGCGCCGTCTGACTCGAGAATCACCGGGGTTTGAGTTTTGTTTAGTTCGTCGACGGGTGC
>JBCAWX010000072.1:0-4310 GCA_038534355.1 Planctomycetota bacterium
ATTGGCGTCCACCAACCAAAAAATTAACTCGCTTAAGCCCGGTTAATGTCGGGCGCGTCACTCTTGGCTGTCACGAACGCACGAAACGTAGGATAGCCACTCTTGGCTGTCACGAATTTTCGTCAACCTCTTCAACTCCAGCGCGATTGAAGCGACGAGAAAACGTATTCGAAAAATGAGCGCACAATGCTCCTTCAAAAGAAAAATCTACTCGGGCGAGAGTGCCCAAGCTACGGTCCCGCGTTCACACGAAACGTAGGATAGCCACTCTTGGCTGTCACGAATTCTTCCGTCAACCTCTTCAACTCCAACGCGATTGAAGCGACGAGAAAACGTATTCGAAAAATGAGCGCACAACGCTCCTTCAATAGAAGAATATACTCGGGCAAGAGTGCCCAAGACCCGCAATTGAGCCCAAACAATCATTTAATCATCACAAAGAATCGCATCTGCTGGACTAAGCACTGCAAGTCCGGGTTCATTCATCACGTGCAAATAGATCATGGTTGTCGAGACATCCTTGTGTCCCAGTAGTGCTTGAACGGTGCGAATGTCCGAACCGTTTTCCAACAAGTGCGTCGCAAAGCTATGCCGAAGCGAATGGGGGACTGCGTTCTTGGTGATGTTTGCTTCTTTCAATTTAAGCTTGAAGAACTTTGCAAAGACGGTCTCGCTCAAGTAGTGCCTGCGTAACTTTTTGGTGCGAGGGTCAATACTGCGTTGTCGTGAAGGAAAAAGATACTGCCATCCTAACTCTCTAGCTGCTTTGGGATATTTCCGCTCGAGGGCGAACGGCAAATGCACTTCTCCGAATCCATCGTCCAGATCACTCAGATGAACTTGTTTAACTGCTTCGATTTGCCGTTGAAGTGGTTCGATGGTTCGACGGGGCAGCACGGTAACCCGGTCCTTCTCACCTTTCCCATTTCGAACAAGAATTTGATTTTGGTCGAAGAAGATATCTTTGATCCGTAGTCGGCGACATTCCTTGTGGCGCAGACCTGAGCCGTACATCAAATCAAACATCAACCGATTGCGGCCATGAAACAAGTTCACAAACTCTTTAATCTCTTGTTGGCTAAAAACCACCGGTAGTGATCGTTCTTTGGCTGATCTCTGGATATCGAGGAACGAAAGTTCCCGTCCGAAAACGTTTTGGTAAAGAAACAGAATGGCGGACAGCGCCTGCTTTTGAGTCGGTGCCGCAACATTGCCTTTGACCACTAACTCGGTAAGAAACGCTCGGATTTCCGGTTCACCGGCATCCTCCAGTGATTTGGTTCCGCAGTAGTTGGAGAAACGATTGAGCCATCCAAGGTAGGCTTTTTCTGTTTCGTAGGCGTATCGTTGCACTCGCAGTTCTCGCTGTGCAAGTTCCATCGTATTGGGCCCTTCTTGCGTGGAGCCCTTCATTCCGGCATCGGCTTGTTTGGAGACCTTTTGAAATTGATCGGCATCGTCGTCGTTGGCCGAGATTTGGCGCAACACAACCTTCATTTTCGCAGCGTAATTGAGGTGCGTCCCATGCACCAGTTTCGCGTAGGATTCGATTGCCCGTACCGCTTGCAATCTGGCGAGTGCGGGTGTTCCACGATCGCGGAGCAATTGAGAGAAGGCGACGGTGGTTTTCCGGAGGACACACAGCGGCTGGTCGTCGAGTAGCTTTTGGTATTCTGCAAACCTGCGGATCCATCTTGGGAACCAAACTCGGTCGTTTTTACTGATGGAACGTAAATTACGGTGGACAGCTTGATGGAAAGCGTTGACTGACATTTTGTGTTGATCAGCAAAATTGAACAGTGTGAATTAAGAAGGAACCGTACCTGGCTGCGACGCTGACTTCCTGATAACTAGTTTTTATCCGGCGGTCGTTGACACGCAATATTCGCCACGATACCATTGTTTGAGTGCCGGATAAACCGGCCCCACGACGTTTTATCCGGAACTAGTGCCGGATAATTAAGATAGTTAGGACGGCATCCTTGCCATCTTAACGTTGGATTGACCTGAATTTGAGTAGGTCAAGCCACCCCGTGAGGCGTAGCTAACTTCGCGGATGACTGCGGCGAAACGCCGTGGTAACTCGCTTGGTATTGGTTCATCTTTTGATTCATTCCAAGTGCCTTGCTATTCGGCACTTTTAGCCGAAATCGTTTGGCGATGCATTTTGACAGTACTGGCCCAAGTACCACGCTTCGGGACACACTGCCGCGCCGCCGAACCAGGGATTGGACCGGAAGTCGATGGTTCGTGGTAAGCTGATGGAAAGCTGTCTCCGACCTTCCGGTCAATCCAACGTTATCCTGTCTGACCATTGCCTCACAAAATTGCGTGGTCGATTGATGCGCGGTCGACATGCTCGTTTGATGGGACGCAGATTTCTGCTCCGAGCCTTTGTTTTGATTGAGACCGAAGTGATGCTGATCCGCGATGCATTGACCAACTGATTCGTGTCCGTTCGCGACTGTTCGTAGTTAAAGCATGCCATAAAAAGATTGCCCGGACGAAATGATCGGAAGCTGATAGACTTGTTTTGATCTGAATCGCGATGGATAATTGTCACCTCCGGGAACGGAGTGCGCGGACAATCGCACGCGTGCTTCGAACGAAATCCTGATGGCGATACGATTTGGCGATGCTGGCAGGATAACAAATCGGTGCACCGAAGCCGCCGACGGTGCTGTTTTTGTTGGCCGTGCTTATTGGCGGCGGCTCGGTGACCTCAACCGTTATCCTGTCTGACCTTTGCCTCACAAGATTGCGAGGTCGATTGGTGCGCGGGTGACATGCTGGTTTGATGGGGCGCCGATTTCTGATTTGAGCTTTCTTTTTGATTGAGATCCAGGCTGTGATGCTGATCAGCGATGCGTTGACTGAACTGATTCGTGTTCGTTCCTGCTTAAAGCATTCCATAAAGAATTGCGACGACACAACATGGAGCATGAATTCGAATCGCAAAGTGAAATTGTGGTATCAAACCTTTGCCCAATGAAAATCGCGCGGACGAAATGATCGGAAGCTGATAGACTTGATTTGGTCTGAATCGCGATGGATAATTGTCACCGCCGGGAACGGAGTGCGCGGACAATCGCACGCGTGCTTCGAACGGAATCCTGATGGCGATACGATTTGGCGAAGCTGGCAGGATAACAAATCGGTGCACCGAAGCCGCCGACGGTGCTGTTTTCGATGGCCGAGCTTATTGGCGGCGGCTCGGTGACCTCAACCGTTATCGGGCTTGATCAACTTCAATGGCTAACGAATCACCTGAACCTCCGTCGCTCGACGAATCTCTCGTGCAACGTCTCGTGGAGTTAGCGATTAAGATCGACGGATGTCATGAATCGGTCGCCGACAAAATGGTTCGTGAATTCAACGAGCTGGCTGGAACCGAAATTCCCTACGCAGAATTTCAGGGGATTTATGGAGGAGAGGAACACGAAAATTATGTACGTCGTGTACTGACGGCAAAACTAACCGCGCCCGACTCAACGATTGGCCGAGAACAACTGGTTGAAATGTTCAAACGCGTTTCCGACAACCCTTCGGACGATTCCTACCTCGAATTCGCATTCTCGAAAATCAAAAAAACATTTGGTGATGCACAGGTTTCGGACTTGGTCTTTTGGCCGGGGCACTACTTTGGCGATGGGGACGATTCCCGCGAACTAACTCCCGAGCAAATGGCTGATGCAGTGCTTGAACGATACAATCAGAGAAACGCCCAATAACAATGTGATGCACGCGAAGCCGCCGACGGCGCGTGTTTTGAAGCAACGATCACTCCGGCGGCTCGGTGATCACGGCCGTTATCCGACTCAAATGAAACGATTCACAATATCTTTGAGGTGTGTACTTGGCATTGTTGCAGGGTTCGCGGTATTGCTTGCAATTGACCAATGGATTGCCTCGGCCGCGAGAGAATTTGAGGCAAGCGTTCGTGCATGCCCCGATGAGTTCTTGCCACCGGACGAACAGCCGAATTGGGTCGGTGGCCCGAATGTCGATTCGACAGTGGATACGACCACGGTTTATGATCGAATTAGTTTGAAACGCCGAATCGTCGTAAACTACACGAAAAAAATTGCCGGGCACCAGTTGTCTTACACTGTTATGAAATGCTCGATGACGTTTACGGTCGACGGATTCGATCACGATTCAATTGAGTACAATGAAGAACCGACATTTACATTCTATTAGTGAAGGTCATCAAATATTTTGGCCGGCAAACGTCGGATAACAATGTGTTCCTGAAACATTCTGTCAATCTAAAAAAGACTTTCCAATTGTGTTTTCGTACCTCTGGCGCG
>JBCAWX010000073.1:0-4216 GCA_038534355.1 Planctomycetota bacterium
AAGACCAGTGCCAGCTCAATTGGAGAGCCAATTTTTAGACTTTGCAAACTCTATGTTTCAAACCTATCAATGCACGAGAAGCCCGGCTTGCGCGTCTATTTCAATTTCCAGATCATCCGTCCGAGGCTCGGTGATCTCAAACGTTATCCAGTCTGACGATTGCCTCACAAAATTGCGTGGTCGATTGGTGCGCGATTGACATGCTGGTTTGATGGAGCGCCGATTTTTGCTCTGACCTTTGGTTTTGATTGAGACCGAATCTGTGATGCTGATCCGCGATGCGTTGACTGAACTGATTCGTTCGGACTTTGATGAAACTTGCTTTTGTCAGCTCCGTTGTCTTGATCATATACCATTATGAGTACGAGATCACCGCAGTCTTCTACGATAGCGCCCACGAACAACCTGAAGTAAACACGGGATTGTCGTTTCGTTCGATAGGAATTTACAGGTTGCTCGCTGTGCTTTTTTGCTTGGCTTGCTCAGCAAACTTGATAGTATGGGGTGTGGATGAATCGTCACGAAAATTGTTTTGCTTATTCAAAAACTGTGGCAAAACAGCCAATTCAACAAACGCATGGTAACAATGGATTGCATCGAAGTCGCCAGCGGTGCTTTATTTGAAGTCGGACTTACTATGGCTACTCGGTGAATCCGGACGTTATTTGCCCAATTGGCATTCTCAACAACGGCTTCAGATGATTCTTTTCCGTTGCTAGTGTTTCAGGTTCTTAAGGGAGATGCATGTCAGGTCGATTTAAATTGTCGATTCGGGATGCCTTGGGAATTGTTACTGTTCTCGCACTCGCACTAACGCTGCTGTTGGTGAATCGTCAGAATACAAGTCTGAAAAATAGACTGGAAACGTTGTCACCAAAACCCTACCTCAGGGTTTACTCGGACAGCCCTGTCCGACAAAAATACTCTGTAAACGCGACTATTGCTGTTTCTGGTACGTTCCATCCTCTCGACTATTCCTTTACCGCCGAGCCTAAAGTCATTGTTCGGTTAGTTGATGTTAATACTCAACAGGTGGTTGTCGATACTACCGCCAGATTTGGTTCAAATCCGAATGGTATGGGGTTCACGTGTACGATCCGTCCAACGAAATCGCTTTCGACCGGATTTTATGCAATTGAGACAACGCTTTTTGATGGTGACGAGGAAATTGCTGTCAATTCCGTAGTCAAGCATGTAGTGGACGCAGCATACATGGAAGAACTAGCGGAGCGGCTGGGCGAATAACAAAACGTTCCTGAAGCATTCTGTTAATTTAAAAAAAACTTTCCAACTTTGCAAACTCTATTTTTCAAACCTATCCATGCACGCGAAGCCGGACTTGCGCGTCTTTTTTGAAGTTGAGGTTCCGTTCCGGCTCGGTGATCGTAACCGTTATTCGACTTCAGATATAAAGAGTCAGATGGGGCAACGAGCAAATCTTGCGATCGGAAACGCCAATGGCTACGAACTGTTTTACAGCCACTGGTGTGCAAATACTCTTCCCTGTGACTTGTTCTGGGGTTCGGAGCACGCCGTAGCTTTTATTTCGCGACAGCGCGCTGTAGCCGTAGATGACGGCTGGCTCGACACCGTTTGGGCGGAAGGCGGCGCGGTTATTGACCCGCAGAATCAGACGTTTCTCCTCTACGGCGGAGAAGACTTGCTGTATGACGTTCCGTTGCGCCGACTGTTTCTAAAAATGCTAAGCATGGCTTGGGATGACTGGACAGTTCGTTGGGCATTTGAGGGGATTGTTGACCTTGCCGAATATCTTGGCGTGGCTCGCGAACACGTGATCGCCGATTCCAACGACACGAGTGAAGCGACTGCAATTTTGACACCGCCTCAAGAACGAAACTGGCTTCGTTGCATTGGCACAATTCGGTCTGATGGCGATTTGGCTATCTATCCGCTTGACGGACTCCTGATCGATTACCTGCTCGCTGGTCCGCAACTCGTCGTTGCCGCGAACTCCGTTCAATCATTTGCAACGCTCAACGTTTCCGACTGGACGAAGGAATTTCCAACCGGTGGATTTCACATCGACCTGAATCAGCGACAGCTGGATTTCTGGATGGCAGAAGATTGCCCCAACGCCTTGGTTGACGTTGCCAATTCGTGGAACGATTGGAATGTAAACTGGCGCAATGACTGTTTTGAATCGCAAGTAGAGCTCACAGATGCAGCGCTAAAACTGAATCAACGCCCTCAATCGGAAATGTTATCTGATTTGCTCGAAATGCTGAATCGAGACTCAAAACCGGTAGACGTCCTTGAACTCGCACAAAGATTGAACGATCACGCAGGCGGCGGCAAGGTTGAAGTTAACCCATTTGCGATCCGGGATGATAGAATCTCTGTTGACGCAGAACGAAGAAGAACGATTCTAGCTCGATGTGTCACAGCTCTAAACGACGGATAACAAGATTTCGCACACGGAGCCGCGGGTCGCGCGGGTTTCAATTTTTAGCGAGTTCGCCGCGGCCCGGTGAACCTAGACGTTATCCGTGCTATGACATTTTCTGTGAACTGTTGATGATGCAATCGGAAATTACACATCAATTATCGCGCGGCGTTTCAATACGATTGCTTGTGTCAGATCCGACGCCGCCGTATGTACCCGATGACGATGAACTGATCCGCCAAACATGCCCGCATTGTTCCCACCTGATGACCATCGAAGATCCAGGTGTCACATACTGTACAAATTGCAAACACCTTCTATTTACCGATGACGAATGCCAACTGTTGTCACCGGACGTTGGCTCCGTCTTTTGCCCTGACTGCAACGCGCACATCGACCTCGACGGCAACATAAATCCAACATTAACCGATTTCTGCATGCGTGGAATTGCACTTGATTTGTTCTGTTCGGACTGTGGCCACATCGTAAAATGGGACGACGCTGTGCAAACTGAATTCCACTTCGAGTTTCCAATACTCCCCAAAGATTAATGACGGGTTCGATGCAAGGGTAACCAAGCGTTGGACCGAAGCCGGTTAACCGTTATGATTTGTCTTCGCGGGGATAGTGGTGCGCACCATTTTATCCCCGCTAGACCAGATTCAAACCGTTCTGGCGGCTCGGTCAACTTGTGGGTTATCCTGTCTGACGATTGCCTCACAAAATTGCGTGGTCGATTGGTGCGCGGTTAACATGCTCGTTTGATGGGACGCCGATTTCTGATTTGAGCTTCTGATTTGATTGAGACCGAAGCTGTGATGCAGATCCGCGATTCGTTGACAGAACTGGTTCGGTTCGTTCGCGATGGTTCGTGCTTAAAGCATTTCAGAAAGAATTGCGCGGTCAGAACATGGAGCATGAATTCGAATCGCAAAGTGAAATTGTGGTATCCAGCCTTTGCCCGATGAAAATCGCGCGGACGAGATGATCGGAAACTGATAGACTTGTTTTGGTCTGAACGCAATGGACAATTGTCACCGCCGAGAATGGAGTACGGGGACAATCGCACGCGTGCTTCGAACGGAATCCTGATGGCGATACGATTTGGCGATGCTGGCAGGATAACAAATCGGTGCACCGAAGCCGCCGACGGTGCTGTTTTTGATGGCCGAGCTTATTGGCGGCGGCTCGGTGATCTCACACGTTATGTTGCTTCAAATTTCTTCATCCATTTAACAACAAAGTGATCCGCGGATGAACCATCCCTATCCAACCAGAATTGCTGATGAAGATTCATGGATCAACGCCGAATCAAGTTTGAATGGTAATCCTTTACTGCTTCGCATTCGCCCCGATTTACAGTTCTTCGATGGGAAGGAATCGTTTCCCAACAAGATTGTCTTTACATGGGAATTTGGCCATGCTGAGGAGCTGGCTGGCCTGCCAAGCGAAAAGCAATACGACGACATGAAACAGTTTGAAGATGCTTTAGTTGAATCTCTCGAAGAGGGGCGTTGTGCCATCTTTGCTTATGCCCACACTGGATGCGGCATATGCGAACGGCATTTTTATATTTCAAACCTAACTGAAATTAAACCTGCATTGGATAGGGTGTTGAATGGTTTTCCGGGACTGCCCTTGAGGATCGAGACATACGATGACCCTGAGTGGACAGAGTATTTGACCTTGGCGAGCAGAATGCAATGAACAAGCGAGTGTCGAAAAACGCAAGATGACAATGTGTTCCTGAAACATTCTGTCAATCTAAAAAAGACTTTCCAATTGTGTTTTCGTACCTCTGGCGCGGCCTTG
>JBCAWX010000074.1:0-3672 GCA_038534355.1 Planctomycetota bacterium
CCGTTGACAAAACCAGATACAAAAATGTTCAAAACTACCCCAGACACTTGACACATTGCCTCAGATGTCTCCGTGTGCATCCCTTTGTTGTCCCGCGACTCCGGTTTAGGTGGGTTTCGATTTCAGGATGCCACGGAGTTAAATGCACCATAAGCGACGATACGTCCACCTTCGCGAACTGTAAAAGTTTCGCCGTGAATTGCGGTTGAATAGTTAACGCGAGGGAAGTATGTGAAACGTAGTGTGCATTGGAGCGGAACATCGAAATCCGCGTCATCAGGCCCGGCAACGAATTCTATGCCCATGTAGTGTTCGTTGCACATTCCGGCATCATCGTACGTTGCGTGCCTAATTGACGGATCCTGCACGACGATGTGCGGGCGATATAAAGGTTTTTCGCTAAAGTTTGGCATTGTGTTGCGGCCACCAATTTCCGGAGACAGGAATGTTACGGTGACAGACGCAGTTGGTATTGTGAGAGCATTGGAATCAGCTTGAGGTTCCATCTTCAAAACGCTTGATCAAGCGGGATAACGGTTGAGGTCACCGAGCAGACGAGCGAAGTTGCCCACCAAAAGGCCGACGATTTGTTTCAATTAGAACGAATCAGGTTAGAAATGTCAAAAAAGCGTGAAAACAGATCACAGCATCAAAGCCAAACTGGAATGCTATGACGGCTTCGAGTGCATCGAATTTTTATGTCGCGATTCAAATCGCCATTTATTGTAACAATCTATTGTAACAATCTATTGTAACAATCGGATTAACGGTCGGCCAGCAATCCCAGCATATGTTCAGTTGCTGCAAGGATTGATCCACGAAACAGGGAAACCGAAAAGTCATCGGCAAGACACTCAAACGTTGAATCGTGGAAAGCAAAGATAAAATGTCGCATTCCGTCAAACATAGAATCTTGATGCATTCGATGAATACGATTCATTTCGATTCGTCGTTGAACCCACGAAGAATTGTGTATTTCATTTACGGAGTATGGCCGGAGCCCACGATTGGCAAGGGGATGCCCACCAAAAGCCTCGTCATTGGGCGGCCCAAACATGTGTAGAGCAGGTCTGTCAAAAGTCACAACCGCAACCGTTCCGTCTGTGTCAGGTGAAATCATGTTGATGTACGAACCATCCCAGTTTGGATCCGGTTCCGATACGAGATAGGCCAAGTAGAGGCGGTGTTCATCCGCAAGTACGACAGGCAATGGTGCACCAACGTCCGACTGCGGTACGTCCTTCAATTCCTCCACGCGATCATTTTCGCCAACGGTATACATTCCGTGATGGATTCCTCAAGCGACATAACGCCCGCGTTAACCGAGCGGACCAAAGAATTTTAGTTTGCCGGAAACAGTCGTCGGATACAATGGGAGGTACGACCATCCGACGACGGAATGGCCGAATAATATACGCCGATTTGGTTCAACGCATTGTTATCCAGACACCCCTGACTGCTGCACTTTGCTCCCATTCTTTTATTTGCTTCCAATTGCCATAAATTTCAACGCAGCGGTTTTGCATAGTTGCGTGCCTTGGTCAAATTCTTCGGGCGTCAGATTGAAATTTCCGTTCCTCAGAACAGCATCATGGTGTTGCCAAGCTTCGTACTCGGCATCTCGGTATTCTTGAACCTGCTTCAGCACGGGTGTCGTTAACTGCGGTTTGCCTCTTAGGAACTCTTGCACAGTCTGGTATCCGTCCCTGCTCGTGTCCCGAAACAATGTGATGGCCTTCTCTTGACCATTAAGCTTCTGAATTTCAGGACGAAATTTGGACGTTACGTTCTTTTGAATCGACTTGCACAGTTGCTCCAATGGTTTGCGATTCGTGTCGGCGCAGCCACAGACGGCAACAAGCCAAAGAAGTAGAAGGATTCGAAGTTTCGCTTGCCGCATTGCTTGTGTCTGGATAACGGTCAGGATCACCGAGCCGCGGCGAACAGCATTGATTTCACAACCCGCGCGGCCCGCGGCTCCGTATGCAACGGTTAGTTATCGGCCCTCTTTGAGTGTATGCCTAAGTTGCTGTGCGACTTCCACGACTCTGCGCCATTTCGGGTCCTTCAACATTTCGGATACGCTTGAATGTTGCGATTCCGCGGCTTCGACAAGTAGTCCGTACAAGTGCGCCAAATCCTTGTGCTCATCTCGTGTAAACGCCTTAAAGAATGCTTCGCTTTTGGGGTCGTAGAGATCGTCGCAGAAAACCGAAACCAGTTCCGTCGGCGCATGTCCAACATCAGTCAGAGACTTCTCATATTGAAGCTGCTCACTCGGTTCCGAGAGCATCGTCATTTGGTCAAGGATTGAATTACGAATGTTCAACTCATGCTCCTGGCCCGATAACGGCCGGGTTCACTTGGCCGCGGCGAACGACTAAACATTGAAACCCGCGCGACCCGCGGCTCCGTGTGCACCCATTGTTATGTCGCGATTGGCGGTCAATCCCACCAGTTGAAAGCAGCATTCCCGACAGTTTGAGGTCGCCAATATTTTACCTGTTCGCGTTCTGCAGTGTCCAGAAATGCTAGATCAGTGTCAGTGAAATTGCGATTGAGTTCGGCAGTTGTCGCAATAGCTACGTTAGGGAAAAGGGTTGCAAGCTGTTGTGTCAGTGGATCGGAATCAATGAATTGAATTTCACATGACTGTAGGTCCAACGGTTCGGAAAATGCGAAAATTGGATAGGTCGAATGACCGAGAATTGAAATCGCGGTGTCGCCGTTCGTCAGCAAGGCGGAATGAAAGTTCGGCGTGACGCCGCGCTCGGAAACATCAGACACGGCATAGCCCAGTGGAATCGCCACGGCATACACGATGGATTTGAATTCTGCGATGCCGAATTCTGGAATGGGACCGCGGTCGTCCCAGTTGAAGAAGCTCGTGATGCCGCGTCTTACGATCATGGGTTGGTTTATCGACATAACGTCTAAAATCACCCGGTTGCCGCGAGTGACACTGATTTCAAATTTCCGCCCGACCGGTAACTCGGGTGCATTTTTTTGTTATGCCACAATTGGGCGTCATGCATCGTCGACCACGCGAGCGATAGCATCGAGTGTTGACGCATCGTAATGGCCGGCCTTTGGATTGCGTTGCCGTTTGATTGCAACATGCATAAACGGCTTGGCATCAGAATCAATCGTGCCTTCGTCCATCAATTGGCCGAGGCCAGTCGCAATGATGGTCGAATCCAGAGTGTACATGTCGTAGTGTTGGGCGAGAAACGCATCATCAGGATTGGCGGCGTCAATTTCAATTTGAGCATCGGATGCGAGAGCTTCGTTGTAGGCGGCAAGTTGCCCATCAAGAATCCAATCGAAGCATTGAATCAGTGGAGCGCCGGGGTTTACCGCGCGCCAGTTTCGCCATTCATAATAGGCTTCGCTTCCCTCGTCGCTGCCAAACGGCGCGGCTTCATCGACACAATCCCAAAACAACGGTTCGACCATGAGTTCTCGCGCACGAGCGTGAGCAGTTTCAAGTTCATTGAAAGGGTCGTGTTCAGTCATCGTGTTCGGTTTAGTGGCATAACGGTTGGGATCACCGGGCACGAACGAAAAGCCAACCACTTGGCACCCGCCCGAATGAGTGCTTATGGTCATTCCGCATCGTCATTAGTTGTCTGCCGCGGGAGCCGGAACGAAGCTCAGAGCGAGCAGACGACA
>JBCAWX010000075.1:0-3611 GCA_038534355.1 Planctomycetota bacterium
CTATCGATTGGGCACGATCACGGCGACGTATTCACCGGACGGGTTATTGGAGTCGGCAACGGGAGAGCACTCGGCGACAATCGTCGCTGGGGCAACGGCCAGTGCGACGGCCAACGACCATCAGTTCACCAGCACGGTTGAGCATGACAACTTTGGTCGGTTGACGGAGCTGACTTCGGACCGGAACACTCAGCAGTCGGACAGCTATTTGGCCACGCTCACCGCGACTCGCACGGCGGCGACGGAGACCGATGACGATGGCCTCGTGCACTATCGTCCGGTCGAAGATTCCACCATCAGCAACGTGGTTTCAGGCAGTCGAGACGTCACCAACCCGCAGACGCTGGTGACAACGGTCAACGGGACGACCACGACCGAGCAGGCGACACCGACAGAGAACGTCAGCTACGGGGATGATCCGGCCAACCCACTGACGACCACCGAGCTCGGCTTCCATGCCGAGGACTACGGCACGTTTGGCTACCGAGGCAGCGTAAATGATAGCAACTTCAGCAGCATCGGCGGCTATTCAGGCAACGATTGGGGCGGAAGTGGGACTTCAGGAAGTGGCTCTGACAGCGGCGGCACAAGCAATTACTCGTCAGGTGGAGGAAACCAAGAATCAGACGGAAGCAGCTCAGGATCTGGTACAGGAGACGGGACAAGCGGAAACGACGGCACATCCGAACAAGAACAACTGGCCGCACGAGCGTTTAACGTTGTCACGCCACGTGGCGGACAACTCGGAGTATTGATGGCGCCTGGAGAAGACGCGAGTCCTGCTGTCATTCCCAACAGCATCAAAGCGACACCTGCATTAACAGACTACGAACAACGAGCAATCGACAATGCGTTAGTTGCGGAATGGGCAATTCAAGTTAGAAATCGCGCGATCGCCAACTCGAGTCAGGCTATCGTGGATGCCGTTGAGAGTGAATACGCGGACAATCCGAGAGTTCAAAATGCAATTATATTGGCATTGTCGTCTCACAAACTTGAGTTGTCCGGGGCGAACTGGAATGACCACTGGGTGGATCATTCCCCAAACTCACCAAAAATCTCAATCTCCTCTCACAAATGGTTTTTTCAACGCTCACCCGCGAACATTGCGTGGGAGCTGCAGGGAGTAGTACGCGACGACGACGGTTTTTACCAGGAGTTTGGACTTTGGAACTCTTGGGAAGGAGCGACACACAGAATTGGCTTTGGTGGCTTGCGAGTTATTGGGGGAGGGACAATGACGCTTGTTGGACTTCCGATGTTGGCTGCCCCAGAACCGACTGTTACCAAAGTAGGCGGTGTCATGATGATTGTTTATGGAGGCAACCATGTGATCGGTGGGGGTTCATCAATTCTGGGGCGTCAATTTTCTGTGGACCCGATGGCATCCGCAAAGAACGTCTATTGGGACTACTTTGGAGTTGATGACGACATTCGATTTTGGGGGGGGCATATTGACGAAGTATTTGTTGAAGCTGCCACTATTATGAAGTTCACGCGGGTTGGGAAATTGAAAATTTTTAATCGCGCCGCTTGGGCGCGATACGCATCGCAGTTTCCAATGCGAACCTCCATTGCCGCTCAGCGGGCATTCCGTGCAGGTAAATCAATATTGCAACTTGCAAAGCAGAATCCGATCGATATCTTGAATAGCATGAGGGCCCCAAGGTGGGGAGTCGATAGCACGATGCGTGCAGCCGACGAGGCTGCAGGTGTGATTGTAAACGGTCGGTACATCAATAACCCGACTGCTCGAAACTTGGCGGGAATCGTTACCGACAGTGGGAAAGTCGGTGGCAAACAAATGTCGGGGCAGTTTATGTATGTCGTTGACGACGCGGGCGACATCATCATAGGCACACGTGCTCGTAACATCGCCAACACCCCAATGCCTCACCCAACATTGGTTGGCGGAGCCAACCCGCAAGTTCGTGCCGCTGGGATCGTTGATATTCGTGGTGGACGCATTTATTTGGTAGACAATGCGTCTGGGCACTTCAAACCCGGCTCTGGGTCACTGGGCGCGGCGGAAGAGGCATTCAAGCGGCTGCTGCCCGACAGCGCGTTCCACAAAAACTTCCAAGGATTTTTGCCATGGAATCGCTAGAAAACCAATCTACTCGCTGGGGTTTTTTTCAATGGTCGCCAGAGCACCAAGAGCATCATGGTGTCGAGATGATCCATCCGGAAGACATAGATTCTTGGAACTCCCAACACCCGTATGGTGGGCTATTTGAGTGTGTTGATAAGGATGGTGAATACCTTGTCCTGAAAAAAGAAGAGAAAAGATTTCGCGTAAAGCCTGATCTCTTTCGAGCTGTCGATTGCCCAGCTAAGCAGATCGGGGACGCTGTTGAAGTTGAGTCGAAAGGCGAACGAAAGTTGGGAACCATCGTCGGTATCGAATGGCATCACCAAAGAAATGAACCGTTCTACTTCGTAGTGATCGACGGAAAGCGATCTTCTAAAAGATACTGGAATTCCGATTTTCAGTGATAGATTCAGTTCAGCTAAGCAAAACGATTTCTCATGCGCTTCGGCATGAGCCGTGGCTGTACGAACTGGAACTCGATGACGAAGGTTGGGTTCCGGTCGCACATCTTCTCGAATCGCTTCGATCGGAAAATGAGTCTTGGAACGCGATCGTCGAGAATGACATTGCGGAAATGATTCGCACGTCGTCAAAACGTCGTCACGAAATTCATGACGGGCGCATCCGCGCGATTTACGGCCATTCGATTCAAAACAAACTCAAGCGCAGGGCGGCTACGCCGCCGGAAATCCTGTTTCACGGAACAAGTCCGCGAGTTGTCGGCGCGATTGAGACCGAGGGTCTTAATCCGATGAACCGTCAAAACGTTCATCTGTCGATCGACAAGGCTACGGCGCTCGAAGTTGGCAAACGCAAATCGAAAGAACCGGTTCTTCTCCGTGTCCGTTCATTGGAAGCGTCGGAGAACGGTGTTGCATTCTATGAAGGCAACGAAAAAGTCTGGCTTGCTGATGAGGTTCCCGCGCAGTTCATCGACTTCCCGCCCGCATAGCGACGTTGCCGAAGCGAAACCGGTATCCATGCGGGCGGAACTTCTGGTGTTGATGTTCCAACACAACCGCCGCCGCGCAAGACGTTGCCACCTGACGCGTTCACCACGGCGGCGGAACCTGTTCGCGGTCTGCCATCGAACCGCCGCGCGAAACGCGTTGCCGAAGGCAAAAAACGTTTGGGAGGGGTTGCGGGATGCTACCAACCTAGCAATTGGGTATCTCCAAAATCTCTCTCGATAGTGACGCCCGTGTTCTGCAACCCTTCGCCAACAGGCTTTTATGGCAGCGGTTCAGGCGATGGCAGTGGTGATGGAACCGGAGGTACCGGTGGAACGTCCGGCGGTTCAGGCGATGGTACGACTGGTGATGGGACTTCGGGAGACGACTCAACTGACCAGGATCCACTGTTCCAGATCAGTTCATTAGGGACGGGTCAGTTGACGACGACGATCAATGCCGTAGGCGACGAGTCGTACTATCGCAAAGTCGGTATTGCTGAGACGGAGCGGCTTGAGCGGGATGGTGGGATTCGTGAAGGGAATCGCAACGACACGATCGAAACCAAG
>JBCAWX010000076.1:0-2934 GCA_038534355.1 Planctomycetota bacterium
CGTCTGCTCGCTCTGAGCTTCGTTCCGGCTCCCGCGGCAGACAACTAATGACGATGCGGAATGACCATAAGCACTCAATCGGGGGTGCCAAGTGGCTGGCTTTTCGTTCCTGCCCGGTGATCACGGACGTTGTTCGGCTCCGATTACTTTGTTTACCAGAGTTAGCTTCGTTTACTTACTCGTTACACTTCAATGCTCATTTTGACTTTATGATTGTCTGCACAGAATTCAATCTGGGGCAACGGTCAAAATGAAAAACTATAGTTGCGGATTTCGAGCGGCATTGATACTTCTGTCGTTTGCTCTGGCCGCTGGATGCGAGAACGCGGATCCCAACGGACCCAAATCCTCAAACGCCGATTCATACGCTGGCGAGACTAATCGTTCAGGATTTGGCGGACTGCCACAAAAAACAAAAAACCTGACGCTTGAAGCCGATCTGCGTCCGAAATGGATGAAACAGATTTATGGCATTTCTGACGAATCGATCGCTGCTGCAGAGCAATACCTGGTGACACTTGGTGTTGACCGGAAATACAATATTACAGGATCTTTCGTTGGTGGCATCGACAAGTTAGATCTTGAGTTACTGCCAAACGCTTCCGAAAACAAATCGTTGAGCATTCAATTCCACTTCCATTCCGGCGAAAAAATTCTGGGGGGTCCAGAAAAAGTGCTAAAGTGGCTCGAACTAGATAATCGCCTGCTTGAGACTGAAAAAACGAACGGCGCACACGCCGAATAACAAAGCGTTCCTGAACCAATCTGTCAATCTAAAAAAGGCTTTCCAGTTGTGATTGGTACCTTTGGCGCGGCCTTGTTTGCGAGGCATTTTTTTAGGTTCGCTTTTTTGGCGTGGCCAATGTTTGTTGCGGTGAATTGATTTTGGATTTCGTGTCTGCAAGCGGGTTGCGGCATCGTTTTTGACTTCGCGAATGCCCCCAAAACATTCCTTCGTGCGTCCGGCTGCTTGAAGAATCAAAATAGCCCACTGTCTGCGATTTGCGACAGTCTCCGTGTAGGTTGATCCGACTCGGTCCAGCGTGCACTAATCATTGCAACGTCTTGCCTGGGACGACTCCAAGAATCCATGCATTGTTACGTGCCTCCCTTAGGAGCGAGGGATCGTTCCGAGTCAAAGGCTTCGAACAACTCAAGGACGTTCTTTGGCTGCGCGGCTGACTTGTCGGCGGGGCACAGCGTCTCCGCTGGAATCTCGCAGGTTGATGGTCGATTGCTTTGCGTGTTGATCAATTCCAAGGTAAAACATCCTAGGTTTTCCGGTTAAGTTAAACCATTTGGCCAGTCGAAAGACAGGGCCGTCAAATGGCACGGTGAAGACCAGTGCCAGCTCAATGGAGAGCCAACTTTTAGGCTTTGCAAATTTAAGTTTCAAACCTGTCAATGCACACGAAGCCGGGCCTGGCCGTCGCGTTGGGCTTTAAAAACTAATGGTAATTCAAGATGACTGGCCCGCCTGGTCGTAACTCCGCTAATGTGAATGTATGAAACGTGGTCTCACAATTGTCGCGATAGGGTCTGCCTTGTTAGCACTAATCTGCTACGACTTGGTGAGGCGAGGCCGTGTGACTCAAAAAAGGAGCATGCAAGAGCGGCGCGAGAAAATCGTGCGTGAGGTTGATCCGCAACGTCAAACCGGTATTTATGATGGTGAGTTGGTTGAGATGCTTCTCGCTGACCCGGTCGGCAAACAAATCACTTCAGCAACGATCATCAGTGCAGATCTCTCCCATCCCGCATTCCAGCGGCTAGGTGAATTCGAAAAACTCCATGATATATGGACTGCCTTGATTAGTGACAAATACAAAATTTCTATGAAAAAAACAAAGTGATGACTAAATCAGTTTCTGCATGCTTCCTGTTGGCATTGGCCACAATTTTGGGGTGTAATTCCAATTCCTCTCAATCAAATTTCTCTAGAATCTATCAGGGGCTGAAAGCCGGACGATTTCATTCCATTGAATTTGATTGCAAAAAGACTTTTGTCTTGACAGTTGAAGAACGTAAAAGATTTCTCGACAAGCTAAATCTTCGTACTAGTAGTCAAGTAGATGATTTCGAAACACTTGTTGCTAGCGGACAAGTCATATTGAAGTCAGGAGCGTTTGAATCGTCGAGAATGCTCCTCAGCGTGTACAAACGTAAAAGCTGCGAAGGTTACGCAATGCTCCTCTATATCGTCGATGGTTGGGATGAAAATGTTTTCATGGGGCCCGATTTGAGTGATTTTTTGGAACCTCAAAGGATTTCATTGTTTCTCGATGGAGAGTGAGGGTGGAATCCCAAGTGGACGGGTCGAATCCAAAGGACTCCAAAAGCGGTAGACCATTCTAAAGAGTGATAGCTTATTGAGGCGGGATAAGATCGGTGAACGGCCTAATACTATGGGACAGGCAACTTCTTGATACCAGCTTTTGTGGGACAATGTGGACAACCAATTTTGGCTACCTGTAAATTTGAGTTTTCGGCGTTGGTTCCGATGCCCAACTTGGAAGGCCATCACCGCCAGTTCGACTAGGCTAGGCAAATGATGCAGGATCGAGATTCATTGACATCCGCTGAGTTTGCAACCAGATTCTTTCCCGATAACTATGACGTCGCAAAACGCGTTCATGAAATCCTTGAACAATGCCTGATCGTTGATTGCTGAAAAATACGTCCGGAGGACTTACTATTCGATGATCTGGGGCTCGGCAAGGTTGATGCACTTGCGCCCGAGCATTTTGCTGGTGATGTCGATGATGAATTACAGGTTGATTTGCAACCAATTTTGATAAACAATTCGATGTCGTGCTCTTTGTGGCTGACAAAATCGTAACACCGGCTGAAAACGTCGGATAACAATGCGTTCCTGAAACATTCTGTCAATCTAAAAAAGACTTTCCAATTGTGTTTTCGTACCTCTGGCGCGGC
>JBCAWX010000077.1:0-2881 GCA_038534355.1 Planctomycetota bacterium
ATCGCGCTCAAGGTCTGCGCTCAGTGCGCCGTGGATGTGAAAACGGACTGTTTCGGCGCTTTCAAGCTGATCGAATCTCATCCCAAACCACCGATCGAGCCATCGGCACGTCTCAAGATTCAGTGTTTGAACGAAGAACAAACTATCCCAGGCACAACCAAGCTGTGGGAATCCAGGTTCCAACCGAAGCAAAATCCAATAGCGATCCTTGCCGCTGCCGGGCCTCTTGAACAAATAATTTGAGCATCGGCTTAAACGCTCAAATCGAACGCTTCTTCGCACTCCCAACCACTAACCACAACAGCTACCGCTCTTCATTCACGCGATGTCAAATTCTTAATGGTTATGTCGCGACTATACGCGGTTTAAGGGTCCGTTGCGACAAAGAGCACGGGCCCTTCGGTATCCAGCAGTGGATAGTAGCAATTCGTGATCGAAAGCAGTGCAAAGGAGCGATATGGGTCCACCGAATTCGGATCCGGAAACAGCGGCCATTTGATGTAGGAAGCGACATCGTAGGAGTTTGCGAGTCGGTACAGTGTCTCATTCAAGAATGAACCCGCTTCACCATCTTGGGAATCGATGATCCACTCTACGTCTTCAAGAAGGACTGCCACACGATCTGCATTTGCCATTTGGCCGTTGATTTCCCTGAACGGTCCGCGACACACGCGGATTGTCTTCGTAAGATCCTCGTCGGTGACGAATTCTGCATACGCGTCAAGACCGAACTGGAACTTATCAATCGCTTCCTGTTCAGAGAGAAGTGGCGTGGTGTCGCGGATCAGTGAGCGCATCTCGATTGCACGCTCTGCCATCGCGTCACCGAAGGGTAGCACGCCAAAACACTTCCGTAAGGCGCCATCTGGTAAGTCCCAGGTCATAAAGTGCATTCGAAAGTCGCCGTAGGGGTCGTCGTACGCAACATCAAAGTCAAATGCTGAGTCCATGCCAGCCGTTTCGTCAATTGCTGCGTGCCAGTGGCGCAACCATTTGCGCCGGTTGTCTTCAGACATTAGCTCTCAGATTTAGCGACATAACGGTTGAGGTCACCGAGCCGCCGCCAATAAGCTCGGCCATCAAAAACAGCACCGTCGGCGGCTTCGGTGCACCGACTTGTTATCCTGTCAGCATCGCCAAATCGTATCGCCATCAGGCGTCCGTTTGAAGCACGCGTGCGATTGTCCGCGCACGCCGTTCCCGGCGGTGACAATTATCCATCGCGATTCAGACCGAATCAAGTCTATCAGTTTCCGATCATTTCGTCCGAGCAATTTTCATCGGGCAAAAGGTTTGATACCACAATTTCACTTTGCGATTCGAATTCATGCTCCATGTTTCGACCACGCAATTCTTTATGGCATGCTTTAACCAGGAGCGAACACGAATCCGTTCGGTCAACGCATCGCTGATCAGCATCACTTCGGTCTCAATCAAAACCAAAGCTCAAATCAGAAATCGGCGCTCCATCAAACGACCATGTCACCCGCGCACCAATCGACCACGCAATTTTGTGAGGCAAAGGTCAGACAGGATAACGGTAGTGATCAGCGGGGACGGGCGAACGACCTGCAAGCAGACGAAAAGCCAAGCCACCCGTCCTCCGTTGCATCACATGGTTATCCGCGAATTGTTGACCGAGTCACGCTCTCAGCGCGACCTCTGCGATGAATGTGTTGAAATCAGCGTAGTCGGGGTCGGTAATTGCGTAATCCGATTCGTGATCTGCCCAGCATATTGGATCAGTGCATCTGCCGTCGACTATCCGAAAGCCGTAGTAATCGCCACCGCCGTTGTCGGCGATGGGAAGAAAACGGCCTCGGTTCGCCGGCATGTATTCGTAGTCATTCCAAAGTGACCAGTTAAGCTCAGGGTCGGGTGAGTAGATGCTGGAAAACGCAAAGTCGCCCGAACCGTGTTGGCATAGGTGGCGTTTGTACTGATGTGGTAGTTCGACGCCCGTTTCATTCTCTATTTCGGTGAGGCGTTGCATCGTCATTGGTGGCTGGCGAACCGCATGGTCACCGTCCAGCATGAACGCGTTCTTTGCCCTGAAGGCTGCAAGAAGTGCATCAAGTTCTGAATCAGGGATCATTCGCGATCTTCAGCCGGATAACGCCAGCGTTAACCGAGCGTCACAGATGGCGTTAAATCACCGAGACATCGGAGCGGGATTACAATTAGGCGAAGCCGAATCCCGCGACTATCCAAGTTTAGAGGCTTTAACGCTTCGGTTCAACGCACGGTTATGTCGCGCTGATCGACGTCAATGACTCGCAGTTTGGGCAAGGAGCGAGCGTAGCCAATGGATCCGCTTTCCAGGCATCGTTACAATTTGAACAAAGCCTCCATCCGTCGTCCAACAGTTCGGCCTCGATTCGACTTTTGCCAACGTGTCGTCCAAATGCAAAGACAGTCCACGTATCTCCTGCGCAGAATCCGGTGGCAACGACTTCTTTGTTACATTGGCGGCAAGTGGAATAAATTTCGAATTCACTTGGGAGACGCATACTGGGAATACTATCTAGAAATTGATCCGACCTGTCGGGTTCATTTCCAATAACGCCAACCGGTGATGGGCTGCCTTGTCGCCAAATCACTAAACAGCATTGCGAGTCTTTGCCATGCCATTCAGTTAGGGGTACGCCACACCCAGAGCAAGCGACGCGTGGCACCGGTTCGTAATGATCGTAGAGTCCCATCTTATGCAAGCGACATAACGTTTAAGATGACCGAGCGGTCGGTTCACCGTGAATCACCAATAGTTCTTTTAGCCCAATGCGACGGCCAAACCCGCTTTGGTCCATTGATAGGTTTGAAACATAGAGTTTGCAAAGTCTAAAAATTGGCTCTCCAATTGAGCTGGCACTGGTCTTCACCG
>JBCAWX010000078.1:0-2361 GCA_038534355.1 Planctomycetota bacterium
CAAATTGGTTGCGGTGATCTGAGGGTGTTTTGTGGAAACGATGCTAAAGATTCGAGCGGTTGGAGCAAGGTCACCGTTCAAACAATTCAGTAACACAATAGGTCAACATCGAGGCTGGCCAATGCGTCGGACGATGAATCCGACGCGTCGTAGCATTTCGCCGAAACTGCATGGCCACCCGGTCTGAGATTGGTCGAGACTTGAAAAGCATCATGCTGGGAGCTGACCTCGTAAAACAACGGCAGTCTTTGATGTCCCGATAAAGTATCTGTTCCTTAAATAGAGGAATTAGACGATGTCGCAGAGCAAATTGAATCCGTACCTGAGATTTCTGCGAATCATTTCATGATCGAGTTTTTTTACGAATAGAAAGGATACGAGAATATGAAAAACATCTTACAGGTTGCGTTGATTTCGAGCTGCATGTTGATGTCTCTGGCATTTTCGAAATTTGCTGTGTCACAGGAAAATGAAGCTTCAGCGGAAACAACCGAAGTTCTCGTAGATATTCAGGAGTCCAACAAGAAAGATCGCTGGATTACCGTTAACGACAACGTAATGTTTTGCCTTCTCGACGGCATTTTGGATCCGTCAATGGAGTCAGATGAAAGTTCCTCAGATTTCGCAAAAGTGCTACGCTCCAGACAAGGCTATCAGATGATGGCTGAACTGATGGATTCAAAACCAGTTCGAGAGGCATTAAAGGAAGTCGACGCGGCTACCGTGCTTGCTGTTCCTGACACGACTCTTGAGTCGATCAAGGGAGGTTTAGACGAGCGTGCAGCTTTCGTCATCAAAAATCTGATCGTGCCCGGTCGTTTTGATAATAGACGGTTGTCTGATGCTTCGACTCGATGGCTGCTGCCAATCGGTGAGGGTGGCCCAATCAGTGGCTGGGCGGTTCGTTCGAATGCCGACGGCTCCGGTTTCCAGTTGTACCAGATTGGACCTGAAGGATTGCCGGCAAAAGAAATCGTCGTCGTCGAGAACGATATCCCTGCCGGAGATGGATTGATTCATTTTTTGCAAGGTCTGCCGAAATCAGCCTCGATGACTCGCGGAGGACTTTTGGAACGCAAAGTTTGTCGTGACATCTTGCAGTCAGCTTTCGAGCGATCAGATATTCGCCTTTCGCGCGGTGAAACGAATTCGTCCATCGATATTTTAGAATCCGTGCTCGACGGGCAGGCTGCTGCTACCTTCGACACCGTTGCGATCTGCAAAAGCTACTTGTCTTCAGATACGGACTCATTGAAGTTGCCCGAATTTGTGCCAGCTCGGACTTTCACGATCCTGAATTCGGCTTTTGTTGCAGGACTTTCGGTCGATGAAAGTGAAACGAAGAAGAGGTACCAAATCTATCGCAGTGCAATCGAGCTTGCGCGAATGACGCTCGATCCCAAGTCCATCGCAGCAACAAATAAAGACACCGCACTACCGAAGCTTCGTGATCAATTCAATGCTTATCGAGAGGCGGTTGATCTGGCCCGCTACACGTTGAGATTACGAGGGCAGACCGACAAAGGCTGGCTTGGAGAACGCGATTTGTTCAATCCGGATCGGTAACACTTGATACATACCCAAACCAAATTCTAATAACAGATAGGCGAGACTAATGATGATTCGACAAATTGTGCTTCCAGCCATGCTTGCAGTTTTGTGCTGGACAGGAAACGTGCTTGGGCAGTCTTCTGAGGCAGACTCGTCAACTGGTGACGTATCCTTTTCTTTATCAGACGAGGGTGATTCGCAGTGGCAGATTCCGTATCGTGAAAAGCTCCTCATGTGTAGAACGTGGACGCCTAGCAGCTTTATCGATTGGATGGGACAGGTGAATTGTCGGTCGCGAATCTGCACTTTTGGCTCTCGGCTACGGCGCATCGGCGTGAAACTTCAATTGGGCTTGCAAAAATCCCTCGAACGATGAAGCCGACGCTTGCTTCGGCACACCTTTCACCGCATCGAAGTGAATCTTTGATGCCGTTACTGTATTGCTCCTGATGGAATGGATATTCTTGAATCTGGTTTGCTATAATCGGATATTACAAGGAGAATTCCGTGTCTCGAACCAGAAGAATGTTTGCTCGTAACCAAAAAAAATACAATTTGGATCGGAAGTAGGAGTGTTGATGTCAACAGTTTTTTATGTTCTTACTTTCTGTCGTGATTTGTACAACGGTTATTGTTGGGCTCCCTATTTGGCTTGGCTCTGAGGCAGCAGACAAGTTTCCCCTAGACGCTAACGCGACTGCAAACGAGGCTTGCTAGCCTTAGTTGATTCAAGGCATCCTCGACAACGTCGATCCGACTAACAGCGCCATGAATTTGTCGTCAACATGAGTGATTCTGCCGTCAAATTCA
>JBCAWX010000079.1:0-2183 GCA_038534355.1 Planctomycetota bacterium
GGCGATTGGGGTGTTTCATGGTGAAGTTAGCGAAGACCTCCTCTTGAAAGAACGCAAGTTTCAGCCACTTCGCACACGGTTGCTTGAGGGTGCCGCTGATTTTTATGGGAAACTGGAAGACCTGCTCAAACAGCAACCCGATGCCAAATCGCAAGCCGCGCTTGGGCAGGCTTACCTTGATCTTGGCAAATTGACGACCAAAATCGGCAATCAAAAACGGGCCTTGGAAGTCCATCAGAAGGGCCTGGCCGTTGCACGCGATATTGCAAAACAATCGTCAGCGACGGGCGAACATCGGCGTGACGTAATGGCGAGGCTCTATTTCATCGGCAAGATTCAGCAGTCGCTTGGACAATCGGATGAAGCGAAAAATTCTTATGAAGATGCGATTTCGATTGGAGAGAAACTTCAAGTCAATGGCAACGACTCACAAGAGCTTTCGGAGAGCTTCGGTTCGTTGTACATCGAAATGGGAGCCATGGCCGGTGCCGAAAACAATGGCGAAAAATCGTTGGAGTGGTATCGAAAAGCCGCTGAGTTGCTTGACTCAACCGTTGAACAAAATCCAGATTCTAAGTTTGCGCCCAATGCGTTGGCTGTTGCGCGCAACTCGATTGCAGAAGCTTTGGCCCGGCAGGGAAAGACTGATGAAGCGTTGGCAATGTTTGAAAACATTTTGGCGATTCGTCAAAAGCTTGCAAAAGATCATCCGAACGAGCTGAAGTATCAACAGGATTTGTCAAATGCGTATCACAACGTTGCCTACGTTCACTCGCTAACAGGATCCAGTGAGGCACAAAAGAAGTTTGCCTCGTTGGCATTGGAGATTCAAAAATCATTGGTCGACGAGAATCCGGCAGTCACTGAACTGAAAACGGAGTTGGCTAGTACTTACGACCGAATGGGATATGCCTTTTTATCCATGGGAAAACTGGGAGAAGCCTTCGACAGCTACTCGTCTGCAGCGGAGATTCTGGAAAACGTCGTGGCTGAAAATCCAGAAGTTGTTGAATACCGAGGTGATTTAGCCCGTATCTACAACAACATTGGAGCTTCGCGCCGAAATGATCTTGGTCAAGCTTTGATCCAGTTTAAAAAAGCAATGAAAGTTCAGCAAGAAATCGTCAAGCGATTCCCAGAACTGGCAGAATATCAAAGCTTGCTGGCGCAAAGCCACCAAAATGTTGGCATCGTATCCCGACTCAACGGTGACTACGACGATGCAGTTGTTCAGTATCGGAAGGCGATCGAAATTCTAAAAGTCTTACAAGCGGAAGATCCCAAGCGAACGCTCTATAGAGTGGACATCGCAAAAAACTTGCAGAACATCGCAATCGTTTTGACGATCAACAAAAATTATGATGAAGCGATTAACGAACTCGATCAAGCAGTAAAGATTCAAGAAGCCCTTGTGAAAACGGCGCCCGACGATGGTAACTTTGCTCGCGAATTGGGTCGCAGTTTCAACTCGCTTGCCAATGCCTACGTTGAACAGGAACTATACCAATCAGCGTTGCCCTACTATCGTCGATCATGCGACATTCATCAGAAACTGGTCAAGAAATTTCCGGAAGTTATCGACTACCGAAACGGACTGGGATTCGCATTGTCTGGCTTGGGCCGCACGGAATACAAAGCAGATCTGATTGGCGAAGCGGTAGTAACTCTTAAGTTGGCCACGGATGTACGGAAAAAAATGAGCTCGCTTACCAGCGGTTCGAAGTTTGATACGGCTTCCAATTTGGGCCTGTTGGCGTCGTTAGCAGAAAACCCGGACTCAAAAATATCGGAAAAGGATGCCAAGGCATTTGCAGCCGAATCAATGGACTTTTTGAAGCAAGCGATTGAAGCCGGCTATCGAGAACTCGAAGGTATCGAAGACAGTGAGTATTTCTCAATCCACAAAGACAACGAAGAATTCAAGAAAATCCTCGCTGACCGGGACCAGGAATAGCTCTTAGCGTTTTGTTCGCGGCGTCAGCAGATAATCACGATTCAAGGTCACCAACGGCGCAGCCAATGTTTTTGATGGGAGTAATCCTGTCCCGAGAGTGCATCGACGCCGCAGAGGAGCGTTCGACGAACGCAGCGATTTAATGCGTGGAAGACTTGAATTTGGAGAGGGTCGACAGTTTCAGAGCGTACCTTGGACATATTGCACCTGAGGGGGTGCGATCCGGTTC
>JBCAWX010000080.1:0-1211 GCA_038534355.1 Planctomycetota bacterium
GTGTACAAAGGGAAGGGACGTATTCAGCGTACGTTGTTGACAAACACGTACTAGGTATTCCTAGTTTACACGGTAAAGTTGCAAAGCATGATTCCATATAAAGAACAGTTTTAAGATTTCACAGTTCTTCTCAAACGAAGATGAACAAACCAAGTTACTTTCCTATTGTAGCCCGTGCGCTGCCCAGAACATCTAAGGGCATCACAGACCTGTTATTGCTACCAACTTCCAGCAATTTAGGCAAAGCCAGTACTTCAAAGAAGCAACTATTTTGTGTACAAAATATTGCTATTTAACGAGTGATAGTCTCGTTCGTTATCAGAATTAACCAGACAAATCACTCCACCAACTAAGAACGGCCATGCACCACCATCCATAGAATCAAGAAAGAGCTATCAATCTGTCAGTCCTTCATATGTCAGGACCTGGTGAGTTTTTCAGTGTTGAGTCAAATTAAGCCACAGGATCCACACCTTGTGGTGCCCTTCCGTCAATTCCTTTAAGTTTCAGCCTTGCGACCATACTCCCCCCGGAACCCAAACACTTTGATTTCTCATAAGGTTCTGAAAAAGTCAAAAAAAAACATTAGCCAACCCCTAGATGATATAGTTTAAAGTTGAGACTACGACGGTATCTGATCGTCTTCGATCCCCCAACTTACGTTCTTGATTAAGAAGTATATCCAAGATAATTGCTTTCGCAGTTGTTTGTCTTTTATCGATCCCAGAATTTCACTTCTAACGATAAAGTATTAATATCTCCGACTAACATTATTTAACATTACATCTGCCACTAAAACCAAGAAAAATGTACTGATGTCATTAAGTATCATTCCATGCTTTACTATACAGCTGTAAGATAGCCTATTTTGAACACTCTGATTTACTCAAAGTAAACAC
This sequence comes from Planctomycetota bacterium, assembly GCA_038534355.1. Lineage (GTDB taxonomy): Bacteria > Planctomycetota > Planctomycetia > Pirellulales > Pirellulaceae > Mariniblastus. The sequence continues at coordinate 900 of JBCAWX010000080.1, forward strand.
ATACTTACTACACTATCAGAAAATGAATTCCATTGGTGAAAAAGAATAGAGTAAGAAAAATCATCTTTCTCTGCAGTTCTTTGTGACCACATAAAATTGATTCGCTTAAAAATTCGACTACGAGCTTTTTAACTGCAACAAGGTTAGCATATACTGTTGGAGCTGGAATTACCGCGGCTGCTGGCACCAGACTTGCCCTCCAATAGTTTATCGTTAATATGGCTACTCTGTTCTCAATACAATTATTTATCCATAAGGAAAAATCTTGGGATTTCTTGTCACTACCTCTCTTTATCAAAATTGGGTAATTTA
>JBCAWX010000081.1:0-1113 GCA_038534355.1 Planctomycetota bacterium
CTTTTCAGGGAAGCCTGTTTTCTTTCAATACCAATTTTGTGCTCTCAACACAGGCGCACCTGCCGGATCGCACCCCTCGACGACTACATGAATGACGAGAACGGGCAACTACTTCTCGATGAACTACGCCAGCAAATTGCCGACAACCCATCATTGGCGAATGTTGACTTGGGCGGCAATCGAATACTTGTTGAATATTATCGCGGCACGCTCGTAATCTCGGATGACATTCGCTGGCGTGCGACCAATGTTGTTGACTTCTAATCTAATCTGCGTGAATAATGGACCAATCGCGACGTGCTGCGAACTGCTAGATCAAGACATAAAAATATGATGCACCGAAGTCCGGCTTGCGTGTAAATTTGGAATGGATAGATCATCGTCCGGACTCGGTGATCATTGACGTTTTCTGCTCGGAGAGAACATTTGTTGGACCTGAACCCTGAGCTTGAACGCCTAATTCGTGTGGCATCGTTCGACATCGGCTATCCTCCTGAGTCAATCATCTTTGTACTGCGTAATGGCTGGACCGCTTCAGAGGCATCCTTTTATCAGCATATTTACGCTGAAGAGCTTTGTTGGCGACTTCGGGATCGGGCTGTTGACGAGTTCGGCAGTGCCGCACGAGAAAAACTCAGCGAATGGGGAATAGAATCGACCTCGGATTTTGGCCGGCTGGTATTTGGAATGGCCGATTTCGGCTTGATGGCCGTAAATGAACGGGATCAGATTGATGATTTCGACGACGTTTTCGAGTTTGACTCAGCATTCAATGGCGTTCGCAACCCTGAGCCAGTGCGATTGCAATGGTCTATTGGAAAACTGTTGGTGCTTACTACCCTGGCTGCAGTTGTAGTCTCTGGAGTTTTGGCCAATGGGACCGAGGGAATCGCTGGGGCACTTATCTCAGCTTGGTTTGTATTCCTTGGACTAGGCTGTGTAGTCGTAGCGGTAGTCACCCGCGATAGAGGCTGGATACTGTTGATTTTGACCGGATCCCTGTTCTTCTTGGGCGGCGCAGTTTGTTTCTTCGCACTTACCAATTCTAGATAGACGCAGTTAACAAACCGTTCCTGAAACATTCTGTCAATCTAAAAAAGACTTTCCAATTGT
>JBCAWX010000083.1:0-878 GCA_038534355.1 Planctomycetota bacterium
CAAGACGATCGAGCAGAATGGCTTGTACAGCTCGAACACCGATTTTGCCACCGCTGGCTATCGATTGGGCACGATCACTGCCAAGTATTCACCGGACGGGTTATTGGAGTCGGCAACGGGAGAGCACTCGGCGACAATCGTCGCTGGGGCGACCGCAACTGCGACGGCGGACGACCATCAGTTCACCAGCACGGTTGAGCATGACAACTTTGGTCGGTTGACGGAGTTGACTTCGGATCGCAACACTCAGCAGTCGGACAGCTATTTGGCCACGCTCACCGCGACTCGCACGGCGGCGACGGAAACGGATGACGATGGCCTCGTGCACTATCGTCCGGTCGAAGATTCCACGATCAGCAACGTGGTTTCAGGCAGTCGAGACGTCACCAACCCGCAGACGCTGGTAACAACGGTCAACGGGACGACCACGACCGAGCAGGCGACACCGACAGAGAACGTCAGCTACGGCGACGATCCGGCCAACCCATTGACGACCACCGAGCTCGGCTTCCATGCCGAGGACTACGGCACGTTTGGTTACCGAGGATCCGTGAACGACAGCAACTTTAACGCTATTGGCGGATATTCAGGCAACGATTGGGACGGAACGGGAAGCGAAGGTGATTCACGATCGAAGTACTCTCTGTTTGGTCGCGCCCAAGGTTCTAGCAATGACCAGTCGAGCACGGACGGAAGCAATAGCGGCGCTTCTGGAAACAATGATTCCACTACATCTGGTAATGACTCGACGATCGGTGTCTTTAGTGCTGTGACTGGTGCAGGTGGCGAAATTCGGTTGATGCGGGCCCCAGGGGAACCGCGAGTCTGAGATTGAGACGGACAAGAACACTGCCACTGATGAAACCGAGGCAGGAACT
>JBCAWX010000084.1:0-863 GCA_038534355.1 Planctomycetota bacterium
AGTTGAATATCGCAAAGGCGACATCGTCGCCTTTGGGAGACCACTTTTCAACTTTCAACAACTAATGGGACACTTCCTCAAAGATCTCTGACCCAACAAACATGGTGATTCCTTCCAGAAACGATGTTGGGGCGGCACGAATTAGAATGGCCCTGCGTCTCGGTTGCTTCGGCCAATCATAGTTGTAGTGGTGGATCTCCAGATCAAGACGAAGATGATCGTCAAAGATACAGAGGCCAGTATTCTGAAGTTCGTCTTCGTTTGAATCGAACTTGCGTTTCTCCTCCCATGGTATGTCCGCACGGAACTGGTTGTCGGTCGAGACAACGAGACGCTTCATCAATCCGTCGTGGAATCGGTTAAACCATTCGTTGACAGCGGAAAGATCTGAGTGAGCATCAATATTCATGATTGGATAGAACGGCAATGATCACCGAGCCCGAACGATAATCAATCCATTCCAAAAGCAATCGCAAGTCCGCCTCCGTGTGCATTGATAGGTTTGAAACATAAAGATTGCAAAGTCTAAAAGCTGGCTTTCCAATTGAGCTGGCACTGGTCTTCACCGTGCCATTTGACGGCCCTTACTTTCGACTGGCCAAATGAATTAACTTAACTGGAGAACCGAAGATGTTTTACCTTGGAATTGATCAACACGCAAAGCAATTGACCATCAACCTGCGAGATTCCACCGGAGACGCTGTGCCCGGCCGACAAGTCAGCCGCGCAGCAAAGAACGTCCTTGAGTTGTTCGAAGCCTTGACTCGGTACGATCCCTCGCTCCCAAGGGAGGCACGTAACAATGCGTGGATTCTTGGAGTCATTGCCAACCAAGATGTTGTATTGATTAGTGCACCCTGGGA
>JBCAWX010000086.1:0-763 GCA_038534355.1 Planctomycetota bacterium
CCTTGATACCCTGCCCTCCTCCTCGGTAGAAAAAAGCCTCCGTGTCAGACGCACTTCTTCGATGGCCAAGAATAATCCTCCTCCTCGGTTGAAAAAAGCCTCCGTCTAAAGTTATGCTGCCCATAGAGGTGACCTCTCGATGCCCTTCGGCCATAACAAAAAAGCCTCCGTCTAAAGTCTGGAAGCTGGAGGTGCCTTCTGCTCGCCCTGCGCTCCTCCTCGGTGGCTCTCCTCCCCTTGCCTTGATACCCTGCCCTCCTCCTCGGTAGAAAAAAGCCTCCGTGTCAGACGCACTTCTTCGATGGCCAAGAATAATCATCCTCCTCTCTCTGCCTATGGCTATTACTTCCATCAAGGAGAAGACCATTGAGCATCCCGCAACCATTAGTCCCAGTACTAGCAGGCGACACTGAGGAGGTAACCACCATAGGCAGAGAGAGAAGGATGATTATTCTTGGCCATCGAAGAAGTGCGTCTGACACGGAGGCTTTTTTCTACCGAGGAGGAGGGCAGGGTATCAAGGCAAGGGGAGGAGAGCCACCGAGGAGGAGCGCAGGGCGAGCAGAAGGCACCTCCAGCTTCCAGACTTTAGACGGAGGCTTTTTTGTTATGGCCGAAGGGCATCGAGAGGTCACCTCTATGGGCAGCATAACTTTAGACGGAGGCTTTTTTCAACCGAGGAGGAGGATTATTCTTGGCCATCGAAGAAGTGCGTCTGACACGGAGGCTTTTTTCTACCGAGGAGGAGGGCAGGGTATCAAGG
>JBCAWX010000087.1:0-670 GCA_038534355.1 Planctomycetota bacterium
CTCGTTTGTTAACAACGGAACAATCAATATCGATCAAAACACTCGATTCAATCGCGGCAACGGCACCTACACCAACAACAACACCATCAATGTGGCGGCCGGAAAATCACTGACGTTCGGAGTCAACAACACGTTTAACCAGGACGCCGGCACGTTTGACAATCAGGGCACGCTCCGTTTCGATGGTGACACCCTGAACTTCAATGGAGGCAACTTCACAGGTAATGACATTCAGCTAAACAGTTCCACCCTCAATAACCTTGCAACAGGTACGGCCACGTTCAACATGACCGGAGGCAACATGTATCAAGGCGATCTGAATGTCGGCCAGTTTCTGAACCTCGATGCAACTTCCGCTGGAGGTACAAGCGCTACAGCTGTTGCAGACTTTACCAACTTCAGCACGATCAACTTGACCAGTGATTTTGAAGCAAGGGATGTTACGTTGACTCGAGCCGGCTCCTTCACCAACGCGGCAGGCGCGATCATCAACTTCAATGGCACAAGTACCGCAACGACGACCGACCGAAATCTGCAGGTCGACTCGTTTGTCAACAACGGAACCATCAACGTCGATCAAACCGCTCGATTCAATCGTGGCAATGGAGTTTACACCAACAACAGCACCATCAACGTGCCGGCGTCCTGGTTAAACGTGTTGTTGACTCCG
>JBCAWX010000088.1:0-646 GCA_038534355.1 Planctomycetota bacterium
TCCCGCGCCAATTCAAACCTGGCCGTTTAACGCTGGATCGATTCCTTTAAAGCTTCGTTAGCTTTTTCGGTTTGCATCCGGGCATCGTTGGCCTCTTTGGCTTGTTGTTTGGCGTCCGTCTCAGCACTTCTGGCACGTAACAGTCCAGCAGTTGTTCCAATCATGCCGCCGATCAGCGTCAACAAGATCAGACTTGCCGCAATTACCGTTCCTTTGTTTCGACGCAAGAATTTATATAGCTTGTAACCCGTGCTCGGCGGCCGGGCTTCAATCGTCTCATCTGCTAGTGCAGCGTGCCAGCTAAGAATTAGGGTTGGCGTTTTGCGTCAGAACCTTCATTCTACCTCCAGACAAGGAGGTCGTCATGGTCAAGAAATACATCGTCGATTTAGACGAGTCGGAACGTACTCAACTTCAAGACATCGTGAAGCGGCTCAAAGGAACGAGTCAGAAGGTCAAGCGTGCCAACATTCTGTTGAAGGCAGATTCGTCTGGATTTGGCTGGACGGACGCAAAGATAGCTGAATCTCTCGATTGCCGTACCAAGACGGTTGAGAACGTACGGAAGCGATTTGTCGAAGAAGGTTTCGAGATTGCGTTAAACGGCAAGAAGCGAGAGAAGCCGCCTACAAGCAAACTTCTCAAT
>JBCAWX010000089.1:0-620 GCA_038534355.1 Planctomycetota bacterium
TTGGCGACTGACGATGAAGCTGTAGAGAAATGGCCGGTTCATTCTTGTAGGCCGATTCCGAGGTTGCGAATTTGGGCGTACGTCTTTTGCTTCTCGAGCATGTGCCAAATGATCGTGGTCATTCTTCGCATCACCGCCACGCGGGCGACGCCGGCTCCTTTCTTACGCTTAATCTTTTTGAACCAGGCTTTCATCGCGGGGTCGGTTCGCAAAATGTGCCGACTCGCTTGGCCCAGTACCCACCGAGCCATTCCGCTGCCGGCCTTGGTAATCCGACCGATACGGACTTTGTCGCCGCTGCTACGCGAGCCGGGCGTTAGGCCAAAGTAATTAGCCAGTGACCGTGGTCGATGAAAACGTTTGATGTCACCGATGCGAGACGAAAGTGCAACGGCACTAAACTGAGCCAAGCCCGGCGTTTGCATCAGCAACTGAGCCGCTTGGTCATCAACGGACAGTTCGCTGATCGCGGCGTCTATTTCAGCGACCCGTTTGCTGAAGCGTTCGAGATCTTCCTGGTGTTGCTTTAGTTCGAGCATATCAGCAGGAGCCAGCCGCAGGGTCTTGAGCCATTGAAGCGCAGCGATCGTTGGGAACGTCTTGGTGGGCATGTGGTGTTG
>JBCAWX010000090.1:0-584 GCA_038534355.1 Planctomycetota bacterium
TGGTTGCTAAGACAAATAACCACTTACTTATAACATTCTTCATAATAATGTGTCTGGCTTAATACGGAACCTCGTCCCCCGTCAAACCGCCTGGCCAAACAGGTCTCCTACGGTGAATGAATTTTCGTTCATGTTATCGCAAACCGATTATCGATTAAGCCAAGGAAAACCATGCGAGTACCAGATACCAGATCCAGACCGTGTCGCAAACTTTGGTGCTAAACCACCCATACAGAAACGGAGCAATCCGTTACGTCAGGCATTTCTTGGTCGCACGGTATTTTGTCCTGGTTTTTGGCAGTATGAAATTACAGCAGGGTTGTCTTCGAAGGGTTGCGGGACAATTAGCATCCCCCAACCCTTCCCGTACAATTCCCGCCCGTACAAATCCCGTACAACCCTTCCCTTGGCGCTCCGATTACGATGTTGATCGCTTGGCTAAGAAGAATTTCCTACGGCTTCTTCGCCACGATCAAAACGGATGCAAGAAGGATGTAATAGCTACAAGCGTTGCGGGATGCTTGTCCTGCAACCCTTCGAATACAGTTTTCGAATACAGTTTCTTTTCGAATACTGTTTCTCAC
>JBCAWX010000091.1:0-580 GCA_038534355.1 Planctomycetota bacterium
CAAGCGGTGGACTCCACCGCTTGTGCGGGCCCCCGTCAATTCCTTTGAGTTTCACACTTGCGTGCGTACTCCCCAGGCGGGATACTTAACGCGTTTGCTGCGGTACTGCACGGGTCGATACGCACAACACCTAGTATCCATCGTTTACAGCTAGGACTACAGGGGTATCTAATCCCTTTCGCTCCCCTAGCTTTCGTCCATCAGTGTCAGTATTGGCCCAGCAGAGCGCCTTCGCCACTGGTGTTCTTCCTAATATCTACGCATTTCACCGCTACACTAGGAATTCCCTCTACCCCTACCACACTCTAGTCAATCAGTTTCAGTTGCTCTCCCACAGTTGAGCTGCAGTCTTTAACAACTGACTTAACTAACCGCCTACGGACGCTTTACGCCCAATAATTCCGGATAACGCTTGCATCCTCCGTCTTACCGCGGCTGCTGGCACGGAGTTAGCCGATGCTGATTCCTCTGGTACCGTCAGATCTTCTTCCCAGAGAAAAGAGGTTTACAATCCACAGACATTCCTCCCTCACGCGGCGTTGCTCCGTCAGGCTTGCGCCCATTGCGGAAAATTCCCCAC
>JBCAWX010000092.1:0-577 GCA_038534355.1 Planctomycetota bacterium
GATCAGTGAATCATTGATATCCAAATCGGTCCCGTTCAACAGAATCGTTTCACCGCTGAGACTATCGTCAAAGGTGATCGCGTCCGAACCCGCACGGACGTTCGCGATTTCAATGGCTTCTCTTAGACTCAGGTTGCCCGGCGTGAAGTTATTATCCGACACATCTGCCAGCGTACTGACGACCAGTTCGTCGGGAACCTGAACTTCAAAGGCTCCCATATCAACCATCAACGAAGCGAAACCCGAGAAACGATCAAAGCCTTCACCACGCTGATCGAACACAAGCTGGTTGCCATCGGCATCAACCGCCTTGGCATTGTCGCCCGCATCGATCGCGGGGCTACCGGGCAGCAACGCATGCGTTAACGTCGGGCCACCGTTGTCAGCTAACTCGCCCAATAGCGGATCAAGCGGATCGGCCGTTGTGCCGGTCAGGTTGCCAACGTTGCCGTCGATGGTGCCAAAGTTATCTGCAGCTCCGATCAGGCTGTTGTTGATCGTGATATCTGCATTGGCACCGCGATCAATGTCGCGTGCCGAACCCGCATTCGTGTTACCGGCAACGATCGAGTTTTCG
>JBCAWX010000093.1:0-565 GCA_038534355.1 Planctomycetota bacterium
GGGAGGCAGCAGTGGGGAATTTTCTGCAATGGGCGAAAGCCTGACAGAGCAATACTGCGTGAGGGATGACGGCTTTCGGGTTGTAAACCTCTTTTATCAAGGAAGAAGATCTGACGTTACTTGATGAATAAGCATCGGCTAACTCCGTGCCAGCAGCCGCGGTAATACGGAGGATGCAAGTGTTATCCGGAATCACTGGGCGTAAAGCGTCTGTAGGTGGTTTAGCAAGTCCGTTGTTAAAGGCTGAGGCTCAACCTTGGTATGGCAATAGATACTACTAGACTAGAGGATTGTAGAGGTAGAGGGAATTTCCAGTGGAGCGGTGAAATGCGTAGAGATTGGAAAGAACACCAAAGGCGAAGGCACTCTACTGGGCAATACCTGACACTGAGAGACGAAAGCTAGGGTAGCGAATGGGATTAGATACCCCAGTAGTCCTAGCTGTAAACGATGGATACTAGATGTTGGAGGTCCCGATCCCTTTGATATCAAAGCTAACGCGTTAAGTATCCCGCCTGGGAAGTACGCTCGCAAGAGTGAAACTCAAAGGAATTGACGGGGACCC
>JBCAWX010000094.1:0-522 GCA_038534355.1 Planctomycetota bacterium
GCTCGTTGCTATCGTTCGAAGTCCACAGACAACAGTGACTGACGCAAGAAAAGACAAGGGAAGCTTCGAGCCAATCACTTGCGTACCGTAACTGCACACAGCCAGCGCGCCGGCCAAACAAGCCGTCAATTGAAGAATCGAAAGAAGTGAGAATTGAGTATTCAAGTCAGGCCGGATAACGTTTGAGATAACCGAGCCGGGACGAGTGATCTTCCATTTTCTAAACCACGCGCAAGACCGGCTTCGCGTGCATCACATTGTTATTCCTTGAATGTGGCCATCTCATCGTGTGTTAACTTAGCGAATTGGAATTTAAAACTGGCGACGCTCAAATCGTGATACTCTGAGCAACCATGGATATCTTCCTTGCTGCTATCGTTTGTTTTAAGCATTGCGACGGTCTTCAAGCTAGGGAAGGTGTTGAGGGCGTCCAAAACCCTCTGCGACATCAATGTTGATTGATCGTTAATAAGGATTGTCTCAAGGTGGGGCAGGCGACTGTAGTAGATAATCGCGTTCGTG